>JAZOTM010000030.1:0-287932 GCA_045657625.1 Lachnospiraceae bacterium
AAGTAAATTCGCGGTTTCCGAATATTTGTAGAATTGCGGGAATGACGAAGTCATGGAGCAATTCGTATATCATATAAAAAATAATATATAAATCAAAATATGAGGAAATAGCAATTTACGAAGGAAATAGAAATTTAAGAAAAAATATATTGACCATATGAGGAAAAAGTGGGATAGTTAGAGTGAACTAACAGCGGTTAGTTTCACTCTTTTTCTTTTTAGAGAAAGGTTTTTGGATACTTGATGAAGCTGGTGAAAATATGTTTTTGGAATTAAAAGAAATACGAAAATCCTACGGGGAGAATGAAAACCGTGTGGAAGTGTTAAAGGGAATTGATTTTCATGTAGAGGAAGGAAAGTTTTGTGTGTTGCTCGGGGCTTCCGGTTCCGGAAAATCTACCTTATTAAATATTATTGGTGGAATTGATCAGGCAGATAGCGGCGATATTTGGATTCGTGGAGAAGCAATGTCAGCCATGAAGGAAAAGCAGTTGACGGCTTATCGTAGAAAGCATTTGGGATATATTTTTCAGATGTATAATTTGATTCCAAATTTGACGGTACGTGAAAATATTGAAGTAGGGGCCTATTTATCAGACAAGCCTCTGGATATGGAAGAATTGTTGCAGGTTCTTGGACTAAAGGAACATGAAAACAAATTGCCCAATCAGTTGTCCGGAGGACAGCAGCAGAGAACGGCCATCGGTCGTGCAATTATTAAAAATCCGGATATTCTGTTGTGCGATGAACCGACAGGGGCATTGGATTTTCATACGTCTATTGAAATTCTAAAGTTGATTGAGACCGTCAATCAAACCTATGGAAATACGATTATAATGGTGACCCACAACGATGCGATTGCGAACATGGCAGATTATGTCATCAAACTTCGTGATGGAAATATTCGAAAGATTATGGAAAATACGGAAAAAGTAAAAGCAGAGAATCTAGAATGGTAGGAAGTGACAACAATGAGAAATCCCTTATATAAGAGACTACCACGAGAGTTAAAAGAAGAATTCGGAAAGTATCTTGTGATCTTTGTTTTGCTGGTTTTTTTAATTGGATTGGTATCCGGATTTTTGATTGCGGATGACAGTTTGATGAATGCTTACACAGGAAGCTTTGAAACCTATCAGGTTGAGTACGGCAATTTTCGGGTAGAAAAACAATTAAACAAAACAAAAATAAAAGCCATCGAGGCAGGTGGCGTTTCTTTATATGAAAATTTTTACATTACGGAATACTTGGATGAGGAACATCGTCTTCGTATTTTCAAAAATCGAAGTGAAGTAAATACCTTAAGTGTATGGGAAGGACGATTGCCGGAACAGGAAAATGAAATCGTGCTTGACCGTATGTTTGCGGTGAATAACCAATATGAAGTGGGAGATGTGTTGGAACTATCCGGCATAGATTATACCATTGTAGGATTGGTGGCTTTTCCGGATTACAGCTGCTTGTTTGAAAACAACAACGATAGTATGTTTGATTCTATTTTGTTTGGAGTAGCGGCCGTATCGGAAGAGGGGTTCGCAGCGCTGGAAGACAAAAATGTGACCTATTCCTATTCTTGGCTTTATGATGAAACACCGGAATCAGAGATACAGGAAAAAGAGTGGGCAGATGATTTGATGGATTTGATTTCAGAGGAAGCGGTACTGGAGGATTATGTCCCACGCTATTTAAATCAGGCCATTCAATTTACCGGCGATGATATGGGTGGCGACCGGGCGATGATTCAGGTGCTGCTTTATATTATCATTTTAATTTTAGCATTTGTCTTTGCGGTGACCACTGGAAATACCATAACAAAAGAAGCCAATGTGATCGGTACCCTCAGGGCTTCCGGATATACCAGAGGCGAGTTGTTGCGTCATTATCTGTTGCTCCCGTTGGTGGTGACGTTATTGGGAGCGGCAGCGGGAAATGTGGCCGGTTATACGTATTTTAAAGATTTTTGTGCCGATATGTATTTGGGCAGTTATAGTTTGACGACGTATGAGATTACATTTAATGGGACAGCTTTTTGGCAAACCACAGTGGTTCCTTTTTTCATCATGCTTTTGGTGAATGTTTTTGTTTTAAAACGGAAGTTGAAATTTAGTCCCCTTGCATTTTTGCGCCGGGATATAGGTGGAAAAAGAAAGAAAAAAGGTGTGAAATTATCTAAGCGGATTCCTTTTTTTACAAGATTCCGTTTGCGTGTTATTTTTCAGAACATGCCAAATTATGTGGTGCTTTTTGTAGGCATTTTATTTGCCAATTTGTTGTTGTTTTTCGGAATGGCTTTGCCGGATATTTTGGAAAATTATAAGGCAAATATTGAAAACACCATGTTTTGTAATTATCAGTATATGCTCTCTGTTCCTTCCGATGCTTTTGATGAGGATAAAAAGCTGTTTAGTATGTTCAGTCTGCTTCGTTATGAAAAAGAAGTAGAGACAGAAAATGAGACAGCAGAAAAATATAGTGTGTACAGTTTGCGTACCATGAAGGAAGGCGCCATTGAAGAGGATGTTGTGCTTTATGGAATTACAGAAGACAGTGCCTATGTATCGATTGATTTTACGGATTATGAGGAAGGGGACGTTTGTGTTTCTTCGGCCTTTGCCATGAAGCATTCCCTTGCGGTGGGAGATACCCTTTCGCTGAAGGAAAAATACAGTAAGGACACATATGAATTTCAAATAGTGGAAATCAACGACTACGATAGTTCTATTTGTTTATTTATGCCAATGGCATATTTAAATGCAATGTTTGATTATCCGGAGGATTTTTTCTGTGGATATTTTTCCAATACCCCTATTGAGGATATTGATGAGGAGTATATAGGAAGTGTCGTTGATCTGGAAGCATTGACAAAAACTACCCGTCAGTTGGATGTATCCATGGGTTCGATGATGTACCTGGTGGATGTGATTGCCGTGATTTTATTTGTCATTTTGATTTATTTATTGTCCAAACTGATCATTGAAAAAAACATGCAATCTATTTCCATGATTAAGATTTTGGGTTACAACAACCGCGAGGTCTTTTTGCTCTATGTATTACCAACATCTTTTATGGTGTTACTGTTTTTGGCAATTACCATTCCGATGGAATATTGGTTGATTCAAGCGGTTTGGAATTATTACATTTTAAGATCTATCGCCGGGTGGATTACCTATGAAATCAGCACGATGCTATATGTAAAAATGTACCTTTTGGGAGTAATATCCTATGGGGTAGTAGCGTTTATGGAATTGTTTAAGATTAAGAGTATCCCGATGGATTTGGCGCTTAAGAACGTGGAGTAGTGAGGAAGAATTATGAAGAAAAAGAGAAAAGTACAAATGATAGCCGGTGTGGCAGGCGGAATTTTTGCCACTGGTTTTTTTCTACTTCCAATGGGGCAGGCAGTAGGTGAAGTGAAACAGGAAGAGATTACGGTGGGAAAGAGCAGCTCTACCGATGTGGAGGAAGTTTTTACTGCCACAGGAACCTCCGGAATTCCAAGTAAAAAAACAGAGATGGTGACAGCAAAGGCATCCGCCACCGGAGTAATTGAAAGTACCTCTGTGGAAGTAAATTTGTCCTCTGTGAGCGGTACGGATTTGGTAGAGGATTTATCAGATCTAAGCGATATCAAAAATAAAGAAGGCAACGAAGAATTTGTAGAAAAGGAAGGCATTTACTATTGGGAGAACTTAGGTGAAGAAATTTCCTATGAAGGAGAATCGGATGTGGATTTGCCGGTGACAATGACGATTTCCTACGAATTAGATGGGAAAACCGTAACACCGGAGGAATTAGCAGGACAAAGCGGAAAACTCAAGATGACGTTTTCCTATGAAAATCAAACCGTGCAGGATGTGGAGGTAGATGGTGAATCCATCGAAACCATTGTGCCTTATATGGCCATGAGTATGGCGTTTTTGTCGGACGATGTCTTTTCTGATGTGGAAGTGGAAAATGGAGATTTGATTCAAATGTCCGGAGAAACAGTGGCAGTGGGCTATGTCTATCCGGGGCTGGATCAGTATTTGAACCAGATGGAGGATATGGATTTTCCACAGGAAATCGTGATTACTGCGCAAGTAGAAGATTTTTCTATGGATTTTACGGCTACGGTTTTGACGAATGGTATGGTAGCGGATTTGGAAGAAGATGATTTGACGGATTTGGAAGAAATGCGGGATGCCCTTTTGGAACTGGGAGATGCCACCGATGAATTGGAAGAAGCAGCCAATTCTTTATATAGCGGTAGCACCACGTTTCAGACGTATTTGAGCCAGTATGTAGATGGGGTGGAAGCCTTAAATACCGGCATCAACGATTTGAAAACCGGGGTGGATGCGTTAAATGCAGGAAGTACCGCATTGGCCCAGGGAGCCAGCGGATTGCAAACCGGTTTGGAGACCTTGCAGAGTACTTTGGCAGCAGTGGATGTTTCCAGTTTGGTGGATAATCAGGCCACTTGTATTGCACTTGTAGAAAGCAGTGGATTAGACGATACCTCGAAGGCAGCTTTGGAGGCTTATATTAATGGGGCGGCTGCTTTGGCATCCTCCATGTCTGATTTGAAGTCAGGGGTAGATACTTTGACTGCAGGTAGTCAGAGTTTATCCAGTGGCGTTGCTACCTATACTGCAGGAGTGGGAAGTGTTGCCAGTGGAGTGGCAACTTTGGCAAGCGGCAGCAGTACGCTGGTAAGTAGCGGTAGTGAGTTGGAAAGCGGATATGCCACACTGGTCAGCGGGTTATCTTCGTATGCATCCGGGATTGCTACCTACAATGAGGAAGGAATTGATGAATTGGAAAGCAAGGCAGATGGGGAATTGACGGATTTGCTAAAACAGGTGCGGGCTCTTCGCATTGCAGATACACAGAATCGTAATTATTCCGGTGCGTTTGAGGAACAGGAGTGTTCGGTCAGTTATATTATTGAGACAGAAGAAATTGAATAAAAATAGGAAAAGTCAGCTTATTGTAAGCTGGCTTTTACATATGCTAAAAATTGAGAAGCAATCTCGGAAGGTGGGTTTTCTAAAGAACGGCCTAAGTAGAGATTGACTTCCTGTGTCGGTTCCAAAGAAAGTACCTTGATGTGAAGGTTTCCACGGAAGTTTTCTGCGAGGCCACCGGTGCAAATGGAAACGGAGTTTAAATCGTTGATGACAGAATCCTCCCAACCGGCTTCTCCTGCTGAGATTTTCGGGGTGAATCCTGCTTGGGTGAATAACTGATTTAAAAGTTGTTCCATTAAGGAATTCTTTTTATAACGTTTATAAAATCTGTCCTGAGAAAAAGCATCCAGGGTGGCAGAGGAAAGGTCTGCCAAAGGGTGTTCTGCAGGAACGGCAATATAAAGTTGATCCTTAGCATAAGGAAAAGCTTCAAATTCCTCTGCAGAAGCTTGGATGTTTCGGAAAAAGGCTACGTCTACGGTACCGTCTCTTAGGGCTTGGATTAAGTCATCTGTGGTTTTTACGACAACCTCTAGGGTGGCATTGGGGTGTTCTTTTTTAAAGCCCGCCAAATGGGAGGTAATGCCGTAATAAAAAGGGAAGTCTACACTTCCGATTACCAGATGATTGGAACTTTGAAAGCGGATTTTTTCAACGTCTCGTTTGAAAGAGCGCTCTTTTTCCAAGATGCTTCTGGCATATACCACTAAGGATTCTCCATAGGGTGTCAGGCGCATTTTTTGAGTGGTACGCTCAAATAAGGGTACCCCATATTCGGTTTCTAATTGTTTGATATGTCTGGAAAGGCTAGCCTGACTGGTTTGCAGTTGCATGGCAGCCTTGGAAAAACTGTTTGTTTCTTCTAATACTAAAAATTCATATAAAATTGATGTTTCCAACGTTACCCTCCGGTCCTTGATATGGTATTGCGTCGCTGTGATTTTTATGTACGTCGATTGCGAAGTCTAAAAAGGCTTTCGCAGGCTTGGAAAGTGGAATATCCTTGCGGTAGTACAGGTTTAAATAAATCTGTGGAACCGGGTCGATTTCCACTGTGGCCACGTGTTGTTTTTTGGTGGTGTGAATATCTCCGGAAGTGGTGAGTGAAACACCCAGTCCTGCATCCACCAGCTCAATTAAGTTCCTGGTGCCATGAATGGTGAAGTCCACCATAGGCTCAAATCCGGCCATATGGCAAAGGGAAATGGAATAGTAATTTAAAAAAGAACCTTCCGGGAAAAGAATAAACTTATCGGCGGACAGCTCGGATAAAGCTATGGAACTGCGGCCGGCTAGGGGGTGATTATCCGGTACAATGGCCACTAAGTGGTCCGTCGCCCATTGATAGGTATGATAGTTGGGGTCTTCGGTATCGGAACTGATGGCAAAGGATAACTCATAACCCATTTCAAAAGTCTTTGGTAAACTGACGGTGCGAGAAAATTCGCAGGGGGAAATGGAGTATTGCGGAAATCGATTGACAAAGTGATCGGATAGCATGTTGACGATGTGATCACAGTTCATGCTTCGCGATACCGCAATTTTTACGGTGGATTGATTGCGAGAATCGTATTCTGCAATTTTTTGAGAAAGTTCGCGATCTAAGGCCTTGTATTTATACGCATAGGCCAAATAAAGGGTACCGAATTCCGTAAGTTCTACATGATTGGCACATTTCTGAAAAATCTTGTGAGACACTGCATGTTCTAAGTTTCGCATGTGTTTGATCAAATTGGATTCGGAAATAAAAAGTTTGTCTGCCGCATCGTAGAGATTCCCGGTTTCACACAGGGTGATCATTTCGTTGTGGTACATAATCATGTCTAGCATGGTTCACCTCTAAAGTTTTATGCATTATGTGAATAAATCTTCCTATAATTAGATTATGCACAAAATGGAAAGAGATGCAAGAATAGATTAGGAAAAAGGAGAGGTGGAAAGAAATGGGGAATGGAAAGAATGCCAAAAGAATCAGTGGATTATGTTTGCTTTTTCTGATGGTGTTGTTTACAATTCATTACTACCAAAGTGGGGAAAGCAGTGGCTATACCATTGGGGTAGATCAGGAAAAAATCGGTGTGGTTTGTGGGACAGAAGATCCGGTTTTTATTTATCTTTCCGAGATCCAAGAAATCTCCTATGAACCTTCTCTTACACAGATGGAAGGCGCCTATGTCTTATTGGGAGAAGAGGCGCAAGACGGTTATATATGTGTCCGGACGGAGCAGGAGACTTATGCATTTGCCGGGAACTCGGAAAAAGAAACAAAGCAATTATATGAAAAGATAGAAAATCAACTGGAGAACTAGTTTTTGTGGGCAATTTCTTTATTCAAAAAATGAATAAAGAAATTGCTTTTTTAGTTTGATAAGAAAGGGAGGGAAAAATTATGATGTTTTTATCAACCGGGGGAAATAGGAGAAACCGGGGAAGGAGAAGGAAAAATGAAAAAGAAACTAGTATCAGTACTTTTGGCCGCTTCTTTAGCAGCCGGCATGACTGCCTGTGGAAACAGCAGTGCAACGGGATCCGTTTCGGAATCTACGGAAAAAAACAGTGCCATGGAGGAGGTGGCAGATCTTTCTAATTCCGCAGATTTGACGGATAAGTCCAACATCGACAATTCCGTAGAACGTGAAAGCATCACCATTGCATGGCAGGCAGCCACCACGTTGGAGCCATGGGGGACCAACAACGACATACCGGGGAATTATGAAGTTTATGAAATGCTCTACGAAGTAACCGCAGATGGGGAACGCTACGGAGTACTTGCAGATGAGAGCAAGGGGGAATTTGAACCGGGGTGTGATCATGAGGAAGGAACCGGTGTGTATACGGTTTATATTTATGATTACATTACAGATCACAATGGAAATGCAGTGACTGCAGATGACGTAGCATTTTCTTACAACTATCAGTTCCAGTATCAGACCACTTCCGGATGGGATGATTTTGTAGAAGCGACTGCAGTAGATGATACCACAGTACAGTTTACCTTTTCGCAGGAGCAGGCAAATCTGGGATGGTTTGATAATTTCTTTGCACGTTGCTTTATTGTGGATGAGGAGTCCTACAATGCCTCTTCTTCGAAATTGGCAAATGATATGGCCGGTACCGGACCATATAAATTTGTGAGCTACAGTTCCGGATCTTCTTTGGTATTGGAAAAGAATGATGACTACTGGCAGACCGATGAGAGCCTTCGTCATCAGGAACAACAGGCCAATGTACGCACCTTGACCTATCAGTTTATTTCTGAAAATGCCCAGAGAGAAAATGCAGTGGCAACCGGAAGCGTAGATATGGTACAGGATATGGCCTATGATTCCTTGACGGAATTTGTAGAAGGTGGAAAATATGCAGACCTTGTAAAGGTACAGGCATACTCTCAGAAATTCATTTATTATCTGGATGCCAATGGTAGTGACCAGTCTCCAATGGGAGATGAAAATCTGAGAAAAGCGGTATTTAATGCAGTGGATCAGGATGGAATTATTACTGCACTTGGCGGAGCTTATTCTCGTCTATATGCATATGCCAATGATTACTACAGTGATTACAGCATGGTAGATTGGGCTTCCTTGGATAATTACAATTCTAAGGATGCCGTAGATGCAGAATTGGTACAGAGCTATTTAGATGCTTCTGATTACAATGGAGAAAGCTTAATTATCATGGTAAATCCGGAATTTGCAGATACTGCAACAATCATTGCAGCACAGTTAGCAGCCTTTGGTATCAATGCAGAATTATTACAGGTAGATGCAGCTACCGGCAATACCACACTTGCAGATCCGACTGCTTGGGATATGTACTTTGGACTGATGGCAGGGGATTACAATGTGCAGGCGTGGGCACATGATTTCTCTTACAACAATTCATCCAGTGGTGCAGAAACAACCACACATATTGTAAATGATGAGTGGAATGATTTATTAAATCTTTGCAATACAGAAGAAGGTCATACTGCAGAAAATATGCAGGCTTGGTGGGAAATGGCAGCAGAAAATGCATATTGTATGGGTATCTATGCCGGAAACAATTACAACATTGTTCCTTCCGACTGCGTTTATGTATGCCAGGGAGATAAGCTTACCTTCCTTCCGGGAGCGTGCTGTTTTTCAGAGTAATACATAAAAAGTGAGGCAAAAAACCATGTGGAAATATATTCTAAAAAGAATCCTATGGCTGTTTGTGATTATGTTATGTGTTGCTATAGTGATTTTTATTATCCTGTGGTTTGTTCCGGGAGATCCAGCACAGATTGTGCTGGGTTCCGGAGCAACACAGGCAGATATTGAGAGACAACGAGTGATTATGGGGTTGGATAAACCTTTTTTTGTACAGTTAGGTACGTATTTAAGAGATGTCTTTTTCAGATTTGATTTTGGAGAATCTTATGTTTATGGAACGCCGGTTATTTCTGAGTTTGCAGCGAGATTGCCTAGAACGTTAGGGTTGGGATTGCTTTCGATGTTGTTAAATATCGTGATTGGAATTCCATTGGGAGTCAATGCGGCGATTCATCGAAATAGTTTTCAGGATCAGGGTCTTTTGATTATGGCTATGGTATTTATTTCGGTTCCACAGTTTTGGCTGGCACTGATGATGGTGGTGCTGTTTTCTGTAAAACTGGGTTGGTTGCCACCTTATGGCGTGGGCGGAATCAGCTATTGGGTGATGCCGGTACTCGCCAATTCCTTATCCGGAATCGCTATGAATGCCAGAATGACGCGTTCTGCAGTGTTGGAAACCATTCGCGCAGACTTTGTTACAACCGCCAGAGCCAAGGGCTTGGCGGAGAGAGTTGTTATTTATAAACATATGTTACCAAACGCCTTAATCCCGGTGGTGAATGCGCTTGGTATGCAACTTGCCATGGTAGTAGGTGGCACGGTGGTAATTGAACAGGTATTCTGTTTTCCGGGTATTGGACAGTATCTACTTACCGGGGTTACCAGTAGAGATTATCCGGTCATCCGTGGATCGGTATTAATTCTGGCTCTTTTTTCCGCAGTGATTACGTTGTTGGTAGATTTATTCTATGCCTACCTGGATCCTAGAATCAAAGCGCAGTATGTGAATTTTGGTTCTAAGAAGGGAGGCAAATAGCATGAAGGAGCAACAGGGGAAAACAAATAGAAGAAAAAAGCAAACCCAGGCTTCCCAGATTCTTGGTCGATTAAGAAAAAATAAGGTGGCTATGGGTGGTTTGCTGGTGTTGATTCTTATTTCATTGGCTGCAATTTTTGCACCTTTCGTGGCACCGTATGATCCCAATTATATGGATTATTCCGCGTTGAATCAGACACCGAATGCGGCACACATTATGGGGTGTGATAATTTGGGAAGAGATATTTTCAGCCGTATTATTTACGGAGGTCGATATTCTTTGTCTCTAGGTTTGATTTGTGCAGTGATTGGTATGTTTTTTGGAGTCTTTTTTGGAACCATGGTGGGGTATTTTGGTGGCCAAGTGGATAACATTGTCATGAGAATTTGTGATGTGTGGATGGCGATACCTGCCACTTTGCTGGCAATTATTATTTCCGCTTCCTTAGGATCCGGATTTGGATATACGGTTTTGGCTCTTACGGTGGGAGGCATTCCGGGGTCCATTCGCGGTACCCGTGCCATGGCACTGAAGGAACGAGAAATGGAATATTTGGAGGCCGCAAAGGCAATGAACTGTTCCAAAATGAAAATTATGTATAAGCATATGATGCCGAATATTATTGCTCCCACCATTGTTGGTACTACAGGTCAGATTGGTGCCACCATGATGTCAGCAGCAGGACTGTCTTACATTGGTCTTGGTATTCAACCTCCGGCAGCAGAGTGGGGTGCGATGTGTTCTGCAGCCAGAGATTACATCATGAAGTATCCACATATGATGATTTGGCCGGGAATCGCTATCTTGATTACGGTTTTGGCAATCAATATGTTTGGAGATGGCTTGCGAGATGCCATGGATCCGCGATTAAAGGATTAAAAGTAGGAGAAGGGACCAAAGAGAAGTGAATGATACAAAGAAGAAAGAGACCTATTTATCAGTTCGTGATTTAAAGGTGGAATATTCATCCGGTGGAGAAATCCTGCAGGCAGTCAATGGCGTGGATTTTGATTTGAAACGGGGTGAGACCATTGGGCTGGTAGGGGAAACCGGTGCAGGGAAAACCACCATTGCAAAAGCAATTTTACGAATTTTGCAAACGCCTCCCGCAAAGATAAAAGAAGGAAAAGTCTTTTTGGAAGGACAGGATTTGCTGCAATTGCAGGAGAAAGAAATGCAAAAAATTCGTGGAAATAAAATTGCTATGATTTTTCAGGATCCTATGACGGCTTTAAATCCGACGATGAGTGTAGGAGATCAAATAAATGAAGTTGTTTTGCAACACAATCATATTTCCAGAGAGGAGGCTACAAAAAGAACCATTGAGATGTTGGAAATGGTAGGAATTTCTTCCTTACGTTTTCATGATTATCCGCATCAGTTTTCCGGTGGGATGAAACAGCGCGTGGTCATTGCCATGGCCTTGGCCTGCAATCCGGAATTGTTGTTGGCAGATGAACCGACTACCGCCTTGGATGTGACGATTCAGGCCCAAGTATTGGAAATGATCAATGAATTAAAGGAAAAATTCCATACCTCTATGATTTTAATTACCCATGATTTGGGAGTTGTGGCAGAGACCTGTAATCAGGTGGCTGTGATTTATGCAGGAGAAATTGTGGAATGCGGTACAAAGAATCATATTTTCCGAAATCCCTGTCATCCATACACCTTAGGGTTATTTGGATCTTTGCCAAAATTAAATGATGATTCGAAACGTTTGAATCCAATTCAGGGATTACCACCGGATCCGACCCATTTGCCGGAAGGATGTAAATTCTGTCCGCGATGTCCGAAGGGAGGACAATGCGGAAAGGCAAAGGAAAATCCGAACATGATAGAAGTGGAAAGCGGACATTTTGTACGCTGCCATTTTGCGGAAGAAGGAGGAGAATCACGTGGCATTACTAGAAGTTGAACATCTGAAAAAATATTTTAACGTAGGTGCCGGAGTGAATCACGCGGTGGACGATATTACCTTTTCCATTGAAAAAGGACATACCATGGGCGTAGTAGGGGAATCCGGGTGTGGAAAGAGTACACTGGGGAGAACCATTATTCGTTTGTTGGATGCCACAGATGGTAGGGTGCGTTTGGATGGAGAGGATATTACAGAAGCGAAGGGAAAAGATCTTCGAAAATTACGAGAAAAAGTGAGTATCATTTTTCAGGATCCTTATTCCAGTTTAAATCCAAGATCTTCGGTAGAAGCTACGATCAAAGAACCTTTGCAGGAAGCCCATCGTTTTTCCAAACCAGAGATTGCGCTCCGTACAGAGGAATTGATGGATTTGGTTGGAATTGAAGAACGTTTGCGTTTGGCTTATCCCCATGAAATGGATGGTGGAAGAAGACAACGTGTAGGAATCGCCAGAGCACTGGCTTTAAATCCACAGTTTATTATGTGTGATGAGCCGGTTTCTGCGTTGGATGTATCGATTCAAGCCCAAGTTTTGAATTTGTTAATGGACTTGCAGGAAAAAATGCAGCTGACTTATATGTTTGTCACCCATGATTTGTCTGTAGTGAGACATATTTCGGATGATATTTGTGTCATGTATTTGGGACAATTGGTAGAAACGGCTTCTTCGAAGGATTTGTTTTTACGTCCGTTGCATCCTTACACCAAAGCGTTGCTTTCTGCGATTCCATCCATTGACTTGGATCATCCGATGCAAAGAGTGCAATTAAAAGGAGAGATTACTTCTGCCATTAATCCACCTCCGGGATGCCGATTTGCTGCACGCTGTCCTTTTGCTTGTGAAAAGTGTAAGGAAAAGCAGGAACTGGTGGAAGTGGAAAAGGGACATTTTGTTTCTTGTTGCAGGGTAAAAGAAATCAATGATTAAGACGGCAAAAAAAGTAGGAAATGATATTTATGGAGTAAAGTCCAATTGGAAATTAGAAGCACGTATGGGGGAAACGGCAGAAACCGGATTTCGTCATAACAGCCGTTATCACAATTATTTTCATGGATATACAGAGGTGCGAGTGGAAAAGCCGCGCGGAGGATATACCATTCAACGCGTATATACAGAGGATTGGTATGTGGAAGAGGGAAGTAGAAGAAATTGGCTATTACGAAAGGTTGTTTCGTTCTGTTTGGTCGTTGCCATGAATGTACTTTTTCTCTTTTTGATGACGCGGCCGCATTTTTCCGGAAATCAATCCTTTTTGGTTTCCATTCCCGGATTTTTTTCCTTGCCTTGTCTGGTGCTTTTGGATGCTTCCACTGTAGGATATTTGTGTTCCAAAAGAAATATGACCTGGTGGGAATTCGTTTCCGGGAAAAAGCGAATGCGCTTGTTTGCTTTCTTGGTAGCACTAAGCCAAATGGCCACAGCAGCAATGGTGGTAATCAATGGGTATTTGACCTCCGCCAATCGGAAGGAAGAAGGCATACTGGCTCTGGGAATTGGGCTGTGTAGTCTTTTGACATGGTGGGTATATGGAATGCAAAAGAGGATTTCTTATACGCGGCAAAAAAATGAGACGAATTTGCCCGAAGGAGAAGTGCATTTGATTTTGTAGAAAATAGAAAAAGGTGGTGAGAAAATGCGTGTAACGGCACTTGCGGAAGTGACGGAAACAGGCCAAAAGTGCACGGAGGTACTTCTGGATTATGAAGAGGAGTTGCGAGAAGAGGACCTTTTACAAGAGGCATATGTAGTAAAGAATCGAGAGATACTGGAGGCGAAAGTCGAGGGCAGTAAAGTTCATATTTTTCTGAATCCGGAGGATGAGAAAGCACAAATCTTTCACAGTGGGCAACCCTGGCAGGGACAGGAAGCTTACCTGGGGGAGGTGGAAATACAGGTAAAACAAGAAATAAGTATTTACACCAAAGCGGGAAAAGAAATTCCGCCGATGAAAGAGTTTGCAGTTTCCGGGCGTGTAGTGGATGAAGTGGCGGATCAATTTATACAGGGAATTTATGGAAAACAAAAATATAATTTGTTTATTCCAAGAGATTATGATCCCGGGAAAAAGTATCCTTTGATACAATTTATTCATGACGCAGCAGTATGCGGAAAAGATACCAGGTTGACTTTGACCCAGGGAATCGGGGCTACCATCTGGGCTACGGAAGAAGAACAGAAAAAACATCCTAGTTTTATTTTTGCGCCTCAGTTTGAAGGCCCTCCGATTGTAGATGATGATTGGAATGTGGATCCGCGTTTGGAGGAAGCAAAACAGGCGTTGGATTATGTGATAGAGACCTATAGCATAGATGAAAATCGTATTTATACCACGGGACAGTCCATGGGCTGTATGTCATCCATTGTTTTAAACGTAAGATACCCGAACTTATTTGCAGGGTCTTTATTGGTGGCTGGACAGTGGGATGAGAGAGGTATTCCGGGTTTGGAAAAACAGAATCTTTGGATGATCTGTTCCCAGGGAGATGCCAAAGCATTCCCTATGATGAATCAAATGTGTGTGCATATGGAGCGAGCAGGTGCCAAGGTGGTGCGTCGTGTCATGGAAAACCATTTGTCTCAGCAGGAATATTGGGAAATTTTTCGAGAGATTTTACGGGAGGATGCCAATGTGATATTTACCCCTCTGAAATTAGAGACGGTGGCAGATGGTTGGCATTCCAATGGTGGAGAGCATCATGTAAATACTTGGCAAAGCGTTTATCAGATTGAAGTTTTGCGTGAGTGGTTATTTAAACAAAAAAGAAAGTAAAAGGAGTGGAGAGGTATGCTGGTTGATTTTTCCGAGAAAAAAGAGATTTATATCAAGCATAAGGATGGAAGTTATACTTCCATGGATACGCCCTATTACGAAGTGACACAATTGGATGAGTCCACTTGGCAAATTATGAGCTCCGGGGATTATCATTATCTTGTGGTGGGAGATGAAATGGGAGTGGCGATTGATACCGGGTATGGTGCAGGAAATCTTAGAAACTTTTTGGAGGAACTGTGTGGAAAGCCGGTGCCTTGGGTGATTAATACCCATCATCACTTTGACCACAGTGCCAATAATTGTTATTTTGACAAGGCGTTTATGGGAAAGGAAGCCGTGAATTTGGTTTCCATTCCCTATGAAAGTTTTCGAGGAATGGATTTTTTCCCCCAGTCCTATGAAAAACAGGTGGTAAAGACGGGAGATGTGATTCCGCTTGGCGGGCGCACATTAAAAATTTTCTCCATAGGTGAGCATACGGAAGATGGAATCGGTATCTTGGATGAAAGCCATGGATTTTTCTTCAGTGGAGATGAGTTTATGCCTATGGGAAAAAGCTTTAATCATGCAGTCGGGGAATGGAAGAAAAAATTGGAGCCGGTGTATCAGGTGCGAGAACAGTTTACTACGCTGTGTGGCGGGCCTTGTATTTTTGAGGCAGAGGTGTTTGATATTTTTTATGAAGCAGTGGAGAAAATATTAGACGGAGAACTGCCGGTTACCCATGCTCCCGGAAATCCACCGCCGGATATGCGGATGCCGGCTTATCAGGGACATAAGGTTTATGATTGCCAATTGCCCCATGAAGAGGATGTGCCGAAGGGAGGATTTTTTAAACAAACCAATCAGGTGGTAGAATATCAGAATTATCGTTTTCAATTTCAGGATTTGTAAAAGAATGTCGCTTGCGACATTCTTTTTTTATAAGGTGGATTGTAATCATCGTCTTATAGGGTGGATTGTAATCATTGTCTTATTGAAGTTGCTTACGAAATTCAGAGGGAGAGATGCCATAGTGCTTTTTAAATGCCTTGGAAAAAGTAAAAATATCGTTGTATCCAACAGCAAAGGAAATATCTTGAATGCTGTGGGTGGTTTCCCTCATAAATTGGGTAGCCATTTTCATACGGTAGGTTTTTAAATAGGATTGCACAGAGCTACCGGTGGCGTCTTTGAATAAGCGGCTTAAGTAGCTGCGATTGAGGCCGCAGGCATGGGCAATATCATCAATGTGTATGGGCTCGGAGTAATTGAGCTGGATGTATTTGATGGTCTTTTTTACATACTTTAACTGCAGGTTTCCCTCGTTGGTCACTTTATGGATAGAGTGTTGTACCAGGTAATTGGCCAATTCATAGATTTTGCCAATACAGAAAAGTTCTTCCTCCTGGTGGTCACAGATTTCTGCAAAGCGTTCTTCGAAAAACAGGGAGTGATCCGTGGAGGTGAATACCGGCTGGTCTGCATTTAAGCCGGCATGGTAAAAAATTTCGGAAAGACGGGAGCCGCCTAAGTGTAGCCAAAAATAGGACCAGGGGTCTTCCTCGTCTGCTTCGTAATAGGCCGTTACATTGGCGGGAATCAAGAATCCCTGCTTGGGGCCGATTTCGTGAATTTCGTTGTTGATATAGAGTTTTCCTTTGCCAGAAATGACAAAATGAAAAATATCGTGGGTACGAAGAGCCGGACCATAACTGTATCCGGAAGGACATTTATAGGTACCAATTTCGTACAAAAAGAAGTCATTTGAGGCATCAAAATCCAGAAAAGAGCAAGAATCATAACCATTATCGGATAAATTTATTTTCATAACTTCAAAAAATCCCTTTCTTTGAAAAAAATAAAATGTCACAAAATGACAAAAAATAATAGTAATTATAACATGTTTTTTTGGTTTGGAAACAGATATCGTATGTTATGTAAAAAAACCAATTCAGAGGAGGAAAATTTTTATGAAAAAGAAAATGGTATCTTTGCTTATGGCAGCAACCATGGCAATTTCCATGACAGCGTGTGGAGATAGCAGTACAACATCTTCGAGTGTGGATGGAACGGAAACTGCAGACGGGGGTTATTCTGTGGATGAGATCACCATCAATATTTGGGACAACAACCAAAAAGATGGGTTGCAGCAAATCGCGGATAAGTGGACAGAAACCTCTGGTGTAAAAGTAACGATTGAAGTCGTAGATTGGGACAACTATTGGACGTTGTTGGAAGCCGGAGCATCCGGTGGAGAAATGCCGGACGTATTCTGGATGCATTCCAATACTGCGCAGATGTACATGGAAAATGGAATTCTTTTGGATTTGACTTCTTACATTGAAGCAGATGATAGTGTGCAAGAAGAAAACTATTACGAAGGTGTTTGGGATTTATATAACAGCGATGGAAAACAGTATGCACTTCCAAAGGATCATGACACCATTGCATTGCTTTACAACAAAGCAATTTTTGATGAATACAATGTAGAATATCCTACCGATGACTGGACATGGGAAGATATGTATGAAGCAGCAAAAACCATTACAGAAGCTTCCGGCGGAGAAGTTTATGGTATGGCTATGAATACTTCGAACAACCAGGATGGTTGGTACAACTTGGTTTATGATTATGGCGCTCAGGTAATTACCGATGACCATTCCGGAACCACCATTGGTTCTGACGAAGGAAAAGCCGGCATGGAAATGGTAAGACAGTTGTTGACCGTTGGTGCTCCACAGTCTGTTGTAGCTGAAACCGGAACGGATTCTTTATTCTTGTCCGGAAAGACAGCTATGATTACACAGGGTTCTTGGATGATCAATACCTTCTATACAGCTGAAAATTCCAGTGACTATGCATGGGCAATGCTTCCGTATGCAGACACAAATGACAATGGAACCTGTGATGAAGGAGAAAGATACTCTGCATATAACGGACTTGGTTGGGCAGCAAATGCCAATGTAGAAGACCCACAGGCTTGCTATGATTTGATTGCATACTTCTGCTCCGAAGAAGGACAGACCATGCAGGCAGAACTTGGTGTGACTATGGGTGGTATGAAGGGCGTATCCGAAGCGTTTACCAATGCTTTTGAAGGTATGGATGTTTCCGCATTCCTTCGTGCAGAGGAAGAAGGAGATTTGTTCTTCCGTCCTTACACAAGAAATACCACTGTTTGGGAAGATGCACTTCAGCAGTCAGGCGCATTCTTAGATGCTTGGCAGAATCCGGAGGATGCCGATGCAATGGCAACCGCTTGTGACAATGCACAGAAGATTATTGAAGATGCAATTGCAGCTGAATAAATAAAAGCAGGTCACTGCGGTCTTATCATCGCAGTGACCTATTATTTTATGGAGTGGATGACATGAAAAAGAATGTGAAAACAAAACAAAAAATGACGGTGGCACAAAAGAAGGAAGCCTTCTGGGGACTGTTATTTATTTTTCCAACCATTTTAGGATTGGTGATTTTAAATTTTTATCCGGCGGTACAAACGGTATATCAATCTTTCTGTAAAACCGGGGATTTTGGTAGAGGCAATGTATTTGTTGGATTCGCTAATTATCAAGCGGTGTTGAGTTCTTCCGAAACATGGCAAGCACTCTGGAACACCATAAAATATGCCTTTATCGAGGTGCCTTTTGGTGTGATAATCTCCATGATTTTAGCTGCATTAATGCAGCAGAAAATCATCGGAAAATCTTTTTTTCGGACCATTTTCTTCTTGCCGATGGTATGTGCACCGGCAGCGGTGGCTATGGTATGGAAATGGTTATACAATCAGCAGTTTGGTTTGATTAACAATTTATTTCATGCAAACACAGCCTGGATTTCGGATCCAAACATTGCTTGGATTTCCATTGGAATTATCGGGGTGTGGTCCATTATTGGTTATAATATGGTGTTATTTATCGGGGGATTGCAGGAAATCCCAAGAGACTATTATGAGGCGGCAGAAATTGACGGTGCCAGCGGAATTCATCAGTTTTTCCATATTACGGTACCGCTACTTAGCCCAACGACTTTTTTCATTGTACAAACAAGAATTATTGGTGCCCTCACAATTTTTGATTTGATGTTTATGGTTATGGATAAAACCAATGTGGCACTTTACAAGACCCAATCCATCGTTTATTTGTTTTATACCTATGCTTTTACCAATGGCAACAAGGGGTATGGAGCAGCGTTAGTTATGGTGCTTGTGGTATTTATTATGATAATTACTTTCTTATTGCAGAAGTGTGAGAAGAAGTTTGTATTTTATAATTAAGAGAGAGAGGTCCCTTATGAAAACCGTAAAAGTTAATAAGATTTTGGTTTATGTCATTCTGGTTCTCATGGCAATCATTATGTTGGTTCCTTTTATCTGGATGATTTTAACTGCATTAAAAACAAATCAGGAAGCAATTTCCGTTTCTCCATTTTATATTTTTCCGCAATCCGGCTGGCATTGGGAAAACTTTATTACCGTATGGAAAAGCTACAACTTTGTGACACTTTATAAAAACACCATTCTTATGATTGTGTTGCGTGTGGTTTGCGCATGCTTGACAGCGACTATGGCAGGATATGCCTTTGGTAGATTGGAATTTCCCGGAAAGAAATTCTTTTTTGCCTTGGTTTTGATCCAAATGATGATTCCTTCCCAAATCTTCATCATTCCACAATATTTGATGGTTTCAAAATTACATTTATTAAATACGGTGGCAGGCTTGGTATTCCCGGGTATGGTAACGGCTTTTGGTACTTATTTGCTGAAAACTGCATACCAGGGATTGCCAAAGGAATTGGAGGAAGCAGCAGCAATGGACGGTGCGAATGTGGTACAGAGATTTTTGTTTGTTATGTTGCCATTAACGCGTTCGTCTATGATTTCCTTGGGTATCTTCACTTCTTTATTTGCATTTAAGGATTTGATGTGGCCGATGATTGTTTGTACCAATTCATCTACCACCACCCTTTCTGCCGGTTTGGCAAAAATGCAGGGACAGTATGGCAGTGATTATCCGGCCATGATGGCGGGAGCGGTACTGGCAATTGTGCCGATGATTATTATTTATATTATTTTCCAAAAACAGTTTGTGGAAGGAATTGCGACATCCGGAGGTAAGTTATAATGAGCATCTTGTGGGATGAACAGAAGAGATTATTTTGCATACACACAAAAAACAGTACCTATCAAATGAAGGTGGATGAGCAGTTGCATTTGTTGCATACCTATTATGGGAAAAAAATAGATAATACGGATATGGGGGAGCAACTTTTTTTCTGTGATCGTGGCTTTTCCGGGAATCCTTATGAGGTGGGAAAAGAAGATCGCACCTATTCCTTGGATACGTTGCCACAGGAATACAGTTGCTTTGGCACCGGAGATTATCGCATTACGGGGCTTCATGTCAGAGAAGCCTCCGGCAATCAGTCTGTAACCTTGCAATATGTGGAACATAAAATAGAACCCGGATTTCATGGAATTACGGGATTGCCGGCTTTACATAAAAACCAGGAGGATGCAGAAGGCGAAAGTCTCTGTGTATGCTTGCAGGACCCTTGCAATGGACTGGAAGTAGAACTGTGGTATACCGTGATTCCGGAATTGGATATCATTGGAAGAAATGTGACTTTACGTAATGGGGGCAACCAAAGATTGATGCTGGAAAAGGCGGCTTCTTTATCTTTGGATTTTCCTTTTGGGGACTTGGAATGGGTGCGTTTTCAGGGACGCCATGCTATGGAAAATAATCTTATTCGCACAGAAATCTCCCACGGTATTAGCGAAATTGGAAGTGTGCGTGGCACCAGTAGTCACCATTACAATCCCTTTTCGATTCTTTGTAAGAAGGAAACCACAGAAACCACAGGTACTTGTATCGGTTTTTCCTTTTTATATAGCGGAGAACATCAAACCCAAGTGGAAAAAGACCAGGCAGATAGTATCCGTATTTTGGTGGGCATTCATCCCGATGATTTCCGCTGGGTATTGGAGAAGCAGCAGGAGCTGGAACTTCCACAGGTGGTGCTGAGTTTTAGCGGAGAAGGATTTGGAGCGTTAAGTCGTAAATATCATGAAACCATTCGAAAGCACATCAATCGTGGAAAATGGAATCAGGTAAGAAGACCGGTGTTGATCAATAACTGGGAGGCTACTTATTTTGATTTTACCGGAGACCAATTGGTGCATATAGCAAAAGAAGCACAAAAACTTGGCATAGAACTATTTGTTATGGACGATGGCTGGTTTGGAAAACGAGACGATGACAACAGCGGTTTAGGGGATTGGTTCCCGAATGAAGAAAAATTGGGATGTACCTTAAAGGAGTTGGGAAATCGTATTACCGAAACCGGTATGCAATTTGGTATTTGGTTTGAACCGGAGATGGTGTCAGAGGACAGCCAATTGTTCAAAGAGCATCCGGACTGGGTGGTGCGTACGCCTCAGCGTAAGCCGGTACTTGGTAGAAATCAGTTGGTATTGGATTATGCCAATGCGGAGGTTTGTGATTATATGATTGCGCGTATTAGCGCAATTCTCGAGGATGCACCGATTTCTTATGTTAAGTGGGACATGAATCGAAGTATTTGTGATAAGTATTCCGGAACATTACCGGAAGAGCGACAAGGAGAATTCGCACATCGGTATGTACTGGGCTTATATCGTATCTTAGAGACCTTGACGCAAAGGTATCCGGATGTTTTGTTTGAAGGTTGTAGTGGCGGGGGCGGTCGATATGATGCCGGCATGATGTATTACACGCCACAGATTTGGTTGAGCGATAATACAGATGCCATCAATCGTTTGACTATCCAATATGGGGCATCCTTTGGCTATCCGATTTCGACTATGGGAGCCCATGTGTCAGCGGTACCCAATCATCAAACAGGGCGGACGACACCGTTACAAACAAGAGGTGTGGTAGCCATGGCCGGTACCTTTGGGTATGAACTGGATATTACAAAGATGGAAGAACAGGAAAAGGAACAGGTCAAGAGACAGATTCAAAGATTTCATCAGTTTTACGCTATGATTCAGCAGGGAGATTATTATCGTCTGTCTACGCCACAAGAAGATTGCACGGCTTGGTGCATGGTGGCAAAGGATCGGAAAGAAGCGTTGGTGACACTGGTTTATCATGGGGTGGAAGCAAATCAAAAACCACATCATTTTTCGATTCCGGGCTTGTTGCCGGAAGCATGTTATGAAATCCAATATTTGGATGAAGAACAGCCGGTAAAACAAATGTCGGGATTGGCTCTACTACATGGTGGCCTTACCGTCATGCCTTCGAAGGTGGATTTTGAAGGCATGCAAATAGTTATACGTTTACCCTCATAAAAAAAGAATGTCGCTTTTGCGACATTCTTTTTTTGCACAAAGTGCATGGTTTTTATTTTAAGCACAAGTTAAAAACTTTTCTAAAGCTTCAATTGCATCTGCCTCGTCATTTCCATCGGCGGTAATCTTTAAAGTCATACCCTTTGCCGGTGCAACTGCTAAAGCCCCCATAATGCTTTTTGCGTTGATGGTAAAATGACCGCACATTAATTCAATTTTGCTTTCGTACTGGCAAGCGACCTGTACCATTTCGGCAACCGGATGCTTGTAAGCTTTCTCAATGTCCATTAAAACTATTTCTTTTGAAATCATATGTTGCTCCTTATAGTTCGAGGTTCTATACGTTTCTATCACTATTGTGTATCTTACAAATATTCGAAAAAAATGTCAATTAGAAACTTATAAATTATGATAAAATTGGATAGAACAGCAAGGAGGAGCGAAAATGAAAGTCATTCATTGTGCAGATTTACATCTGGATTCCAAGATGGATAGTTTTTTAACAAAGGAAAAAGCGGAAGAACGAAGAGAAGAATTGCTTGCAACATTTTCTAAAATGTTGACCTTTGCAGAGGAGTCGCAGGTGGAAATCATCCTGATTGCAGGAGATTTATTTGATGGTGATTATGTGGCTACGGATGTAAAACGACGTGTTTTCTACGAGATTGCACAGCATAAAGACATTCGTTTCTATTATTTAAAAGGAAATCATGATCGGGATTTCGGACTTTGGAAGGAAGGAATCCCTGAGAATTTGCGTCTGTTTTCCACAGAGTGGAATACGTATTATGAAGGGGAGGGACGTCTGGCCATTAGTGGATTGGAACTCACCAAGGAGAATCAAAGAAGTGCGGGAGAAACTTGCCCTGTTGTGGAAGATGGGATTTCTGTGGTGATGCTTCACGGACAGGTGGTGTCTTCTTTTCATGAGGGAGAGGAAGAACAGATTTGTTTGAAGGAATTTCAAAATCGAAAGATTCGTTATTTGGCTTTGGGGCATGTCCATAAATATATGGAAGGGACTTTGGATGCCAAGGGAACTTATTGTTATCCGGGGTGCTTAGAGGGAAGAGGTTTTGATGAGTGTGGCCCGCATGGCTTTGTATTATTGGATTTTGATTTGGAAAATCAGACTTTTTCTAGGGAATTTATCCCATTTGCCGGCCGAAGATTGGAATTGTTGGAACTGGATGTGACACCTTATGAAGGGGTGTTGGATTTGGTGGAACAGTTGAAACGGGAGCTGGAGCAAAGAGAGATTTCCACAAAGAACCTTTTGAAAATCCGTTTATTTGGAGAATGGAGAGGGGAAGAAATCAGTCAAGGATATATACAGCAAGTGTTTTTTTCCTATTATTATGTACGGGTAGAAAATCAAACCACGCATCCATTTTCTTATGCGGATTATGAAAAGGAGGAATCCTTATTCGGAGAATTTGTCCGCAAGGTGTTGGAGGATGAAACTTTGACTTTGGAGGAACAGGAAGAAGTGATTCGCATTGGCAGAAGTGCATTGCTTGGAGAGGAGGCAGAACTTGAAACTCATTACATGTCATATTGAAAATTTTGGGGTGCTGGAACAGGAAGACCTTTCCTTTGAAGAAGGCTGCAATGTGTTTTTGAAGGAAAATGGAGCGGGAAAAAGTACCTTAGCTGCTTTCTTACGCGCTATGTTTTACGGATTGGAAGGAGATCGCAAAAAGAATACGCTGGAAAATGAACGGAAAAGATATAGACCTTGGCAGGGAGGTGCTTTTGGCGGAAACGTAGTTTTTTCCGTGCAGCAAAAAACCTATTTGTTGACTCGTTTTTTTGGTGGAAAAGAAAGCGAAGATGTTTTTGAATTACGGGATCAGGCGACCAATCGTATTTCGCAGGATTATTCCAAGAACATTGGGGAAGAATTGTTTGGCATTAAAAGAGAGGCTTTTTTACGAACGATTTTCTTCGGTCAGCAGGATTTGAATACCTATGCTACCGATGATATGCATAATAGTTTGGGAAATCTTGCGGATTTAAACGGAGATGGTATGGGCTACGAAGCCGCCATGGAGCTGTTAACGAAAAAAATGAATAGTCTTACGCCCAAACGGGTAACGGGTTCTTTGGCAAAACGAAGGGAAGAAATAGCCTATTTACAGGCTGAAATCGAAGGGTTGCCTTTGGTGGAAAAACAATTGGATGCTACCCGCAATAGCATCCTGACGGGAGAAGAAAAGAGCAGACAGTTAGAACGGGAAATGCAGGAAATTCGTACCATGCAAAACGAATTGCTGAAACAGGGCGAATATGCCACTTTGGTACAGCAGGTAAAGGAGGAAGCGCAAACGCTGAAGGAATGGGAAGCACTTTTTCCTTTGGGAATTCCCGAAGAGGCGGATTTTATACAATTACGGGAGTTGGCAAAGCGAGCGGAGCATGGAGAAAACGCCTATCGGTTTGCGGAAAATCATTATAGAACTATAGAAGAAGAACGGCCGGAAGTGGAGACAAAAAGCTTTGCACGGGTTGGCGCAGCGGTGGGAAGCCTATTCCTACTGGGGGCAATTCTTTTGTTCTTTTTAAAACCGATACATCTGGGCAGTTTGATTTTTTTGGTATTGGGAATCGGCCATTATTTATTTGCGGCAGTTTCCTTTCACAGGGAAAAGCAAACCCAGGAAATGCTTCGGAATTATGAAAGGGAACGTCGAAAACGGGAAGAAGAGTTGCGTAGAAAAAAACAGGAGTTTTTGGAACTGGAGGAAGCCTTTTATGGAGGCTGCCGTCGCATCTTGGGATTTGCACCGGCGGAAAAACATGGATTTCGTACTTCCTTTTTATATGAAGTAGAAAAAAATGCTATGGAGGCAAAAATCCATCGGGACAATTGGCAAGCGAAAAAGAATGCCTTAGAGGAAAAAAAGGAACAGGCCGGTATAGCGGCTATGCAAGAAGAACATCGGGTTTCAGCAGAAGAATTGAACCAATTGCATCTGCAAATGGAGCAACTTTGGAAAGAGTTGCAGAATCGTTTGTTTACGGATCGGCAGGCTTTGGAAGAAGAAAAAAGAAAACGGGAAGCCCTAAAAGAAAAAGAGGCGCATTGCAGACGATTGGAAGAACTCCAGAGACAAGAAGAGCATGCCTTTTACTTATATAAAAAGACAAAGGAAAAACTGGAGGAAGCAAAAGATAGCTTTCGTGGAAAATACGCCAGTCCGGTGTTAAAGGGCTTCCAAGCATATTTCAATCTATGGAGTGAGCAGGCAGAAGATTTTCGTTTGGACACGGATGGAAATTTGACCTTACAGTCTTTTGGTATGCAAAGAGAAAAGGAATGTTTAAGTGCCGGACTCTTTGATTTGGCAGCTATTTGCTTGCGCGTTGCCTTTTTGGATGTGATGTATCCGGAGGAAAAACCCTTTTTGATTTTAGATGATCCCTTTACGAATTTGGATGATGAGAACTTGGAAAAGGCCTTGGAATTCAAGGAAAAATTAGGGGAGTCCTATCAAATTTTATATTTTACCTGTACAAAAGGAAGAATATAGTTGACATTCAAAATTAAATAGCGTACAATCTAATTATCAAATCGATTGTGCGCAACTTAATTGAGTAGATAATAGGAGGATGGAATTATGGCACTTGTGGAATTAACAGCAGCAAATTTTGAAGAAGAAGTATTAAATGCATCAGGAAAGGTTTTGGTAGACGTTTGGGCTCCATGGTGTGGACCATGCAAAATGCTTTCCCCAATCGTAGATGAAGTCGCTGAAGAAGTGACTGATGTAAAAGTTGCAAAATTAAATGCCGATGATGCAGGAGAAATTGCAGCAAAATATAAAGTATCTGCAATTCCGACCTTATTGGTATTTGAAGGTGGCGAAGTGGTGAAACAGTCTACCGGACTTGTAGCAAAGGAAAAGATTTTAGAGTTGATTCAGTAAGAGGTTTTTTTATGTACGATATTATAGTAGTTGGTGCCGGTACAGCAGGACTTTCTGCAGCAATCTATGGAGTTCGTGCCGGCAAAAAAGTATTGGTATTGGAGGCCCTTTCCTATGGCGGTCAAATTATCAATACACCGGATATTCAGAATTATCCGGGCATTAAAAATATTTCCGGTTTTGAATTCGCAACCGGGCTTTATGAGCAGGCCAAGGATTTGGGTGCAGAGGTAAAATACGAAAGTGTAAAGTCTATCCAAGAGGATGGAAACAAGAAAATCGTAGAAACTTCCTCAAGCACCTACGAAACAAGAACAGTTATTTTGGCTACCGGAGCAAAGAACAGACCTTTAGGTTTGGAACATGAACAGGAATGGGTAGGAAAGGGCGTTTCCTATTGCGCAACCTGTGATGGTATGTTTTTCCGTAATAAGGTGGTAGCAGTAGCCGGTGGTGGCAATACCGCATTAGAAGATGCAATGTTCTTATCTGAATATTGTGAAAAAGTATATTTGATTCATCGCAGAAATGAATTCCGCGGAGAAGAAAAGCAGGTAGAGGCATTAAAAGCAAAGGAAAATGTGGAATTTGTTTTAAATGTTACGATTGAAAAGCTACTTGGGGAAGATGGCGTAGAAGGCGTTTTGGTGAAGGATAAAGAAACTGCAGAAGAACGCGAAATTCCAGTGAATGGTATGTTTATTGCAGTTGGCCAGATGCCGGAAAATGCTGCTTTTGCCAACGTGGTAGAATTGGATGCCGGTGGATACATTGTGGCAAAGGAAGATTGTCACACCAAGACTCCGGGGGTCTTTGTGGCAGGAGATTGTCGTACCAAGACAGTACGTCAGTTGACAACCGCTGCTTCAGATGGAGCAGTAGCTGCTTTAGCAGCATGTGAATATATGCAGGAAGTGAACGAATGAGTAACGAATTTGATCCTTTGAAATTGGAAAATCAATTATGTTTTCCTTTATATGCTTGTTCCAAGGAGATTATTAAAAAGTATAAGCCTTTTTTGGATAAGATTGATTTGACCTATACCCAGTACATTACCATGATGGTTTTGTGGGAACATAAGCAGTTAAATGTAAAAGAAATGGGACAATATTTATACTTGGATTCCGGTACTTTGACTCCGGTTTTGAAGAAATTGGAAGCAAAGGGATTTTTGGAAAGAAAGCGCTCAAAGGAAGATGAAAGGGAACTGGTGGTTTCTATTACTGAGGCCGGAGAAAAATTGCGAGAGGCTGCAAAGGATGTTCCACAACAGGTGGGCTGTAGCATTGATTTGACTCCGGAGGAAAGTCAGGTTTTGTATAAGCTTCTTTATAAAATTTTATTACACATGGAACAATAAGAAAGACAACTCTTCTTCAAGAAAATGATACTTGAAGAAGAGTTTTTTTCTGAGTAAAATAGAAAGGATGAATTCGAAAGACGAGGAAGAAGTATGAAAAAAAGAGATGCTTTGGAATTAACAAGAAGAATGAAGAAGGATGCCTGCACTTTTACCAGAATGTGTGGTTGCTATGTGGACCCCGGAAAAGAGAAGGTTTTGACTTTTTCAAAGACTTTTTTAAACTTAGAGGAAGATGAGTTTTATAAATATCTGGAAATTGCAAAAAAGACCTTATCCGGAAATATGGGAGACAACTTATTGGAAGTGGAATTCCCATTGGATCAGGAAGAAGTCGGGGGAAGACAGCATTTCTTGCGTGCTTTAAAGGACTGCGAATTAAAGGATGAGAATTTGGTGGATCGCTTCTATGATTTGATTATTGAAAACTATCATTATGCAGGAAGCTATTTGATCTTATTATTCCATGACAATTATGATGTGATGACACGCACGGAGGATAATTTAAAATTGGATGAATCCGAAGAAGTATATCAATACTTGCTTTGCTCCATTTGTCCGATTGTTCTCAGTAAACCGGCATTGGGCTATTTGGAAAATGAAAATGCCATTGGACCTCGTATTCGTGATAAGATTGTTTCTTTGCCGGAAAGCGGTTTTTTGTTCCCGGCCTTTACGGATCGAAGCAGCGATATTCATAGTGCTGTTTTTTACACCAAAGATACCAAAGAACCGCATGATGAATTGGTAGAGGGCGTGCTTGGATGTGCTTCCAAATTGACTGCTACCGAACAGAAATTGACCTTCCAACATATGGTAAAAAATGCAGTTGGTGAGGAAGAGGCAGAGGAAAAGGTTCTGGATATTCAAAAGAATCTTTCGGAATTGGTTATGGGTGTGATGGAAGAGGATCCGGATGCCTATGAAGAAGAAAAACTGGTTTTAAAGGAAGAGGATGTAAAGAAGCTGTTGGAAGACAGTGGATTGAATGAAGAAAAAGCCAGAAACATTGCAAAACATTATGAAGAAGCCTTTGGGGACGAGCTTCCGGTGGCGGAACATCTGATTGACAATAAGGTGTTAAAAGCTGGGGAGGCGAAGTTGGAAAAGAAGGAATTGACCAAACAGGTAAAAGCCTTGACAGATCAAGTGGAAGCTTATCAGCAGGAAACGAAGACCTATGACGTGGTTCTTCGTGTAAAACCGGAGAAAGCCGCAGAAATACGTACGGAAATGGTGGATGGACAGAAGTGTATCGTAATTCCGATGCGTGAGAATGAAAATGCAGTGGTAAATGGTGTGAATACCAGTGTTTAAGGGAAATTCTTGAATGTTCCAAAAAGATATAGTATATTTACATGATATGGAGGTAAAACACATGCAAAGTACGGTGAGAGTTGCGGTGGATGCCATGGGAGGAGATCACGCTCCGGCAGAAATCGTAAAAGGGGCTGTGGATGCCGTGAAACTTTATCCGGATATCCATGTTTTTTTAGTAGGCCAGGAAGAAGTGGTAGAAGAAGAATTAAAAAAATATGACTATCCGAAGGAAAATATTGAGATTCGCAATGCAACAGAAGTAATCGAAATGGCAGAACCGCCGGTTATGGCCATTCGTAAGAAAAAGGATTCTTCTATTGTAGTTGGTATGAATATGATAAAGAAACAGGAAGCGGATGCGTTTGTATCTGCCGGAAGTTCCGGAGCGGTATTGGTTGGCGGACAAGTATTGGTAGGACGTATTAAAGGCGTGGAAAGACCACCGCTTGCACCATTGATTCCTACGGAAAAAGGGGTTTCTTTATTGATTGATTGTGGTGCGAATGTAGATGCAAGACCATCTCATTTGATGCAATTTGCAAAAATGGGTTCTATTTATATGGAAAACATTTTAGGCATCAAGAAACCGAGAGTAGCCATTGTGAATATCGGTGCAGAAGAAGAAAAGGGAAATGCTTTGGTAAAAGAGACATTCCCATTGTTAAAGGCTTGCGAAGATATTCATTTTGTGGGTTCTATTGAAGCAAGGGATATTCCAAAGGGAGAAGCAGATGTTATTGTTTGCGAAGCTTTTACCGGAAACGTAATCTTAAAATTATATGAAGGATTGGCAAGTACCTTGATTTCTGTTGTAAAAAAAGGTATGCTTAGTTCACTAAAAGGTAAGGTTGGTGCGCTTTTGGTAAAGGGCCCGTTAAAAGAAACCTTAAAGGATTTCGATGCATCTGAATACGGTGGAGCACCGCTTCTTGGCTTAAAGGGACTTGTGGTAAAGACCCATGGAAGTGCCAAGGCAAAAGAAGTGCGTAATTCCATTATTCAGTGCAGACTCTTTACGGAACAGCAAATCAATCAAAAGATTAAAGAGAACCTGAAGATCGAGGAAGAACCTTCAGAGGGAAAGGAACAATAGTATGGAATTTGAAAAAGTAAAGAAAATCATTGCTGAGGTATTGAGTGTAGACCCGGAAGAAATTACCATGGATACTACATTCGTAGATGATTTGGGAGCGGATTCCTTGGATGTATTCCAGATTATTATGGGACTGGAAGAAGAATTTGACATTGATGAAATCAAAAATGAGGATGCAGAAAAAATCGTTACCGTGGGAGATGCAGTAGAACAGATTAAAAATGCTTTAAATAAGTAAAATGAGAAAAGAGACTGTACATCGAAAGGGGTTGCCCCACAGTGGTGTACAGTCTTTCTTATTGCAGGGTTCCCCTGCAATAAGAAAGACTCTATAAATGCGCAGGGTTCCCTCTGCAATAAGAAAGACTCTATAGAAAGAGAAAGAGGAAAAATATGAGCCAAAAAGAAAAAGAATTCGAAGAACTGATTGGGTATCATTTTCAGAATCAGGGTCTGTTGAGACAGGCGTTGACACATAGTTCTTTTGCGAATGAACGCCATATGAAAAAACATTCCGATAATGAACGTTTGGAATTTTTGGGTGATGCGGTACTGGAAATTATTTCCAGTGATTTTTTGTTCCATAATTATCCGGATATGGCAGAAGGCGAAATGACAAGAATGCGCGCAAGTTTGGTTTGTGAGCCTACACTTGCTTTGTGTACGAAGGATATCCATTTGGGAGATTATTTATATCTGAGTAAGGGAGAAGAACGTACCGGTGGAAGAAAGAGAAAGTCTATTTTATCGGATGCTTTGGAAGCAGTGATTGGTGCAATTTATTTAGATGGTGGTTTTGCTAATGCAAAAGAATTTGTACTACGTTATATTTTGACGGACATTGAGCACAAGCAACTCTTTTATGATAGCAAGACTATCCTGCAGGAATTGGTACAGGGATCCTATGAGGAGCCTCTGACATATGAAGTGACAGGAGAAAGTGGACCGGATCACGACAAACATTTTATTGTGGATGCAAAAATTGGGGAAACAGTGGTAGGCACCGGCGAGGGTCATACCAAAAAAGGAGCGGAGCAGGAAGCTGCCTATGCCGCACTTTTGAAATTAAAGAAGTAGGGGAGACAGCATGTATTTAAAAAGTATTGAAGTTCATGGATTTAAGTCCTTTGCAAACAAGATTTTGTTTGAATTTCATAACGGAATCACCGGCATTGTAGGACCAAACGGCAGTGGTAAAAGTAATGTTGCAGATGCGGTTCGTTGGGTTCTTGGAGAGCAAAGCGCAAAACAGCTCCGCGGTGCCAGTATGCAGGATATTATTTTTGCGGGTACAGAGAACAGAAAACCCTTGAGCTACGCTTATGTTGCCATTACCATGGATAATTCCGACAGCGTGCTGCCGGTGGAATATAAGGAAGTTACTGTAGCAAGACGTGTATATCGTTCCGGAGAAAGTGAATACTTAATCAATGGAACGCCTTGCAGATTGAAGGATGTGAATGAGCTCTTTTATGATACCGGTATTGGTAAGGAAGGCTATTCCATCATTGGACAGGGTCAGATTGATCGTATTTTGAATGGTAAACCGGAGGAACGAAGAGAACTCTTTGATGAAGCAGCCGGAATCGTAAAATACAAACGTAGAAAAGCCACTGCACAAAAGAAATTGCAGGAAGAGCGGGACAACCTGGTACGTGTAAATGATATTCTGTCTGAGTTGGAACGACAGGTAGGTCCTTTGGAAAAGCAGGCAGAAAAAGCCAAAATTTTCTTGAAGAAAAAAGAAGATCTGAAGAATTATGATGTGAATATGTTCTTATTGGAAGTAGAACATATTGAAAAACAGTTGGAAGAAGTAAACCAGAACTATCATATTGCAGATAACAATATGAAGGAGCAAAATGAATTTTTTGACAATATTAAAAAAGAATACGAGGAAATGGAAAAGGAATTGGAAGTTCTGGATGAAACTTTGGAAAAATCCAGAGAAGAAATGAGCCATACCGGTATTCTGAAGGAAAAATTGGAAGGTCAGATTCGTTTGTTACAGGAACAAATCAAAACTTCCGAAATGTCAGAAGAGCATTTTAAAGCCAGAGTAGAAGCCATTGACAAGGATAAAGAAGGAAGAACTGCAGAGAAAGAAAAGCAGTTAAAGGAAAAAGAAGCGCTGGATACTGAACTTTCCAAGTTGTCTCAGAAAAGAGAGAATACAGAAAATACCTTAAAGAGTATTCAAGCAGAAATTGCTCGTTGCAATGAAGGAATTGAAAAAGGAAAAAATGAAATTATCGAACTTTTGAATAAAAAGGCATCTATGAAAGCCAGTCAGCAGAAGTTTGATACGTTGTTGGAACAGGTGCAGATTCGAAAGGCCGAGTTGAATCAGCGACTTTTGAAACGCAAAGGTGAAGAAGCGGATTTAAAGGTTGTCTTGACAGAGTATGAAGAAGCATACGGAAAAGAAAAGGCCAGAATCAAAGAACTGACAGAAAAAAAGGCGGAGATGGACCGTTCCATTGTGGATTGGGAAAAGAAACGTCGAGAAGCACAGGATAAGCTGCAGAAGGATTATGAAATCTATCACAAGGAAGAATCTCGCTTGGAGGCTTTGCAGAACATTGCGGAGCGCTATGATGGTTACGGAAACAGTATTCGTAAAGTCATGGAGAAGAAGGATGACGAACCGGGTATTTTAGGTGTCGTTGCAGACTTGATTCAGGTAGATAAGAAATACGAAACCGCAGTAGAGACTGCACTTGGTGGAAATATACAGAACATTGTGACAGAAGACGAAAATACGGCGAAGAAAATGGTTCGTTACCTGAAGGAAAATCGATTTGGTAGAGCTACCTTCTTGCCGCTTACCAGCGTAAAAGGAAGAGAACAGACCAAAAATGAGGGATTCCTTTCGGAAGAGGGCGTGATTGGATTTGTCAATACATTGGTGCATGCGGATGAAAAATACGATGGCGTGTTATCCTATTTGTTGGGAAGAGTCTTTGCAGTGGATACCATTGATCATGCCCTTGCTTTGGCAAAGAAGAGCCATTATTCTCTTCATATTGTTACTTTAGAAGGAGAATATTTAAGCCCAGGTGGTTCTATTGCCGGTGGTGCTTTCCGCAATAACAGTAATTTGCTTGGTCGCAACAGAGAAATGGAAGACTTGAAAAAGAAATTGCAGGAAAAACAAGCGCAAATTACGGAGACTGCAGATCGTATTGAAGAAATTCAAACGGCTGTGCAATTGCTACGAGAAGATGTACAACAGGTAACGGAAGAGTTGCAGAATGCATACTTGCAGCAGAATACGGCCAAAATCAATTTGGACCAGGTGAAGGAAAAATGGGAAGCCAGCGAAACTTTATTTGAAGGATTGCAGCAGGAAAGTGCAGAATTGGATGCACAGATTGCTGATATCCATAAGGAAAAAGAGGCTTCTACCGGAGAAATTTCTGCTTCCGAACAGAGAGAAGAAGAAATTCAAAAGGAAAGCAAAGAATTCCAAAAGATTTTGGATGAGCAGATGTATTTGGAAGAGGGCGCAGCCAGAGAAGTTTCGGAAGTACAGATGGATGAAGCAAATTTCCGCCAGAAAATCGAGTTCGCGCTTCAAAATATCGGACGTGTCGATGAGGAGATTGCGAAGTTAGAGGAAGAGCGTAACAATTTATTTACGCAAATGAATACCTCTAAAGAGGACATTGAGAAGAAACGTTCCGATATTGAGGAAATCAAAAAGACGATTTTGGCTTCGGATGATAATTCCACAGTGCTTACAGAAAAAATTCGACAGACCACGGAAAAGAAAGAAGAACTGCAAGCGACTTATAAAGGGTTCTTCCAGAGACGTGAAGACGTTAGTAAGGCCATCAACGATTTGGATAAAGAAATCTATCGCTTAAACAACCAAAGAGAAAAGTTGGAAGAGCGAAAAGAATATCAGACCAATTATATGTGGAATGAATATGAATTGACTTTACATCACGCAGAAGAATTACGAAATCCGGAATTTACCGATTTGTCTGCATTGAAGAAGATGATTGCGGGAATTAAGGATGATATTCGGAAACTGGGAGATGTGAATGTGAATGCCATTGAAGATTTCAAGGAGACCAATGAACGTTATCAGTTCCTAAAAGGACAACACGATGACTTGATTGAATCGGAGAAAACACTTTTGAGCGTGATCGAAGATTTGGATACCGGTATGCGGAAGCAGTTTACGGAGAAGTTCGAAGTGATTCAAAAGGAATTTGATAAGGCCTTTAAAGAATTATTTGGTGGTGGACGCGGTACGTTGGAACTTGTGGAAGAAGAGGATATTTTGGAATGTGGCATTCGTATTATTGCTCATCCACCAGGAAAAAAATTGCAGAATATGATGCAACTTTCCGGTGGGGAAAAAGCATTGACTGCCATTGCATTGTTGTTTGCAATCCAGAATATGAAGCCTTCTCCATTCTGCTTGCTGGATGAGATTGAGGCGGCATTGGATGATTCCAACGTTAGCCGTTTTGCAAAATACTTACATAAGTTGACAAAAAATACCCAGTTTATTATTATCACCCATAGAAGAGGTACCATGGCAGCTGCTGACCGTTTATATGGTATTACCATGCAGGAAAAGGGTGTGTCTACATTGGTTTCTGTCAATTTAATTGAAGATAGTTTGACAAAATAGAGGATAATATGGAAGAAAGAATAGAAGAAAACGTGGAAAAAAAGCCCGGTTTTTTTGAACGTTTGTGGAAAGGATTGGGAAAAACCAGAGATAGTTTTGTCTCCGGAATGGATTCTATTTTTCATGGATTTTCCAAAATAGATGAGGAATTCTATGAGGAACTGGAAGAAATCTTAATTATGGGTGACATGGGAGTTCGCACTACCGATGCCATTCTGACAAATTTAAGGGATGTTGTAGCAGAAAGAAAGATTAAGGAACCGGCGGAGTGCCGTGATGTTTTGATTGAATTAATCAAAGATCAAATGCAAGTGCCGGATCGGTCTTATCGATTTGAAACAGAAAAATCGGTGTTATTGATTGTTGGTGTCAACGGAGTGGGTAAGACTACCTCCGTTGGAAAACTGGCAGGAAAGTTTAAGGCACAAGGGAAAAAAGTGATTTTAGCAGGTGCGGATACCTTCCGTGCAGCTGCAGGAAATCAGTTAAAGGAATGGGCAGACAGAGCCGGTGTGGAAATGATTGGAGGTAAGGAAGGAGCGGATCCTGCAGCAGTTGTATTTGATGCGGCGCAGGCAGCAAAATCCAGAAATGCAGATATTCTTCTTTGCGATACAGCGGGAAGACTTCATAATAAGAAAAATTTGATGGAGGAACTTCGCAAAATCAATCGTATTTTAGAGAAAGAATACGAAGGTGTATATCGAGAAACTTTAGTTGTTTTGGATGCCACCACAGGACAAAATGCTTTGGAACAGGCCAGACAGTTCGCGGAAGTGACAGATTTGACCGGTGTTATTTTGACGAAGATGGATGGAACCGCGAAGGGTGGAATTGCTGTAGCAATTCAATCTGAATTACAGATTCCGGTGAAATATATTGGGGTCGGTGAAACCATTGACGATTTGCAAAAATTTGATGCAGAACAATTTGTAACTGCGTTATTTCAAAGATAATATAGGATATAAGGGATAGGAGAAAAGCGATGTTAACATTGGACAAGTTTGAAGAAGCAAGTAAAAAAGTAGCAGAAGTCACATTGGAGACAAAGTTGATTTATAGTGACTTTTACAGTGCACAAACCGGAAATCAGGTATATTTGAAGCCGGAAAATATGCAGTTTACCGGTGCATATAAAGTAAGAGGCGCTTATTATAAGATTAGTACTTTGTCTGAGGAGGAGAGAAACCGTGGTTTGATTACTGCGTCTGCGGGAAATCATGCACAGGGTGTGGCATATGCAGCAAAATGCTATGGAGCAAAGGCAACCATTGTTATGCCTACGACGACTCCGTTGATTAAGGTAAATCGTACCAAGAGTTATGGAGCGGAAGTAGTACTTCATGGAGATGTTTACGATGAAGCATGTGCTTATGCACTTCAACTTGCAGAAGAAAAGGGTTATACCTTTATCCATCCTTTTGATGATCCTATCGTTGCAACCGGACAGGGAACCATTGCAATGGAAATCTTTAAAGAACTTCCTTTGGTAGAAGCTATTTTGGTGCCAATTGGTGGCGGCGGACTTGCTACCGGTGTATCTACTTTGGCAAAATTATTGAATCCAAAGATTCATGTCATTGGTGTAGAACCTGCGGGAGCTGCTTGTATGCAAGCATCCTTAAAAAATGGAAAAGTTACGACGCTTCCCACGGTAAATACCATTGCAGATGGTACTGCGGTAAAAACACCGGGTGAAAACATTTTCCCATATATTCAGAAGAATCTCGATGAGATTGTTACAGTAGATGATGATGAACTGATCGTTGCATTTTTGGATATGGTAGAAAATCATAAGATGATTGTGGAAAATTCAGGATTGCTTACTGTCGCAGCATTGAAGAAATTGAATTTCAAAGGAAAACGTGTGGTTTCTATTTTGAGTGGAGGAAACATGGATGTAATTACTATGTCTTCCGTGGTACAGCAGGGCTTAATCTTCCGTGATCGTATTTTCACCGTATCGGTATTGCTTCCGGATAAGCCGGGAGAATTATCTAAGGTTGCAGATACCATCGCAAAGGAGCAAGGAAACGTTATTAAATTGGATCATAATCAGTTTGTATCTACCAACCGTAATGCAGCTGTTGAATTGCGAATTACGATGGAATGTTTTGGTACAGAACATAAGGAACAGATTTTAACTGCGTTAGAAAAGAATAATTACAAACCAAAGGTGGTACGTACCAGTTTATAGGACCTGGAGGGAGATTATGTTTGGAAAACAAGGGGATGTATTTCCGGATGATTCGCATGAAAAAGAAGTAAAGTACGAAAAGTATAAAGAAACACTTCGGGCAGAAAAGGAAAAAGAAAAACAGCGAAAAAAAGAAGAAAAAAAACGCCGTAAACAGATGGAAAAAGGAGAAGTTTTCCCAGAAGAAATTGATTATCCGGTGACGGTATCCGGTTTAGTGGAACAGTCCAAAAATGAAAAAGAACCAATTACTTTGGGAACAGTGTTACTTGGATTTTTCATTGGTGTATTGATTGTGGCATTTGCTTTCCTGGCAGGATATTTGACTTGTTATTGTAACGGAAGAGCCTTTACATTGCAGCTTGCTTGGCCGGTGATTGTGTGCAGCGGAGTGTTTATGTTGTCTACCATCGGATATTTTTTGACATCCGGAAAATTAGAAAAAGTATATGGCACTTTTTCGATTCTGAGTGTTGCGTGCTTTCTGGCACAATTAATGTTGATGTTTTAAAATATGTAATTTATGATGAAAAGACCGGTGTCAAGAAAAAATACTTGACACTGGTCTTTTTACGTAGTAGACTAGGTGAAGTCGGAAAGAGTGAGGTGAAGTCATGGAAGAAAAAGTGGAGGAGGCTTATCTGTATGATTTCTATGGCGAACTCTTGAATGAACATCAAAGAGCTATCTTTGAGGCTTTTATGTTTGAAGATTTGTCTTTGTCGGAGATTGCTGAGATGGAAGGCATATCCAGACAGGGAGTTCACGATTTGATTCGCAGATGCAGTAAAACTTTGGCCGGATACGAAGAAAAGTTGCATTTATTTGCACGTTTTCAAAAGGCAAAGCAGCAGGTAGAGGAAATACAGGGGCTGACAAAGGCCTTCCGGGAGAAAAAGGAAGATGCATTATTGCAACAGATAGAACAGATATCGCAAGATATTTTGGAGGAATTATAGATACATGGCATTTGATAGTTTATCAGAGAAACTGCAGGCAGTATTTAAAAATTTAAGAAGCAAAGGTAGACTTACAGAGGCGGATGTAAAGGCAGCTTTAAAAGAAGTAAAAATGGCTCTTTTAGAGGCAGATGTAAATTTTAAGGTTGTGAAACAGTTTACAAAGGCAGTAGAAGAACGAGCTATTGGCCAGGATGTAATGAATGGTCTGAATCCCGGACAGATGGTAATTAAGATTGTAAACGAAGAATTGGTGAATCTCATGGGGTCTGAGACTACAGAGATTTCTATCAAGCCGGGAAATGCCATTACGGTTATTTTAATGGCAGGTTTACAGGGTGCCGGTAAAACTACCACTACAGCAAAAATTGGTGGAAAGTTAAAGCAAAAAGGAAAAAAGGTACTCTTGGTTGCTTGTGATGTGTATCGACCGGCTGCAATTGAACAATTGCAGATTAATGGTGAAAAGCAAGGAATTGATGTTTTCTCCATGGGAGACAAGCATAGTCCGGTAGATATTGCAAAAGCTGCTTATGAACATGCGGAAAAAAATCATTACCAAGTAGTGATTTTAGATACAGCAGGTCGGTTGCATATTGATGAAGATATGATGACAGAACTGCAGCAAATAAAAGAAAATTTGGAAGTACATCAGACTTTGCTTGTGGTAGATGCCATGACAGGTCAGGATGCGGTAAACGTTGCATCAGATTTTGATGCAAAAATCGGTATTGATGGTGTGATCCTTACAAAATTAGATGGTGATACCAGAGGTGGAGCGGCTCTTTCTATTAAGGCAGTGACAGGAAAACCGATTTTGTATGCCGGTATGGGTGAGAAACTTTCTGATTTGGAACAGTTTTATCCGGATCGTATGGCTAGCCGTATTTTGGGTATGGGTGATATTCTGACTTTGATTGAAAAAGCAGAAAGCCAGGTAGATGCTGAAAAAGCAAAGGCAATGGAAAAGAAACTCAAAAAAGCAGAGTTTGATTTTAATGATTATCTGGAATCTATGAATCAAATGAGGAATATGGGTGGCTTGTCCAGTATTCTTTCCATGATGCCGGGTGTTGGAAATGCGCAGATGCAGCAATTGCAAGATGCCATTGATGAAAAGAAAATGGCAAGAATTGAGGCTATTATTTATTCTATGACACCAGCGGAAAGAACCAATCCGTCAATTTTAAATCCAAGTCGTAAAAACCGTATTGCAAAGGGTGCCGGCGTGGATATCAGTGAAGTAAACCGTCTTGTAAAGCAGTTTGAACAAGCAAAGAAGCTTATGAAGAAAATGCCGGGCATGATGGGTGGCAAAGGTAAAAGAGGAAGATTTCAATTTCCCTTTTAGATAAAAGCATTATTATAAGGAGGTGAAAATAAATGGTAAAGATTAGACTTAGAAGATTAGGACAGAAGAAGGCTCCTTTCTATAGAATCGTTGTTTCTGATTCCAACTCTCCAAGAGATGGTAGATTCATCGAGGAAATCGGAACTTATGATCCTACAAAGAATCCAAGTGAATATCACGTTGATGAAGAAGCTGCAAAGAAGTGGTTATCAAATGGTGCACAGCCAACAGCTACTGTAGCAAGAATTTTCAAAGCAACTGGCATCACAAAATAGGATTCGTGAGGTGGACGTGTAATGAAAGAATTAGTAGAAGTAATTGCAAAGTCACTGGTCGATTATCCGGATGAAGTCGTTGTTACAGAAAAGGACAATGAAAAAGCAGTCGTATTAGAACTTCGTGTTGCTCCAAGTGACATGGGAAAAGTAATCGGCAAGCAGGGACGTATTGCAAAAGCAATTCGTGCCGTTGTGAAAGCTGCTTCATCCCGCGAGAACAAGAAAGTTGTCGTTGAGATCGTACAGTAAATAAAATGGATAGTAAAGAGATTTACTATCCATTTTTTATAAGAAAAGAGGAAAAATATGACAGAACGTTTTCAAATCGGTGCCATTACCCAAACCCATGGAATTCGTGGAGAAGTAAAGGTATTTCCTATGACCGATGAAGTGAGTCGGTTTAAAAAATTGAAAGAAGTAATTCTGGATGACGGAAAAAAAGAACAAATTTTGCATGTGGAATCGGTAAAGTTTTTCAAGCAGTTTGTGATTTTGAAGTTTAAAGAGTTTTCAAATATAAATGAAATTGAAATGTATAAAGGCGCAGGGCTTTATGTGAACCGTAAAGATGCTGTAAAATTAAAAAAAGATGAATATTTTATTGCAGACTTGATAGGCTTACATGTGAGTACAGAGGATGGGATGGATTTAGGAACCCTTACGGATGTATTACAAACCGGAGCCAATGATGTCTATGTAGTGGAAAAAGAGAAAAAAGAAGTCTTGATTCCTGCAATTCATGATTGCATTAAGGAAGTGGATGTGGAAACAGGAAATATGATTGTTCATTTATTGGATGGGCTATTGGAGGAGTAAGAAATGCGATTTTTTGTTTTAACCTTATTTCCGGATATGGTTATGGATGGACTGCATACCTCTATCATAGGAAGAGCTGCGGAAAAAGGGTTGTTGTCTATAGAAGCAGTCAATATTCGAGATTATACAAAGGATCGTCATAAAAAAGTGGATGATTATCCTTATGGCGGTGGAGCCGGTATGGTGATGCAGGCGCAACCGGTATATGATGCTTGGGCATCCATTGTAGAACGCATTGGATATAAACCAAGAACCATATATATGACACCGCAAGGACCACTGTTTCATCAAGAAAAGGCAAAAGAATTGGCATTGGAAGAAGATGTGATATTCCTTTGCGGACATTATGAAGGCATTGATGAACGTGTGTTGGAAGAAATTGTGACAGATTATCTTTCGGTAGGAGATTATGTTTTGACCGGAGGAGAATTGCCGGCAATGGTGATGATTGATGCAATTTCCCGTATGGTTCCGGGTGTTTTAACAAATGCAGAATCCGGTTCTACGGAATCTTTGGAAGGAAATTTGCTGGAGTATCCTCAGTATAGTCGCCCGGAGGTCTGGAATGATAAGGCGGTGCCGAAGATTTTGCTATCCGGTGACCATGCCAAGGTAGACGCATGGAGACGAGAACAATCCATTCTACGTACGAAGGAGAGAAGACCGGACTTGTTTGAAAAGGCAACTTTAACAGAAAAGGAAAAGAAACTTTATCAATGAGAAAACTGTATTCGTTGTTCTTAACAGAATTGAATCATAAGACCCTGGAGGATTTTTCTCCGGAAGATTATGTGAAGGAACAGTGGGAAGCCTGTGAAAGTGCAAAGGGAACCCGCTTTTTGGAAAAACTGGGAGGTATGGTTTTGCTACGACAGGCCTTGTTGGATCAGGGGATAGAGCCCCACAAGGCTTCTCTTACTTATGGGCCTTCTGGAAAACCATTCCTTGTTGGAAATCCCTTCTATTTCTCCATTTCCCATAGCCGGAATTTGGTGATTTGTGTCATTGCAGACCAAGAGGTAGGGGCAGACGTGGAACAGTTGGGCCGTAAAAAGGATCGTGTGATTTCCCGTTTTTTTCATCCGGAAGAGGTAGCTTGGTATGAAACCCAAGGGAAGACGGATGAGGCTTTTGTAACCATTTGGACAAGGAAGGAAGCTTACCTCAAATGGTTGGGAGAAGGCGCGCATCATTCTTTTGGACAAGAGAATTTGATGAGTCCTCTTTTTTTATTTGAAGAAGGAAGAATAGAAGATTATCATTATGCGGTGTATTGTGAAGAAAAAGACTTGCAGTCCACATAAAATTATGATAATATACTCATGTTGCGAAAAAAGGCGATGGTCCTCTGGTACAGATTGTATTAAGAACATCAATAGATTTTTAGGAGGCGCAAAATGAACGCTAGTGAAATTATTAAAAGCATTGAAGAAACTCAGTTAAAGGCTGAAGTACCGGAGTTTCACGTTGGTGATACCGTAAAGGTATACGCTAAGATCAAAGAAGGAAACAGAGAAAGAATCCAGATCTTTGAAGGAACTGTTTTAAAGAGACAGGGTGGAAGTAACCGTGAAACCTTCACAGTTAGAAAGTTCTCTAACGGTGTTGGTGTAGAAAAGACTTGGCCACTTCACTCTCCTCATGTAGATAAGATTGAAGTTGTACGTAGAGGTAAAGTACGTAGAGCTAAATTGAACTACTTAAGAGATCGTATCGGTAAGAAAGCAAAAGTTAAAGAGTTAGTAAAATAATGCAAACAACCAAAGGGAACAATTAGTCTTTAATTGTTCCTTTTGTTATATAGAAGAGGAATCCTATGGTACTTGGTAGAAAAAGCGGATTGAATTTCCGCAGGAGAAAGAAAAAAATAAATTTACCTATGTTACAAGGTGTTGCCCTTTGGGTAGTGGAAATCGCCATTGTTATGGTGGCGGCCTTTGTGTTGGTTTACTTTTTCGGGTTACGTACAACGGTTATTGGACAATCTATGACGCCCACGTTGAATGCGGGAGATGAAATATTGATTGACCGATTTATTTACAAATTGGTGGATCCCGAAGCCAATGATTTTATTGTGTTCCAACCTAATGGAAATGAAAAATCCCATTATTATGTAAAACGTGTAATTGCTGTGCCGGGAGATACAGTACAGATTATAGATGGCGTAGTTTATGTAAATGGTGAGGCCTTTGAAGAAGAAGTAGATGTGGCTTTGATTGAGGATGCCGGACTGGCCGAAGAAGAAATTACACTGGATACAGATGAGTATTTTGTGTTAGGAGATAATCGAAATAACAGTGAAGATAGTCGCTATGCCAATATTGGCGTAGTGAAGAAGGAATATATTATAGGAAAAGCCTGGTTTGTGACTACAGGCGGAAGTACCTTTGGGTTTCTGTAAGGAATGACGATAGGAGGGAAAAATATGCAATTACAGTGGTATCCGGGGCATATGACAAAAGCAAAACGTCAGATGCAGGAAGATATAAAGTTAATAGATTTGTTGATTGAATTGGTGGACGCCCGTATTCCCATGAGTAGCCGAAATCCGGATATTGACGAATTGGGAAAAAATAAAGCCAGATTGATTTTAATGAATAAAACAGATTTGGCAGATGAAAAGCGCAGTAAGGAATGGGTGGATTTTTTCCAGAAAAAGGGTTATTTCGTTGTAAAGCTAGATGCAAGGAAACGAAATGATATGAAAACCATTCAGGATGTGATTTTAGAATCTTGTAAAGAAAAGATTGAACGGGATCGAAAAAGAGGCATTAAAAATCGTCCCATTCGTGCTATGGTAGTAGGAATTCCCAATGTGGGAAAGTCTACATTTATTAATACCTTTGCAGGGAAGGCTGTGACAAAAACCGGAAACAAACCTGGTGTGACCAAAGGAAAACAATGGATTCGTTTGAATAAGACAACGGAACTTCTTGATACACCGGGTATTTTGTGGCCGAAGTTCGAAGACCAGACCGTGGGACTTCGTTTGGCATTTATTGGTTCTATTAAAGATGAAATTATTAATACCGAAGAGTTGGCAATGGAGTTGATTCAATTTTTGCGGAAGGATTACCCGGGAATTTTGGAAAAGAGATATGGTATCTCAGAAGAGGGTACAGATGCAGAAATATTGATTCGTATCGCAGAAGCTCGAAAATGTATAAAAAAAGGCAGTGAATTGGATTATACCAAAGCAGCGGCTTTGGTAATCGAAGAATTCCGTAGTGGACAGCTTGGAAAAATTACCTTAGAACTTCCGGAGGCGTAAAATGGCAAAAACCATTTCAGAAATCAAAGAAGCATACAATCAATGTACAGAAGCAGATTGGGCTTCCTTTTTGCAAGAATATGAATCGGATGAGAGAGCCGGTGTGCAAAAGATGGTGCAGGGTATTCGCAAACAAATGGCAGCTTTGGAAAAAGAAAAGCAACGTATTTGGAATTTGAGTGCCTATGAACGGGAGTATGCACATTGCGGCTATATTTGTGGAATTGACGAGGTGGGTAGAGGCCCATTGGCCGGCCCGGTGGTGGCTGGTGCCGTGATTTTATCGAAAGACTGTGAGATTTTATATATCAATGACTCAAAAAAGCTTAGTGAAAAAAAGAGGGAAGAGTTGTATGATAAAATTATGGAAGAGGCAGTGGCTACCGGAATTGGTGTAGTATCACCGGAGCGCATTGATGAGATTAATATTCTACAAGCGACTTATGAGGCAATGCGTCAAGCCATAAAGAATCTTTCCGTAAAACCCGATATATTATTAAATGATGCGGTTACCATTCCACAGGTTACCATTCCGCAGGTTCCAATTATTAAGGGAGATGCCAAGAGCATATCCATTGGAGCCGCAAGTATTATTGCGAAGGTTACCAGAGATCGTATGATGGTAGAGTATGAGAATATGTTTCCGGGATACGGATTCGCTGGCAATAAAGGGTATGGTTCGGCGGAACATATAGCAGCGCTAAAGGAATTGGGACCGACGGTGATTCATAGACGTACGTTTATCAAAAATTTCCAATAGAGGGTATCCAATGCAGGTATCAGATTTACTGGGTAAATACAATACCATACAAAACGGAGGCGTTTCCTCCGTAAATCAGAATTCAGGAATTATGCAGGGGAAGACTGGGCTTTCTGCCTTGTCTTCCGGTAGTATCTTTGAAGGCACAATTGGGCAGATTCAGAATGGCCAAGCGGAACTGCATTTAAGTAATGGTTCCGTGATTTCTGCTCGTATTTCCGGTCAAGTGTCCTTACAACAAGGGCAGTCTATTTTTTTTCAAGTAAAATCCAACGATGGACAAACCATAGAAATTAAACCCTATGAAAGCGGTACTTTGAGTAACAATCCTACGGTACTTACCGCTCTTTCTGCGGCAAGTCTTGCTACCACAGAGCAAAATGTGGAAATGGTGAATCAATTGATGCAGGAGGGCATGTCCATAGACAAACAGTCTTTAAATGACATGGCTCGATTGATTGGTGGAAATCAAGGGGTGGATATGACTACCTTGATTCAAATGACAAAATTGGGATTGCCAATCACGGATGAGATGATGGCGCAATTTCAAAACTATAAAACAGATAGTTATCAAATCTTAGGGAAAATGACGGAAGTACTGGATGAGATTTCTAACACCTTGGGAAAGGGAGAATTATCTGTAGATGAGACTTTGAAATTAAATGACAAATTGGTAGATATTTTGGCAAATCAGGAAGAGGGCGGAAGGATTGAAGCCAATCAGCAGGAGGATGCAGCAACGAAGCAGGCGGTCTTGCCGGAAAACCTAGAAGCTGCCAAGAACCCAGAGGGAAAAGGAGCACAGCCATTGTCGGAGAATTCCGGAGCTACTGCACAAACCCAGGTGGAAAATCAGAGAACGACACCTCAACTTCAAGGAACAGAAAATGCCGGAGAGCAGATGCAAACGGTGGCTTCCAATGGGGAACAAGTGGCGTTTGCGGAAACGGAAAAGCAGAGTGAGAACCGGCAGGTTTCCATGGCGGCGAATACCGGTGAACAGGTGTCCTCAAGCGTAGATGGAAACGTCGGAGAACAACAAGGCGAAGCGGTGAAACAGGCGGCAGTGCAGGAAGGAAATCTCTTGCAAATTTCTCCGGAGGAAAAAGAAGCCAGAAGTCAGGTGCTTCAGCAATTGCAAAGTTTGACGAAAGAGGGGATAGAAATACCGGCCTCCCTACGGGAGAATACGTCCACAGCTACGTTTTTACAGGATGTGAAAACGTTACTGGAAAACCAAAGTGGTTTGGAAAAAGAGTCATTAAAGGAATTGCTGTCCGGAAAAGCTTACCGTAGTATTTTGCAAAAATTGACAGAAGACAATTGGCTTGTAAAACCGGAGGAATTGACAAAGGATAAGGTAAAAGATCTTTACCATAAATTAGATAGTCAAATGCGGCAAACAGAAACTTTACTGCGGGAAATGGGACTTAAAGATACGGATTTAGGGAAAAGCGTAACGGATTTAAAAGGAAATTTGCAGTTCATGAATGAAATCAATCAAGCATACACCTATGTGCAAATTCCGTTACAATTTCAAAATCAAAATGCTCACAGCGATTTGTATGTATATACCAACAAGAAGAATTTGGCAGATCCGGACGGAGAATTGACAGCTTTTTTGCATTTGGATATGAAACATTTAGGCTCCACCGATGTATCGGTTCGTATGAAAGGAAAAGTAGTAAATACGAAGTTTTATATGGAAGATGATTTGTCCTATGAGTTGATTTTAAAGAATGCGGAAATCTTGGCGGAACGTTTGGAAGAAAAAGGATTTTCTTGCAGCATTGATGCGGTGCAGGAAAAGAAGGAAGTGGACTTTGTAGAGGATTTCTTAAAACAGGGACAAAGTGCAGGAAAAATGGTGCATCGGTATTCCTTTGATATGAGGGCGTAACTATGGTAGAAGAAAAGAAAAAAGAGAAAACTGCAGTGGCCCTGGCCTATACGCCGGGGGAACGAGCACCGAAAATTTTAGCCACAGGAAAAGGTTTGGTGGCGGAAAAAATCATTGAGGTGGCGGAAGAAAATGATGTACCTCAATATGAGGACAGTGAATTGGCGGAGACCTTATCGAAACTGGAAATCGGAGATATGATTCCGCCGGAGCTGTATGAAGTGGTGGCAGAGATTCTGGTCTTTGTCAATGATATGGACAAGATTCGAAGCAAATTAAATATGACGAGTTGATTTTGGAGAGAGAGTCTTAGGAGTATACTTGAATAAAAGAAAATTGGGGGAAGAAAAGGAAGCCTTAGCTTTGTCTTACCTGCAAACACAAGGCTTTTTTCTTTTGGAAAAAAATTTCAGATGCAAGGTAGGAGAAATTGATTTAATCGGAAAAGACAAGGATACCTTGGTGTTTGTAGAGGTGAAATACCGGAGAAATGCCAAGGTGGGAACACCGGAGGAGGCTGTGGGTTTTCGTAAACAAAGAACCATTCGTAAGGTGGCGGAATATTATTTGCTTACTCATTTTGGCGGATATAGTACGCCTTGCCGCTTTGATGTGGTGGCCATAGAAGGACAGGAAATCCGTTATTATCCCGGAGCGTTTTGACTTTGTCGGAGTTCAAATTACGGCTTGTTTAAACACACTACGAGGATGCACAAGTGAATCTTGAAAAATTTGCGATTTTCCCGGAAGTATTGTAAACTTGTAGAACGATGCAATTCATCTATAGCAATAAGAAAGTATAAGTATGGAAAAATTACATGTGATTAAAACTGTTATGCCGGGAAGCATAGCAGAGGAAATGGAACTGTGTCCGGGAGACTGCTTGGTCGCCATTAACGGACAGGAGATTGAAGATATTTTTGATTACCATTACCTGGTGGAAGATGACTTTATCACCGTCTTGGTGCGTAAAGTAAATGGGGAAGAATGGGAATTGGAAATTGAAAAAGAATATGATGAAGATTTGGGGATTACATTTGAAAATGGATTGATGGATGATTACAAGTCCTGTTCCAACAAATGTATTTTCTGCTTTATAGACCAAATGCCGCCGGGAATGCGTGACACCTTGTATTTTAAAGATGATGATTCCCGTCTTTCTTTTTTACAGGGAAATTATATTACCCTTACTAATATGAAAGAACACGATTTGGAGCGTATCATTACCTATAAATTGGCACCAATCAATATTTCGGTACATACCACAAATCCGGAACTTCGTTGTGAAATGCTTCATAATCGTTTTGCCGGAGAAGCCTTAAAAAAATTGGATCGTCTGTATGAAGCCGGCATTGAGATGAATGGTCAAATTGTGCTTTGCAAAGGGGTCAATGATGGAAAGGAACTGGAACGGACAATTTCTGATTTGGCTGCGAAAATGCCCTATATGCAGAGTTTGTCTGTGGTACCGGTAGGACTTTCGAAGTTTCGCGAAGGGCTGTACCCGCTGGAACCTTTTACCAAAGAGGACGCCAGAGAAGTGTTAGCAATCATTCATAAGTGGCAGGATATTTGCTTTGAAAAATGGGGCAGACACTTTGTACAGGCCGGAGATGAATGGTATTTATTGGCAGAAATGGATTTGCCTGTAGAAGAACGTTACGACGGATTCATCCAGTTGGAAAACGGCGTGGGTATGATTCGTCTGTTGCTCAATGAATTTCGTGAGGCTTTGGCAGAAGAGCAGGGAGATGATAAAAAACGGTCCATGACCATTGCTACAGGAAAGTTAGCAGGTCCGTTTTTGCAAGAACTATCTCAAGAATTTATGGAAAAATTTACCAATACAGAGATTCAAGTGGTACCGATTCGCAACGACTTTTTTGGAGAGCGCATTACGGTATCCGGCCTTTTGACAGGGCAGGATTTGGAAAAGCAGTTAAAGGAAATAGACTTAAAAGGAAGACTCTTGCTTCCTTCCAACGTGCTTCGTATGGGAGAGCAGGTGTTCTTGGATGATATGACGCTTGAGGAATTGGCTGCTTCTTTACAAGTAAAAATTGATATTGTAAAATCAAGCGGTCAAGATTTAGTGGACAGTATGAAAGGAGAAATGGATGAGTAAGCCAGTAGTTGCTATTGTAGGGCGACCAAACGTAGGAAAATCAACATTGTTTAATGCCCTTGCAGGGGAAAGAATATCCATTGTAAAGGATACCCCGGGTGTTACCAGAGATCGTATATATGCAGATGTTTCTTGGCTCGACAAGAACTTCACATTAATAGATACCGGTGGAATTGAGCCGGAAAGCAAAGATATTATTTTGTCTCAGATGAGAGAACAGGCACAGATTGCCATTGATACCGCAGATGTCATTGTGTTTATTACAGATGTACGTCAGGGCCTTGTGGATGCAGACGAAAAGGTGGCAAATATGTTGCGCCGTTCCAAGAAGCCAATTGTTTTGGTGGTAAATAAGGTAGATAGTTTTGAAAAATTGATGCCGGATGTATATGAGTTTTACAATTTGGGAATTGGAGATCCACATCCGATTTCCGCATCTTCTATGTTAGGCTTAGGAGATATGTTGGATGAAGTGGTTGCTCATTTTCCGGAAAACAGTGGTGCAGAGGAAGAGGACGATCGTCCGAAGATTGCCATTATTGGAAAACCGAATGTTGGAAAATCTTCTTTAGTCAATCGTTTGACCGGAAAGAATCGTGTGATTGTTTCTGATATTGCCGGTACCACTAGAGACGCTATTGATACGCCGGTGCGATATAATGGAAAAGAGTATGTTTTCATTGATACTGCTGGAATTCGAAGAAAAAGCAAAATCAAAGAAGATTTGGAACGTTATAGTATCATTCGTGCTGTAGCTGCGGTAGAACGTGCAGATGTGGTTATGATTATGATTGATGCAACGGAAGGCGTGACAGAACAGGATGCGAAGATTGCAGGTGTTGCTCATGACCGTGGAAAAGGTATTATTATTGCCGTAAATAAATGGGATGCGATCGAGAAAACAGATAAATCCACCAAGGAATACTCGGACAAAATTCGTCAGATTTTAAGTTTCCTTTCTTATGCGGAAATCATGTTTATTTCGGTAAAGAGTGGTCAGCGTGTAAATAAGATATTTGAAATGATTGATATGGTCATTGAAAATAACACCATGCGCGTGGCTACCGGTGTATTAAATGAAATCGTAGCAGAGGCAGTGGCAATGCAACAGCCTCCGACGGATAAGGGAAAACGATTGAAGATTTTCTATATTACACAGGCAGCAGTAAAACCACCGACCTTTGTAGTATTTGTAAACGATAAGAATTTGATGCACTTCTCTTATGTGCGTTATTTGGAAAATCGTATTCGAGATACCTTCGGATTCCGCGGTACCTCTTTGAAGTTTATTATTCGGGAGAGAAAGGACGACTAAAACATGTTGGCAAGAGTAGTATCAGTTTGCATTGGTTACGTGTTCGGATGGTTTTGTACCGGTTATTTGGTAGGAAAGAAGAACCATGTGGATTTGCGGACCGTGGGTTCCGGAAATACCGGATCCACCAATACACTTCGTAATCTTGGGGTAAAAGCAGGCCTTATCACGTTGTTGGGAGATGTGTTAAAAACCATCCTTCCGATGCTGTTGGTTTATTGGTTTGCAACATCACACAATATGGAAAACGCAAAACTTTTGGAATTATATGCAGGAGTAGGAGCGGTTCTTGGGCATGATTTTCCTTTGCCGATGAAGTTCAAAGGTGGAAAGGGAATAGCCAGTACCGCAGCCATCATATTGATTTATACCACAATCGAAGTACCGGTTTGCCTTTTGGTATTTGTGGGAATCGTGGCAATTACCCGTTATGTTTCTTTGGGTTCTATCCTGGTTATGATTTGCTTCTTTTTACAGACGCTTCTTTTTGGACAACTTGGATTTTTCCCATTAGAAGGAGCAGCATTATTGGAAATGTATGTGGTAGTGGCAGGATTAAGTATTCTTGGCATTTGGAAGCATAGAAGTAATATTTCCCGTCTCTTAAGGGGAACAGAAAATAAAATTTCTTTTACAAAAAACGGAAATAAGGAGTAGTTATGGCAAATGTTGGTGTAATTGGTGCAGGAAGTTGGGGCATGGCTCTTGCTCTTACGTTGCACGGAAACGGACATGCAGTATCTGTATGGACTTTTTTGGAAGAAGAAAAAGAACAGATTTTACGAGACAAAGAGTTAAAGGATAAATTGCCGGGTGTGAAGATTCCGGAAGAAATCAAAATCACAACGGATATGGGCGAGGCCATTCAAGGCATGGATTTGTTGGTTCTTGCAGTTCCGTCTCCATTTATCCGTAGCACAGCAAAGAATATGAGCGCTTTTGTGGAAGAAGGCCAGATTGTTGTGAGTGTCGCGAAAGGATTGGAAGACAATACCTTACTTCGCTTATCAGAAATTGTGGAGCAGGAAATTCCACAGTGTTGTCCTGCAGTTCTTTGCGGACCAAGCCATGCAGAGGAAGTGGCAATAGGACTTCCTACGGTTTTGGTAGCAGGATGTAAAAAGAAAGCAGCAGCAGAATTGATTCAGGAAATCTTTATGAATGATTTCCTGCGTGTATATACCAGCCCGGACATGGTGGGCATGGAGCTTGGCGGTGCCTTGAAAAATGTCATTGCTTTAGCAGCAGGTATGACAGATGGACTTGGCTATGGAGACAATACCAAGGCTGCATTGATTACCAGAGGAATTGCGGAAATTTCTCGTTTGGCAGTGCGTATGGGTGGATGCCCGGAGACCTTGAGCGGATTAACCGGTATCGGGGACTTGATTGTTACCTGCGAGAGCAAACATTCCAGAAACCGTATGGCAGGAATGCTGATTGGACAGGGAAAAACCAGAGAAGAAGCAGTGGCAGAAGTAAAAATGGTAGTAGAAGGCATCAACTGTGCAACCGCAGCCCTTCATATGGCTCAGAAGTTTGAAGTGGAAATGCCGATTACAGAAATGGTAAATCGTGTGTTGTTTGAGAATAAGCCTGCCCAGGAGGCAGTAAATGAATTGATGCTTCGCGACCGCAGAGTAGAAAACAGTAACCTGACATGGGAGGCATAAAATGAGCGAAACAATTCGTATTAAATATATTTCAGAAGAAATTGAAAAATTGTGTTATATCGACGGAAAGAGCGATTGGATTGATTTAAGAGCTGCGGAAAATGTGGTTTTGAAAAAAGGCGATTTCCGTTTGATTAATTTAGGTGTAGCGATGATGATTCCGGAGGGATACGAAGCGCATTTGGTACCAAGAAGTTCGACCTTTAAGAATTGGGGCATTTTACAAACCAATTCCATGGGCGTTATTGATCAAAGTTATTCCGGAGATAATGATATTTGGAGAATGCCGGTATACGCCACCAGAGATACTGAAATTCATGTCAATGATCGTATTTGCCAATTCCGTATTGTGAAGAATCAACCGCAGATTGTGTTTGAAGAAACCGATCATTTGAGTGATATCGACCGCGGTGGATTTGGTTCAACCGGGAAAAATTAGTTCTCAATAAATTTATATGTTCCATCAGCGATTCGTGTTATAATAGTAACAGAAGGAAGATATGTACAGGAGGGCTGAAATGGAACAAAAGAAAGTGAAATTTTATTCCCGTGAAAGCAATCTATTAGCATTACATGCAATTCCGGGACACTTTGCAACAAGTCATTCCCACATTAATTATTATGTGGATGTGACCAGTTTGAAAACCCGTATCAGTGAGGCGCAGGAAGCTGCAAAGGTGTTTTACAGTAAATTGAATTACAGCAGTTACATTGACACCATTGTATGTATGGACGGGACGGAAGTGATTGGGGCATTTTTGAGTAAAGAGATTGAAGCACGTAGCTTTTTATCTACGAATATTCATGAAACCCATTATGTGATTACGCCGGAATTTAATGCCAATAATCAAATGATTTTCCGAGATAACAATAAAGGGGCGATTAACGGAAAGCATGTGGTATTAATGGCAGCGACTGCTACTACCGGTGGTGCGATTCAACAGGCACTGGAATGTGTGTCCTATTACGGAGGCATCATTGAAGATGTGCTTTGCGTATTCAGTACCATTGATGCAGTAGATGGCATTCGTGTCAAACATCTGTTTAATCAGGATGATGTGTTAGGCTATGAGAACTACACCATGCATGATTGTCCATTCTGCAAAAAGAATATCAAAATTGATGCCATGGTAAATGGTTTTGGATATTCCAAATTATAATACTAGTCAAAATGACAAAGAGAAACTTCTTTTTTCGTTGAAGTGACGAAAAAAAGGCTTCTCTTTTTTTTTCTTCGTTAGAAAGCCGAAGAATGAAGATGTATTTTTGGCGTTCTATGAATAGAAAAGGGAGAGGAAATGAATTACTATATATGTAGTTCATTTAGAGGAGGATTTTTATTTATGGCAAGTTTAGAGTTAAAGGGCGTTTGCAAGAAATACCCTAACGGTTTTGAAGCTGTTAAGGATTTCAATTTAAAAGTGGAAGATAAAGAATTCATTATCTTTGTAGGACCATCCGGATGTGGTAAATCTACTACACTTCGTATGATCGCAGGATTGGAAGAGATTTCAGATGGTGAATTTACCATTGATGGCAAGTTAATGAACGACGTAGAACCAAAGGATAGAGATATCGCAATGGTATTCCAGAACTACGCTTTGTATCCACATATGACAGTATACGATAACATGGCATTTGGTTTGAAACTTCGTAAAGTACCAAAGGCAGAAATCGATCAGAAAGTACATGAAGCAGCTAGAATTCTTGATTTGGAAAAATTATTAGACCGTAAGCCAAAGGCTTTATCCGGTGGACAGAGACAGCGTGTTGCTATGGGACGTGCTATCGTTCGTAATCCAAAGGTATTCTTAATGGATGAGCCGCTCTCTAACTTGGATGCAAAATTAAGAGTACAGATGAGATCTGAAATTGCCGGTTTACATCAGAGATTGGGCGCTACCATCATCTATGTAACACATGATCAGACAGAAGCTATGACTCTTGGAACCAGAATCGTTGTATTAAAGGATGGTGTTATCCAGCAGGTTGACTCTCCAATGAAACTTTACAATGAGCCTGACAACTTATTCGTAGCAGGATTCATCGGATCACCACAGATGAACTTCGTAGATGCAAATGTTAAGGTTGAAGGAGAAAAGGTTACTTTAGAGTTTGGTCAGTTCAGTGCAGTGCTTCCACCAGCAAAGGCTAAGAAAGTAATCGATGGCGGATATGCTGGAAAGACAGTTGTACTTGGTATTCGTCCGGAAGATATCAGCGATTCTCAGATTGAGATTGAAACCTTCAAGGATAGCTTAATCGAAGCTGACATCACAGGATACGAATTACTTGGAGCAGAAGTTCTTCTTTACTTCCAGATTGCAGGAGCAAACTTCACTGCTAAGGTTGATTCCAGAACAGCAGCTCGTATGGGAGATCATGTAAAACTTGCATTTGACCCACAGAAGATTCATGTATTTGATAAAGAAACAGAAAGAACTATTACAAACTAGTTTTTTTCCCAAAAAGGAAGACTTTGGTCTTCCTTTTTTTGTGCTTGCACATATGTTCGATTTCTATTAAAATAGATTTGGTGTTTTTTACCCTAGAAAGAGAGTGAGGCGTAACATGCTGTCGAATCATAAGCTACAATTAGCATTAAACGATATCAAAGAAATTTCTCGCATGGAATTATTACTTTATGATGAGAAGGGAAGATTGTTGGCATCCACAGAAGAGCCGGATGAAAAAATGGAAGAGTCCATTGTGCATTTTTCGGAATCTATGGCGGAAAGTCAAATGATGCAAGGGTATCATTTCTTTAAAGTCTATGTGGAAGAGACTTTACAATATGTGCTTTTGATTCGTGCGAATTCAGAAGAAGCTTATATGGTTGGACGGTTAGCAGTGGTACAGATTCGCAATATCGTAGAATCTTATCATGAGCAGTTTGACCGAAATGTGTTTATTCAAAATATTTTGCTTGGAAATATTTTATTGGTGGACATGTACAACAAAGCTGAGAAATTGAAAATTATGCCGGCAAAACGTTTGGTATATGTGGTAGAAATTCTTGGCCGGAAAGAAAGTGTACAGTTGGAGCTGTTGCGTAACTTGGTAGATGGAAAACACAAAGATTTTGTGACGGAAGTGGATGAAAAGAATCTGATTCTGGTAAAGGACGTTTCAAAAATGGAAGAGTCGGATTACGAGACCTTGGCACGAGAAATCGTGGATGGATTCAATATGGAAGCCATGGTACAGGTTCGTGTTGGATACGGTACTCCCGTAGAACGTCTTCAAGATTTACAAAAATCTTATCAGGAAGCAATGATGGCACTGCAAGTAGGCGGTGTTTTTTATGTGCAAAAAAGAACCATGAGTTACAGCAAATTGGGAATTGGTCGTTTGATTTATCAATTGCCCATTCAATTATGTGAAATGTTTATTGAGGAGGTTTTCGGAGATCGAGAACTGAACTTGGATGAAGAAACATTATCAACGGTGGAACGTTTTTTTGAGAATGATTTGAATATTTCAGAAACAGCCAGACAGTTATACGTACATCGAAATACGTTAGTATATCGTTTGGATCGTTTTGAGAAAATCGTAGGACTGGATGTGCGAAAGTTTGAAGATGCCATGAAGTTTAAACTGGCAATGATGGTAATCGCACATATGAAGCAACAAAGTCCAAATGGTAGGGAAGAATAGGAGTTTTTAAAAATGGCAAAGAATGCAAGTTATGGTGCCGAAAGTATTACGGTTTTGGAAGGTTTGGAAGCCGTACGTAAAAGACCCGGTATGTATATCGGAAGTACATCCCGTAAGGGTTTGAATCATTTGATTTATGAAATAGTAGACAACTCTGTAGATGAGCACTTGGCAGGAGCCTGTGACACCATTCGTGTTACCTTGGAATCTGACGGTTCTTGTACAGTAGAAGATAACGGACGTGGTATTCCGGTAGGAATGCATGCGAAGGGTGTCTCTGCAGCACGTGTTGTTTTTACGACTTTACATGCAGGTGGAAAATTTGATAACAATGCTTACAAGACCAGTGGTGGTTTGCATGGTGTAGGTTCTTCTGCGGTAAATGCCCTTTCTACCAGAATGGACGTAGAAATCAGCAGAGATGGAAATATTTATCACGATAGCTATGAAAGAGGAAATCCAACGGAGCAGTTGGTAAATGGATTGCTACCGGTGATTGGAAAAACGAAAAAAACCGGAACCAGAATTAATTTTTTACCGGATCCGGAAATTTTTGAAAAGACCAGATTTAAGGGGGATGAAGTTAAGAGCCGTTTGCATGAGACCGCTTACTTGAACCCGAAACTTACAATTATTTATGAAGACAAGCGTGGAGAGACTACAGAAGTGGAGACTTTCCATGAACCGGACGGTATTATTGGCTTCGTCAAAGATTTAAATAAAAATATTGAAACCATTCATGATGTGGTATATTTCTCCGGCGAGTCTGAGGGAATTATGGTAGAAGCAGCTTTTCAGTATACCAATGAATTTCATGAAAATGTACTTGGTTTCTGTAACAATATCTACAATGCAGAGGGTGGTTCTCACTTAACCGGATTTAAGACCACCTTTACCACAGTAATCAATCAGTATGCCAGAGAACTCGGCATTTTAAAGGATAAGGATCCAAACTTTACCGGTACAGATATTCGTAACGGTATGACCGCGGTTGTTTCTATCAAACATCCGGATCCTCGCTTTGAAGGACAGACAAAAACCAAACTGGATAATCAAGATGCGGCCAGAGCTACCGGAAAAATCACCGGCGATGAAATCCAGTTGTTCTTTGATAAAAATTTAGAGACCTTAAAACAGGTGATCAGCTGTGCAGAAAAAGCAGCGAAGATTCGTAAAACAGAAGAAAAGGCAAAGACCAATCTGTTACAGAAGCAGAAGTTTTCTTTTGATTCCAATGGAAAATTGGCCAACTGTGAATCCAGAGATGCTTCGAAGTGTGAAATCTTTATTGTCGAGGGAGATTCTGCGGGTGGTTCTGCAAAAATGGCAAGAAACCGTATGTATCAGGCGATTATGCCAATCCGCGGTAAGATTTTAAATGTTGAAAAAGCAAGTATTGATAAGGTATTGGCAAATGCGGAGATCAAAACGATGATCAACGCCTTCGGTTGTGGATTTTCAGAAGGATATGGAAATGATTTCGATATCACCAAATTGCGCTATGACAAGATTGTTATTATGGCCGATGCGGACGTGGATGGTGCGCATATTTCTACGTTGCTTATGACCTTATTCTATCGGTTTATGCCGGAATTGATTTTTGAAGGTCATGTGTATATTGCCATGCCACCGTTGTATAAAGCCATTCCGTCCAAGGGAGAGGAAGAGTACTTGTATGATGATGTGGCTTTGGATCATTATCGTAAAAATCATAAGGGACCTTTTACCTTACAGAGATACAAAGGCTTGGGTGAAATGGATCCGGAACAGTTGTGGGAGACCACATTGGATCCGGAGACCCGTTATTTGAAGAAAGTAGAAATTGAAGATGCACGTATGGCTTCCGATGTTACAGCGATGTTGATGGGAACCGATGTTGCACCAAGAAAGGCCTTTATTCATGAACATGCAGTGGATGCAGAGTTGGATATTTAAGGTTTGAGAGGAGTTTTTAGTAATAAATGGACGTGGAAGAAAGACTGATTCGGACGGAATATTCCGAAATTATGCAGAAATCATATATCGATTATGCCATGAGTGTTATTGTGGCCAGAGCATTGCCGGATATTCGTGACGGATTAAAACCGGTACAGAGAAGAACTCTGTACGATATGTATGAACTTGGGATTCGTTATGATAAGCCATATCGTAAAAGTGCTCGTATTGTCGGAGATACCATGGGTAAATATCATCCCCATGGGGATAGCTCTATTTATGAGTCCTTGGTTGTTATGGCGCAGGATTTTAAAAAGGGATTGCCTTTGGTAGATGGTCACGGAAACTTTGGTTCCATCGAAGGAGACGGTGCCGCTGCTATGCGTTATACCGAGGCCCGTTTACAAAAGATTACACAGGAAGCCTATCTTTCTGATTTAGATAAAGACGTGGTAGATTTTGTACCGAACTTTGATGAAACGGAAAAAGAACCGGAAGTATTGCCGGTCAAGGTTCCGAATATTTTGATCAATGGTGCCGAAGGTATTGCTGTAGGTATGGCTACCAGCATTCCCCCTCACAATTTAAAAGAGGTATTGGATGCAGCCATTGCTTACATGAAGAATCCGGATATCACCACAGAAGAAATTATGGAAATTATGCCGGGACCGGATTTTCCTACCGGTGGTATTGTCATCAATAAAGATGAATTATTGGATATTTATGAAACCGGTGTGGGCAAGATTCGTCTAAGAGGCAAAGTGGAAGTGGAAAAAATCAAGGGTGGCAGACAGCAGCTTGTCATCACGGAAATCCCTTACACCATGATTGGTTCCGGAATCGGAAAATTCTTAAATGATGTATTTGCTTTAGTAGAAACTAAAAAGACCACCGATATTGTAGATATTTCCAACCAGTCTTCCAAAGAAGGAATTCGTATTGTCATCGAATTGAAAAAAGGAGCAGATGTTGAGAATTTAAAGAACATGCTCTATAAGAAGACCAAATTGGAAGATACCTTTGGTGTAAATATGCTTTCGGTTGTGGACGGAAAGCCGGAAACCTTAGGTGTGGTATCCATTCTTCGCCATTTCATTAAGTTCCAGTTTGAACTTGGAAAGAGAAAATACAAAACACTTTTAACCAAAGAGCTGGAAAAGAAAGAAATTCAAGAAGGTTTGATTCGCGCTTGTGATGTCATTGATTTAATCATTGAGATCCTGCGTGGAAGTAAGGATGTAAAAACAGCCAGAGCTTGTTTGACCACCGGAGCGACCGAAGGAATTACCTTCCGGAGTGAGGAATCCAGAAAACAGGCGGCAACTTTGAATTTTACAGATCGCCAGGCCAGTGCCATTTTGGAAATGCGTTTGTATCGTTTGATTGGCTTGGAAATTGAAGCACTTCGTAAAGAGCATGATACGACCTTACAGAACATTGCGTTCTATGAAGATGTATTAGCCAATAAAGGCTCTATGGCGAAGGTTATCCGTAAGGAATTAGAAGGCTATAGCAAGGAGTATGGTGTTCCAAGAAAGACCGTTGTAGAAAACGGAGAAGCAGCAGTCTTCGAAGAAAAGAAAATCGAAGAGATGGATGTATGCTTCTTGATGGATCGCTTTGGCTATGCCAAGACTATTGATGTAAACAATTATGAAAGAAATAAAGAAACGGTAGAAAAGGATTATAAACATTTCTTTATTTGTAAGAATACAGATCGTGTTTGTGTCTTTACCAATACCGGTCAGTTACACCTAGTGAAGGTGTTGGATTTGCCTTATGGTAAGATGAAGGATAAGGGAACGCCGATTGATAACGTAAGTAATTATGACAGTAGTAAAGAAGAATTCCTGTATATTACTTCTTTGAGTTCCATCATTGAGAAGAAACTCATTTTTGTTACAAAGACAGGCATGATGAAGTTGGTGGATGGAAAAGAATTTGATGTGGCAAAGAGAACGACTGCCGCGACCAAATTGCAGGATGGAGATACATTACTATGCATCACGACCTATGTGGAAGATTCCACCCTTGTGTTACGTTCCAAAGAAGATTATTTCTTACGTATGGATACCTTTACGATTCCGGAGAAAAAGAAGGCAGCGGTAGGTGTAAGAGGTATGAAGCTGGCAGCGAAGGATCATTTGACAGATGTTTATGTGCTTTTAAATGGAGAAGAGCATAACATTAAGGTGAAGGGAAAAGAAGTAGCCCTCCATCGTTTACACGTAGGAAATCGTGATACAAAAGGAGTGAAACGATGAAACAGTTTTGGCATGATTTTTTTGCCTCTGTACAAAGACAAGTAAGGGAAATATCCATTGTGGTATACCCTTTGGTCTTATATTTTGTATTATCCACGTTGGTTTTGTTTGTTCTTGAAATCTTTTTGGGAAATACAGAAAACTACTATGTACTGTATCAAGCCCTGGCGGTTTTGTGCACAGTACCGTTTTTGCGAAAAATGTATTTTCAAGATCGGTTGATTCGGCAAGTGGATGATGTAAAACACTACACCCCAAAACAAAAGTGGACCTGCTATATGTATGGTGGGCTAACCATTTTGTTTTTGGCTTCCGGGTTTAACTATCTGATTGGGATTTCCCATTTGGAGGAGATATCCGAGAATTACCAAGCGGTATCGGATGCCTTTTATGGAAGCAATCTTTTATTGGAATTGGTTTGCCTAGGAATTGTGGTGCCTTTCTGCGAAGAACTTCTTTATCGTGGCGTGGTCTATGGAAGACTTCGTGACGTGTTGGAAGTACATAAGGCGATTTTGTTTAGTGCTTTGTTGTTTGGCATTGTTCATGGGAATTTGGTGCAGTTTGTATATGCATTTTTGGTGGGTATCTTTTTGGCAAATTTTGCAGAAAGATATCAAACCTATATGCCGGCCTTTTTGGGACATGCGGCGGCCAATTGTGTTTCCATCTTGGCCCAGGAACTGGGGTGGAACGCCAATTTGTCAGAGTATACCGGACTATGGATTTTGCTGATTATTCTTTTGTTTGGAATCGGCACCTTTTTGTATCGTTTACAATATCGTGTAGCATATTTGAAATAAAGAATTCTCTCTTGGTTCCTTCAAAAGAATCGAGAGGGAATTTTTTTATGTCATAGAAAATAACGTCCTGTGATAAAAAACATCCGCTGTATAGAAGCGGCTTGCAAGTCCAATCCATTTATGAAATGCGCTTCCAAATGTAGACGGTTAGATAAGGTGTCTGTAGGGAAAAGGCAGTATTCCCACCGGCGTTACTGGTTTGGAGTGTAGCTGCGTTTCCGGATACCTGGTATACGGCTAAGCTGCCTCCGGCAAAGGTGTTGTCAATACTTCCTACGTAAGCCACATTTAAACTGTTGAGGGTGGTGAGACTATGGGAATGGGACGGTAATTCGGCGACAGTAAGAAGATGATTGTAGGTACCACCGGTTTCCCCTAAAGCGAAGGCTTTCGAGACCCCGCTGCTGTCTACGCCGGTGCCGGCACCTACTAAAGTGGCACCGCAGGCAATTTGTTCCCAGGTGCCCCCAAAGAGCTGGGAAGGATTGGTATCGGAAAAACTGAGATACAGACTGTTAATGGGATAGTAACGGTCAATGTTGGATATTTCTGCATGTAAGTTTTGGAGTTCTTCTTTGATGGCGGCAATTTCTGCATTGGTATCCATGAGTCCGGAGGATAAGGAATTTTGTTCTTCCTCCAGAGTGTCTGCGCGAAGTGCTAAGGTATTGGAGGATTCCTCCAGAGAGTCAGCGCGAAGCGCTAAGGTGTCGGAGGCTTCTTCGAGAGAAGTGGTTTTGGTAGAAAGAAGATTGGAACTGTCTTCCAAGGATGTGGCACGATTGGATAGTGAGGCAGTCATATCTTCTAAAGAGGTAATGCGACCCAAGGTATCTTCTAAATCTGCGGTGATATATTCCGCAATATAAGTATAGGTTTCTTCGGAAAGGTATTGGATTTCTGTTTTGGAAAGGTGCGTAATGGCTTCCGAGAAAGAAGTTTCTATGTAGGTGTTAAGATATTCTGTGATGTGAGGATTCTCCTCCAAAAAAGTGGGATTTTCTTCTTCCAAGCGTTCATCTAATTCGCCAATAATTAAATTGGTAATGCCGGCTATATCGTTGGATTCGATATAGGTAGATAGGCTGCCATTGATGGTGCCTTCCCGGAGGGTTTCTACGGTGACGTCATTGATTTGGGTTTTTAACCAGGCAATGTAATCATCGCTGAGGACCCATTCATTGGTTTCCGTCACCAAGGTGCGGGTGGCCAAATTGTAATGACCGGATAAGAGTAAAAGTACCAGGAGTAAGGTGCATACGGAAGCCGCGGCAGTTATTCGCCGGTTGTTCCGCAAAAATAATTGCATCTGTTGGAGTTTTTTTTCAAAGGGTGGTAAGGTAGATTTTTTCATAAAGACTTCCTTTCTTGAAATAGAATTGTAAATGACTAGAAACGTCATCGAAATGCTGTACTAGTACGACTATATCATCCGAAGGAAAAAATTACTAATTAAGAAAAAAGAAATTTTTTTGTGTTATTTCGCGAAAATGGAAAAAAATTTTATATTTTTTTAGATTTGTTGTTATAATGCATCTTGTGACTGAAATGCGAGATAGAAAGGAAATAAAAATGAAAAACGCAGTATTTTTCGATATTGACGGAACTTTGTGGGATGAAAATCTATATATTCCGGAAAGTACCATAGAAGGAATTCATAACTTACAGGAGGCAGGCAATCTTGCCTTTTTGTGTACCGGTCGTTCCAGAGGCTATGTGCAAAATAAGAAGTTGCTGTCTTTGGGCTTTGATGGAGTTGTGGCAGGTTGCGGTACTTATATAGAAGATAAAAATGGAAAAATTTTAATGGAACGTCTGATAGAACCGGAACGTGCAAAGGAAATCATGCAGGTATTAGAGGAACATCGTGTGCCGGTGGTGTATGAATGCAGAGATGGTCTCTATATGGAAATGGAATTGATGGAAAAGGATCCTTTTTATCAAATGCTTATTAAGGATCCGGATGTGACATTAAAAGAGGTAAAGGAACATCGTGAGGATGTGCAAATGAGTAAGTTTTCTGTGGCAATTACCAATATGACGGACTATCAGTGGCTGTTACAGGCATTCGCAGAGGACTTTGTGGGATATGTACATGGAAATATGGCAATTGAATATGTGCCCAAGGGATTTTCCAAAGCCGTAGGTATTCAAAACGCATGCCGTTTATATGATGTGGATTTAAAAAATACCTATGCCATTGGTGACAGTGTCAACGATGTAGAAATGTTAAAATTTGCCAATGTGGGAATCTGTATGGGAAATGGAACAGAAGATGCAAAGGCGGTTGCGGATTTTGTGACCAAACCTTTGAAAGAAGGCGGAATTTCACATGCATTGTCACATTTTTCCTTGATTTAAAAATGAAAAAATAAGAAAAAACGAGATAAAACGAGAAAAAAAGAGAAAACAAAATATAATATGTCAATTCAGAAGGATTAAGAAGTTGCAGAATGCAAGGGAAGGACATATTATAAGTCTATCGGGTTAGCACTCAAAGAATAAGAGTGCTAATAATTTAGAAGACATGAGGAGGAATCTACATGAAATTAGTACCTTTATCTGACAGAGTAGTATTAAAACAGTTAGAAGCGGAAGAAACAACAAAATCCGGAATTATTTTAGCAAGTACAGCACAGGAAAAACCACAGGAAGCAGAAGTTATCGCAGTGGGACCTGGTGGAATCGTAGATGGAAAAGAAGTTACCATGCAGGTAAAAGAAGGACAGAAAGTTATTTATTCGAAATATGCAGGAACTGAAGTAAAATTAGATGGCGAAGAATACATCATTGTTCGTCAGAATGATATTTTAGCTGTTGTAGAATAATCAATTTGAAATAAAGGAGAAACAATCATGGCAAAGGATTTAAAATACGGAACAGAAGCCAGAGCAGCATTGCAGGCTGGTGTTGATAAATTAGCAAATACAGTACGTGTAACAATTGGACCAAAGGGACGTAACGTTGTATTGGATAAGTCTTATGGTGCTCCACTTATTACAAACGATGGTGTTACCATTGCAAAAGAAATCGAATTAGAAGATGCTTTTGAAAACATGGGAGCACAGCTTGTAAAAGAAGTTGCAACAAAGACAAATGATGTAGCCGGAGATGGTACTACTACAGCAACTGTTTTAGCACAGGCTATGATCAAAGAAGGAATGAAAAACTTGGAAGCAGGCGCAAATCCAATTATCCTTCGTAAAGGTATGAAGAAAGCAACAGAAGTTGCAGTAGAATCCTTGAAAGAAATGAGCGCTAAGGTAAACGGCAAAGATCAGATTGCAAAGGTTGCTGCTATTTCTGCAGGCGATGAAGAAGTTGGAAACATGGTAGCAGATGCTATGGAAAAAGTTTCTAACGACGGTGTTATCACCATCGAAGAAAGCAAGACCATGCAGACAGAACTTGATTTAGTAGAAGGTATGCAGTTTGACAGAGGCTATATCTCAGCCTATATGTGCACAGATATGGATAAGATGGAAGCGGTATTGGATGATCCATATATCTTGATTACAGATAAGAAGATTGCAAACATCCAGGAAATTCTTCCATTGTTAGAGCAGGTTGTACAGTCCGGTGCAAAACTTTTAATCATCGCAGAAGATGTAGAAGGAGAAGCCCTTACAACTTTAATCGTAAACAAACTTCGTGGAACCTTCAATGTAGTTGCTGTTAAGGCTCCTGGATATGGTGACAGAAGAAAAGCAATGCTGGAAGATATCGCTATTTTAACAGGTGGTCAGGTAATCTCTTCTGATTTAGGTTTGGAATTGAAGGATACTACTTTAGATCAGCTTGGACGTGCTAAATCTGTTAAGATTCAGAAAGAAAACACCATTATCGTTGACGGGGAAGGAGACAAGGCTGCTATTGAGAGCCGTGTAAACCAGATTCGTGGACAGATCGAAGAAACCACATCTGAATTCGATAAAGAAAAATTACAGGAACGTCTTGCTAAGATGGCAGGCGGTGTAGCAGTTATCCGTGTTGGTGCTGCAACGGAAACAGAAATGAAAGAAGCAAAACTTCGTATGGAAGATGCTTTGAATGCAACAAGAGCAGCTGTAGAAGAAGGAATTATTTCCGGTGGTGGATCTGCTTACATTCATGCAAGCAAGGAAGTTGCGAAACTTGCAGAAACGTTAGAAGGCGATGAAAAGACCGGAGCAAAGGTTATTTTGAAAGCTTTGGAAGCTCCTCTTTATTACATCTCTGCAAATGCAGGTTTGGAAGGCGCAGTGATTATCAATAAGGTAAGAGAATCAAATCCTGGATTTGGATTCGACGCTGCAAAAGAAGAATATGTAGATATGGTTGCATCCGGTATTTTGGATCCTGTAAAGGTAACCAGAAGTGCTCTTCAGAACGCTACCAGTGTAGCATCTACACTTCTTACTACAGAGTCTGTAGTAGCAGATATCAAAGAGCCGGTTCCTCCAATGCCAGCAGGTGGCCCGGGAATGGGAATGGGAATGTAAACCAATACAAAAAGCAAATTTTGTATAACGAAAATAAAGGAAAAGAGCCGTTTTTACGGCTCTTTTTTTCTTGTACATATTTCATTTCTGTGCTACAATCTCCTAGTATATGTGAACCAGGAGGGAAGAGTCATGAGCAAAATTGCAATCATTACGGACAGTAATAGCGGGATCACACAGAAGCAGGCAGAAGAATATGGAGTGATTGTTGTTCCAATGCCATTTTACATAGATGAAGAGACATACTACGAAGAAATTAATTTATCTCAGGAAGAGTTTTATCAAAAACTTATTGGAGACGCGACGATTTCCACATCTATGCCATTGGTTGGAGATGTAACAGATCTTTGGGATAAAACATTGGAAGAATATGATGAAATCGTTTATATTCCTATGTCCAGCGGTTTGAGTAGTGCATGTGAAACAGCTATGATGTTGGCACAGGATTATGATGGAAAGGTACAGGTTGTAAATAACCAGCGTATTTCTGTGACACAGAGACGTTCTGTATTAGATGCTTGTGCCCTTGCAAAGCAGGGAAAATCAGCAGAAGAAATTAAAAAGATTTTGGATGAAGAAGGAAAAGAGTCCAGTATCTATATTATGTTGGATACGTTGACTTATTTGAAAAAAGGTGGAAGAATCACACCGGCGGCAGCAGCCCTTGGTAGTGTCCTTCGTTTAAAACCGGTTCTTCAGATTCAGGGTGAAAAGTTGGATGCCTTTGCAAAGGCCAGAACTGTTAAGCAGGCAAAGAACATTATGATTGATGCCATTAAGAAGGATTTCGAAGAGCGTTTTGGCGATGCAGAAGGAAAGAACATGTATTTAGACATGGCTTACACCTACGATTTAGAAGCCGCAGAAGAATTCAAGAGAGAAGTGCAGGAAGTGTTCCCAAATCATGAGATCATTTTGAACCCATTGTCACTTAGCGTATCCTGTCATATTGGACCGGGAGCAATGGCCCTTGCAATTTCTCACAAGATTGTGAATGAATAATCTTATGGATATTAATTTCGACTATTATAAAATTTTTTATTACGTTGGAAAATGTAAAAGTATTACCCTGGCAGCAGAGGAGCTACGAATTACCCAGCCCGCTGTGAGCCAGGGTATTAAGCATTTAGAGGAGTCTTTGGGAAGCCCCTTGTTTATACGTACCTCAAAGGGAGTACGCTTTACTTCAGAAGGAGAGATTTTCTATCAGTATATTTCCAGAGGATATGACTTCTTTAAATTAGGGGAACAAAAATTTTTGGAATTTCAGAATTTGGAAAGTGGAGAGATTCGTATCGGTGCCAGTGATATGACCTTGGAGTTTTTTCTGCTTCCTTATTTGGAAAAGTTTCATGATTTGTATCCCGGCATTAAGATGATTATTACCAACGCACCAACGCCGGAGACAGTGAAACATCTACAAACAGGCAAAATTGATTTTGGTGTTGTAAGTACTCCCATAGAAGATACGGAACATTTGGAAATCCAGACAGTAAAGGAACTACAGGATATTTTTGTGGCGGGTAAAAAATTTGATTTCTTAAATGATAAGGTTTTACATTATGAGACCTTGGAAAAACTGCCCATTGTTTGTCTGGAAGGACGTACGTCTACCCGTGGTTATGTGGAGCAGTTTTTAAAGAAAAAGGGAGTGGTTTTGACACCGGAATTTGAACTTGCCACCAGTCCCATGATGATCCAATTTGCTAAGAGAAGTTTGGGTGTAGCCAGCGTGGTAAAGGATTTTGCAAAAGAAAGTTTGGAAAACGGAGAAGTGTTCCAACTACAGTTTGATGAGGAAATCCCTACAAGGCATTATGCTTTGATCAAAGAAAAAAAAGTGCCTTTATCTAAGGCAGCAGAGACTTTTCTACGATTTATTCAAGAAGAGGCATAAGAGAAAATTATGTCTGACATAAAAAACATTAATTTTACTTATGGTAAAGATTCGTCTATAATCATAAAGTAAGAACGGCAGGTTTTTACACCTGCCGTTTTTGTATCTTAGGAAATGGTTTTTCTGGGATATAAAAGTGTTACAATACATAACGATGTAGGAGGAATTTCACATGGTAAAGGCAGTTGTTGGTGCAAACTGGGGAGACGAAGGAAAGGGTAAGATTACAGACATGCTTGCAGAGGAAGCAGACATCATTGTTCGCTTTCAGGGTGGTGCAAATGCAGGTCATACAATCGTAAATAACTACGGAAAATTTGCTCTTCATACTTTACCTTCCGGTGTGTTTTATAATCATACCACCAGCGTAATCGGAAACGGAGTGGCTCTCAATATTCCAAAGTTAATGGAAGAAATCCGTTCGATTACAGACCGTAATGTTCCGGAACCAAAAATCTTAATTTCTGATCGTGCACAGATTGTAATGAGCTATCATATTTTATTCGATCAGTATGAAGAAGAACGTTTGGGAGGAAAGTCTTTTGGTTCAACCAAGTCCGGAATTGCTCCTTTTTATTCAGATAAATATGCAAAAATTGGTTTTCAGGTAAGTGAATTATTTGATGACGAATTATTAGAGGAAAAAGCAGCTCGTATCTGTGAGCAGAAAAATGTTTTATTAGAGCATTTATATAAGAAACCGTTGCTTGTTCCGGGAGAAATTGTAAAAGAATTACAGGGCTACCGTGAAATGGTTGCTCCATATGTATGCGACGTATCTGCATATTTGGATCAAGCTATCAAAGACGGAAAGACCATTCTTTTGGAAGGCCAGCTTGGAACTTTAAAGGATCCGGATCATGGTATTTATCCTATGGTTACTTCTTCTTCTACATTGGCAGCCTTTGGTGCCATCGGAGCAGGTATTCCTCCATATGCGATTGAAAAAATTGTAGTTGTTTGTAAGGCATACTCCAGTGCAGTTGGTGCGGGTGAATTTGTTTCTGAAATCTTTGGAGAAGAAGCAGATGAACTGCGTAGACGTGGAGGCGACGGTGGAGAATACGGTGCAACAACAGGAAGACCAAGACGTATGGGTTGGTTTGATTGTGTGGCTTCCCGTTATGGATGCCGTATGCAGGGCGCTACGGATGTAGCCTTTACCGTATTGGATGTTCTTGGATATTTGGATGAAATTCCGGTATGCGTAGGCTATGAAATTGATGGTGAAGTGGTAACAGACTTCCCTGTAACTGCAAAATTAAAGAAAGCAAAACCGGTGTATGAAGTACTTCCTGGTTGGAAAGAAGATATCCGTGGTATCAAGAAATATGAAGATCTTCCGGAAAATTGCAGAAAATACATTGAATTTGTTGAAGAGAAGATTGGTTATCCAATTACCATGGTTAGTAACGGACCCGGAAGAGAAGATATCATTTATCGTTAGAATGTTTACTCCGCCACACATGTGTGGCGGAGTTTTTTATATCATAGGAAATTCCATTCCTATGATATAAAAAAAGCGCTCCGCTATGGAAGCGCACGCGCGCGAGATGTAAATGTTGCATAAATGCAACCGCGCTTGGCGCGAGAATGTCGCATGCGACATTCTTTCTTGTGTTCACAAAAAAAACAAAAAATAAACGTTGTTTCGTCATAGTTCTTATTTACAGTGGTATGGAACAAAAATGTAGAATTGAGGAGGAGACTGAAATGATTGAAATCAATCATTTGTCTAAGAAGTACGGAGATCATTTGGCCGTAGATGATTTGAACCTTACCATTGAACCCGGACGCATTTACGGACTTCTTGGTACAAACGGTGCCGGAAAGAGTACAACCATGAATATTATGACCGGATACATTGGCGCCACCAGTGGTCAGGTAAAAATTGACGGTCACGATATTTTGGAAAATCCGGAAGAAGCAAAGAAATGCATTGGCTATTTGCCGGAAAATCCACCCCTTTATGTGGATATGACAACAGAGGAATATTTAACCTTCGTTGCGGAATTGAAAAAGGTGAAAAAAGCCGAACGCAAAGAACAGGTAGAAAGAGTTATGGAGCAGACCGGTGTCTTAGAAATGAGAAATCGTTTGATTCGTAACTTGTCAAAGGGATACAAACAAAGAGTTGGTTTGGCCCAGGCAATTCTTGGCACACCAAAGGTAATTATTTTGGATGAGCCTACCGTAGGTCTTGACCCGGTACAGATTATCGAAATTCGAAAATTAATTCGTTCTCTTGGAAAAGATCACACAGTGATTTTAAGTTCTCATATTTTAACAGAAATTAGTGAAGTATGTGACTATGTTTATATTATTTCCAAAGGAAAATTAGTTGCCAGTGATACAACAGAGAATTTGGTATCTAATGCAGAAGGCGGACAGGTACTTGAAGTAGTATTACAGGGCGATAAAGAAGAAATCACAAAGGTTTGTGACGGACTTTCCGGCATGAAGAGCTATGAAATTCAGGAAGGTACCGAAAAGGATACCTATGTGGTTACATTACAGGCAGAAGGAAAAGAAGATATTCGTGGTGCGGTAAGCAAATCCTTCGCAACAGCAGGCATAGCGGTATTTGAAATGAAAGTACACAGAGATACCTTAGAGGATGTCTTCTTGAAGATTACCGGTGAAGAACGTGTGGACGAAGAACCGGAAACAGAGGAGTCTTCAGAAAATCTTGAGGAAGCAGAAGAAGAGCCAATTGAGATTTCAGATGAGGAATTGGAAGCAGAAGCCTTAGCAGCAGGAGCAGAGCTTGAGGAGACAGAAGAGGCGGAAGCAGAAAAGACAGAAGAGGAAGAGGAGGAAACAACAGATGCTAGCGATTTATAAGAGAGAGTTGAAGTCTCTTCTTCATAATATTATTGGCTGGATTTATTTGGCGGTATTGATTTGTACCTTCGGATTTTTCTTTTATGCTTATAACTTAAGAGCGGGATATGTCTATTTGTCTTATCCGATTTCCTGGATGTGCATTATTTCCATCCCGGCAATTTCTATATTGACCATGCGTGCCTTGAGTGAGGAACGTAGAAACAAAACGGATCAGTTGATTTTAACATCACCGGTTACTGTAGGAAAAATGGTGGTTGCTAAATTTTTAAGTATTTCCACGATTTTTGTAATTCCGGTACTTGTGATGTGTATTGCACCATTGATTATGTTGATTTTTGGTGAAGTACCGCTTCCGGAAGTATATTTGACAGTATTTTCTTATTTCTTATATGGAGAGGCTTGTATTGCTATTGGTGTGTTTGCTTCTTCTTTGACAGAAAGTCAGATTATTTCCGCAATCGTAACCTTTTTACTTTTGTTCTTGGGTTACATGATGCAGAGTATTACCAGCATTTTATTCTCATCAAGTAATATCATTACCAAGATTTTAGGCTGCTACGATTTGATTTCTCCAATGGAAACCTTTGCAGACGGAATCTTAGATATTACCGGTGTGATTTATTATATCTCCTTGTGTGCGATTTTCTTATTCTTAGCAACACAGGTGATTCAGAAAAGAAGATGGACCGCTACAAAGGCACAGTGGAAAATGGGTGTATTTTCTTCCGGCGTAGTAGCAGCATCTGTTGTTGCAGTTGTCATTGCGAACTTAGCAGTACGTGCGCTTCCTGCAACCATTACGGATATTGATTTGACCGATGAGCAGTTATTCACATTGACAGACGATACCTTGGAACTTTTGGATTCCTTGGATGAGGATGTTACGATTTATGTTTATTCCAAGGAAAGCAGTGCAGATTCCTTGGTTGCTAATACATTGGCACAGTACGAAGGTGCTTCCAGCCACATTACGGTTGAGTATGTAAATCCTTCTGTTTCTCCACAGTTCTATCAGAATTATGTGGAAGATACCACTTATGTCAGCAGCGGTATGATTTTTGTGGAAAGTGAAAAGCGTTCTACTTATATTGCAGCAGAGGATTTGTATGAATACACATTAGCAGAAGATAGTACTTCTTATTATGGTTACTCCTATGAAGAAACCGGTTATGATGGAGAAGGTCAGATTACCTCAGCTATTCAGTATGTCACCATGGATGATATGCCTGTGATTTATACGGTATCCGGACATGGTGAAAGTGATTTGGATGACGGATTTACAGAGTTGATTGAAAAAGCAAACATTACGGTAGAATCCTTGACCTTGTTGGAAGTGGATAGTGTACCGGAAGATGCAGCAGCTTTGATCATCAATGGACCAACTGTTGATTTTTCATCCGATGATGCAGATAAGATTATCGAATACTTAAATGCAGGTGGAAAATTGATTATTTCTACTGCAGTGGTATCTGAAGATACAGATTTAACCAACTTCAAGTCTATTTTGTCTTATATGGAACTTTCTATCACGGATGGAATTGTTGTAGAAGACAGTAGCGAAAACTTACAGTACTATCAGTTGCAGTACTACTTGTTGCCGACTATTGAAAGCGATACCTTGACTTCGAATGTTTCCGATGGTTACATTTTAGCTCCGACAGCGTACGGAATTATTGTTCCGGAAGAAACTTCAGAAGATATTAGTATCACCAGTTTGTTGACAACATCAGATTCTGCTTTTGCAAAGACCTTAAGCGGATTTAACAGCACCACTTCCAATGTCATCAGCAAGGAAGAAGGAGATGAGGACGGCCCATTTGCAATCGCAGTTTCTGCAGAAAAGACCATCGATGACGATACAACCGCACAGATGATTGTATTCTCAAGTCAGATGATGTTGACAGATTCCGTGGATTCTTATGTATATGAGAACAACTCTACGTTATTCATTGATTGTGTCAATGCACTTGTAGATACGGATGTTACTACTATTGTTGTTGCAGTAAAGGAATATACCAATGAAACATTGACAGTTGCTACCGGATACAGTGTTGCAATTCGCCTTGTTATGATGATTCTCATTCCGGTTGCTTTATTGATTGCAGGTGTAACAATTTGGGTAGTAAGGAGAAAGAAATAACATGAAGAAACAGCAAAGACAGTTTTTTGTATTACTTGGAATCATTTGTATTTTAATCCTTTGCTATTTTGGCGCAACGAAATATGCGGAAGTGGTAGAGGAAAATGCAGATACAGAAGAAACGATAACAATGACCTCTGATGCAGTAGATGATATCGTAAGTTTTTCATTTACTTATCAGGATGCAACCCTTTCTTTTACAAAGGAAGACGATACGTGGGTGTATGATGGAGATACAACAATCAACCTGGATCAGGATGCAATTGAAACACTTTTACAATATGCAGCACAAATTGAAGCAGAAGATAGTTTTACCGATTACGAAAGTCTTTCTGATTATGAACTCGATAGCCCTGGTGTTACAGTTACTTATCAGACTGCAGATAAAACGGTTACAGTCCTTTATGGGGGCTACAATGACACTTTAGGCTATGATTATGCTTGTATTGACGGAGAAGAAACGGTTTACTTGATTTCTTCTTTCTATCAGTCTAGTTTCGAAATTACCTTGGATGATTTGATTGAAGAGGAAGAAGAAACAGAGGTAGAGGAATCTACAGAAGTTGTAGAAGAATCTACAGAAACTGTGGAAAGCACGGAAACAGTGGATTCTACGGAGGTTTCTGAATAAATTCGGAATTTGTTGCGAGTATACGAAAACAAAGAAGAATTATTTGGAAAAACTTGTCATGTTTTCCAAGTGCCACTTCACTGTAAAAAAGTGTAAAGAACGAATCCTACAAGATTTCGTGAAAAACTGACGGATTTTCATAAGATAAAAAGAAAATTTTGGGTATTTTGCAGAGAAATGGGAATTTGACTTTTTTCCTCAAGACGATAAGATAGTTACCTATTGGTATCGTTCTTGAGGAAAGGAGAGAAATGAAAAAGAAGATGATGGATACCTCTTTGTTGTTGGCGCTTTTGCTGGCAATGTTTGGAGTGTCCACAAAATCAAACATCTATTTCTTAACAGAGTCAAATGAGACTCCAATTGCAGTGGAAGAAATGATAACAAGTAGAAATGAAGGAGTAACAGCCGGTGTTTGTGCAGCATCCTATGCGTTATTGGAGGAAGCGGGCACCCAGGCAACGCTGGAAAAGGTGCAGCAGGAAATTGTGGCTGCAGGAAATGAAGGCGAAGAGGTTACTACGGTGAGTGCTGAGTTAGGCGAGATCGAGGAAACAACATCGAATCGTTGGAGTATTACATTGACACAGGAGGAAAGAGACCTTCTGGCAAAAATTGTGTGGCTGGAAGCCCAAGGAGAAAGTGTGGAAGGACAGGAAGCTGTGGTGGAAGTGATTTTTAACCGCATGGTTTCTGCGGACTTTCCGAATTCGCTTTATGATGTGGTGAGTCAAACCAGTCCGGATTTGCAATTTAGTTCATGGCCATATGTAGGAACGGCATACCCGACAGAAAAGGAATATGCATCTATTGATGCGGTTTTGTCAGGGAATACACAGATTTTAAGAGATGATACAGTATATTTTTCTACAACCATGCAAACATCCAATTTGGATACAAAGATTGGAAATCACTATTTTTGTTATTAAAAAAATCGGGAGACCTATTTGGAATCCCGATTTTTTAATTTGTATATAAAGTTGTAAATCCAAAGTAATGCAGGAAAAACGACGGTTGCTATAATGGCTGCAATGAGGTAAGAAAAGGTGTTTTCATTGCCAAAAAGCGCCAGTGCAATGGTGACAAGATAAAGACCTGCAATTATGATTAAAGCGATGATTGCTAAGATTTGTTTTACTCGTTTCATAAGGTTCCTTTCCGGTATGTGTTTTAGACACTAATTATAACAGAAGGAATTGAAAAATGGTAGAAGATAGGCTATAATAATCAGGCAATTTAATTTGAAAATAAGGAAGGTTATACGGTAATGGCATTATTAGAACAATGGCAATCGATTGCGTACAATCAGCAGACAGATAGAGGAACACTTCAGAAGTTTTGGCAGAAATATTTCCTTTTGGAAAAGGGAATTTACGAACAGCTTTTGGAAAATCCTGACGAAGAAGTAAAGGGAACTGTAAAAGCACTTGCTGAAAAATACAGTATCTCAGTCATGGAAATGACAGGATTCTTAGATGGAATCAACGATAGTTTGAAAGTAGCAAATCCAATTGATACCATGGAAGAAGATACCGAAGTATCACTTGCATTTGATAAAGAAAAATTATACAAGAACATGGTAGATGCGAAGGCAGATTGGTTATACAACTTGCCACAGTGGGAAAAGATTTTTGATGCTGAGACTCGTAGAAAGTTATACTTAGAGCAGAAGAAATCCGGTACCGTTGTAGTTGGTAAAAAAGTAGGACGTAACGATCCTTGTCCATGTGGAAGTGGAAAAAAATACAAATTCTGCTGTGGAAAGAACTAATTCTTATCTTTACAAACCAAAGGTAAGAGGTTATAATGACAAAAACAAAGAAAAGCGTTGATGAGGACAGTAGGTATAGGAAAGATGTCAGAGAGAAAGGCAGTTGGTGAGAGCCTTTTCATGGGACCTATAGTGAAGACCACCTCGGAGTGACCATTTGAAAAATGGTTCGGTGATTCCGTTATCATCAAATGAAGTGACTTTTTTGCGGATGTGATCCCAAAGAAGTAATCCGGGTGGAACCGACGAATAACGTTCCCGGTATTGTTTGCATAAGCAGACAATACCGGGATTTTTTTATCATAAGAAATGGAAAGAAGGAGTTCGTATGAAGATCACATTAAAAGATGGTTCTGTAAAAGAATATGCAGAAGCAAAAAGCGTATATGATATTGCGCTGGATATCAGTGAAGGACTTGCAAGAGTTGCCTGTGCCGGAGAAGTGAATGGACAGGTTGTAGACTTGCGTACCGAAATAACAGAGGATGCAGAATTAAATATTTTGACACAGAATGACGCAGAGGGATTAAAGGTGCTTCGCCATACAGCAGCACATGTTATGGCAGAAGCAGTAAAGAGATTATTCCCGGAAGCAAAATGCGCCATTGGACCGGCGATTGCAGATGGTTTTTACTATGATTTCGAGTGTGAACCATTCTCCAGAGAAGATTTGGATAAAATCGAAGAGGAAATGAAGAAAATCGCAAAGGAAGGTCATGGCCTTCGTCGTTATACTTTGCCAAAGGAAGAAGCCATTGCTTTTATGCAGGAAAAACAGGAGCCTTTCAAGGTAGAGTTGATTGAAGATTTGGAAGATGGAGCAGAGATTTCTTTCTATGATCAGGAAGGATTTGTAGATTTGTGTGCAGGTCCTCATTTGATGACTACCAAAAATGTAAAGCATTTCAAATTATTATCTTCTTCCATGGCTTATTGGAGAGGCGATGAAAACAAAGCACGTTTACAGAGAATTTATGGTACAGCCTTCTTCAAAAAGGATGAATTGAAGGATCATTTGCAGAAATTAGAAGATGCAAAGATGCGCGACCATAACAAATTAGGTCGTGAAATGAAGTTGTTTACAACGGTAGATGTGGTTGGACAGGGATTGCCACTTTTGATGCCACGCGGTACCAAGATGGTTATGAAAATGCAACGTTGGATTGAAGATTTGGAAGATAGAGAATGGGGATACGTACGTACCAAGACTCCTTTCATGGCAAAATCTGACTTGTACAAGATTTCCGGACATTGGGATCATTATTTGGATGGCATGTTTGTTTTGGGAGATCCGGAAAAGGATGGAGAGGAAGAAGTACTTGCACTTCGTCCGATGACTTGCCCATTCCAGTATTATACTTACAAGGCAGAACAGCATTCTTATAGAGATCTTCCTTGGAGAATGAGTGAGACATCTACCTTGTTCCGTAAAGAAGATTCCGGAGAAATGCATGGCCTTACACGTGTGAGACAGTTTACGATTTCCGAAGGTCACTTGGTTATTCGTCCGGATCAGGCAGAAGAGGAATTACAGGGATGCTTACGTTTGGCAAATTACGTATTGAATACATTGGGCTTACAGGAAGATGTTACTTATCGTTTGTCAAAATGGGATCCAAATAATCGCAAAAAATATTTGGGTGATGAAGCATATTGGGAAAAGACACAGGATGCGCTTCGCAAGATTTTGGTAGAAGACAACCTTCCTTTTGTAGAAGCAGAAGGAGAAGCTGCTTTCTATGGTCCGAAGATCGATATTCAGGCTAAGAATGTATATGGAAAAGAAGATACCATGATTACCATTCAGTTGGATTGTGCAATTGCTGAAAACTTTGATATGTACTATATCGATGAAAATGGAGGTAAGGTACGTCCATATATTATTCATCGTACTTCCCTTGGCTGCTATGAAAGAACACTTGCATGGTTGATTGAAAAATATGCAGGAAAGTTCCCGACTTGGCTTTGCCCGGAACAGGTTCGTGTGCTTCCGATTTCTGATAAGTATATGGATTATGCAGAAAAAGTTGCAGACGAGTTAAAGAAGAATGGCATTGACGTCACGGTGGATGGACGTTCTGAAAAGATTGGATTTAAGATTCGTGAAGCTCGTTTGGATAAGTTGCCATATATGTTGGTGGTTGGAGCCAACGAGGAAGAGGAAGGCAAGGTTTCTGTACGAAGCAGATTTGAAGGAAATGAAGGTGTTAAGACTTTAGATGAATTTGTGGAACAGATTTGCAAAGAAATTCGTACCAAAGAAATTCGTCAAGAACTTCCAGAAGAAGAAAAGAAAAAATAAAACACTATAAATAAAACACTATAATATAGAAGAAAAAGAGTCACGCTGTGGTTCCCTATGGGGAGACGGCGTGGCTCTTGTTGCGTTTTTTGGGATTTCCCTCCACCGGTCCTCCACCGAAAAAAATATGAAAATCCTCTTAAAAAGTGCGGAAATTCGCTTTTTTTTATTGCACATATGGAGGAAAAGGAGTAATATAAGGGTAACAAGTGGAGGAAAGTGGTAGAAAATGGTGTAAAGTGGTGAATAAACCACAAGGAGAGTGACTGTTTCTAACCTGCAGAGGACATCGTTATGTTCATGGGTGAATACAATCATACAGTGGATGCAAAGGGGCGCTTAATTGTTCCCAGCAAATTTCGAGAGTTACTTGGAGAGGAGTTTGTTGTGACAAAGGGCTTAGATGGATGTTTATTCATTTATCCCAAAGAAGAATGGGCCCACATTGAAGAGAAATTTAGAGAAGTACCACTTACCACAAAAGATGCCAGAAAATTTACACGTTTCTTCTTTGCAGGAGCAGCCACTTGTGAAGTCGATAAGCAAGGAAGAATTTTATTGCCTCAGGTGTTGAGGGAATATGCACAAATTGAAAAAGACATTATTTCTGTAGGTGTTTTAAACCGCGTGGAAATCTGGAGTAAGGACAGATGGGATGCGGAAAGCAGTTTTGATGATATGGATGAAATTGCAGAACACATGGCAGATCTTGGACTGAGCATATAAAAAGTACAAAGGAGAGCACATGGAGTTTTCCCATTATTCGGTTTTATTAGAGGAATCAATTGAAAATTTGCAAATTAAGCCGGATGGCATCTACGTAGATGGCACCTTGGGCGGAGCGGGACATTCTCTGGAAATTGCAAAACGGCTGACAAAAGGTCGCCTGATTGGAATTGACCAGGACGCAGATGCCATCGCAGCGGCAACCGAACGATTGAAAGACTATGCAGATCGAGTAACCATTGTACGTAGCAATTATGCGGAGATGAAGGATCGCTTGGCAGAACTTGGGATTGAAAAAGTAGATGGAATTCTACTGGATTTGGGGGTTTCTTCTTTTCAGCTGGACACAGCAGAAAGAGGATTTACTTACAGAGAAGAAGATGCGCCTTTGGATATGCGTATGGACCAGAGACAAAGCCGTACCGCAGCAGATATTGTAAATGAGTACAGCGAAAAGGATTTGTATCGTATTATCCGAGATTATGGAGAGGATCGTTTTGCAAAGAACATTGCAAAGCATATTGTAGAAGCCAGAGAAAAGAAACGGATTGAAACGGCCGGAGAATTGACGGAAATCATTAAGGCTTCCATTCCAAAGAAAATTCAAGTCACGGGAGGCCATCCGTCCAAAAGAACCTTCCAGGCAATTCGCATTGAACTCAATCAGGAACTTGCGGTGTTGCAGGAACACTTGGATGAAATGATAGACTTGTTAAATGAAGATGGAAGAATTTGTATTATTACCTTCCATTCTTTGGAAGATAGAATTGTAAAATCAAATTTCAAAAGAAACGAAGATCCGTGCACATGTCCAAAAGATTTTCCGGTATGTGTGTGTGGAAACAAATCAAAGGGAAAAGTAATTAGTCGCAAACCGATTTTGCCGAGTGAAAAGGAATTGGAAGAAAATTCCAGATCCAAGAGCGCAAAACTTCGGGTATTTGAGAAACATTTGGAAAGTTAGGGTAATTTGTTATGAGATCAGCAGTCAGAGGGAACTATCAAACTGCATATGTAGATGGCAATACGGTACGCTATGGACAGACTGTGCCGGATTACAGACAGGAACGTCGTGAAAAAATCCGGAGAGAGCTGGAACAGAAGCGCATCGAAGATGAAAAGAGACGTAGAAGAGAAGCTGCAGCCAGAAGAAATCAGCAGAGAGCCTTGGGGCTTACAAAAGGGTACGTGACATTTTTAACAATTGCCGCTATGATAATAGCAGGGACAGCCTTTGCATATATTCAGTTACAATCCAGTATTACAACAAAGTTGAAAACAATTTCTTCTTTGGAGACACAGCTTGAAAACGTGACATCAGACAATGAGGCAACACAAAAAAGAATTAATACAGCTGTAGATTTACGACACATCAAAGACGTGGCAATGAACGAACTGGGCATGGTATATGCATCGGAGGATCAGATAGTATATTATTCTGTGGATCATGAAAGTTATATGAATCAATACGAGGATGTTCCGGATGGTGAATAATTGTAGTAAGGTGAGTTGTTTTGGTTAAGAAAAATAAGGTTTTTAAATTTAACAGAAAAATGCAAAGAAAGCTAGTGGTACTCTTTTCCGGGATATCACTAGCTTTTGTAGGTTTGATTGCGCGTTTGATGTATATCGAATATACCAGCGGTGAAAAATATGAAAAAATCGTTTTGTCTCAACAGGGGTATGATAGCCAGACCATAGCTTATCAACGCGGAGATATTACAGATGTGAAGGGAACAGTCTTAGCAACCAGTGTGGATGTGTATAATCTGATTTTGGATTGTAAGGTGGTAAACGCAAAGGAAACCACCATTGATACCACAGTGGATGCACTCGTGGATTGTTTTGGCCTGGATGAAAGCGAAATCCGTACCTTGTTGACGGATAACGCGGATTCGCAGTATCAAGTGTTATTAAAAGAATTGTCATACAGTGAAATTGAAGAATTTTTGGAATTACAGGAAGATTCCGACAATGGCATCAGTTCCGGCGTTTGGTTTGAGAAGGAATACGAACGCAGTTATCCATATGGTTCCTTGGCCAGTACCGTGGTTGGTTTTATTGCCTCCGGAAATGTGGGTATGGCCGGTGTCGAGAACGAGTATAACGATGTGTTAAACGGAGTTAATGGACGCCGTTATGGATATTTGAATTCGGACAATGACTTGGAAACGGTCATTAAGGAAGCGGAAGATGGAAATAATGTGGTACTAACCATAGATGCCAATATTCAAAGTATCGTAGAAGAGAAAATTATGAATTTCCAGGAAGAGTACCGGGATAATTACCGTGAGGGTGCGGGTAGTACCAATACAGCGGTCATCGTAATGGATCCGGACACGGGAGAAATTTTGGCACTTGCGCAGTATCCGAATTATGACAGTTCCAATCCAAGGGATTTGTCCGCGTACTTTACAGAAGAAGAAATCGAAGCTATGACCAGTGAGGAACAGTTGGAGTTTTTAAATGGTCTTTGGCAGAGTTATGCGGTGACAGAAACCTATGAGCCGGGTTCCACTTCCAAGCCTTTTACGGTGGCTGCAGGACTTGAAACCGGGGCTTTGAGCGGGGATGAGACCTATTATTGTGATGGTTATGAGGAAATTTCCGGATATACCATTCACTGTGTAAGCCGTTCCGGACATGGACTGGAAACCATTCAGGAAGCGATTATGAATTCCTGCAACGATGCCTTGATGCAGATGTCCTATGTCATCGGAATTGAGGATTTTGTAAAATACCAGCATATTTTTGGCTTTGGATTAAAAACAAATGTGGACTTGCCGGGTGAGGCAAGAACCGACACTTTGATCTATGGCTTGGATAATATGACCACCATCGATTTGGCGACCAACTCCTTTGGCCAGAACTACAACTGTACCATGATTCAAATGGCCAGTGCATTTTCGTCCTTGATTAATGGTGGCTATTACTATCAGCCGCATGTGGTTCGTAAAATCACAGATAGCGACGGAAATGTAGTGGAGACCTATGATGCAAACTTGGTTCGTGAAACCATTTCGGAAGAAACCAGCGAATTGATTAAGACCTACTTGGAGGCCACTGTTTCGGATGGTACCGCTACTACCGCAAAGGTGGAAGGTTATTCCATGGGCGGTAAAACCGGTACTGCGCAGAAGGCCGGAAGAGATGGCGTTAACTATTTGGTTTCCTTTATTGGATATGCACCGGCAGATGATCCGGAAGTATTGGTATATGTGGTTGTGGATGAACCAAATGCTGAGGAGCAGTATCACAGTACTTACGCACAGCAGATTGCACATGATATTTTTGAAGAAATTTTACCTTATATGAATATCTACCCGGATGAAGATACGGAAGAGACCGAGGATACCACGACTACGACGGTGGAAGAAGAAGCTTTGGATACACCGGAAAGCGACATCGTATCGGAATAGAGATTGAAATTCGAGGGGAAATTGCGTATACTTAACAAGTTGAGCAATTGGAAAAGAGGTTGGTTATGTTAGATTTTATTTTGCCGATTTTTGGCGCGTTTATCCTTGTTTTAGTAATGGGACCCTTTGTGATTCCTTATTTGCGAAAATTAAAGATTGGAAATACGGAGAGAGAAGAGTTGAAATCTCACCAGGTAAAAAACGGGACTCCATCCATGGGTGGAATTATGATTTTATCAGCCGTTTTTGTGGTATCTCTCTTTTATGTAAAAGAGTATCCGAATATCATTCCGGTTCTCATCTTGACCTTGGGATTCGGTGCGATTGGATTTTTAGATGATTATTTAAAGGTGGTAAAAAAGAAGTCGGATGGCTTGATTGCCTGGCAGAAATTTTTACTTCAAATTGTGGTTACCACAGCCTTTGCAGTATATTTGGTAAAAGGAATGGGAAATGCATTGTTGCTTTGGATTCCTTTTTCTTCCGGATTACGCATTGACTTAGGAGTCTTTGCCATTCCGCTTTTGTATTTTGCAGTCATTGGTACTGTGAATGGAGTCAATTTCACAGATGGTTTGGATGGTTTATCTTCCAGCGTGACAGTACCGGTGGCTTTGTTCTTTGGACTGATTTCCCTTTTGTTTGGAAATGGAGTGGAACCGATTTGCGGCGCCGTTGTAGGTGCACTCTTGGGATTCCTTTGCTTTAACTTTTATCCGGCAAAGGTATTTATGGGAGATACCGGTTCTTTAGCATTAGGTGGATTTGTAGCAGGTGTTGCGTATGTTTTGGAAATGCCTGTGTTTATTTTAATTGTAGGATTTATTTATTTTGTGGAAGTACTCTCTGTAATTTTACAGGTTTCTTATTTTAAGGCAACAAAGGGAAAACGTATTTTCCGTATGGCGCCGATTCATCATCATTTTGAACTTGGCGGCTGGTCGGAAACCAGAGTGGTAGGTATTTTCTCTACCGTGACTTTTTTACTTTGTTTAGTAGCATTACTTGGAGTATTTTAGAAAACGAGGCGTAAGATGGAGATTAAAAACAAAACAGCACTTGTAATCGGAAGCGGAAAAAGTGGAATTGCTTCCGCAGAATTATTACAGCAGATGCAGACAAAACTTTTGGTTTTTGACGGCAATCAAAAGTTGAGTCCGGAGGATGTAAAAAAGAAAACAACTGCTTTTGCAGATGCAGAAGTGTATCTGGGAAGTTTGCCGGAGGAAGTGGCTGGAAAAATCGATTTTGCAGTGGTGAGCCCGGGTGTTCCTATGGATTCAAAGGAAGTTCTGTTTTTACAGGAGAAAAAAGTCCCTGTGATTGGTGAAATTGAACTTGCATACCTTTGCAACCGTGGCGAAATCGTGGCGATTACCGGTACCAATGGAAAAACGACCACAACTGCATTGACCGGAGAAATTATGAGAGAACAGTTTGACTCCGTGCATGTAGTGGGAAATATTGGAATTCCATTTACTTCTATGGCGTTAAAAGCAGACGAAAAGACTGTTACAGTGGCAGAAATCAGTTCTTTCCAGCTGGAGAGTGCTTATGAGTTCCATCCACATGTCAGTGCAATTTTAAATATTACTCCGGATCATTTGAATCGCCATCATACCATGGAGGCTTATATCGAAGCTAAGGAAAGCATTACTAAGAATCAGGGACCGGAGGATGTTTGCGTATTAAACTACGAGGACGAGGTATTGCGCGCATTTGGTGCAACCTGCAACTGCAAAGTGGTTTATTTTAGCAGCGAGCGGACTTTGGAAGATGGATTCTTTTATCGAGATGGAAATCTCTACGTGGCAGAAGCCGGAAAAGAGACTTTGCTTTTGCCGGTAAATGAAATGCAAATCCTTGGAAAACACAATTATGAAAATGCAATGGCAGCGATTGCTATGGCAAATGCCATGGGCGTTCCTATGGAAAAAATTGTGAAAGCGGTTAAGAACTTCCAGGCAGTAGAACACCGTATCGAATATGTAACAGAGAAGCGTGGCGTTCGTTTTTACAACGATTCGAAGGGTACCAATCCGGATGCTGCGATTAAGGGAATTCAAGCCATGGACCGTCCGACCTATTTGATCGGTGGTGGATATGATAAGGATTCTGTTTATGAAGAGTGGATTGAAAGCTTTGATGGAAAAGTGAAGAAATTGGTTCTGATTGGACAGACAAAGGAAAAAATCGCAGATACTTGCGAAAAGTTAGGCTTCCGGGAGTATGTCTTTGCAGAAACCTTAGAAGAGGCAATCACAATTTGTTATGAACATGCAAAGAGTGGAGAAGCGGTTCTGTTATCACCGGCTTGTGCAAGCTGGGGAATGTTTGATAATTATGAGCAGAGAGGCAATATCTTTAAAGAGTTTGTTCGGTCACTCGGGGAGTCATAAATGGCAATAAAACAGCAAAAACGTACACGTACGGTTCGTTATTTTGATTACAGTTTGTTTATCATTTTAATATTTTTAATTTGCTTTGGCCTTGTTATGTTATACAGTACCAGTTCCTACAGTGCGGCGTTGAAAAAGAACGATGCGGCATATTATCTGAAAAGACAGATTATGTCTGTGGGAATCGGCTTTCTTTTAATGACCTTTACCACATTTGTCCCCTATCGATGGTGGAAAAAAATGGCTGCTGTGGTTTATGCTGTGAGTCTTGGCCTTTGCGCGGCGGTTCTTGTGGTGGGAACAGAAATTAACGGTTCCAAACGTTGGTTATATATCGGAGGATTTTCTTTTCAACCTTCGGAAATTGCAAAGATTGCAGTGATTATCTTTTTGGCGGCTCTCATCAGCCGAATTCCGAAGCAAATGGCAGATTTTAAGGTCGTGGCGAAGGTGCTGATTTCGGTTATGCCCTTTGTGGCGGTGATTGGTGTCAACAACTTGAGTACAGCCATTATTATTCTGGGCATTGCAATTTTAATGGTATTTGTAGCAAGCCCGAAATATGCGCATTTTGTTTGGATTGGTCTTGGTGGAGTAGGTGCAGCGGCGGCGTTCCTTTTGGTGGCAAGTTACCGTGTGGAACGTATTAAGGTATGGCTTCATCCGGAAGATTATGACAGTGGATATCAAACCTTGCAGGGGTTGTATGCCATTGGATCCGGAGGCATTTTCGGAAAAGGTTTGGGAGAAAGTATGCAGAAGCTTGGCTTCGTACCGGAAGCCCAAAACGATATGATTTTTACCATTATCTGTGAAGAACTGGGAATTTTTGGAGCAGTCTGCGTGATTGCGTTATTTTTACTTTTGCTTTGGCGGTTTATGATTATCGCCAATAATGCGGCAGATTTATTTGGATCCTTGTTGGCGGTGGGAATTATGGCCCATGTAGCGTTGCAGGTGATTTTAAATATTGCGGTTGTTACCAACACCATACCAAATACCGGTGTCATCCTGCCGTTTATTAGTTATGGAGGTACTTCGATTTCCTTTTTGATGGCGGAAATGGGCTTGGCCCTTAGCGTATCAAGGGAAATCAAGTTTGAAGCGTCCTATGAAGAAAACTAATGAGAGAGTGAAGAAAAAGAGAAAAATAAGGCATATTGTTTTGCTATCTATTATAGCGGTGCTTCTGATTGTGGGATTTTTGATTCTAGAGCTTTTTGTTGTGGAAACCGTAGAGGTGGAAGGCAATGAAACCTATGATTCTGCCAGCATTACAGAATGGGTGCTGAATGATTCTTACAGTTGGAATACCTTGTACGTATTGCTGAAATATAAATTTGGCGATACCCAGGAGGTCCCTTTTATAGATACCATGGAGGTGACCATGGTGGACCGAAATACCTTACATGTTACGGTGTATGAAAAAGGTCTGATTGGATATACCTACATAGAAAGTTTAGGACAAAATGCCTATTTTGATAAAGATGGTTTTGTGGTGGAATTATCCGAAACTGTCATGGAGGATGTCCCGGAAATTCAGGGATTATCCTGCGAAAGTGCCGTTCTTTATGAAAAACTGGATATTTCCAGCGCGACATTGAAAAAATTACTGACCTTGACACAGATGTTGTCAAAATATGAGATTGTTGTTTCAGAAATTACTTACAGCTCCTTGGGAGATATGGAATTGATTTACGGAGGCATCACCATAGAATTGGGAAGTGATGAGTATCTGACGGAAAAGATGGTTCGTTTGCAAAAAATTTTGCCGCAATTAGAGGGGCAAACAGGGATTTTGCATTTGGAGAACTGGTCCACAGATACCACGGATGTTACTTTTGAGAAAACAGAATAAATACAAAAAAAGAATGGAAAAACAAAGAAATAGTTATTGATATTTTCCCTAAAAAAATATATGATATGTAATATGGCTAGAATAGTAGTTAGTATTGAGATTATATAGTACCGAGGGAGAGAAGGAGGAAGTACCTTGCTTGAGATTAAGACATCAGAAGCAGATTCCAGCGCAAAAATCATCGTAATTGGTGTGGGAGGAGCTGGAAACAATGCTGTCAATAGAATGATTGAAGAAAAAATCAGCGGTGTAGAATTTATTGGAGTAAATACAGATAAACAGGATTTACTTTTTTGTAAGGCACCAACATTAATTCAGATTGGTGAGAAACTTACAAAAGGACTTGGGGCAGGCGCAAAGCCTGAGGTTGGTGCATCCGCTGCAGAAGAAAGTGCAGAAGAGCTTAGCAATGCTGTAAAGGGTGCAGACATGATTTTCGTTACCTGTGGAATGGGTGGCGGAACCGGTACAGGAGCTGCTCCGGTAATTGCAAAGATTGCAAAAGAGCAGGGTATCTTGACTGTCGGTGTTGTTACAAAGCCTTTTAAATTCGAAGCAAGACAGAGAATGACCAATGCCTTAGCGGGTATTGAACGCTTACAGGAAAGCGTAGATACATTGATTGTTATCCCAAATGAAAAGCTGATTCAGCTTTGCGACAGACGCACATCTATGCCGGATGCATTAAAGAAGGCAGATGAAGTATTACAGCAGTCTGTACAGGGAATCACCGATTTGATTAATGACGCATCCTTGATCAACTTGGATTTCGCTGATATCCAGACAGTTATGAAGGATAAGGGTCTGGCACATATCGGTATCGGTAGTGCAAAGGGTGATGAAAAGGCAATCGAAGCAGTAAAACTTGCAGTAGAAAGTCCATTGCTTGAAACTACAATTACAGGTGCAAGCCATGTAATTATCAATATTTCCGGTGACATTTCCTTAATGGATGCCAATGAAGCAGCAAGTTATGTGCAGGATTTGGCCGGAGAAAATGCAAATATCGTATTCGGTGCAAAATACGATGAGAATATGACAGATGAAGCAATCATTACAGTTATTGCTACCGGACTTGAGGAAGCAAAAGCAACTGCTTCCATTCCGACCATTATGAAGTATGCACCAAATTCTCCTGTGGCTACACCTGCTAGACCGGTAGGAGCTACCACAACAGCTACAACAGCAGGAAGACAAGTACAGAGCGCCGGAGTTACTCCAAGCGTTACACCTGTTACACCGGTGAAACCGTCGGTAGAACAGACCACCTTCCAGAACAACTTAACAAATCCTGTAAAACCACAGGCTACCGTTTCCGAGAAGAACATTAAGATTCCTGAGTTTTTAAGCGATATCAAGAGAAAATAATTTTTAAGAGTCATTCCTTTTTGGATGGCTCTTAATTTTTTCTTAAGGTTCTGTAAAAAGAGAAGTTTTTTCAAAAAAAAGAGGTATACTAGGAATATAACTCTGAAATTTTATCTAAGGGAGAACAATATATGGATCCAATTGATAAAAGATTGATGCGAGATCGCTTAAACAAGACGGTCATCAAGTATTGGAATGTTCGCTATGTAGATGGAATGGAAGGGGAAGAGGATACAAAAATTGGGGCTACAGAAGAACTGAGCGCTGAAGAAGCGGAAGCACAAGAAAAGGCAATGGAAGTCTTTCAACGTTTGCAGGATGAAGCAAATGCGGATGAAATGGCAAAAATTGCAGAGCAACAGGAAGCATACCGCGCAGCGGCAGAAGCAGAAGAAGCACAGGCGGCTTGGATGGAAAGAACCGGTGCCAGTGGCGTTTATGGGCAAAAACCGGTGGAAGATGAAGATGAAAAAGCCAGAATTGAATCCATTTTGGCAGAGCGTAGCAATGGCTTCGAAGATATGCTTAGTGGCTTGACTGACAACAAGGTAGACACATGATAATCCTTAACAAATCAATGGTTCTTTTCTTGCAACAACGAATATTTCGTTATATAATCGGAAAGTACAATTGATTTGAGAGGATATAGAAATGAAGAAATTACTGGACGTACTAAGCGATTATGTAGCACAGGCTTTCGATGCCTGTGGTTATGATACGAAATATGCAAGAATCACAAAGTCAAACCGACCTGATTTATGCGAATTCCAATGTAATGGAGCAATGGCGGCAGTAAAAGAATATAAAAAAGCCCCCCTTGTGATTGCAGAGGAAGTTGCGGATAAATTAAGAGAGGATCAAAATTCTATTTTTGCTTCAATCGAAGCAGTAAAACCAGGATTTTTAAATTTTATTTGTAAAGAGGATTTTTTAGCGTCTTTTGTAGAAGGGATGTTAGAAAGTCCACGTTTTGGTTGTGATAAAACAGCAAATCCAAAGACCATTATGATTGATTACGGCGGACCAAACGTTGCGAAACCATTGCATGTAGGACATTTGCGTTCTGCGGTTATTGGAGAAAGTATCAAGAGAATTGGTGCATATATGGGCCATAAGATGATTGGTGATGTGCATTTGGGAGACTGGGGTCTTCAGATGGGCTTGATTATTACGGAATTGAAGCTTCGCAAACCGGAACTTCCTTATTTTGATGAGAATTTTGAAGGCGCATATCCGGAAGAAGCACCGTTTACGATTTCTGAGTTAGAAGAAATCTACCCAACGGCCAGTGGAAAGTCCAAGGAGGATGAACCCTTCAAGGCAGAAGCAATGCAGGCTACTTATGAATTACAGCAGGGTAGAAGAGGGTATAGAGCGTTATTAAATCATATTTTAACTATTTCTGTAAATGACTTGAAAAAGAACTACGAGAAATTAAATGTTTCCTTTGAACTTTGGAAGGGAGAATCGGACGCCCAGAGCTATATCCCGGATATGGTACAGAAGATGAAAGAGGATGGCTTTGCTTATATTAGCGATGGCGCTTTGGTGGTAGATGTAAAGGAAGATACAGACACCAAGGAAATTCCACCATGTATGATTTTAAAATCAGATGGGGCATCTCTTTATAACACCACAGACCTTGCAACCATGGTATGGCGTATGCAGGACTATCATCCGGACGAAATCATCTATGTCGTAGATAAGAGACAGGAATTATATTTTACACAGGTATTTCGTTGTGCAAAGAAGACTGGAATTGTGGGTGAAGATACGACCTTGAAGTTCATTGGTTTTGGTACCATGAATGGAAAAGACGGACGTCCTTTCAAGACCAGAGAAGGTGGCGTGATGCGTCTGGAAAACTTGATTCAGAATATTAATGAAGAAATGTATAATAAGATTTTGTCTAACCAGACAGAACCGGATGAGGAGAGCGCAAAGGAAACTGCACGTATTGTAGGCTTATCTGCAATTAAGTACGGGGATTTGTCCAACCAGGCTTCTAAGGATTATATTTTTGACTTGGAGCGCTTTACTTCCTTCGAAGGAAACACCGGTCCATACATTTTATATACCATCGTACGTATCAAATCTATTTTAAATAAATACGAAGCAAATGGTGGAACTCTTTCCGAATTACAGATTTTACCGGCAAAAGCAGAAAGTGAAAAAGCATTGATGTTGACGCTTTCTGAGTTTAATGCGGTAATGGAAAATGCTTATGAAGAAACAGCACCTCATAAGTTGTGTGCATTCATCTATGATTTGGCCAATGCCTTTAATCATTTCTATCATGAAGTACGTATTTTAGCAGAAGAAGATGAAGCAACCAAGAAGGGCTACATTTCCTTGTTGGTATTGACCAAAAATGTTTTGGAGACCTGTATTGATTTACTGGGATTTTCAGCACCAGAACGTATGTAAGAAGAAAAATTACGAGATTTTGTTTCGTTAAATAGTACAAAGGAGGATATCATGAGTACAAAGATTGACATTATTTCCGGATTTTTAGGAGCCGGAAAAACAACATTTATCAAAAAAATGCTGGAAGAAGCATTTCAGGGAGAAAAAATCGTATTGATTGAAAACGAATACGGTGAAGTAGGTATTGACGGCGGATTCTTAAAGGATGCCGGTGTCGAAATTACAGAGATGAACTCCGGTTGCATTTGCTGTACTTTGGTTGGAGATTTTGCAAAGAGTCTTCGTGAAGTACAGGATAAATTCCATCCGGATCGTATTATTATCGAGCCATCCGGTGTCGGCAAGTTATCAGACGTTATGAAGTCTGTCATTGATTTGGAAAAAGAACAGGACGTGAAATTAAATGCACTTGTTACGGTAGTGAATGCGTTAAAGGCATCTAAGCAGATGAAAGCATTTGGCGAATTTTTCAACAACCAGATTGAATTTGCAACGACTGTTTTATTGTCCAGAAGCCAGAAGGCGACTCCGGAACAGTTGGAGTTCTGCACGACCCAGATTCAAAAATTAAATCCAAAGGCAACGGTGATTACAACTCCTTGGGATCAAATTGATGGACAGAAGATTTTAGAGGCTATGGAAGGTAGAGATACCTTGGAAATGGAATTGGCCGCTGAGAAACGTCATGCGGAAGAAGAACACGACCATGATCACGATCACGATCATGACCACGAACATGAGCATGACCACGACCACGACCATGAACATCATCATGAACATGGAGAGGGCTGCACTTGTGGATGCCACGACCATGATCATGAGCATCATCATCACCACCATGCAGATGATATCTTTATCAGCTGGGGTAAGGAAACACCTCATAAATTTGAAAAGGCAACCATTGAAAATGCATTAAAGATTTTTGCGGAATCAGAAGAATACGGAAACGTACTTCGTTCGAAAGGTATGGTAGAATCTGTAGATGGCAGCTGGATTTACTTTGATATGGTATCCGGTGAATATGAGCTTCGTGAGGGAAGTCCGGAAGTAACCGGCCGTTTGGTTGTAATCGGAACAGACTTAAAAGAAGATAAGATTGAAGAATTATTTGGTTTGAATTAGAAAGATAGAGGAATACTATGGCAGTAGATTTAACAATCCCGGTTTACCTGATTACCGGTTTTATGGATAGTGGAAAGACCACTTTGCTTCATGAAACCTTGTTTGATCAGGAATTTGGAGGAGATGCCAAATCCTTATTAATTGTATGTGAAGATGGGGATGTGGAATACGACGAAGAGAAATTAAGAAGCATCAATACAGACCTTGTCATGATTGAGGACAAGGCCTCCTTCACAGCAGAAAAGTTACAGGAATTGGCAGATACTTATAAGCCGGATCAGGTATTTATCGAATATAACGGTACCTGGGAAATGGATTTATTGGCAGAAATGGAATTGCCGGCTTACTGGACAATTGTCCAGGCCTTGGCAACCATCGATGCAACAACCTATGAAAATTATTACAACAACATGCGTCAGATGATGAAGGAACAGACCTTTATGGCAGATGTGGTTATTTTTAACCGTTGTGAGCCGGGTGTGACACCGAAGGCAAAATTTCGCAGAACCATTAAGGCTATCAACCGAAAGGCACAGATTGTTTATGAACTGAAAAATGGCCAGATTGATGAAAGCGATGAAGAAGAACTTCCATTTGATATTTCTGCAGATACCTTAGAAATCTCAGATGCAGATTATGGTATTTGGTTCTTGGATGCTATGGATCATCCAAAGAAATACGAAGGCAAGAAAATCAAGTTTTTAGCTTTGGTTTATAACCCGGATAAGTATAAGGGGAAAGGGGTTATGGTGCCGGGAAGATTTGCCATGACCTGTTGTGCAGAGGATATTCAGTTTATCGGTATGAAGTGCAAATATAAAAATGCATCCGAAATTCCACACAGAAGCTGGATTCATATTACAGCGGAGCTTCATGTGGAATGGGCAAAGGAATACAAGGGAAAAGGACCGGTGCTTTATCCGGTATCCGTAGAGCCGGCAGAAGCTCCGGAAGACGAATTGGTTTACTTTACCTAAAAAGATGTATGAGGAGGAGAATTGTATGAAAAAGAAAAGTATAGCAGCGGCACTTTCTCTCCTTTTGGCTTGTTCTGCTTTGACAGCTTGTGGAAGTGATACAAACAGTGTTTCTTCTACAGAAGCAGAGAACGGAACGGTTTACAAGGTCGGAATTGTGCAATATGTAGACGATGCGTCTCTCAATCAGATTGAGACAGCCATTGAAGAAGAACTTCTCTTAAAAGGAGAAGAATTAGGGGTCACTTTTGACTTTGCGTCCTATACCTATAACGGTCAGGCAGATGCTACCATGTTGAATCAGATTGCAACAGAGCTTGTGGCGGATGAAGTGGATTTGATTATCCCTATCGCAACACCGACAGCTATGATTATGCAGGCAGCCACAGAAGAATCTCAGATTCCGGTAGTCTTTTCTGCAGTATCAGATCCGGTGGCAGCCGGCCTTGTGGACTCTTTGGAAACTCCGGGAAGTAATATTACCGGTACTTCAGATGCCTTAGACACAGAAGCTATTTTGCAGTTGATGCTGGCCATTAACCCGGATTTACAGACGGTAGGTCTTTTGTATGACAAGGGACAGGATTCTTCTGCAAATCCAATTGAAGAAGCAAAGGCTTTCTTTGAAGAGCAGGGAATTGAAGTGGTGGAGAAAACCGGAACTACCAATGATGAAATCAGCAATGCGGCAGACGCTTTGATTGCTGCAGGGGTAGAAGCCGTGTTTACTCCTACAGACAATACCGTTATGACAGCAGAACTTGCAATCTATGAAAAATTTATTGAAGCCGGAATTCCACAGTATTGTGGCGCGGATTCCTTTGCTTTAAACGGTGCCTTTTTGGGATATGGTGTAAACTATAGTTCCTTAGGTACTTTGACGGCAGATATGGCCGTTGATATTTTAGTAAACGGTGCAGACGTTTCTACTTATCCGGTAGAAACCCTGGATAATGGAATTGCAACCATTAATACAGAAACCGCAGAAGCACTTGGAATTGACTATAGTTCTTTACAGGACTTATGTGATTCTATCGTAGAAATAACCACGGCAGAGGAATTTGAATAATGACTTCTATTTTTACAATTTCTATTGTACAGACAGCGCTGGAGCTCGGGGGCATTTATGCCCTTGTTGCTCTGGCTCTATTTGTATCTTTTCGTATTTTAAATATCGCAGATTTGTCCACAGATGGATGTTTTACCTTGGGATGCGCAGTCTGCTCTATGGTAACTTTAACAGGACACCCAATCCTTGCCTTATTTATGGCGATGCTGGCTGGGGTTTGCTCCGGTTTTATTACCTCCGTATTACAAACACGTTTTGGAATTGAATCTATTTTGGCCGGAATCATTGTGAATACCGGATTATATACCATAAATTTGATGGTGATGGGATTTTCTTCCAATGTTAATTTGTTCAAGTGCGATACCATTTTTAGCATGGCAAAGGAAATCAGTTCCTCCGGTTGGGTGGAAAGTATTGTCATTTTTGTGATTATTCTTTTGGTGGCAGTGATTTTAGCTTTGTTTTTGGGAACACGTTTGGGTCTTTCCATTCGTGCTACCGGAAACAACGAGGCCATGGTACGCAGTTCTTCCATCAATCCGCATCATATGATTGTGATTGGACTTTGCATTTCCGGTTCCTTGACAGCATTATCCGGAGGTGTATTGGCACAGTATCAGAAATCCTGTGATATCAATCTGGGAACAGGCATGGTAACCATTGCTTTAGCGTCCTTGATTATTGGAGAAACCATTTTTGGTAGAGGCAGTATTGGAAGAAATATTGTGGGTGTGATTTGCGGTAGTGTGTTGTATCGTTTCATCATTGCAGTGGCACTTCGCTTGAGCTTGCCTGCAGAGGCATTGAAACTGGTGTCTGCATTGATTGTTGCCATTGCTTTGGCACTTCCATATATGAGACAACAGATCAAATTGTTCCGTACCAAAAAACAGTCACAACGAGAAAATGAAGAAATCAAGACGGGAGGAAAGGGCACATGTTAGAGTTAAAAAATGTAAGCAAAACCTTTTATCCCGGAACATTAAATGAAAAGAAGGCATTAAAGAACATTGATTTAATTTTAGAAGATGGGGATTTTGCTACGATTGTAGGAAGCAATGGTGCCGGAAAATCCACGTTGTTTAATGCCATAACCGGTGCATTCTATGTGGACCAGGGACATATTTATTTGGACGGGGAAGATATTACCTATAAAAGAGAACATTTACGAAGCCGTGATATGGGACATTTGTTCCAAAATCCTATGTTGGGAACGGCACCGGACATGACCATAGAAGAAAATATGGCTCTTGCCTATTTGCGTGCAGGAAAAGCCGTGCATGCTTATTTTTCCAGAATCACCAAAGCGGACAAGGACAAATTCCGGGAACAATTGTCCCTACTTCATATGGGCTTGGAAGACCGTATGAAGCAAAAAGTAGGGGTACTTTCCGGCGGACAGAGACAGGCATTGACCTTGTTGATGGCTACCATGGTGACACCAAAGATTTTGCTTTTGGACGAACATACCGCAGCCTTGGATCCGGCTACAGCAGAGCAGGTATTGAAACTGACCGCAGACATTGTGCGGGAACGGAAGATTACTTGTCTTATGGTTACGCATAATATGCATCAAGCCTTATCCATGGGAAACCGTACCTTTATGATGAATCAAGGGGAAATCGTTTTTGATACCAAGGGGGAAGAACGCAGCCGCTTGCAGGTTTCGGATTTACTTGCAAAATTCAAACAAAACGTAGGAGAGGATTTGGATAATGACCGTATTTTGCTATCGTAAATTACGGAAACCGTACTACTCCTATAAGTAGAAGTAATAGCAAGTATAAAAATAATATAATTGAAATTTATATAAAAAATAAGTATGATAGTAAAAGTTACATAATTTCCGAAAAAGGAAATAGAGATGGAGGTATTCAATGTATCCAATTTTAAGAAAAGAAAAATTGGCAGATAAAATTTATCTGATGGACGTGAAGGCAAAACGTGTTTCTGATAATTGTTTGCCGGGACAGTTTGTAATTGTAAAGATGGACGAAGAAGGAGAACGTATTCCTTTAACAATCTGTGATTATGATAGAGAAAAAGAAACAATTACAATCGTATTCCAGACAGTGGGCGCTTCCACAGAGCGTATGGCAAAGATGAACGTTGGGGATGCATTCCAGGATTTTGTTGGTCCTTTGGGTGTTCCTTCTGAACTTTGCGAAGAAAAGAACTTGGAAGAAACAAAGAAAAAGAAAATCGTATTTATCGCCGGAGGTGTAGGTACAGCACCAATTTATCCTCAGGTGAAATGGTTAAAAGAGCATGGTGTGGATGCAGATGTCATTATGGGATCTCGTACCAAAGACTTATTGTTCTATACAGAAGAAATGGAAAAAGTTGCAAACAACTTATATGTAACCACAGATGATGGTACTTATGGATTCCATGGAATGGGTACTACTCAGTTGCAGGCCCTTTATGACGAAGGTGTGCGTTATGATCACTGCGTAGCCATTGGACCAATGATTATGATGAAATTTGTTTGCAAGTTGACAAAAGAATTGGAAATTCCTACCGTTGTATCTATGAACCCGATTATGGTAGACGGAACCGGTATGTGTGGTGCCTGTCGTCTGGTTGTAGGAGACGAAGTAAAATTCGCTTGTGTTGACGGACCGGAATTTGATGGTCACTTAGTTGATTTTGATGGCGCTATGAAGAGACAGCAGCAGTACAAGACAGAAGAAGGCCGTAAGTTATTAGAGTTACAGGAAGGCGATACACATCATGGTGGTTGCGGACAGTGCGGAGGTGACAAATAATGGGTGATGTATTAAAGAGAGTACCGATTCAGGAGCAGGAACCTCTTGTTCGTGCAAAGAATTTTGATGAAGTTTGTTTAGGATATAGTGCAGAAGAAGCAATGGAAGAAGCAGAACGTTGCTTGAACTGCAAGAACCCTCAGTGTGTAAAGGGATGTCCGGTATCTATCCAGATTCCGGATTTCATTCAGGAAGTAAAAGCAGGTAATTTTGAAAAGGCATATCAGATTATTTCTGAAAGCTCTGCACTTCCGGCTGTTTGTGGACGTGTATGTCCGCAGGAAAGTCAGTGTGAAGGAAAATGTATCCGTGGATTTAAGGGAGATGCAGTTTCTATTGGTAAATTGGAAAGATTTACTGCTGACTGGGCTAGAAATAATGGGGTAAAACCGGTTCCGGCTGAGGAAAAGAATGGTCACAAAGTGGCAGTCATCGGTTCCGGCCCTTCCGGACTTACATGTGCCGGAGATTTGGCAAAATTAGGTTATGACGTTACAATCTTCGAAGCGCTTCACGAAGCAGGTGGTGTACTTGTTTATGGTATTCCGGAATTCCGTTTACCAAAGGATGAAGTCGTAGCAAAAGAAGTAGAAAACGTAAAATCTTTAGGTGTTAAGATTGAAACCAACGTTGTAATCGGAAAATCCATTACGGTAGATGAGTTAATGGAAAAAGAAGGCTTTGAGGCAGTCTTTATCGGTTCCGGTGCAGGTCTTCCAAGATTCATGGGAATCCCGGGAGAACAGGCAAACGGCGTATTCTCTGCCAATGAGTTCTTAACAAGAAATAATTTAATGAAGGCATTTAAGGATTTAGATACTCCAATCAGCAGAAGCAAGAAGGTTGTCGTTGTTGGTGGTGGTAACGTTGCCATGGATGCAGCCAGAACCGCGCTTCGTCTTGGAGCAGAGGTGCATGTTGTATATCGTAGAGGTGAGGAAGAACTTCCGGCTAGAAAAGAAGAAGTACATCATGCAAAAGAAGAAGGAATTATCTTTGATTTATTACAGAATCCAACAGAAATCTTAGTAGATGAAAATGGTTGGGTAAAGGGAATCAAATTGATTAAGATGGAACTTGGTGAGCCGGATGAATCCGGAAGAAGAAGTCCGGTAGAAATTCCGGGTAGCGAATATGACATTGATTGCGATGCAGTCATCATGTCTCTTGGTACTTCACCAAATCCATTGATTTCTTCTACTACCGTTGGACTTGATATCAACCGTACAAAATGTATCATCGCCAACGAAGAAAACGGAGCTACCAGCAAAGAAGGTGTTTATGCCGGTGGTGATGCCGTAACCGGTGCAGCAACCGTTATTCTTGCCATGGGTGCAGGAAAAGCAGCTGCAAAGGGAATTCATGAATTCTTATCGAATCGCTAATAAATAAGAAACGGTATAATAGAACCTCCTTACGAGTTTTCGTAAGGAGGTTTTTTCCATATATAAGGGATGCAATTGGAAAGAATGGTGGCAATGTCGGAGGCTGGTTCTATGCAGCCTTGATCTACCCATCTTTTTAAAACGAGGGTGAAGCCGGCCTGAAAATAAACAAAATAATACAGCATTTCCGACTCGGAGGTGATGCCTGCTTTTTGACACACTTCTTTTACGGTGATTTCTTCGATTTTGGAATCTTTCATAAGTTGCAGCATGGTGTTTTTTAACAGATGTTCCGTTTCCTGATAACGCTGATTGTTTTTTGTGTTCATAGGCGACTCCTTTATTATCCCAACACGTGATGTGTTATTGATGGTTGTACTTGCTATTATATCTTTTTACAATAGGAGTAACAAGAGTAAACAAGGAAAGGAAGAACGTCCATGAAACAGTTTCCGAAGTAGTGGAAGTTGGAGAAAGTATCAAAGAGGTGAAGGTGGGAGACCGTATTTATCTATACCCATTGTATGCAAAAAACGATACCAAGCGGGCAGGAACCCTGGGAGGATTTTCGGAGTATATGCTTTTGCCTAAGGCACGGTTGAATCATTCCTATTATATGGTGCCTACGGAGATTTGCGATGAGGTGGCTTCCTTAATTGAACCCTTTACTGTGGGCGGGCATGCTGCAAAGCAAGGAAATCCAAAGCAGGGAGAGAAGGCGGTGATTTATGGATTGATGCAGCAGGGGCTGACCGTATATTGGATGATTTTTTGGAACATGGAAAAATTGATGCCAGACTGGTTCTAGTGGCTGTAAACAACGGAAAGCGGGAACTGAATTTATTGGATTTTGTCTATTCTTCTCAGTCCCTAATTGGTTCCGGAGGATATCGTCCGGAGGATGTGACGGATGTGCTGGAAATTATGAAATCAAAACGATGGGATTTGAAAAAAATGATTACAGAGGAATATGACATTTCGGAATTGGCGCAAGCGATTGAGAAAGCCGGAGATACGGAACATGCCGGAAATGTGATTGTACATTTCTAAAAAACTGCCACCCGGTTCCTTATAGGAACTTAAGGGTGGCAGTTTTACATTTTCTATAGGGAAACGTCTTCGTTCTTTTTTGGAACGAAGGATAATAACTCTTTTAATAAGGCATCGTTGTCCTTAGGACTCATGAAGCAAAGACGGATATAGTGCTCGTCTAAGAAGGGAAAGGTAGAACAATCTCGAATCATGAGGCCTTTTTTTATGCAGTGAGAAAAGATGTCATTGGCAGTGACTTCTTCACTGTTGATTTTAATTAACATAAAGTTGGCAGATGGTGGGAAAGGGGTGTAAAATTCCGTATTGGCTAAGGCGTTGTAGAATTTTTCCTTTTCCTGTTTCATGAGCGCTCTGGTCTCTGCCATATATTCCTGATCCTGGAACATCACTTCGCCGGCTAAAGCAGCAAGAGAGTTGATGGCCCAAGGATTGCTTTGGGTCTGGAAAGAGGAAAGCCATTCGGTGTTGCCGGTAATGGCGTATCCCAAACGTAATCCGGGAGATGCGAAAAATTTGGAAGTTCCTCTTAAAACAATGATATTGGTATAGTCATTGGTTAAGGTGACCGAAGTGTATTTTTCCATGTTTTCCACAAATTCCATATAAGTTTCATCCACCATAACGGAAATGCCGTGTTCCATACAAGCATTTAGAATTTGACGCATATCGCTTTGAGAAATGCAGGAGGAGGTAGGATTGTTGGGATTGCATAATACCAATAAATCCAAATCATCCGTAAGTCTGCCAAGGAAATCCTGTAAAGGAAGTTTGAAATTGTTTTCTTCCTTCAGCGCATAATGAAAACTTACGCCGCCGCTAATGGCAATGCTTCTTTGATATTCCGAATAGGTAGGGCCTAAAATCATGGCCTTTTTCGGAGAAATCATCTCGATAAAAAGAGTGATAAGCTCTGTGGTGCCGTTTCCTACAATGACATTTTGCGGTTCTGTCTGGGTGTAGGTGGCAATGCTTTCTCTTAACTTTTTGTATTCACGGTCCGGATAGGTGGTAATGGCGGAAATATTTTTCGCCAAGGTTTTTTCTACCAATGGGGAAATCCCAAGGGGATTGACATTCGCAGAAAAACTAACAATGTCTTCTTTTTTTATGCCAAAAATGTCTTCTATTTTTTCTAAATCGCTACCATGAAAATGGTCCTTGTGTTTTATCATCTGTGCCTCCACAATATATTGAAAATCCCAGGGGGATAGTTTATAATTTATTATAACTAACAAAAGCGAAAATGCAAGAAAAAGCAGGTGGAGTTGTGCGTAGACGGATAAAAGAACTTTCCTTCGGAAAAGTGGATACGATCCGGCCGCTTTTGCAATTTTCCCTTGATAAAATTGAGCTTCTGATAGCAGAAGAGCAAAGCGTAACGGGTGAGTTTCATATTCAAAGTGGGAACAAAGTAAAAATGAGAGGATTAATCTATTCCTCCAATCCACGTATGGAATGTCTGACCAAGGAGTTTGAGGGAGAGGAAGCTGTCGTTCGATACAAATTTCATAGCACAGGTTTACAGGAAGGGGATATTCAAAAAGGTGATTTTTTCATCATTTGCAATGACAATGAATATAACCTTTCTTTTGTTGTCACCATTTCCAATTCGAAATTAGAAAGTGCAGAGGGAAGCATTCAGAATCTCAAGGAGTTTCAGCACCTGGCAGAAACCCATTGGGAGGAGGCACTTCCCATTTTTTCTTCTCAAAATTTTGAGTCTTTATTTTCCGAGAAACAAAAAAAGGAAAAAATTTTATATAGAAGTTTGACCCAAACCGCATTTCCGGCCCACAACATGGAAGAATTTTTGGTGGGAACGGGAGCTAAGGAAAAAAATCGTTTTACGGTGGAGCAGACCCAGGTATCCTATTTGGATTTGACTGAATCCCGAAAGGAAGAACTGGTGATTAAAAAGCAGGGTTACGGAGAACTGACGCTGCGCATTGATACCCAGGGCAGTGGTCTTTCTGTACCCAAAACTATTTTGACAGAAGAAGACTTTGTGGGAAATGAATATCATTTGGAATATTATGTGGTCTTCGAAAAATTGCATGCCGGCAGAAATTTTGGAAAAATACAGATTTCCACAGCCTTCCAGCAGGAAACGGTGGAATTTACCCTGCGAAAACAGGGAGAAGTGTTGTTGCCGGAACGACAGGAAGTCAGAAGGCAGCAGGGAAAACTGGCAGAACGCTATTTTTCTTATCGCCTCAAGAAAATTGATACACAGCTTTGGGCGCAGGAAAGCCAGGATATTTTACAGCATTTGAAGGCTTTAGAACCGGAGAATCCTTGGTTTGATTTGTATCGTGCGCAGATCTATCTGGTAAAACAACAAAAACAAGAAGCGCAGTGGATTTTGGATGCGTTCCGGGGACAAAACCCGGAGAAGGAATCGGTCGTCTACGGATACTATTTGTATTTAAGTGCTCTGGCCAATCGCGAAGATGCCTATGTAGATCAGGTGACGGAGCGAATCGAGGATCTGTATCGTTTGTTGAACAATAATAAGATGTTGCGGTTTTTATTGTTGTTTTTAAAAGAAGAATATTATGAGGATCCGGACCGCAGATTGTTGGAAATGGAATTGGCCTTTTTAGAAGGAATTCAGAGTCCTTACTATTATTTAGAGGCTTTTTACGAATATTGGACAGCACCTTATCGATTGACAAAGCTGGGAGAATTTGAAATTCAGGTTCTTTATTTTGCAGCCAAAAGAAAAGTGCTGACGAGAGATCTAGTTATGCAAATCACCTCCTTGGTTCGTGGGGATACTCCATTTTATGGTTCGCTGGTGAAGCTTTTGGCTTGTTGCTACGAATTGTATCCCTTGGAAGAGGTTCTGCAAACCATTTGTTCCTATTTGGTACGCTATGAAAAATACGAAAAGAAGTATTTTTCTTGGTACGAAAAAGGCATCCAGCAGGGGCTTCGCATTACCGGATTAAACGAGGCCTATCTGATGACGCTGGATATGGATCGTTTGGAAGAACTACCCAAGATTATAGAGCTTTATTTTAAATACAATTCTTCTTTGCCCTACCCTTATTTGGCAAAATTGTTTGCTCGTATTGTAAAGGAAAAAGAGGAACGGGTTGAGTTGTATGAAGCATACCGGCGAAATATGGAAAGTTTTGCCATGGAGCAAATGCAACAGCAACACATCAATGAAGATTTGGCGATTCTTTATGAAGACCTGTTGAAACAGGGCTTTTTGAATAAAGAAATTGCAGAAGCCATGGCCCATGTCATGTTTGTACATGAGGTGACCACGGATTGCCAGGATATGACTCGGGTATTTTGCTATTATCCGGAATTGAAACAGAAAATAGAAGGGGTATTTCATAAGGGAAAGGCCACGTTGCCTATTTACAACAACAATTATGTGTTGATTGCAGAGGATCTGTATGGCAGACGTTACAGTGCCTACTCTGCCGGACTGGAAGTGAAACGGTATATGAACGCCATTCCATATGTGAAAAAGTGTTTGCAATACGCACCGAAGGAATTGCCCTATTTGTTGCATTTGTTTTCCGGAAAAACCAAATTCCACACCTTTGTGGAGGAAGACAAGGAATACTTAAAAAGCTTCATGGAAAAAGAAGAACTTTCCAATGCCTTCCGTGCAGCCCTATGCCCGGAGCTTCTTCGCTTTGCGGAAGAAGCGGAAGAACCGTTGATACGACAGTATTTGGCGGAGATTTCCTGGAAGGATTTGCCGGTGCAAAGTCGGAGTTATTTCATCAGTCTTTTGGTGGATAAGCGACTGTATGATGTGGCCTATGGTTATGTGACTTATTTTGGACCGGAGGAGATGGAAGCAGAAAAGCTGGTAAATCTCTGCACTTACGAAATTGAAAGAAAAGAAGGGGAGGAAGATGATCCCTTATTGTCTCTTTGTATTTCTGCATTTCGTAAGGGAAAATACAACGAAAGTATGCTGCAGTATTTATGCACTTATTTTGAAGGCTCCACGAAGGAACTGAGCAAACTTTGGGAGGCAGCAAGGGAATTTGAAGTAGATACCTTTGCTTTAGAGGAGCGCTTATTGGCACAGATGCTTTATGCCAGAAGTTTTACTTCTGCGACACAGCCGATGTATGAGCACTTTATGGCTTCCGGTGGACAGGAACTGTTGCATTTTGCCTATTTGAATTATTTTTCTTATCAGTATTTTGTGAAAGGGGTATTGATTTCGCCATCTATTTTCAAAGAACTGACGGAGCATTATGACAATGGGGAAGAACTATCGGAAATCTGCAAGTTGACCTTGTTGAAATACTATGCAGACGATCCTGTCTTGGTAAAGGAAAAAGAAGCCGTCATTGATGAACTACTGATGGAATTTACCAAGCAAAATCTGTATTTTGCATTTTATAAGAAATTTACCACGCGACTCTTACAGAAATATCAGTTGGTGGACAAACTCTTTTTGGAATATCGCACGGAACCGGGGAAACGGATCTTTTTACATTATGCCCTGAGTGAAAATCCGGAGGAGTATCACATGGAGGAATTGCAAGCCAACTTCCCGGGGATTTATGTAAAACAGTTTATTTTGTTCTTTGGAGAAAGCATTCAGTACTATTTGACGGAGGACACAGGAGATGCGGCAACCGTGGTGGAAAGTAACCAGATTTCCAAGTTGGATAGTTTTGGCGAAAAACCGGATAGCCGTTATGATTTATTAAACGAGATTTTGCTGCAGATTACCTTGAAAGAAGGTACAAATTTAAAAGAAAATCTGAAAAAATACGAAGTACAAAACCGTATGGTAGAGGAAGGATTTTCTATTTTGGAATAGGAAAGGATGTGAAAGAATATGCAGATAGGAAAACCGAAAATGTATTTGGGACTGGATTTGTCCGGCGGCTATGCCATGCTTAGTTCTTTCACAGACGGTATGAAAGAGCCGGAAACCCTGAGCCGTATTAATGGCAGCGAGTTTTACGAAATCCCCATGGCTTTATTTAAGAAAAAGGGCGTGGGACAGTGGTATTACGGGGAGGATGCCTATACCAAAAAAGAAAAAGAAGAAGGTACTTTTTTCGTAGATCTATGGAACAAAGCGTTGAACCAAGAGTTTCAAGAGGTGGAAGAGGAACTATTTTCCGCAGTGGACTTGTTTGCATTGTTTATACGTAAAGTATTGATGCTTCCGAAGCAACTGGGTACGGATTATGCCATTGGAAAATTGGTGATTACCACTTGGGAGGTGACGGAACCTGTCATTGCCCTTTTGGCTGAGGTGATGAAGAAAAATGGCATTATGCAAGATCAGTACATTTTGCAAAGCCATAAGGAAAGTTTTTATTATTATGCTTTGAGCCAGGAATCCACGTTGTGGCTTCATGATGTGGCCTTGTTTGACTATACCGATGGCGTGATGCGGCATTTCCTTTTAAGCCGTAATGAAAAAACCAAACCGGAAACCGTGTTTATAGAGGAAGTGGAAGATGGCGTGCTTTTCGAGGACAAGGACGAGGCCTTCTCGGGAATCATTGAACAGGCCTTTGCCCATCGGATTCTTTCCACCAGTTATTTGACCGGAAATGATTTTCAGGAAGAGTGGTTAAAAGAATCCTTGAAGGTGCTTTGCCGAGGGAAAAAAGCCTTCCTTGGGAAAAATCTTTTTTCGAAGGGGGCTTGTTACGGAGCGCTGGTAAAGGCAGGTTTACAAAGTTGGAACTTTGTGTTTATGGGAGAAAACCAACTGAAAGTAAATGTGAGCCTTAAGGTGAAGGAAAAAGGAGAAGTGGCGTTTTACTCACTGCTTTCTGCCGGAGAATGTTGGTTTGACGAAGAGGGCAGTTTGGATATTATTTTGGATGGCACACCGGAAATTGATTTTTGGATTCAGGAACCCTATAGCCGAGATGCCAGAATTCAGACACTGTCCTTGACCGATTTTCCGGATCGGGAAAATAAAACCTCCCGTTTACGCATTACAGCAAAACCGGTTTCGGATGTGGAAATTTTGGTGCAAATCAAAGATTTGGGCTTTGGGGAATTTGTAAAGACCTCAGAGAAAGTTTGGGAATATATGTTACGATAGGATAAGAGTATGGGTGAATTAATCTATTGCAGAGGGGAACTGGCTTCCCTGCCGTTTTATATAGAAGAATCCGGTGTGAATCTGTTTTCTGTAGAAGAAGTCAGCTATTATATTTTGCACAACTTGTATTTTCTTGATCGGGAACTCTATGGAGAGGAACTGTGCAATTGGATTGCCTTGGAATGCAAGGATGAGGAATTGGCGGAAAAACTGAGACACTTGTACAAAAGTGATGGAGATTCCTATCCTTTTTTCATGACGATTCTTATGGAAAGCGGGTATTGTAAAAAGGATGAATTGCAATTGGCAGATCGGGTATTAAAGGATTTGCAGCATAGAAGTTATTTTGAAAAGAAAAAATTGCGTTCCGACTACTATTTGCAAAACAGGAAATACGCCCGGGCTATTTTAGAGTATACCCAGTTGCTGCAGAGCGATGAGGCAAAAAAAGAAGACAAGACGGTGCTTTCCAAGGTTTACCACAATTTGGGAGTGGCTTATATGCGTATGTTTTGTTATGAAGAGGGTTTGGATTGTTTTCAAAAAGCCTATGGATATGTGGAACGAGAAGAGACCAATCGTGCGATTTTACTCTGCGAGGATTTATTGCAGGGAAGAATTTCAGAAGAATGGAAGGAAAGTGAAGACTTTTCTGCTAAAATGGAAGAAGCAGATCATTTATTGCAAATGAAAGATGCGGAAGGATTTGAAACTTTTATTTTTGACTTGCTTTTGGAATGGAAGAAGGAATATCGGAAATATAGCCAAACTTAAGGAGAGAAGAATGGGGTTGTTTAATTTTTTTCGGAAAAAAAGAAGAGATGCTTTTTACAAAGATGTGGAAGAGGACCTAAAATACGGTGGAGAGGGTCAGGTGTCCTCTACCAAATTGGGACACGATGCCATTGACCGTTGCGAACAAATTCTGGAATTATCCAAAGAAGTGGAAGAAGAGCGCGGAGAATACAAAGTCGTTACTTCTTATTTACAAGATATTGAAAAGCTTCAGAATTTGCCGCCGGAGGAAAAAAAGGCATTGCAAACCACCGCAGAAAGCGTAAAAGCTTTATCCGGCAGTCGTGAGAAGTTTTTGAAGGCGGAAAAAAAGATTTCGGATACCCAGTTCATGCAAATGCAGCAGGAAGAACGGGAAATGCCGGAAATTATTTTGCGTTTGCAAAGCAATGAAAAATATTTGGATACGTTAGAGCGTGATTTGCGTTATCTGAATCAGGAAAAAACCCAGTGGGAATTCTACAAAGAGGATGCCAAGGAAATGATGGAAAAAATCCAGTTGGCCTTGAAGGTGATTTTGTCTTTGGCAATTCTGGTGACGGTGGTCCTTTTGGTGCTCCAAATGGAAATTCGTTTTTCCTTCCGAGAAGTACTTCTGGGTATATACTTTGTTTTGGTTGTGGTGGCGTTTTTCTTATACATTAAGAATCAGAACTTAACCACGGAAGTAAAACAGTGTGATGCGAATTTGAATCGTGCCATTGTGTTGGAAAACAAAGTGAAAATCAAATATGTAAATACCAAAAATGCAGTGGATTATACCAGAGAAAAGTATCATGCAAAAAATGCCAAGGATTTGGAAAAAACCTGGGGCTATTATTTAGAGGCCTTGAAAGAGCGGGAAGATTTTATTCGTACCAATGAAGATTTGGAATACTATACGGAAAAATTGATGCGCCAGTTGGCACCACTTCATCTGTATGATAGCAGAGTTTGGCAGGTGCAGGCACAGGCCTTGGCAGATCCCCGTGAAATGGTAGAAATCAAGCATGATTTGATTACCAGACGACAAAAACTCAGGGATATGATGCAATCCCATTTGGAATTAATCCAAAAGGAACGCGTGGAAATCGAAGCGTTGATTGCCCAAAATCCGGAGGGAAAACAGGAAATTTTAGATATTGTATCCTCCATTGATAAATTGGTGGCCTTATAAAGGAAATTTAGAAAGAAGGGTGTGCGAGTCTCTTGCACATCCTTATTTTTTGAAGTATAATTTGCTGTTGTATGCAAAAAAAGGAGAATGAAAACATGTCAAAAGTAAGAACCAGATTTGCCCCAAGTCCAACAGGGCGTATGCATGTAGGAAATTTACGTACCGCTCTTTATGCGTATTTAATAGCAAAACATGAAGGCGGCGACTTTATTTTAAGAATAGAAGATACAGACCAGGAAAGATATGTGGAAGGTGCCGTAGAAATTATCTATCGTACCCTTGCTGCTACCGGTTTGATTCATGACGAAGGTCCGGACAAGGACAAAGGCGTGGGCCCATATGTACAGAGTGAACGCCAGGAAAAGGGCATTTACTTAGAATATGCCAAGAAATTGGTGGAAAAAGGAGAGGCTTATTATTGCTTCTGTGACAAGGAACGCTTGGATGGCTTGAAGCAGGAAGTAGCCGGAAAAGAAATTTCCATTTATGATAAGCATTGCTTATCCCTTTCCAAAGAAGAAGTAGAAGCCAACTTGGCTGCCGGAAAACCATATGTCATCCGTCAGAACAATCCAAGAACCGGTACTACCACGTTCCATGACGAAATCTATGGAGATATTACAGTAGATAATGCAGAATTGGATGATATGATTTTGATTAAGTCCGATGGATATCCGACTTACAATTTTGCCAATGTGGTGGATGACCATTTGATGGGAATTACACATGTAGTGCGTGGAAATGAGTACCTTTCTTCTTCTCCAAAGTACAATCGTTTGTACGATGCCTTTGGTTGGGAGGTACCGGTATATATTCATTGCCCATTGATTACCAATGAAGAACATCAGAAACTGAGTAAGAGAAGCGGACATTCTTCTTATGAGGATTTGATTGAGCAGGGATTCTTGACAGAAGCAGTTGTAAACTTTGTAGCGCTTCTTGGCTGGAGTCCGGAAGACAATCAGGAAATCATGTCTTTACAGGATTTGGTGGAGAAGTTCAATTTCCGTCATATGAGCAAGTCTCCGGCGGTATTTGATTATACAAAATTGAAATGGATGAATGGCGAATACATCAAGAAGATGGACTTCGATGCATTCTATGAAATGGCGGAGCCATATATCAAGGAAGTCATTACCAAACCATTGGATTTCAAGAAAATCGCAAAAATGGTTCATACACGTATTGAAATTTTCCCTGACATTGCCGGTCACATTGATTTCTTTGAGGCAGTGCCGGAATATGACATTGCTATGTATGCACACAAGAAGATGAAGACGACACCGGAAAGTTCTTTACAGGTATTAAAGGAAATCTTGCCGGTAATGGAAGCACAGGAGGATTACTCCAACGATGCTTTATATAGCATGTTAACAGGCTTTGCAGCAGAAAAGGAATACAAGAATGGTTATGTCTTATGGCCGATTCGTACTGCAGTATCCGGAAAGCAGATGACACCGGGTGGTGCCACAGAATTAATGGAAATTCTTGGAAAAGAAGAATCCATTTCTCGTATTCAAAAGGCAATTGAAAAATTAGAACAGGAATTATAATTTTTTATGCAGGATCAAAAACAGATGATGGCAATCAATCATCAGGATGGTCCCTGCATGGTTTTAGCAGGTCCCGGAAGCGGTAAGACAACCGTAATTACTTACCGCACCCGGAATCTGATAGAACAGCTTCATGTAGATCCACGTCACATTCTGGTGATTACCTTTACAAGAGCTGCGGCTCTTTCTATGAAACAAAGATTCCAAACACTTATGAATCAAAATTCCATACCGGTTCTGTTTGGCACTTTTCATAGTGTCTTTTTTATGATGCTAAAAAATGCTTACCATTACACCGGGGAAAATGTGTTTCGGGAAGAAGAACGGTTTCAGTTGATGCGGGAATTGATTCAAAGACATCGTTTGGAATATGCGGATGAAACGGAATTTATTCAGGATTTGTTGGGGGAAGTGGGAAAGGTGAAAAATTTAGGAATTCCCATTGCCAATTATTTTGCAGAAAATTGCAGTGCCTCTGAATTTCGAGATATTTTTCGGGAATATGAGGAGGAAAAATCCAGAAGAAGAAAAATTGATTTCGATGATATGCTGGTGTATACCAAAGAATTGTTGGAGCAAAGACCGGATATTTTACAGGGCTGGCGAAATCGGTTTTCTTACATTTTGATTGATGAGTTTCAGGATATCAATCCGGTGCAGTATGAGATTATCAAGTTACTTGCGTATCCCAAGAATAATCTCTTTGTGGTGGGGGATGATGACCAGTCTATTTATAGTTTTCGTGGGGCGGCACCGGCGTTGATGCAGCGGTTTGCGGCAGATTACCCCAAGTGTCGTCAGGTGGTACTTGGCACCAATTATCGTTGTAAACAGGAAATTGTAAAAGCCTCCGATCAGCTGATTCAATGGAATCGAGGAAGATTTGAAAAGGAATTGCGGGCACAGCAAGAAGGTGGAAACCTTACGTATCAATTGTTTCCCGATGAAAAAAAGGAATATAAGCAGGTACTGCGGTGGATTCACGAAGAAGTGGAAAAGGGAGTCCCCTACGAAGAAATTGCAGTGCTGTTTCGTACCAATAAGGAACCGATGCACTTTGTAGAAGAGTTGATGCGGGATAATATTCCCTTTCATTCGCGGGATATGATTCCAAACCTATATGAACACTTTTTGGCCAAGGATATGTTTGCTTATATGAATTTGGCTGCAGGAAGTCGAAGACGTCAGGATTTACTACGGATTATGAATCGTCCGAAGCGTTATATTAGCCGTGAGGTTCTGGATGAACCGGAATTTGCGTTTGATGTTTTGGAAATGTATTTTGAGGATAAACCCTGGGTGTTGAAACGCATTACGGAGTTGGAACAAAAACTTCGCACCATTCGAAGTCTGAAACCATATAGTGCCATTACCTATATACGAAAATCTGTGAGGTATGACGAGTTTTTGGAAGAATATGCGGATTATCGCCACATCTCTTATGAAGATTTGATGGATACCTTGGATGAAATTCAGGATTCCGCTAAGGAATTCCAGACATATGAGGATTGGCTGGACGCCATTGCGGAGTTTACAGAGGAATTGAATCGACAAAAAGAGGAAATGCGAAAAATTCCAAATGCGGTGACGATTTCTACGTTGCACAGTGCCAAGGGTTTGGAGTTCCAAACCGTGTTTATTTTGGATGTTTATGAGGGAAGTATGCCTTATAAGAAGGCCATTTTGGAAGAAGATTTAGAGGAAGAACGCCGCATGTTTTATGTGGGGATGACCCGTGCCAAAGAATCCCTTTACCTTTGCGGATTGCGCGAAAAGAACAACCATTTGGTGGAGGAGTCCCCCTATGTGAAAGAAATGCGCCAGCTGCCGGAGAAGGATGGAGTGTAATATGCTGTTTGTGTGATGACGGAAGCAGAGAAAAAGCGTGGGATGGAAAATGTAGATTGGAAAATCGTGTAGCGTGAAAAAGTGTAGCGTACATAACAATGCACGTGCAAAACTCCCGTGTCACTTCAGTGACATGGGAAAATACAAGAAAAGCGTCTTGACAAGCTAGCTTGTCAGAACGCTTTTTTGTATTTTACGCATGTAGCTTCGCCACATGGTAGTTTTGCACTATACTTTTTCAAATCGATATGTTTCAAAATCGACCTTTTCGAACCCTACACATCTGCTTCCCGGAAACACAGTTCCCGTTCCTTATCCGCACCTGCAGGTTTCAGTTCCCTTTGGGTAGTTCCTACATCTGCTCGAATTCTTCCTCATCCAAAAGTTCATCGAAACGGTCTGCGACGATTTCATATTCTTCATCACTATCGATGTTTTCTAAACTTGGATTGCCTTCTTCGTCTTCAAAGTAACGATAGATGTAGACATCTCCTTCGCTATTTGGTTCGCCCTTATCATCCAATGGAAGCAATGCGATATAGTCCTGGTTGTTTGCTTCAAAGATAGTTAAAATCTGACATTCTAGCTGCTCGTCATTGTCAAGTTCTAAGGTTACTCTTAAATCTTCCATGTTGTCTTCATTGGGATTCATTTTATTTGCCATGAAAATTTGTCTCCATTTCTTAAAAAATCCGTGTTATTTCGCTACAATTTTGTCACAAATGTGACTATTTTCTCAATAGAGACCATTATATCTACCGGAAATAAAAAAGTCAATGAACACAAGGGGAGAAATATGTTATAATACAACCTTAGTGAAAGAAGCAAGGAAACGCTTTTTAGATTGGCAGAAAAGAGGAAATATCATGTCACATCAAATTCGACGTGGAAATTATGAAAAAATGGGTGTTTCTCTGGTACCCCAGGGAGTCATCTTTACATTTGCCGGAGTAGAGCAGGGCGGCGCAGCAATTTTGCTTTATGATGAAAAAGGCAAGAAACAGGAGCGGATTGTGATTCCGGAGACCTATCGCATTGGAACCATTTATTCCTGCTTGGTAGAAAAATTGTCCGGAAAGAATTTGCGTTATAATCTGGAAATCGGCGGACGTGTGTTACAGGATCCGTATGCCACCAGACTTTACGGTAGAGAAATATGGGCAGATGAGAGTCGTCTGAAGAAAAAACATTTGGTTTGCTGTGGCATTGAATCAGACCCGGATGTTTTAAAGGACGATGTAAGACCCTTCCTTTCCGATGCGGAAACCGTGATTTATAAGATTCACGTGAGAGAATTTACCATGCAGGGGCTTTCGCGAGGTAAGAAAAAAGGAACCTTTGCAGGGGTTATGGATGCCATTCCGTATTTACAGGAACTGGGTGTGACTGCTGTAGAATTTATGCCAATTTATGAATTTGAAGAGTTTCAACAGGAAGAGATGGCTTCCACCTATTTGAGTTATGGGGAGGAAGAAAAGAAAGATATGCCTGTGAAACTGAATTGCTGGGGATATAAGGCAGGGGATTATTTTGCCCCGAAGGCTTCTTTTGCCTATGGATTAGACCCGGCGTTGGAAATCAAGAAATTAGTGGCTGCTTTACATAAAGCAGGCATGGAAGCTTACTTAGAATTTTATTTTACAGAGAAAGTGACAGGCACTTTTTCGATTGAAGTTTTACGTCATTGGATCAAAGAATATCACATTGATGGGGTGCATTTATTGGGTGAGCACTTGCCAATCAATCAGATTATAGAGGACCCGATGCTTTCCGATACCAAGATTTTTTATACCGGATTTGCAGATGCTTATATTTCCGGAAATAAAGCAAAGAATCGGTTGTTTGTTTACAACGATGAATATTTATATCCGACAAGAAAAATGTTGAATCGCATGGATATGAATATGAATGAATTGGTGGGACAAATCACCAAGGAGCATCCGGGCCAGGGATATGTCAATTACATTACCAGCAACAACGGTTTTACCATGGCTGATTTATTCTCTTATTCCGAAAAGCACAACGAAGCCAACGGGGAAGAGGGTAGAGACGGAAATAACTGGAATTACAGCGCCAATTATGGTGCAGAAGGTCCAAGCAGAAAGAAAACGATTTTAAAGGACAGACAAAGACAAATGCGCAATGCCTTTGCACTCCTATTTTTGTCAAAGGGTGTGCCGCTTCTTTACGAAGGGGACGAGGTTTGCAATACCAAATTGGGAAACAACAATTCCTATTGCCAAGACAATGAAATCGGCTATGTCAACTGGAGCAAGAATAGCTCCAAAAAGGAAATGCAGGACTTTGTAAAAAAACTTTTGAAGTTCCGTAAGGAACATCCGGTGGTGGCAGATCGAAATTCTGTGAACTACAGTCGTGTGGACAGTGGCCTTCCGGAAGTGTCTTTCCATGGAGAAAATGCATGGATTACCGGCATTGATTATGGAAGGTGTGCAGTAGGGATTATGTATGCCGAAGATTATGTATTACCGAAAAAGAAGAATCATTTAGTTTATATTACCTATAATTTTCATTTGATTCCTCATAAGATTGCCTTACCCAATATGCCGGGAAAGGGAACTTGGAAGAAGGTAATGGATACTTCCAGAGACAAGGATCCTTTTGGAAAAACGGAAATTGTGGAAGGAAATGAATGCACCGTTGCGGGACGCTCCATTTGTATTTTCTTGGGCGAGCCTATAAAAGAAAAAGTGCAAGAGGTTAAAAATGAAAGCAATCAAACATCTGAAAACCATATGTAGCCATAAGAATTTGGTGCGAAAGTATTGTTTTCGTGTGGGATTATACTGGCAAGGAATGACGCATGATTTATCGAAATATTCTCCTACGGAATTTTTGGTGGGCTGCAAGTATTACCAAGGATTTAAAAGTCCAAACAATGCAGAGAGAGAAGATAAGGGTTATTCTTCTGCCTGGCTACATCACAAAGGAAGAAATAAGCATCATTTAGAATATTGGATTGATTACAGTGCGGACCCGGATGTGAAAGGCATGGTGGGAATGCAAATGCCGGTACGATACGTGGTAGAAATGTTTTGCGATCGTATTGCGGCATGTAAAATTTATCAAAAAGACAAATATACAGACAGAAGTCCTTTGGAGTATTACGAATATGGCAAAAAACACCATATTTTACATGAAAAATCCAGAGCGCTTTTAGAAGAACTTTTGGAAATGCTGGCGGAAAAAGGGGAAGAGGAGACTTTCACCTATATCAAAACCACGATTTTGACAAAAGAATATCAGAGGATTTACGAAGGGAAGGACAAGTAAATGGACGAAAAAAAGAAAATTCTTTACAGCGGTATGCAGGCAACCGGAACCCTGACATTGGGAAATTATTTGGGGGCTTTGAAAAATTGGGTGAATTTGGCGGATGATTATGAATGTTTCTATGGGGTTATGGACTTACATTCTTTGACTACACGCCAGAACCCTACGGAATTCCGTCAGAATGCAAGAAAGATTTATGCTTTGTATGTGGCAGCGGGATTGGATCCGGAGAAAAACTGCGTATACTACCAGTCTCATGTATCTGCACATGCAGAATTGGGCTGGATTTTGGATTGTTTTACCTATATGGGTGAATTAAACAGAATGACACAGTTTAAAGATAAGGCAGCAAAACATTCCGACAATATTAATGCAGGTTTATATACGTATCCGGTGCTTATGGCAGCAGATATTTTGTTGTACCAGACAGATGTGGTGCCGGTAGGTGCAGACCAGAAGCAGCACATTGAGATTACCAGAGATATTGCCCAGAGATTCAACTCTATATATGGGGATGTCTTTAAGATTCCGGAAGGATTTATTCCGAAGACCGGTGCAAAGGTTATGAGCTTACAGGAACCGGAAAAGAAGATGTCTAAGTCGGATGAAAATTTAAATGCCACCATTTTATTGCTGGATGATAAGGACACCGTTATCCGTAAATTTAAACGTGCAGTGACCGATTCTGATACAGAAGTACGTTTTAGCGAAGAGAAACCGGGTATCAGCAACTTAATGACCATTTATTCTTGTGTAACCGGAAAAACCTACGAAGAAATTGAAAAGGAATTTGCCGGTAAGGGATATGGAGATTTCAAATTGGCAGTAGGAGAAAGTGTAGCAGATACACTGGCACCTATTCAGACGCGTTTTGAGGAATTATTAAAGGACAAGGCATACTTGGATAGTCGTATCAAAGAAAATGATGAAAAAGCGGCATATTTTGCAAATAAGACTTTACGTAAGGTACAAAAGAAATTAGGTTTAACTGAAAGAATCCGCTAAGGAGAGAAGAAGCAATCAAAAAATGGTTGCTTCTTTTTTTTTCCAATGCTAGTATAAGCATATCTTTTTATCGACTGCAGCACATCGCTGTGTTTTCCCAAAACCAGAAAAGGGATAAAAAATGTATAGCAAAGTAATTACAGGAATACTCCGGGGAATCGAAGGAGTATTAATTCGCGTGGAAGTAGACGTAGACAATGGGATGCCCTCCTTTGATATGGTAGGTTTTTTGACTGCGGAGGTCCGGGAGGCCAAGGAACGGGTTCGGACAGCACTGAAGAATGTGGGATATCCATTGCCGCTAAAACGGATTACCGTGAATTTGTATCCAGGTGATTTGAAAAAATCCGGGAATGGCTTTGATTTGCCTGTGGCCATTGGGATTTTGACAGCCCAAGGGATTATAAAAGAAGATTGGGTTGCGGAGTTGTTTGCCATAGGAGAAATCAGCTTGAGCGGGGATGTTTTGCCGGTGAATGGAGTCTTGTCCCTGGTGGCTTGTGCAAAGGAAGCAGGATTGAAAAAATGTATGATTCCAAGGGCGAATTTACGGGAAGCTTCTTTTATTGAAGGGATAGAACTGATTCCGGTGGAGCATCTTTCCCAAATGCTTTCTTATTTTTTGGAAAAGAAAATGCCGGACTGTGGAATTATAGAAGAAACAGCGGAGCCCGAGGGGTATGAAGTGGATTTTTCGGATTTGCAGGGACAGGAGTTTATGAAACGGTCTTGCGAAGTTGCGGTGTCCGGGATGCATAATCTGTTGTTTATCGGACCGCCGGGAGCCGGAAAAACCATGTTGGCCAAGTGCATCCCCTCGATTTTGCCGGAAATGGATTTGGAGGAACAGTTGGAACTCTCTAAAATCTATAGTGCTGCCGGATTGCTGAAGGACAAGGAGAAAAAAATGGTACTCCGGCCTTTTCGAAATCCCCATCACACCATTTCCAGTCAAGGAATGGTAGGGGGAGGCCGCGTTCCAAAGCCCGGAGAGATTTCTCTGGCCCATCATGGTGTTTTGTTTTTGGATGAACTAACGGAATTTCATAGTTCCACGCTGGAGGCACTGCGGCAGCCTTTGGAGGACCGGGAGATTCATTTAGTGCGTGTGGAAGGGAGTTTTTTGTATCCGGCCTCCTTTCAACTCGTGGCGGCAATGAATCCGTGTAAATGTGGGTATTATCCGGATCGAAATCGTTGCCGTTGCACGGAAAATATGTTGGAACGGTATATTGGAAAAATCAGTCAGCCCCTGTTGGATCGCATGGATATTTGTGTGGAAGTGAAGGAAGTGGGATACCGGGAATTGCAAAGTGCGGATAAGGGGGAAACTTCGGATGTGATTCGGGAACGGGTACGTCGGGTTCAGGAATTGCAACGGCAACGGTTTGCGAAGGAAGGGATTCGTTTTAACAGTGAAATGAAGGGAAAATTGATAAAAAAATATTGTGCCCTTTATCCGGAGGATCAGGCATTTATGGAGGAAATGTATGAGAGACTGCATTTAACCGCCCGCTCTTACCATAAAATTTTAAAGGTGGCGAGAACCATTGCGGATATGGATGGTGCAGAAAGAATTACCAGAAAACATTTGGCGGAGGCGGTTTGTTACCGCCCTTTAGATAAAAAATATTGGGAGAATGGATATGAAGTATGAATTTTGGATGGCAAATTTAATGCCGTATATTGGAGGAAAGACTGCAGAATATTTACATCAGATTTGTGGAAGTGCGCAGGAATTTTATGAACTGAAAGAGGATAGTATGGAAAAAATACCGGGACTTCCCAAAAAATGGATTCCTTATGTGGTGGCGTCAAAAAAACGGTTTTCACTGGAGTCTTACGATCGTTTTTTGGAGCAGGGGTACTCCTTTTATACAAAGGAAATGAAAACCTTTCCGAAGCGCTTGCAATATGTGGACGGAGGCCCTTTTTATCTTTTTGTTAAAGGGAAACTGCCGGAGGAAGAACGTAGAGCAGTTGCCATTGTGGGGGCTCGCGGTTGCAGCAATTACGGAAAAGCAATGGCAAAAAATTTGGGAAAACTCTTGTCTGATGCGGGAGTAGAAGTCATCAGTGGACTGGCTGCAGGAATCGATGCCCATGGGCACTTGGGCGCTTTACAAGGGCGAGGAAATACCTATGGGGTGTTGGGTTGCGGGGTGGATATCTGCTATCCCAACAGCAGTCGTCCTATTTTTTCCGAGATTCCAAATCGCGGGGGATTGATTTCGGAGTTTCCAAACCAAACCAAGCCAAAAACCATGTATTTTCCTATGAGAAATCGTATCATTAGCGGTCTGAGTGATTATGTGGTAGTGGTGGAAGCCAGACGAAAAAGTGGGTCCTTAATTACGGCGGATTTTGCCTTGGAACAGGGGAAAGAAATTTATGCGTTTCCCGGCAGAATCATTGATGAACTCAGTGGTGGAACCAATCATTTGATTGAGCAGGGAGCCGGCGTAATTACCTCCTTTGACAGCTTTTTTAAAATGCTAAATTTGACCTCCGAAAAATGTACGAGTATTTCCAAAAAAAACAAAAATTCTCTTGAAAAAGAAGAATCCATGGTGTATAGTAACTTAGATTTGTTGCCCAAGAGTTTAGAAGAAATCATGCAAACAACAAATCTTGAAATTCAAAAGATCAGTGAGGCATTATTGATGCTTCAGAACAAAGGAATGGCAGAAGAGACCTTTAAGAATTATTATAGACGGACCTTCTGACTTTTTCATTTGACGGGGAAAGGGCAATAGCCAAAGGAAAAGGAGTTATATAAATGGCAAAATATCTTGTAATCGTGGAATCACCGGCAAAAGTAAAAACAATTAAAAAGTTCCTTGGAAAAAATTACGAGGTATGTGCATCCAACGGACATGTACGTGATTTACCAAAAAGCCAAATGGGAATCGATCCGGAACATGATTTTGAATTAAAATATATCACCATTCGTGGAAAAGGGGATATTTTGGCAAACTTGAGAAAGGAAGTCAAAAAAGCAGATAAAATTTATCTCGCAACGGACCCGGACCGCGAAGGAGAAGCAATTTCATGGCATTTATCCAAAGCTTTAAAATTGGAAGATAAATCGTTTTCCCGTATTACTTTTAATGAAATTACACAGAGTGCTGTAAAGGCCTCTTTAAAAGAACCACGTCAAATTGATATGGATCGCGTGGACGCACAACAGGCAAGACGCGTGTTGGATCGTCTGGTAGGATACAAAATCAGTCCTTTGCTTTGGGCGAAAGTAAAGAGAGGATTAAGTGCCGGACGTGTGCAGTCAGTCGCTCTTCGTATTATTTGCGATAGAGAAGATGAAATTAATGCATTTATTTCAGAAGAATATTGGGATTTAACTGCAGAGTTAAAAGTTCCGGGAGAAAAGAAAACCTTAACAGCAAAATTTGCCGGAACCGAAGACGGTAAGGTTTCTATTTCCTCTGAAGAAGAAATGCAGGCAATTTTGAAGGAATTGGAAAAGGAAAGCTTCCGGGTATTGGAGGTAAAAAAAGGAGAGCGCGTGAAAAAAGCGCCATTGCCATTTACTACCAGTACGTTGCAGCAGGAAGCCAGCAAAAAATTGAATTTTTCCACCCAGAAAACCATGCGTATTGCACAGCAGTTGTATGAAGGCGTGGATGTCAAGGGACAGGGTACCGTAGGTTTGATTACTTACCTTCGTACAGACTCTGTACGTATTTCCGATGAAGCATTGGAAGCATCTAAAAACTTTGTGGAAACCAATTACGGAGAGGAATATTTGGCAAAGAATGTGGCAGATAAGAAAAAGGGCGGAAAGATTCAGGATGCCCATGAAGCCATTCGTCCTTCCGACGTAAATCGTTTGCCTTCTGAGGTAAAGGATTCTTTGTCCAGAGATCAGTTCCGTTTGTATCAGTTGATTTGGAACCGATTTGTGGCAAGCCGTATGGACGCTGCAAAATATGAAACAACTTCTGTAAAATTGGGAGCCGGAAAATATCGTTTCAACGTATCTGCTTCGAAATTGGTGTTTGACGGATTTTTATTGGTATATTCGGAAGACGCGGAAGATAAGAAAAAAGGGAATGTGATGCTGCGTTCCTTGGAAGTGGACGAGGAATTGTCCTTAGCGGAATTTTTGCCGGAACAGCATTTTACCCAGCCACCGGCTCATTATACGGAGGCATCTTTGGTAAAGGCCATGGAAGATCTTGGAATTGGTCGTCCAAGTACTTATGCGCCTACCATTACCACCATCTTAAATCGCCGTTACATTGTAAAGGAACAGAAAAATTTGTATGTAACGGAATTGGGAGAAGCGGTAAACAGCATTATGAAACAGTCTTTCCCGAGTATTGTGGATGAAAGCTTTACAGCAAATCTGGAATCTCTGTTGGATAAGATTGAAGAAGGAAAAATCGGTTGGAAAACCGTTGTGGAGAATTTTTATCCGGATTTAAAAGAAGCCGTAGAGGTTGCGGAAAAAGAACTGGAAAAAATCACCATAGCAGATGAGGAAACCGACGTGGTTTGCGAACAGTGTGGTCGTAACATGGTCATTAAGTATGGTCCACATGGTAAGTTTTTGGCTTGCCCCGGTTTCCCGGACTGCAGAAATACAAAACCGTATTTGGAAAAAATCGGTGTTCCTTGCCCGCTTTGCGGTAAGGAAGTGGTTTTGAAAAAGACAAAGAAGGGCAGAAAATACTTTGGTTGTGAAAACAATCCGGACTGCGAATTTATGTCTTGGCAGAAACCAAGCAAGGAGAAGTGCCCGAAGTGTGGCGGCTACATGCTGGAAAAGGGCAATAAATTAGTATGTAATGATGAGAAGTGTGGTTATAATCAAGAGAAAGTGCGTTAAAATCTGACACAACTACTTGAATTATCAGAAAAAAGAGATTATAATAACTTTTGTTTTTCGGGGGGCGCGATTGTTGTAGGAGGAGAGCCATAGAAATGAGCGTTCAATTATTAGACAAAACAAGAAAGATCAATAAACTACTTCATAACAATAATTCTTCGAAAGTGGTTTTCAATGACATCTGTAAGGTAATGACTGAGATTTTGCATTCCAATATCCTGGTCATCAGCAAGAAAGGAAAAGTACTTGGTTCCAGTGAAGCAAAAGACACACCGGAATTACAGGAATTGATTGTAGACGAAGTAGGTGGATTTGTGGATCCCCTTTTAAACGAGAGATTACTTGGAATTCTTTCCACCAAAGAGAATGTCAATTTGGAAACTCTTGGTTTTGTAGGTGAAATCAAAGATTACAGCGCAATTATTACTCCCATTGATATTGCAGGAGAAAGACTGGGTACCTTATTTGTTTATCGTTTGGATAAACAGTTTGATATTGATGATATTATTCTTTGCGAATATGGAACCACAGTGGTTGGTTTGGAAATGATGCGTTCTGTAAACGAAGAAAACGCAGAGGAAACCAGAAAGATTCAGATTGTAAAATCTGCAATTAGTACTCTTTCCTTCTCTGAGTTGGAAGCAATCATTCATATTTTTGATGAATTAGAAGGAACCGAAGGCATTTTAGTAGCCAGCAAAATTGCGGACAGAGTTGGTATTACCAGATCTGTAATCGTCAATGCACTTCGTAAATTTGAAAGTGCCGGGGTTATCGAATCTCGTTCCTCCGGTATGAAAGGTACTTACATCAAGGTTATCAATGATGTGGTATTTGATGAATTGGAAAAATTAAAACAGGAAAGCAGATAATAAAGATGCAGAAAAATCCTTGCGGCGAATATTTTTGCTACAAGGATTTTTTTCGTGTTATAGGAAATTCTTTCCGGAAATAAAAAATCCCCGTCTATAAATGCATAGGGAACAATTTGTTCTTTTTTTGAGACGGGAAGTTTATCGGGAGACTTGTTTGTTTATGAAAAATTAATATGTAAAATGGCGGAAAAAGGCGAATTTTCGCGGAAAAACAACTTGAGTTTTTAGGTGGATTCAATATAATAAAAGTAGAGTGTTATGAGTGTAGCATGGGAAAGGAGTATACCTATGATTAATTCGAGTGCGTTTCAATATATTGATGTGCTGGATAAGGCCTTGGATGCCAGCTGGCAGCGTGAGACCATTATCACCAACAATATTGCCAACGTAGATACCCCTGGTTATAAAAGACAGGATTTAGATTTTGAAGCGGTTTTGGAACAGGAACTTGGAAAATCCAAATATACCTACTTGGATCAGAAAATCGCAGATATTCATATGAATCATCTGACTCCTGAAGTTTATACGGATTATGCCAACTATTCTTATCGTATTGATGACAACAACGTGGATATTGATACAGAGAATGTGGAATTGGCTTCTGAGCAGATCCGTTACCAAACATTAGAAGATGCAGCTGACTTTGATTTTAGCTTATTGAAGACAGCGATTCGTACTTCATAGATGACATAAGGAGGTTTTTATATGGGATTATTTCAAGCCTTTGATATCAGTGCCAGTGGAATGACGGCAGAGCGTTTTCGTACAGACGTTATTGCAGAGAATGTTGCCAACGTCAATACCACCAGAACAGAAGACAATGAGCCATATCGCAGAAAAATAGTGACCTTTGGTGAAAAGCAGGTGACTCCTTTCAGTGATGTGCTTATGAATACCAGAGAACAATATTTAGGAAACGGTGTAAAAGTCGTTTCTGTTACAGAAGATACAGAAAATGATTTTATTATGGAATACGATCCGTCTCATCCGGATGCCGATGAAAATGGATATGTTTCCTTCCCGAATGTAAATATTGTTACAGAAATGACAAACTTAATAGATGCCAGTCGTGCGTATGAGGCAAATGCTACCGCTTTTGAAGCGAGCAAAAATCTGGCACAGACAGGCTTACAAATCGGTCGTTCATAAAATTAAAGGAGAGTAGAACATATGACGGATATTACGGCGTTAACTAACGTGTCATCGGATTTGATTTTGCAGGCAGCAAACAAGAACACCACAGTACAGACCAATGACAGTTTTGATTCCGCACTTGCAACCGCAATGAATATGGTTTCTGAAACCAATTCTTATGTGAAAGATGTGGAATCCGAGGAGATCAAATTTGAGTTAGGGGAAGCGACGAATACCCATGATTTACAGATTGCCCAGGAGAAGGCGAATGTTACGTTACAGTACACCATGGCTGTACGCGACAAGATTTTATCTGCATATCAGGAGATTATGAATATACAGATTTAATAGGGAGTAGAATATGGCGGAACGATTGAGAGAGATATGGAACCGTGTGGTTGAATGGTGGAAGAAATTCACCAGTCGGCAGAAAGCATTGTTGATTAGTTTAACGGCGATAGTGGTATTGGCTCTTGTAATTTTGGGAGTAGTCATTAGCCAACCGACGATGATGACGCTGATTATTTGTAAAAATGCAACAGAAGCCTCCCAGGTGCGAGATCTGTTGGAAAGTGAGAATATGTCTTATGAATTAGGAACGGATGGCCTTACTTTTTCTGTAAGAGAAGAGGATATGACAGAAGCTTCTCTTTTGCTGGGCTCCAATTCCATTCCTACAGAGGGTTATAGTATTGATAACGTCTTCGATGGCGGCTTTAGTACTACAGAATCCGATAAAAACAAGAAATACCAGTTATACTTAGAAGAAAAATTCGCAGAGCAATTGAAAACCATTTCCAATATTGATTCTGCAACCGTATCTTTGTCCATTCCGGTGGATGATGGTACGTTGATTTCCAGAGAACAGGACACTTATGCCAGTGTTATTTTGTCTTTGAACGATAAAATGGATGAAGAACAAGCCACAGGTATTGCAAAATTTATTGCTACAGAAGTGGGGAATGATACAGCGGAAAGTATTTTGATTTTGGACTCTGACGGAAATGTTTTATATTCCGGAAGTGATGAAACATCTGCAATGGGTTCTGCAAGCACGCAGCTTGCCCTGCAGGCAAAAGCTGAGGCAGCAGTGAAGTCCAAGGTAAAGGATGTTATGCTGGGCACCGAATTGTATGACAACGTGGAAGTGTCCCCAACTTTGGCTATGAGCTTTGATCAGACAGATATTGTGGATCATCAGTATTATGTAGACGACGGAAATACCCAAGGTTATTTGGACAGCCAGTCTGTATACGAATCCGAATCGGTTGGTGGAGCAGCAGCTGTTCCTGGTACGGATTCGAATGATGATACGACTTATGTGATTGAGGATGATAGTTATACCAGTTCTACAGTCACAGATACCACCAGCGATTATTTGCCAAATGAAAAGATTACCACTACCACCGGTGCAGTAGGTACGGTGGATTATGATACCTCTACATTATCGGCAGTGGCAACCACTTACGTAGTATATAGTGAAGATACATTGACTGCAGATGGTACATTGGATGACATGACATTTGATGAATTTGTGGCAGCCAATAACGAACGCGTACGTACAGACGTAGACGATGATTTTTATACTATGGTAAGTAATGCAACAGGTATTCCAACGGAAAATATTACCATTGTTGCATATGAAGTACCGTTTTTCCAGTATTCCAGCAATTCCGGATTACAGATGACGGACATTTTACAAATCGTTTTAGCAGTTTTGATTTTTGCGATGTTGGGATATGTAGTATTCCGCAGCACCAGAAGAGAAAAGGAGCCGGAAGTGGAACCGGAACTTTCTGTAGAAACCTTGCTTGAATCTACAAAAGAAGCAGAAAAAGAAGATTTGGAAGATATTGGTTTCCAAGAGAAATCCGAGACCCGTATCTTAATCGAGAAGTTTGTGGATGAGAATCCGGAAGCGGCAGCATCGTTATTACGAAATTGGCTAAATGAGGAATGGGGTTAAAACATGGATGAGGAATATACTGGAGTCCAGAAGGCTGCGATTTTATTGATTGCCTTGGGACCGGAGAAATCGTCTTCGATTTTTAAACACTTAAAAGAAGATGAAATTGAAGAATTGACTTTGGAAATTGCAAATACTAGAAGTGTGTCTCCGCAAACCAAGGAAGAGATTTTGAATGAATTCTATCAGGTTTGTCTGGCACAGCAGTACATTGCCGAAGGTGGTATCGGATACGCAAAAGAACTTTTGGAAAAGGCATTGGGAGACGAAAGAGCTCAGGATGTTATTACCAAGTTGACTGCGTCCTTACAGGTACGTCCTTTCGAATTTGTGCGTAAAACAGATCCGAGTCAGATTTTAAACTTTATACAGGATGAGCATCCTCAGACAATTGCAATGATTTTGTCATATCTTTCTGCAGGACAGGCGTCTATGATTATTGGTTCTTTGCCGCCGGAAAAACAGTCCGATGTTGCAAAGAGAATTGCTATGATGGACCGTACATCTCCGGATGTTATTAAGGAAGTGGAAAGAGTATTGGAAAGAAAGTTATCTTCTTTGATCAATCAGGATTACACCATCGTTGGTGGTGTAGATTCCATCGTTGCAATTTTGAACTCTGTCGATCGTAGTACAGAGAAACACATTATGGAATCATTGGAAATTGAAGAGCCAGAACTTGCAGATGAAATCCGCAAGAAGATGTTCGTATTCGAAGATATTTTGTTGTTGGATGATAGAGCAATTCAGCGTGTACTTCGTGACGTGGACAACAACGATTTGGGTGTGGCATTGAAGGGCGCCAACGAAGAAGTACAGGGTGTCATCTTCAAGAACCTTTCCAAACGTCTTGCTTCCATGATTAAGGAAGATATGGACTTTATGGGTCCTGTACGTATGAAGGACGTAGAAGAAGCACAGCAGAAGATTGTTAGTGTCATTCGTAAATTAGAGGATGCCGGAGAAATTGTAATCTCAAGAGGCGGAGGTGACGAGATCATTGTCTAGTTTGGTAAAGCATTATACGGTGACCGGTGAGGAAGCCAGAGCCAGAGTGATAGACAGTAATTCACTTGCCCAAAAGAAGATTGAGGCAGCCCGTCAAGTAGCAGAACAAAAACGTCAGGCGGAAATTCGTCAGCGTATGGCGGAGGCCGGAGAGGGAGAATTTGTAGAAGGAATTCTTCCCTCTGCCACCCTACAGGCGGAATTAGAAGAAGAGATTGCAAGGGCAAAGGAAGAAGCAGAAGAGATTGTAACCCGCGCCAGAGCTGAAGCGGAACAAATCTTAGAGAATGCCCGTATGCAGGGAGAAACTATAAAAGAAGATGCAAAACAGTCCGGTTATGCAGCAGGAAAGGAAGAAGGCCAGGCGCAAGCAGACCAGGCCCTTTCTCTTCGCATGCAGGAATTGGAGGCACAGCGACAGCAACTGCTGCAGGCACATCAGGATGCTATGGATGCCTTGGAACCGGAACTTTTGGACGTGATATTACGTGTCTTTAATCGTGTGTTTCATATTCAGTTTGATGACAAGAAAGATATTTTGGAATATCTGATTGTAAATACCATTATGAATGTGGAAGGCAGCAAAGAATTTCGCATTAAAACCAGCGAAGATAATTATCCATACATTTCTTCCCACATGAAAGGGATTCAAGAGCAGGTGGGACGTGAGTATGTATTGGAAGTCATTACGGATAGCACATTGGGAGAAAATAAGTGCGTCATTGAAACTGATGCGGGATATTTTGACTGTAGTTTAGGTATCCACTTGGAAAACCTGACCAAGGATTTGAAATCTATTTGCTCCTTAGATGCCATCCAAAAAGAAACGGATGAGTAGAGGCTTATGGAAAACAGAAACCTGGAAAAATACTTGCAAGCAGCAGAAAGACCCCATTTTAAACGTTTGGGGAAAGTGGTAAAAATTGTAGGTTTGACCATTGAATCTGTTGGACCGGAAGCAAAATTAAATGATTTATGTGAAATTATAATTGATGAAGATACCCATACTGTTATTATGGCTGAGGTAGTAGGATTTCGCGATAAGCGAATTCTTTTGATGCCCTTTGATAATACGGAAGGGCTTGGAGTTGGATGTACCGTAGAAAATATGGGACATCCATTATCTGTTTTAGTAGGGGATGACATGCTGGGGAAAACCCTAGATGGTATTGGACGACCTACAGACGGAAGTGGAGAAATCAGTGGCGGTGTAGAATATCCGGTAGAGGCCATGCCGCCGGATCCTATGGACCGTGTGATTATTCATGAAGTATTACCCTTGGGTGTAAAAGCGGTAGATGGTCTTTTGACTATAGGAAAAGGCCAACGTATTGGTATTTTTGCAGGTTCCGGTGTTGGAAAAAGTACCTTGCTTGGTATGTTTGCCAGAAATACCAAGGCGGACATTAATGTCATTGCCTTGATTGGCGAGCGTGGAAGAGAGGTTCGAGAATTTATTGAGCGTGACATGGGAGAAGAAGGTATGAAACGTTCGGTGGTAGTGGTTGCCACTTCCGACAAACCGGCATTGATTCGTAACCGTGCAGCAAAAACGGCGACTGCCATTGCAGAATATTTTCGAGATCAGGGAAAAGATGTACTTTTAATGATGGACTCTTTGACACGTTTTTCCATGGCACAAAGAGAAATTGGATTGGCTGCGGGAGAACCTCCGGTTACCAGAGGATATCCACCGAGTGTATATTCGGAAATGCCAAAACTTTTGGAACGTGCCGGAAATGGAGAAAAGGGATCGATTACCGGATTGTATACGGTCCTTGTAGATGGAGATGATTTTAATGAACCGATTACAGATACAGCCCGTTCTATTTTGGATGGACATATTGTTTTGAATCGTAAAATTGCTCAGAGAAATCATTATCCGGCCATTGATGTACTTGCCAGCATTTCCCGTTGTATGAGTCAGATTGCAACCGACCAACATAAGGCCATTGCAGGAAAAGCAAAAAATGTGCTTGCAACCTATCAGGAAGCGGAAGATTTGATTAATATCGGTGCATACAAAAGAGGTACCAATAAGGAAATTGATTATGCAATTACAAAAATTGATGAGGTCAATGCCTTTTTACGGCAAGGTACCATGGAAAAATTCAGTTTTGAAGAAATTATGCAGGAGTTAAATCGTATTTTCAACGAAGTAGCTGAGAATGCGGCGCAATAAGCAGAGAATAATACAGAGGTATCAGTATGGCAAAATTTCAATATCGCATGCAAAGTATCTTGGATTTGCAAGTGAAATTGGAACAACAGGACCGGATTCAATATGGTCTTATGAATCGCAGACTCCGAGAGGAAGAAGAAAAGTTACAGGCTTTGGCATTAAAACGTGTGGCTTATGAAAATCGGGATCGAGAGCTGCGCATGGGAAAAATTAATATTCGAGATATTACGGATAATAAAAAATCCATTGATGCAATTAAGGTACTGATTCGCAATCAAATGATGGAAATTCACCGCGCGCAAAAGGATGTGGAAGCGGCTAGAAAGAAGTTGATTGATACCATGCAAAATCGAAAAATGCATGAGAAATTGCGAGAAAAGGCCTTTGAAGAGTTTAAACTGGAACTGGAATACGCAGAGAAAAAAGAAGTGGATGAATTAGTTTCTTATAACTATAACCAGACAGACGGAATATGATGAAAAAAGGTGGAGAAAGATTATGGCTGATGAAGAATTAATGGATGAAGAAGTAAAGGACGAAGCGGAAGACAAAAAAGCGGCGAAGAAAAAAGCCAAAGAAGAGAAGAAAAAGGTAAAAAAAGAAAAGAAGAATAAAGAGCAAGAGGATGATTTGGAAGAAGAAAGTGATGGCATTGGAAGTAAAATTGCAGTGTTCTTTATCACATTGATGATCATTCTTATTTGGCTTGCCATTTTTGCTTTATTGATCAAGTCTGACGTAGGAGGCTTCGGTTCTTCAGTCATGACTCCGATTTTACAGGATGTTCCCTATTTGAACCAGATTTTACCAAACAGCGGTAGCTCTGATGTGGCATCTACGGAAGATGCCCAGTATCGGTATGCTTCTATGGATGAAGCGGTAGAGTATATTAAAGAGCTGGAACTTGCATTGGCAGAGGCGCAGCAGAGCAATACCGAGGAAGAAGCATACGTGGCACAGCTGGAAGCAGAAGTGGCAAAATTAAAGGTTTATGAAGAAGAACAGTCCGAATTTGAAAAAATTCAAGAAAAATTTTATGAAGAGGTTGTTTTTTCCGACTCAGCACCCGATATATCAGAATATATAGAGTATTATGAAAGTATCGAACCCGAGAACGCAGAAATACTCTATCAGGCAGCCGTAGCCGAAACCCTTGCGGATGAGGAAATGGATGATTATGTTGCGAAGTATTCCAACATGAGCGCCAAGGCTGCTGCCGCTATCTTTGACGAGATGACGGACAATTTGCAGTTGGTTGCGGAAATCCTGATGGCGATGGATAACCAATCTGCAGCAGATATTCTGGGAAAAATGGATTCGGAAACAGCCGCGCTAGTTACGGAAATCATGTATCCTTCAGAATAGCTGCATTTGCAACTTGATAACTGAATAAGGAGGAAGTGCCATGACAAGTGCAACCGTAACAAAAGTTGTTACAAGCCAGGTTCCAGGAAATTATTCTTACCAGAATAAAACCGAAGAATCTGGAGGCGAGTTGTTCTCTGTGTGTCTCAACCAAACGGCGAAACAAGCGCAGCAAAATGCTGTGACAAGTCCATCGGCGCCGGTGCAAAGCACAAACCGAGACGTGCAACAAATCTCCGGTAGTGAAAACCGGGTTTTGATGCAGGCAGAAACAACAGAACGCCCATTGTCAGAAGAGGAACAAAGTCAATTAAAAGAAGCTTTGGAAACCCTGGAAAAACAGGCGGAAGAAACCGTAAAGGAGACTTTGGGACTTGATGACGAAGAATTTGAGCAGGCCATGAGTGAACTTGGACTCTCAGCATTGCAGTTATTGCAACCGGAAAATTTGATGAATCTTATTACACAGGTGATGGGTTCTGAAGAAGTAACGGATTTGCTGGTAATGCCGGAAGTGCAAGATTTATTGGATGGCATGCAACAACTTTCCTTCTCCTTCACAGAGGAAACGGGAATTTCCATGGAAGACTTATTTGCTTTAGGTATGGAGCAGACAGTCCAAGAAATTCCAATGCAGGAAAATCTTCCTATGGATGATTTACAACCGGAAGCTGTAGCGCCACAACAAGTGGAGACGACAGAACAGCAGATGACAACTGTTGAATTTGCAAAAGCAGAGGATACAGGCATTGCAAGAGAATCTAAGGAAGTGCAAGTAGAAGGAAAAGAACAAATTGCAGAACCGGGAAAAGAAGCAGTTGTACAACAAACTGTAAAACCGGAAACAGAGATGGATGAAGAAACTACTTTTTCTGAAACAGAAGAAATGGTGGAAGTACAGGTAGAAACGACGTCGGAAACAGAGAATACAGGATCTGAGTCTAAGGAACAACAAAGTTTTTCCGAAAACAAAGAAATGAGTTTTGAGCATGTACAGGTACAGGCGCAAAATGAAACTGTTACTTTTGAAGGCGAAATGAAACCGGTAGTAGAAACCCCGGTACCTACTTTGGTGGAACCGGAAGAAATCTTAAAGCAAATTCAAGAATTTGCTAGAATCAATGTCACTTCTGACACAAATACCCTTGAAATGCAATTGAATCCACAGAATTTGGGCAAGATTTACATTCATGTAACGGAACAAGCCGGAAATGTAACTGCACAGATTCAAACACAAAATGAGGCAGTAAAAGAAGCATTGGAAAGCCAAGTAGCACAGCTTCGTACTACTTTGGAAGCACAGGGGTTAAAGGTGACAGAAGTAGAAGTAACCATCGCTTCCCATGAATTCGAACAGAATTTGGATGGACAGAACATGAAGGACGAACAGGAAGCGGAAAGACAGGAAGCCCAAATGGGTGGACGAAGAAATCTGAATTTAAATGATTTAAGTGGTTTGCAGGGACTTATGACAGAAGAAGAAATGCTTGCAGTGCAAATCATGAAGGATCATGGAAATCAGGTAGATTTAACAGCATAAAGGAGAGAATCAATGGCAATAACACAGGTAGTGCAAAATGGACAGTTGGTAGAATCCAGCGCATCGGCATACAGCCTTTCTTCCAATAGTACCAAAAGTGGTGCAGATTTGGATGAGATGGACTTCTTAAATTTGTTGGTTGCTGAAATGCAATATCAGGATCCTTTGGAACCTTCCAGCAATACAGATTATGTTGCACAGCTTGCAACCTTTAGCCAGGTACAGGCCGTAGAGGACATGGAAGCAACCATGACCAATATGAATGCAAATAATCTTGTTGGAAAATATGTCATTTTAAACGTAACCAATTCAACAACAGGAAGCACCAGTACCGTTAGCGGAAAGGTAGATTACGTGACTTACGAGGATGGAAAGGCTTATCTTTCTGTAAACGATGGATTATATTCCATTGATGATTTGGATACGGTAACGGATGAAAATTACTACAATGCATCCATTACATCTATGACATTTACCGCGTTGGTAAATGCGTTGCCAACCTTATCCGCATTAACCGCATCCGATGCAGATAGCGTAAACGCTGTACGTGCAGTTTATGATGGATTAACCGATTATGAAAAAGGCTTTATTGATAGCGAAAGCTTAAAGACCTTAGAAACTTTAGAAACCCGATTGAAAGAATTGGGTGTAACAACTTCTTCTAGCAGTGAGGAATAAAGGAGAACAGTATTAACATGATGATCGGAAAACAGTTTACTTCAATTGAACAGGTTGCAGATCAATATTTGAGTCAAAAGGGAGCGAGCAACAACCTGAGTGTGGAAAACGGACTTTCCTTTGAAGAAATCTTACGACAGAAACAGGATGTTAGTCAGGTAGATGAACTGAAGTTTTCCAAACATGCAACACAAAGATTGGAAGATCGGAATATACCTATGACAAAGGACATCAGCGACAGATTGTTGGATGGTGTACAAAAGGCAAGTCAAAAGGGTATTCAGGAATCCCTGGTAATGGTTGATTCATTGGCATTTATTGTAAATGTGCCGAACAAAACCGTAGTAACGGCGATTGATCAGAATGAATCCCAAGAAAAAGTATTTACAAATATTGATGGCGCAGTAATTGCATAGCTGGACCGAAAGGAAGCTATTGTTTCTGACTGACTGAAGAAACAGTACAAAAAACTGCGCCTCCGTGAAAATTGGAGGTAATGAATTATGATGAGATCACTCTACTCTGCAGTGTCAGGGTTAAAAAATCATCAAACTAAGATGGATGTTATCGGTAACAACATCGCCAACGTAAACACAGTTGCATTTAAATCTTCTTCCGTAACATTCAGTGATATTATTTATCAAACACTTTCCGGAGCATCCGGAGCAACCACTTCTTTAGGTGGTATTAACGCAAAACAGATTGGTCTTGGTGTAAATACTGCAGCAACTTCAATCAGTATTACAACCAGTGGTGCAGCACAGACCACAGGTGGTGCCTTCGACTTACGTTTAACAGACGGTGGAAATTCTACCAACTTCTTTATCGTAAGCAATGGCTCAGATTATATGTTTACAAGAGATGGTTCTTTCTACATTGATGGAACCGGTACTCTTTGTATGTCTTCTACCGGTTATAAAGTACTTGGCTGGCAGGTAGATGATGAAACCGGCGATATCAAAGAAGATACCGTATCTGCATTGAGTATTATGCAGACCAAATTCTTAACCAGCGCACCGGAAGCCACCACAAAGGCTTATGCAACCGGTATTGTGGATAAGAATACTTCTTCTTTAAGCAGTACATCCGGATATTCTATGTCATTAACAATTTATGACAACGAAGGTTATGCTTACACTGCAAAATTTTCTATTAAGGCATATGATACCGATGCCGGACAGTATACCGTAAAATTAGCGAGCGTTTTGGATTCGGATGGAAATAACTTGCTTGCAAATTATTCGGGCGCATTAAGTACTTTATTTGGTACTTCAGATGCTACTTCCAATACTGTAAGTTATGATTTGACTGCTGATTTAAAACAGTCTTGGACAAGTACCGGTACGGTTACCATTAATGATGTAGAGTATACATTATATACAAAAGATAGTGGAGCAACACAGTATGCAATTGCATCAGATGGTTCTTCCGCGACCGTATATCGTTACGACTCAGACAACAATACTTTGATTTCTCAGACATTGATTGACTACAACGATATTAAGGCATTAAAGACCGGTTGGTCTTACAGTTCAGATGTCAGTGGATATACAGGTACAGAAACAGCGGTATTTGCACTTACCAGTAGTTCTAATACATACTATGTAACAGAATCCGGTAAATTAGTGGATGCTACCGGCGTAGAAAGCACCACAGTTACCTTGAGTGATATTATTGACGGTTATGATTCTGATTATACTTCATCCACAGCAACTACAGCCGGTGTACTTAACACCACTTATACCAATTACTTGTTACAGTTTAGTACGGCAGATGGATCCTTTACTTCTATCGGTGATACCACTTCTCAGGTATTGCAGTTGAGTAATTTGGGATCACAGTTTGCAGATATTACCATTGACTTCTCTGCATTGCAGAATATGGATAACAGTGGAACTTCTACAGCCGGATTAACCAGAGGTACTTCTTCTTCCGATACCACAGGTGCCGGAAAGAAATTGGGTGCTATGACCGGTATTTCTGTAGAATCCAGTGGTAAAATCTATGGTTCTTATGACAATGGTAACACCGTATTACTTGGACAGATTGCAGTTGCACAGTTTGCCAATGCTTCCGGTTTGGAAAAAGTTGGTGAAAGTTGCTACATTACCACATTGAACTCCGGTGATTTCGATGGAATCGGTACCGCGATTGATGCAGACGGTTCTAAGATGACCTCCGGAGAGTTGGAAATGTCCAATGTAGATTTGTCTGCACAGTTTACGGATATGATTACAACACAACGTGGTTTCCAGGCAAATTCTAGAGTCATTACAACTTCTGATACCTTATTGGAAGAATTAATCAATTTGAAGAGATGATTTTTCAGAAAAGTGAGACTTTTCCCCTCGGGGAAAAGTCTCTTTTTTTCTGTAAAAACTTTATAAAATTCGCCAAAAAAATGAAAAACAAAGTAGACAATAATACCAAAGTCTAGTAAGATTAAATAAGTAGTAAAAGTGTGGATTTATCAAGCTTTTACGCATATTTAAGACTGAAAATAGGTGGGTGATTCGGATTGGATATAGCGTCTTTAGTTGGTCTCGTAGGTGGACTTGTAATGGTTATTTTCGGTATCGTTTCCAGTGGTGGTGTTTCCGCGATTGCAAACTTTATCGACGTTCCATCTGTCATTATCACAATTGGAGGTTCTTTGGTAGGAACCATTGCTTGTAACAAGTTACCGGATTTTATAAATGGTTTAAAGGCGATTACCCTTACTATTAAAGATCCGAGCAATAATATTGGAGAGGTTATCGGAAATATCATTAACTTATCCAACGTAGCCAGAAAAGAAGGATTGTTGGCTTTGGAAGAAGCAGCGGGAAGCATTGAAGATCCATTTTTGAAAAAAGGAATTATGCTTGTTGTTGACGGTACCGATCCGGAATTGGTTCGCGGTATTTTGGAAACAGATTTGACCTGCATCGAAGATCGACACAAAGGGGTGGCAGCAATTTGGGAGAAATGGGCAGAACTTGGTCCTGCTTGGGGTATGATTGGTACCTTGATTGGTTTGGTTAACATGTTGAAGAACTTGACGGATTCTTCTACCATCGGACCAAACATGGCGGTTGCTCTTTTGACCACTTTGTACGGTTCTTTGATTGCAAACTGGTTGTGTAACCCGACTGCATCAAAGTTAAAAGTAAATAATGCCAATGAAATTATGGTAAAGGAAGTAACGGTGGAAGGTTTACTTTCCATTCAGGCAGGAGAGAATCCTCGTGTTATTGAAGAAAAACTGAAATCCTTCTTAGCACCGTCTGTACGTGAGACCTTATCTACCGGCGAAGGCGGAGGTGAGGAATAATGGCGAAAAAACAAAAGCAAGAAGATGCACCTGCTGGGTCCCCAGCATGGATGGCCACGTTTAGTGACCTTATGAATTTGTTACTTTGCTTTTTCGTTTTACTTTTCTCAATGTCCAGCGTAGATACTGCGAAATTTGAAGAGGTGATTGCTTCCTTACAAAGCAGTTTCAGTATTTTATCTGCAGGAGGTGCTTCTATCGGGGATGGTACATTGGTTTCATCCGGTGTCAGCCAGTTACAGCTGTTGAGCACCTATTATAATCAGGAAGCTAATTCTGATCAGGCAGCAGAGGAACAAGAAAACGGAGAAACACAGGATGATGGCTCCGGTTCGGCTACGGAGGGTACCAGTTCCACGGAGCAAGAGATTACTGTGGAAGAGGCGCAGGAAGTCATTGAAGATAGCGGATTATCAGAATCCGAAGAAATGGCAAATGAAATCGAAAACTTGATTGCACAATATGGCTTACAGGATCAGGTGGAAGTTCAATTTAATGCGCAATACGTGCTATTGACTTTGAATGGAGCGATTTTGTTTGATTCCGGTGATGCAAGTGTGAAATCCGATGCGTTGCCAATTATCGATAAGTTGGGGCTTATCATCAATAATTACACAGAAAATATTGTGGAAGTGGAAGGACATACCGATAATGTTCCAATCCATAGTTCTAAATATGAAAGCAACGATGTGCTTTCTATGTATCGTGCATTGTCCGTTGCTACTTATCTGAGAGAAATTACAGATATTGAGGATGGTCACATTAAATCCTCCGGTCGAGGGGATTATGTACCGATTGCAGACAATTCCACTGCAGAGGGAAGAGCGAGAAATAGGCGAGTAGAAATAAAAATTTATAATTCCTATACGCAAACAGATTAGAGAGGGCAAAAAATATGAAAAAGAATTTAATCTCGGTTTTGATCTTAGCACTTGTAGTGGTGAATTTAGTAGTATCTGCAATTATGTTGATTACAATTTATCCCCAAGCGCAAAAGTCCAATGAGTTGATTGCAAAAATTGCAACGGCGATTGATTTGGAATTGCAAAGTGGCGAAATCACCTCAGCGAGCACAGTGGCCATTGAGGACATTGAGTCTTATCAGATTAATTCCGGTGAAACCATGACCATTAACTTGAAAAAAGGTGCAGATGGCGAATCACACTATGCATTGATCGCTGTTACGTTATCTATCAATACTGCAGATGACGATTATGAAACCAAACAGCCTTTGTTGTCTACCAATGACGATGCCATGAAAGATATCATCATTAAGACTGTTCAAAGTTATACCTATGAAGAGTGGTCTGATGATCAGGCAACCGTTCAGGATGAAATGCAGGATACGATTTTGGAAGAATTACAGGATATGTATGATTCTGATTTTATCGTAGCTGTATCCTTCGCATCTATTACGGTGCAGTAAGACGGAAGATTTTAGCAACAAGGTGGTGAGAGTACAATGGGAGACGTCCTTTCTCAAAATGAAATAGACAACCTCTTGCAAGCACTGAGTACCGGTGAATTAGATGTAGAGGAAATTAAAGATACTGAAGAGAAACAGGTTAAAAATTACGATTTTGCCAGACCTTCTAAGTTTTCAAAAGACCATTTGAGAACTTTGGAAATTATATTTGAGCATTACGGTAGATTGTTATCTACCAACTTACCGGTTTATCTGCGAAAAGCAGTTACGGTGGAAGTAATGAACTCGGAAGCGGTTACTTATTCTGAGTTTTCCAATGCGCTTTCCAATCCAGTGCTCCTTGGAATTGTAAATTTTTCCCCTTTGCAAGGAACGGTTCTAATGGAATTAGCATCCAATTTGGGATATGCCATGGTAGACCGTATGTTGGGTGGCCAGGGAATGCCTTTGGAAAAGAATCGAGACTTTTCAGAGATTGAATTGATTATTATCGAACGATTGATGACGGTCTGCGTGAACTTACTTCGAGAACCATGGGAAAACGTTGTGGATTTACATCCAAGACTGGAACGCATTGAGACCAATTCCCAGTTCGCACAAATTATATCTCCCAGTGAAATGATTGCGATTGTCACAATCAACATGAAAATAGGAGATGTAGAAGGTTTGATGAATGTTTGCTTGCCTTATTTGACTTTGGAAGAAGTAATGGACAAGTTGAACACCAAGTTCTGGTTTGCTTCTGCACAAGGAACGACGGAAGAAGATTATCACGACTTATTAGAGGATATGATTCAAAGAGTCAAAGTTCCGGTAAAAGCAATTCTTGGAAATAGCCGTATTACGGTCAATGACTTTATCAACCTACAGGTGGGGGACGTTATACGTCTGGATTCCAAGGTGGATGAAGAGTTGAATATATTTGTAGGAAATATTAAAAAGTTTACGGCGCTACCCGGTGCATCAGGAGACTCCTATGCAGTACGAGTAACGTCCGTGTACAGAGAGGAGGAGTGAGATAATGGATGGCGTATTATCACAGGAAGAAATCAATGCGCTTTTAAATTCCGGAGGAGACGCGGAAGCCGGAGGTGTGGAAGATAATCTTACGGATGAAGAAAAGGATACCATTGGTGAAGTTTCCAATATCAGCATGGGTACGGCGGCTACCACATTATTTTCACTCGTAAATCGTAAAGTCGAGATTTCGACTCCAGTTGTTTCTGTAGCAACTTGGGACGATATTGCAGCAAATTTTGAAAGACCTTGTGTATTTATCCGCATCGGATATACCTTGGGACTGGATGGCAGCAATATTTTGGTCTTACGTGAAAACGATGTAAAGATTATTACCGATTTAATGATGGGGGGCGATGGTACAAATACCGCAGATGAATTATCTGAGTTGCATTTAAGTGCCATTAGCGAAGCCATGAACCAGATGATGGGTTCTGCAGCGACTTCCCTTTCCTCCATGTTAAATAAAATGATAGATATTAGTCCACCGGTAGCGGATCTGGTAGATACATCCGATACACAGGATGAAGGAGAGATTGAACCTTTCTTAAGAGGAAGTTTCGTAAAGATTTCCTTCCGCATGGAAATCGGGGATTTAGTGGACAGCGAGATTATGCAGCTGTATCCATTTAGTTTTGCGCATGAGATGGTAGAAAGTATGAAGAAGACCATGGAAGGTGAAGTAAATTCAGCACCGGCACCGGCTCCAGCACCGGCACCGGCAGCAGCTCCAACGCCGGCACCGGCAGCGGCAGCAGCACCCCCACCAATGGCTGGTCAGCCAATGATGGGACAACCAATGATGGACCCGTCGCAGGGTATGTATGGATCGCCTGTAAATATTCAGCAGGCACAGTTCCAACCATTCATTGGAGAATTGAATCCGGCACTTCAAAAGGAAAACATTGATTTGATTATGGATGTGCCTCTTGAGGTTACGGTGGAACTTGGACGTACCAGTAAGTCCATTTCCGATGTTTTAGACTTTGCACCGGGCACTATTATCGAGCTAAGTAAATTAGCCGGCGAACCCGTTGATATATTAGTAAACGGCAAGTACGTTGCGAAGGGCGAAGTAGTTGTTATTGAAGAAAGCTTTGGAGTAAGGCTGACAGAAATTATTAAATAAGCTAAAGGAGAATTAAAAGTATGGCTAAGAGTGTTTTAATTTGTGATGACGCAGCATTTATGAGAATGATGATCAAGGACATCTTGACAAAAAATGGTTACACCGTTGCAGGTGAAGCTGAGAACGGAGCAAAGGCTGTTGAAAAGTACAATGAGACAAAGCCTGATTTAGTATTAATGGATATTACAATGCCGGAAATGGATGGAATCCAGGCATTAAAGAAAATTCGCGAAGGAGATCCAAACGCAACTGTAATTATGTGCTCTGCAATGGGCCAGCAGGCTATGGTTATCGAAGCAATTCAGTCCGGTGCTAAGGACTTTATTGTTAAGCCATTCCAGGCAGACCGTGTTTTGGAAGCCGTTAAGAAAGTAGTAGGATAATTTGATTCTATTAAGTACGTTAGAAAGCTTTCTTCAGCTTATTGGGGTGCTGATTATTTTTCTTTTCGTACTGGCAATCACATATTTCACCACACGGTGGATTGCCGGATATCAAAAGACGCAGATTCATAATAAAAATATACGTATTGTGGAGACATTAAAAGTGTCTCCCAACAATTACGTAGAAATTGTGAAAGCGGGAGAGAAATACTTAGTACTGGGTATTGCAAAAGACAGAGTGGAGTTACTTACCACTTTGGATCAGGACGAAGTCATAGAGAGAGAGGACGACGTTCTGGAAAATGTACAAATCCAAGAATCCTTTCAACAGGTGTTGGATAAGCTGAAAGAAAAATTACCAAAAAAGTAGGCCCAATATGAAAGTATGGAAAAAAGTATATTGTATTGTAGCAATCTTATTTGCTATAGGTACAATCAGTTTAACCTTGGCCTTCACATTCCCGAGTCAGGTCGTGGCCGCGGAAGCATCAGACATTGGAGACTTGTCAGTTGAAAATGCCAACGGAGAAGATGTGGAAAGTTCCTTAGATGACATCAATGATGGATTCTCCATTATTTATAATAATGGGGGAGGAAGCTTGACCGCACCCATTCGTATGCTTCTTGTATTAACTGTGCTATCTTTGGCACCGGCAATTTTAATTATGATGACTTCTTTTACCAGAATCATTGTAGTTTTACATTTTGTCCGTGCCGCGATTGGTACAAATACAGCCCCGCCGAATCAGGTTTTGGTAGGCCTTGCTTTGTTTTTGACCTTTTTTATTATGGCTCCTGTCTTTACGCAGATTAATGAAGAGGCCATTCAACCATTGGATGAAGGAACAATTACACAAGAGGAAGCCTTGGAACTTGCAATGGATCCTTTGCGGGAGTTTATGCTTCGACAAACAAAGGAAAAGGACATTAATATGTTCTGCGAAATCGCGGAAATCACCTATGAGACAGAAGATGATATTCCGAATATGGTATTGATTCCAAGTTTTATTGTCAGTGAATTACGTGCAGCTTTTATCATTGGATTCTTAATTTATATTCCATTTATTGTAATCGATATGGTTGTTTCTTCCGTATTGATGTCCATGGGTATGATGATGCTACCGCCCACCACAATTTCTCTACCATTCAAGGTACTTTTGTTTATTTTGGCAGACGGTTGGGACCTTGTAATTATCAACTTAGTAAAGACATTTTATTGATTAGCAACTAGTAGAAAAGGAGAGTGAATACTGTGATTACACAGGGAGAAGTTCTCGATATATCAAGAACAGCTATTTATACCATGATTATTACCGCAACGCCGGTGCTATTAGTATCTCTTGTGGTAGGTTTGATTATCAGCGTGTTTCAAACGGTAACATCCATTCAGGAGCAGACCTTAACTTTTGTACCGAAAATCTTATGTGTTTTTTTGGCAATTATGATTTTGGGATCCTGGATGCTTGATAATATGACCGGCTTTATGACGGAGTTATGGTCTGATTTCGCAGTATATCTGAATTAGGGAAATGGTTACATATTCTTATTCGCTGATTGATTTTGAATATTTCCTAATGATTATGGTTCGCATCGCAAGTTTCCTGTTTACTGCGCCTTTATTTGGAATGTCAGGGGTGCCGAACCGGGTGAAAATCGGTCTGGCACTTTTTTTATCGATTTTATTGTATCAGATACTTCCGCAGGAAACCCTGTCTTATGTAGATATCTTTGGTTTTTCCGTAATTGTTATAAAGGAAGCGGTGACAGGGCTCTTACTGGGATTCGCTGCAAATATTTGTACTTACATTGTTTCTTTGGCAGGTACCTTTATTGATCAAAATATTGGTCTTTCCATGGCAGCGGAGTTTGATCCCATTACGCAGCAACAGGCAGCAATTACCGGTAACTTATACAACAATTTTGTTATGTTATTGTTGTTGGTGTCCGGGTTGGATCATTATTTAATCCAGGCTTTGGCAGAAAGCTATGAGCTGATTCCGGTGAATGGACAAGCGTTTCAATATGATAGTATGTTAAACGCCATGGTGGTGTTTATGGCAGAGTTGTTTTCCATAGCGTTCCGCATTACCTTGCCGGTATTTGCTTGCATTATGGTGACCAACGCCTTACTGGGCATTATGGCAAAGGTTGCACCGCAGATGAATATGTTTTCCGTAGGTATGCAGATCAAAATCATCATTGGATTTGTGATTTTACTGGCAACTGTTCAGTTATTGCCTTATATCGAAAGCTATATTTTCACGGAAATGAAAAAAATGGTCGTGGCTTTTGTAGAGTCTATGTATGCGGGATAGGGGAAACATGGAATTATATTTAAAAGTTCAACTACAGTTCTTCGCCGACGATGATGCGGGAGATAAGACAGAAGAACCGACCCAGAAAAAATTAGATGATGCAAGAAAAAACGGTCAGGTTGCGAAAAGTAGGGAATTGGATAATGCAGTAGGTTTGATTACCCTTTTCGTGATCTTGGAAGTATTTATTGGATATTTGTCCAATGGATTTCAGGACGTTTTTCGATTTGTATATGGCCGCATACCGGATGTATTTTTGAATGCCGGGACAGAAGGCGGATTTACGACAGATACCATACAGGGAATGGTGATTTATATTATGTTGCGAATTCTTCTGTTGGTAGCACCTTTCTTTATTGCAGGTGTGTTATCTGTGCTGGTACTTAATATTTTTGAAGTAAAGTTAAAGGTAACAACAGAACCTTTAAAACCAAAATTTAGTAAATTAAATCCTTTAAAAGGATTTAAACGAATCTTTTCCAAAGATTCCATATTTGAATTGTTAAAATCCATTGTAAAAATTGTACTGATTTTTGGCATTGCTTATTCCGTAATTAAAGATAACGTAGGAACGGTATTTGTTATTTACGATATCGAATTGGTACAGGCTGTGATTTTAGTGGGTTCCGTGGTCTTTGATGTAGGAATTCGCATCAGCGTGGTATATGCCATTTTAGGAATTGTGGATTTTATTTATCAAAAGAGAAAATACAAAAAAGATTTGATGATGACCAAGCAGGAAATCAAGGATGAGTACAAGAACTCCGAAGGAGATCCGCAGATTCGTGGCAAGCAGAGACAGAGAATGCGTGAAGCGTCTCAAAGACGTATGATGCAGGATGTGCCAAAAGCAGACGTAGTCATCACCAACCCGACTCATCTTGCAATTGCGCTTCAATATGATACCAAAATTGCTGCAGCCCCCATTGTTTTAGCAAAGGGTGAAGATTTTGTGGCACAGAAGATCAAAGAAGTCGCTCGCGAGCATGATGTGGAAATTGTTGAAAATAAGCCATTGGCCAGAATGCTATATGCCACGGTAGATGTGGGACAGGAAATTCCACCGGAACTTTACCAGGCGGTGGCAGAGGTGCTGGCAATGGTATACAGCATAAAAAATAAATAAAAAAGACTAGAATGATATGAAGAAAATGAAGAGGATAGGAGGGATAGCATGAAGAAGGCAGATATAGGAATTGCGGCATATTTGTTAGCAGCTATCCTTTTCTTTATTATACCGATTCCCAACTTTATGTTGGATATGATGTTGGCTTTGAATTTATCCATTGCCTTAATCATTTTATTTAACTGTTTGTTTGTAAAAGAAGTGTTGGATATGTCCTTTTTCCCAACCCTTCTGTTGTTCACCACCATTTTCCGTATTTCCTTAAACGTCTCTTCTACGAGATTGATTTTGACTACAGGAGATCCGGGAAACGTCGTAGAGACTTTTGGTCAGTTCGTAGGTGGCGGTAACTTAATCATTGGTGCCATTATCTTTATTATTTTGGTAATTATCCAGTTCGTAGTCATCAATAAAGGTTCGGAACGTGTTGCTGAAGTAACCGCTCGTTTTACCTTGGATGCGATGCCCGGTAAGCAGATGGCCATTGATGCCGATTTGAATACCGGTGCTATTTCGGATGAAGAAGCCAAGAAACGAAGAGAAAAGATTCAAAAAGAATCCAGTTTCTTTGGTTCCATGGACGGTGCTACGAAGTATGTAAAGGGAGATGCGACTGCGGGTTTAATTATTACCGGTGTCAACTTGGTCGGTGGTACGGTCGTGGGTGTGATGATGCAAGGTATGCCCGCAATGGAAGCGTTGCAGAGATATGGACTATTAACCATCGGTGATGGTTTGTCTTCCCAGATTCCATCCTTGGTTATTTCTTTATCCACCGGTATTTTGGTTACAAAAGCCAGTGATGAAGCGGATTTTGGAAATGTATTAATCAGTCAGTTGTTTGGTATTCCAAAGGTACTGCTTTTGGTGGGAACCACCTTGATGCTTCTTGGTATTTTTACACCATTGAATGTCGGCTTGTTTATGGCACTGGGTGCGGTCTTCTTGGTAACCGGTTTGCAGATGCGCAAAACCATCAATGTGGCGGAAATTGAAGTGGAAGCCAGTGCAGAAGAAGATCAGGCAGAAGAAATTCGAAAACCGGAAAACGTGGTTTCTTTGCTATCGGTAGATCCTATCGAATTGGAATTTGGTTACGGTATTATTCCACTGGCGGATGTAAATCAAGGCGGCGACTTGTTGGACCGTGTAGTTATGATTCGACGTCAGGTGGCATTGGAACTTGGAACGGTGGTTCCGATTATTCGTTTGCGTGATAATATTCAGTTAAATCCAAATCAGTATATTATTAAAATTAAGGGCATACAGGTGACAGAAGGAGAAATCCTATTTGATCATTACATGGCCATGAATCCCGGGTTTGTAGAGGAAGAAATTACCGGTATTCCAACCTTTGAACCCTCTTTCCACTTGCCGGCCATTTGGATTACCGAAAGCCAGAGAGAAAGAGCAGAGAGTCTGGGATATACCGTAGTAGATCCTCCATCTATTATTGCAACCCATTTGACCGAGGTGATTCGCAACCACATTGCAGAACTGTTGACAAGACAGGATGTGCAAAACCTGGTAAACAATTTAAAAGAAAGCAATCCGGCCCTTGTGGACGAATTGGTACCCAAGTTGCTTGGACTTGGTGAAATTCAAAAGGTATTACAGAATCTGTTACGAGAGGGCGTATCCATTCGTGATTTGCTTACGATTTTTGAAACTCTGGCAGATTATGCAGCAAATACCAGAGATACCGATGTTTTAACCGAGTATGTAAGACAAAGTTTGAAACGTGCGATTTCCAACAAGTACTTCATACCAAATGAAACAAGTAGTGTCATTACATTAGATCCGAAGATTGAGCAGGAGATTATGTCTTCTGTAAAACAAACGGAACAGGGAGCATATTTAACACTCGATCCGGAACGTACCAGGGCAGTCATGAATTCCGTTGAGGAAGAGACCAATAAATTGGAGAATTTGGGAAAAATGCCGATTGTGGTTACGTCTCCTATTGTACGTATGTATTTTAAACGTATGACAGAGGATTATTTTAAAGACTTGGTAGTAGTATCCTATAACGAAGTTGAACCGAATATTGAATTAATATCAGTTGGGATGGTGACAGCGTAAATGACCATAAACAAATTTCAGGGGAAAACAGAAGCAGAGGCAGTTGAGAAGGCAAAAAAAGAAATGGGTCAAGATGTGGTAATTATGAATGTGAAGCAGATTAAGCCAAAGGGCTTATTTGCTTCCTTCAAACCCATGACCTTTGAAGTAACCGCAGCGGTGGAGGAAAAGGAACGATTTTCCAATCCGATTTCTGCGCTTCATGCACAACAAAAACTGCATGAATCTATGAATATGGTGGCAGATGAAAAAATCAATATGCCTACCATGAATGCAGCATTTCCAAATTATATGCAGAAACCGGCGGCAGAAGCTCCGGTGATGCCAAAGGAGCAACCGGTGTTGGTTCCTTCTGAAAATAAGGAGGAGCGAAATCATTTGGAGGCCAGATTGGATAGCTTGCAAACTTTATTGGAAAAGAAGCTTCCAAGAGAGGAAAAAAAGCCGGTGGAGGAAGAACCTTCCACAGCACCGGGGGAAGAATTTAAGTTTTTAAAAATGGTATACGGCATCCTTTTGGATAACGAAATTGATGAAAAATATGTCAATGAAATTATGGCAGAGGCAGAAAAGGTGAATCGCAGAGGATCTTCTGTGGATTTGATCCTTTCCAATATATACCAGAAAATGATTTTGAAATTTGGAAATCCAAAGCCCATTGAACTGACGGCAGGGATTCCAAAGGTTGTATTCTTTATTGGACCTACCGGAGTAGGAAAGACAACAACCATTGCAAAGATAGCTTCGAGATTTAAGGTGGAACAGGGAAAAAAGGTGGCTTTTTTAACTGCAGATACCTATCGAATTGCGGCGGCGGAACAGTTAAGAACCTACGCCAATATTTTAGATATGCCATTAACGGTGGTTTATACACCGGATGAAATGAATGCAGCATTGGAAAGACTACAGGATTACGACTTGATATTAGTAGATACTGCAGGATTTTCACATAAAAATGAGACACAAAGAGTGGACACCAAGAGATTAATTGAAGAGTTGGCGGGAGATTTTGAAAAGGAAGTGTGTTTGGTACTGAGTGCTACAACAAAGTACAAAGATTTACTTGATATTGCAGATATTTATCATGAAATCGCAGATTACAAATTGATTTTTTCAAAGTTAGACGAAACGTCCACCTATGGAAACTTATTAAACGTAAAGCTTTATTCGGGGGCTGATATTTCCTATGTAACAACGGGACAGAATGTTCCGGATGATATGGAAATTTTCCCGACACAGAAGATTGTAAAGATGTTACTCGGGGGTAAATAGTTCATGGATCAGGCACAATCACTGAGAAACGTGATCAAACAGAAAAATTTGAAAATGCCCATGGAAAAAGCCCGTGTTATTACCATAACCAGTGGAAAAGGTGGCGTAGGAAAATCCAATGTCGCGGTGAATTTAGCAATTCAATTGCGAAAATTAGGAAAACGCGTATTGGTATTTGATGCGGATATCGGACTTGCAAATGTGGAAGTTATGTTTGGCTCCATTCCAAAATATAACTTAAGTGATTTGATTTATCGTGGAAAAAGTATACGGGACATTGTGAGCCAGGGCCCTATGGATATTGGATTTATATCCGGTGGTTCCGGCATTGTTGGGCTAAATAACTTAACAAAGGATCAGATTGCATTTTTGGTTCGCAATCTGTCGGAATTGGATTCCATGGCAGATGTGATTATCATTGATACCGGTGCGGGAATTGCGGATATTGTTTTGGAATTTGTATTGGCAAGTCCGGAGGTACTTTTGGTATCTACACCGGAACCAAGTTCTTTGACCGATTCCTATTCTTTATTGAAGGCATTGTATCGGAATCCTAATTTCCTACAAGGGGGAACTCGTGTAAAGGTGATTGCCAATAAGGTCGTTTCCAATGAAGAAGGCCGGGCGGTTTACGAAAAATTAAACGCCGTAGTACAGGAATTTTTACATGGTTCCATTGAGTATCTGGGTATGATTCCGCAGGATGAAACCTTGGAACGGGCAGTGCGACAGCAAAAAACGGTTTCTTTGATGGATGCAGACGCAAAGTCTACAAAGGCTTTTGAAATTCTTGCATCAAATTTGGTAAACAATGAACATAAAGAATATGTTTATAAAAAAGGCTTTGGGGAGATGATTATGGGGGTAATCAAAAGATAAAGGAAGGCAGATAGATGGCAAACGAAGTAATTAAGATTGGTGATAAAGTCGATATTCGAATTTCCTTAGAAGTAGACAAGGCCAAGGATTCCGGAGAACCGGTACGTGTCTTTAAGAGTCAGGTATTGGATATCAAAGAAGATGGAGAATTGGAGCTTGCAATGCCCTTTGATGGTACCAAGGTGGTTCTTTTACCTTTGGATCTTCGCTACGAATTTGTTTTTTCCGGAAACGGAGGCATGTTTAAGGCGGAAGGTCAGGTAAAGGAAAGATACAAAGCGGACAATCGGTTTATGATTTTGGTGGAAATGGTCTCAGAATTGGAAAAATTCCAGAGAAGAGCATTTTTCCGATTGGATGCAGATATCGATGTATTTTACTGGAAGATTACAGACGAACAGGCGAAGTACACCAATTATGATCATATTTTACAAGAGCTTCGTATGAATCCGGAGTTAAATAAAAGACGGAAGGCAAGAACCGTAGATATTAGCGGTGGCGGCGCCAGAATTCGTACGGATGAAGAATTTACCATAAATCAATTTTTACTTTTGACTTTCCAGTTAAAACATGAAAATAAGACGGAACAGGTAACGGTTCCGGCACAGGTATTACAGGTGGAAAGAGCAGAAGATCGTGGAATGAGAGCATTTGAATCTCGCTTGATGTTTTTGGTAAAAGACCACGAAATCAGTGAGTCAATTATCAGATATATTTTCTCGGAGGAGAGAAAAAACAGAAAAGTTAGAAGGTGAGTGGCAAAATGAAGAAAAATATTTTGGTTGTTGATGACTCTGCATTCATGAGAAGAGTTCTCTGTGATATAATCAACTCAGACAGTAACTATGCTGCTGCGGATGTTTGCAGAGATGGTCTGGAGGCTTTTGAAAAACTGAAAACCAATCAATTCGATGGAGTATTATTAGACGTCAATATGCCCCGCATGAATGGGTTGGAATTGTTGGATAAGCTGAAGGAAGAACGCATTCATACCACGGTCATCATGGTTAGTACAGAAACAACGGAGGGGGCAACGGTGACAATTCAGGCATTGGAAAAAGGCGCTGTAGATTTTGTCGCCAAGCCAACGAATATTGCAGAAGCAAAGGGGGATGCTTTTAAGAAGAAAGTAACGGACATAATGAATGCCGTATTGGATTCGAAAGCATCCAAAAATTTGAAACCAATTACTTTGCGTACGAGATCGACTACCACCACTACAACTACTTCTTCCCGACCTCATACCGTAGGAAAAGGAAATCATTTAGTTGCACTTGCGTGTTCAACCGGAGGACCAAAGGCCCTTCAAAGCGTGGTTCCTTATTTGGATCCGAATTTAGACGCACCGGTGGTTTTGGTACAGCACATGCCGAAGGGTTTTACAAAATCCATGGCGGATCGTCTGGATGAAATCAGTAAGGTGCATGTAAAAGAGGCAGAGAATGGTGAAAAACTGCAAAAAGGTTGGGTATATGTAGCTCCCGGTGGAATGCACATGGAAGTAAAGAAGAATAGTGACAATAGTCATTCCATTTACTTGAATGATGCACCGGCCATCGGTGGATTAAAACCTTGTGCAGATGTGATGTACAAATCTTTGGCAAATACAGGATATGATGATATTACCTGTGTGGTATTGACCGGAATGGGTGCAGACGGAACAGAAGGCATCAAAGCCTTAAATAATCGAAAACCGATTCATGTGATAGCCCAAAATGCTGAGACCTGTGTGGTATATGGTATGCCAAAAGCAATTGCGGAATCCGGAATCGTGGACGAAGTCGTTCCTTTAACTGAAGTGGCAGGATCAATTAAAAAGAATGTGGGGGTACATTAGTATGGATGTAAGCCAGTATCTAGAGATTTTTGTTGATGAAACCAGTGAACATATTCAAAGCCTTTCCGACAATATTATGGTGTTGGAACAGGACCCGGAAAATAAAGATACCATTAATGAAATTTTCCGTGCTGCCCATTCCTTAAAGGGTATGGCAGGAACCATGGGCTTCAAGAGAATGCAGCATTTGACCCATGACATGGAAAATGTATTTCAGGAAGTACGAAGTGATAACGTAAAAGTAAACAGTGCGTTAATTGATATTTTATTTAAATGCTTGGACGCAATTGAAGGCTATTTGGACAATGTCAAAGCGTCTTCAGACGAAGGCACGGAAGATAACGAAGCCTTGATTAAGTCCTTGAACGATTTCTTAAATGGCGGTGGTGGCGCAGAAGAAGCACCGGCAGAGGCTGCAGCACCTGCAGAAGCAGAAGCAGCACCGGCAGAAGATGCCGGCGGCGAAGGCAGCAAGAAGAAATATTTGGAAATCGATAAAAATGAAGATAATAAGGAAATTCTCAAAAAAGCTTTTGAAAGCGGACAGAAGGTATACGGTTTTACCGCATTTATCGATAAAGAATGCTTGTTAAAAGCAGCAAGAGCGTTCTTGGTATTTAAGGCAGTGGAAGAATTCGGAACCATTGTTTTATTCGATCCTAGTTCGCAGGATATTGAAGATGAAAAATTTGAGTTTGCGTTTAGTTTCTTCTTACAGTCCGAATCTGCAGAGCTGGATAAGATGTTGGAAAACATCAAGGCGGTTACAGAAATTGCAGAAGCTTACGGTGAAGAATTAAATGAAAGCTTTTTGGCAGCAGCACCGGCAGAAGCTGAGGCTGCACCTGCTCCGGCAGAAGCAGCAGCACCGGCAGCTCCAAAGAAAGAAGAAAAACCGGCAGCAAAACCTGCAGCTGGTGGCGGCGGTGGCGGAAATGCCAATACACCGGCTAAGAACAAACCGGTTGCCAGCCGTACCATTCGTGTAGATATTGAAAAGTTAGATGCACTTATGAATCAGGTAAGTGAGTTGATTATCGCCAAGAATAGTTTGGTTGCTATTAGCAATCAGGAAAATGAAGGCGGTCAGCAGTCTACACATGATGATATTGAATATTTGGAACGTATCACGACCAATCTTCATGAATCCGTTATGAAGGTTCGAATGGTTCCAATTGAAAGTACCGTAAGTAAATTCCCGCGTATGATTCGAGATCTTTCCAGAAAGCTGAATAAGCAGATGGAACTCATCATGACCGGTGAAGATACAGAATTGGATCGTACCGTAGTTGACCAGATCGGTGACCCGTTACAGCATTTGCTTCGTAACTCTGCAGACCATGGTTTGGAAAATGCAGAACTTCGTAAAGAAAGAGGCAAGCCGGAAGTTGGTACCATTCGTTTGAATGCGTTCCAGGAAGGCAACAACGTCATCATCGAAGTAAGTGATGATGGTAACGGTATTGATACAGAAGCAGTTAAGAATAAGGCCATTGAAAGAGGTACCATTACTGAAGAGCAGGCAGAACAAATGAGTCAGAAAGAAATCATTGATTTGTTGTTCATGCCAAGTTTCTCTATGGCAAAGCAGATTACAGATATCTCCGGTCGAGGCGTTGGTTTGGACGTTGTAAAATCCAACATCGAAGCACTTGGCGGTGATGTAGAAGTAAAATCTGTATACGGAGAAGGCTCTAAGTTTACCGTACGTTTACCACTTACCTTAGCGATTATTCAGGCCTTAATGGTAGAAGTAAGAGATGAGAAATATGCCATTGCCCTTGCTTCCATTGAAACCATTGAGAATATTTCTGTCAATGACATTAAATATGTAGAATCCAGAGAAGTGATTAATCTTCGTGGAACGGTTATTCCGATTATTCGTTTGGATCAGATTTTGGATTCTGAATCTGCAGAAGAAGAAAAAGAAGATATTATCGTTGTTATTGTTAAGAAAGGCGAGAAACTGTTGGGTCTTGTTGTAGACAACTTAATGGGTCAGCAGGAAATCGTTATTAAGGATTTAGGAAAATACATTAACAACAGTAAGATTATCAGCGGTGCAACCATCTTAGGAAATGGTGACGTTGCATTGATTCTGGATGTTAATACATTAATGTAGGAGGTGTTCACATGGCTGAATTACAGGTTTTGGATGGAGATACTATACAATACATTGTTGTAAAAATTGGTGATGAAGAATACGGAATCAATATCAGTTACGTGGATAACATCATTCGTATGCAGAAGATTACACGTGTGCCAAAAGCACAGTCCTATTTTAAGGGTGTCATCAATCTGCGTGGTGAAATCGTACCGGTAATGAGTATTCGTAAAAAGATGGGATTGGAAGAAGCGGAGACCACCGGAAAATCCCGTATTATCGTATTAAAGGTAGAAGAACACGGAGCCCTTGGCATTATTGTAGATGCAGTCAATGAAGTAGTGACTTTGTCACCGGAACAGATTGACAAGCCTGCAAGAGATTCTAAGAGTGCAAAGAATTCCTTTATCGATGGAATTGGAAAAAATGGAGATGAATTGATTTCCTTGTTTGATATCAATTCGATCTTGGATGAGAAAGAAGTTGTTAGTTAAAGTTACTGTCTGGAGATAGTGCAAATGCACTATCTGCAGATGTTATTGGAGGTCGTATATGGCGAACTTTTCTTTGGAAGAAGTAAACAGTACCTACTATGATGTGCTGAAAGAAATTGGAAATATTGGCGCAGGAAATGCTACAACCGCAGTAGCCAATATGATTGGACTAAAAATTGATATGCAGGTACCACAGGTAAAATTATTGACCTTTCAGGAATTAAGTACCGCAATTTGTCCGGAGGATGAAACCATCGTTGGTATCTTTTTGGAGGTAAATGGAGATATCGATGGAAGTATGATGTTTCTTTTGAAACTGGAATCCGCCAGATATTTAGTAAATACGTTAATGATGTTACCTCCGGAAAATAAGAGTTTATCTTTTGATGAGATGGAACAGTCTGCATTGAAGGAAATAGGAAATATTATTGCAGCATCTTATTTGAATGCGCTGTCCTCTCTGACAAACATGATGATTGCGCCTTCCATTCCTTATATTTCCATTGATATGGCAGCTGCAATTTTGTCTGTTCCCGCCATTCAGTTTGGACAGTATGGAGATAAAGCACTTATGATTTCTACGGAATTTGGCGATGATGTAAAGATAGAAGGTTATTTTATTTTGTTACCGGAACTGGATTCTTACGACAAAATTTTACGTTCTTTGGGTATTCCGGTTTGATTGTAGGAGAACACTATGGCAGATATCATTAAAATTGGTATTGCTGATTTAAGTGTAAGTAAAGATCCGGATATTATCACAACCCTAGGATTGGGATCTTGTGTAGGAGTATCCCTTTATGATCCCTCTACGAAAATTGGTGGTTTGGTTCATGTAATGCTTCCGGATAGTACACAAATCAGAAATAATTCCAATATCGCAAAATTTGCGGATACTGGAATTGAAGAATTGTATAGACAGGTACTGAAAGCCGGTGCCAGTAAAGCAAGATTGGTTGCAAAAATGGCCGGCGGAGCAAAAATGTTTGAAGTCAGTGGTTTATCCAATTTAGGAAACGTGGGTGAAAGAAATACAGAAGCCTGTCGTACCAAATTAAAGGAACTGGGAGTTCGTTTGATTGCGTCAGATTGTGGATTGAATTACGGACGTACCGTAGAACTCCATTGTGATAACGGGGATTACTATGTAAAAGCCGTTGGGAAAGAAGTGAAAATTATTTAAAGGGGAATGCTTGTGAAGACAAAACCGATACCGGCAATTATAATGTTGATTGCAGGATTTATAACCTGTTTATATGGATTGCTTTATCATGTGGATTTGTTTCATTTTACAAAAAATCTTCTGATTGTACTTGTGGTTTTTTATATCTTGGGTTCTGTGGTAAAATTGATATTAGATATCAATTTCAATAAGATGGAACCGGAAGAAAAAACCGATGAAATTGAAAATATCGATTTAAACATGAATAGTGAAGAAATCGAAGATTTAAATGGGGATACTGCAGAAACTGATAGAAATGCTGCAGAGGAATAAGAAAACGAAGGCGAGGACTAGAGTATGAAGACATCCGTTGAAAAAGAAAAGTTGTGGCAGGAATATCATGAGAATCCCACCCCAGAGCTTAGAGAAACGATTATCGTTGAGTATGCGCCCTTGGTAAAGTTGGTGGCAGGTAGACTCAGCATGTATTTGGGATATAATGTAGAATTTGACGATTTAGTTAGTTATGGGGTTTTTGGGCTCATTGATGCCATTGATAAATTTGATATTACCAAGGATGTAAAGTTTGAAACCTATGCAAGCTTGCGTATCCGTGGAGCCATTTTGGATCAAATTCGACGTATGGATTGGATTCCTAGAACTGTGCGCCAAAAACAGAAGAAGATTGACGAAGCAACCAAGCGAATTGAAATGGAAACCGGAAAGACGGCTTCTGACGAACAAATTGCTAGGGAACTTGGTGTTTCGGAAGAAGAATATACCGATTGGCAATCCCAGCTTAAGGTGACCAATGTGGTTTCCTTAAACGAGTTCGTAGAACAGGGGACAGAGCCGGCCATGGATGCCAAACAAAATTCGCATTTTGCGCAACCGGAGGATGTGATTGAGCAGGATGAATTAAAGCAGGTTTTGGCAGAGACCATGGAGCTTTTAACAGAAAAAGAGCGAAAAGTAATTACTTTATATTATTATGAAGAACTGAACTTAAAGGAAATAAGTAAGGTTTTGGAAGTTTCTGAGTCACGTGTATCCCAGTTACATACGAAAGCACTGGCAAAGATGAAAATAAAGATGGGAAAATATATGGGACTCCTTACTTCTTGATTCGAGAAAAGAGGATGAAGTTATGTCAATAAGACCCATTGATGTAAACGGTATGATACAAAATACCCAGGAACTAGGTCATGGAAAGCACCAAGCGGACCAAAAGGTAGCTTCTGATCAGCAAAATATGCAAATGATTACGGATCAGAAGGTGCAAGAAGCGAAGGAGCAGGTGGTACAGACGGAAAAATCACCGGGTGAGTATGCCTTCGATGCAAAAAATGGAAATGGTAAGGGCGACGGGAACAGTCGTAAAAAGAATAAAAAGGAGGAGCAGGAAACAAAGGGAGCCGGGGACGGTAAAGTGCAAATTAAAGGGCATCCGGGGGGCTTTGATGTTTCTATTTAGAGGAGAGTATGACAGCGTTAGAAATTGTCTTGATTTTGGTGGCATGTATTTGTATCTTTGGTAGTTTTTTCCTGACGGAGAAAATTTCCCCAAAGGATTTGCAAAGAAGTGCGGAATTGAGTGAAGAAGAAATTCGTAAAATTGTAGAAAAGGAATTGGAAAAAGCAAGGACAAGGATTGCTTCTACAATTGATGACACGATTGAAGAATCGGTAGAAAAAACAGAAGTGGCCATTGATAAGGAAACCAATGAAAAAATTAAGGCTATTCAGGAATATTCCGATACGGTTATGACGGATATGAACAAGGCCCATGATGAGGTCATGTTTTTATACAGCATGTTAAACGATCGCCATGACGAATTGGTACAGATGTCGGCCAATTTACAGAGCTTGGTTACGCGTTTACAGGAAATACAAAGAGAGCAGCAGGCTTATCAGACAGCTTACGAGCAAAAAATGACAGAAATGCACGAGAAGGATTTGGATGAACAATTAAAGTCCGTGCAGGAAGAAGTGGTGGTTGTAGAGGAAACACCTGTGGAAGAGGAAGAAGTCGAAGAAGAACCACCGGTAAACCACAATGATTATATTTTGGATTTGTGGGAACAAGGAAAAAGTGCAGTGGAAATTGCAAAAGAATTGGGCCTTGGTGTTGGTGAAGTAAATTTGGTACTAGGATTATATAAAGGGGAAGAGAAACTTTGAAGCTGAAATATTATTTAAGAGGTGTTGGCATCGGGGTGATTATCACCACACTTCTTTTTATGATTGTGATACATGTGAATCAGAGTAGTGAGGAAGAAACCGTAGATACCGGAGAGGTGACAGAACGTACCATTGCAGAAGCCTTGGAAGGGGAAAATGGGATTCTGGGCACGGAACAGGTAACGGTGGAAACCATAGAATATGATACGGAAGAAACGACAGAAGTTCCGGTGACAGAGATGGCTATGGAAGTGGATACAGAAGCAGAAGCAGATGCGGTTACTTCGGAGCCGGTGGCAGAGACGGTTTCTTTTACGATAGCAGCCGGAGAAAGCCCGACCGCTATTTGTGCACACCTACAAGAGCAGGGAATCGTAGAAGACGGAAATGACTACTTGCAATATTTGATTTCTGTGAATTTACACAGTGAATTGGAAGTAGGGACCTTTCAGGTAAGCAAGGGACAGGATTATGAAGCTTTGACTTATATTCTAACCACAAGTGAATATGAAATAAGAAATGGCATGTAATTTGAAAACTTTCACATTGCGAAGCAATGTGGAAGTTTTTTTGCGCATGGAGATATTCTAATTCAAGATAACATGTGTGTGGATTCTAAAAAGTTTTTGCAGTTTGATTTTGGGAAACTTATATGCCACAGCAGTGGCATATATTATCCGCAATAAAATCCTTCTGGCAAGCAAGCTTGCCAAGAGGATTCTTTTGCGGATTGCCTATGCGGCTATCGCCGCATAAGAGTTTCCAAAATCAATTGCAAAACGCATTCGAAAAATTTAAACAAAATCTTATACACAAAACCCCTTGCGTTGCAGGATTTTTTGTTGTATTATATTGAAGTCGCATTGCGATAAAAAATAAATAAGCACATATATGGATTGCTGCACAGGTGCCGGTTGCTCTCGGTGGTCAGTTTGGAAATATATGGGTGAAAAGAACCATGGAGGTATTAAAATGAGCGTAATTTCAATGAAACAGTTACTCGAAGCAGGTGTTCATTTTGGACATCAGACAAGAAGATGGAACCCTAAGATGGCTCCATACATCTACACAGAAAGAAATGGTATCCACATCATCGACTTACAGAAGTCTGTAGGAAAAGTTGATGAAGCTTACAAGGCAGTTTTTGATTTAACTGTTGATGGTGGTACAATTCTTTTCGTTGGTACAAAGAAGCAGGCTCAGGATGCAATCAAGACTGAAGCAGAACGTTGCGGAATGTACTATGTAAACGAAAGATGGCTTGGAGGTATGCTTACAAACTTCAAGACTATCCAGGGTAGAATTGATCGTTTAAAAGCAATCGAAAAAATGTCTGAGGATGGAACTTTTGATGTTCTTCCAAAGAAAGAAGTTATTAAGTTAAAGAAAGAATGGGAAAAATTAGAGAAGAACCTTGGCGGAATCAAGGATATGACTCGTATCCCAGATGCTATCTTTATCGTAGATCCTAAGAAGGAAAGAATTTGTGTACAGGAAGCTCATTCTCTTGGAATTACATTGATCGGTATTTCTGATACAAACTGTGATCCGGAAGAATTAGATTATGTTATCCCGGGAAATGATGATGCTATCAGAGCAGTAAAATTAATCGTTTCTACAATGGCTGATGCTGTTATCGAAGCAAACCAGGGTGTAGAAGCTCTTGAAGCAGCTGCTGCAGAAGCAGAAGTAGCTGAAGAAGAAACTACAGAAGAAGCATAAAAATCATTATTTTGGAGGATATATAGAGATGGCTATTACAGCAGGTATGGTAAAAGAACTGCGTGAATTAACCGGCGCAGGAATGATGGACTGCAAGAAAGCTCTTGCAGAATGCGATGGAAACATGGACGAAGCTGTTGAGTTCTTGAGAAAGAACGGACAGGCTAAGGCTGAAAAGAAGGCTTCCAGAATCGCAGCTGAAGGACTTAGCGCAGTATACATGAAAGATGACAAGACAGCAGCAGTTGTTGAAGTAAACTCTGAAACAGACTTCGTTGCAAAGAATGATACATTCCGTGAATTCGTTGATTCTGTTGCAAAACAGGCAGCTGATTCAGATGCGGCTGATTTGGATGCTTTCCTTGCAGAAGCTTGGAACGCAGATGCATCTAAGACTGTAAATGATGCATTAGTAGAAAAAGTTGCAGTAATCGGTGAAAACTTAAAAATCCGTAGATTTGAAAAAGTTGTTGCTGAAAACGGCTGTGTAGTTAGCTATGTACACGGTGGTGGAAGAATCGGTGTTATCGTTGACGCTGAAACAGCTACTGTAAATGATGATGTAAAAGAAGCATTAACAAATATCGCAATGCAGATTGCAGCTTTGAATCCAAAGTATGTAGATCGTAGCGAAGTAAGTGCTGATTACATTGCACATGAGAAAGAAATCCTTCTTGCTCAGATCATGAACGATCCAAAGGAATCCCAGAAACCGGAAAAGGTTATCAACGGAATTATCGAAGGTCGTGTAAGCAAAGAATTAAAAGAAATCTGCTTAGTAGATCAGGTTTATGTTAAGGCTGAAGACGGAAAGCAGACAGTTGGCAAATACTTAGAAGAAGTTTCTAAGAAGGTTGGCGCTGATGTGAAGGTTAAGAGATTCGTTCGTTTTGAGACTGGTGAAGGTCTTGAAAAGAAGAATGAAGACTTCGCAGCAGAAGTTGCAGCTCAGTTATAAGAACGAGAAAGGGAACAGGGCAACCTGTTCCCTTTTTTATATAATAAGAAATTCCTTCGAATTTCTTATTATATAAAAAAGCGCTCCGCTATGGAAGCGCACGCGCGCGAGATGTAAATGTTGTATAAATGCAACCGCGCTTGGCGCGAGAATGTCGCATGCGACATTCTTTCTTGTGTTATAGGAAATTTCTTCTTTGTGATAAAAAAGCGACCTTGTATAGTTTTCTGAAAAAGAATAAAAAAACAATGAAAAATCAAACAATTTAATTTATTTAATTCTGATTATTCTTTTACTAAATGTGGTACAATATACATGTTATTTTAAGGTCAGGGGAGGCAAAGGAAAGATGAGTAATGAAAAAAGCCTAAAAGACCAATTAGCTCGTAGAAAACGAATCAATCGTATGAAGAGCACCATTGTAATGTCCATATTTTTATGGATGCTGATATCCTGCATCCTATTGGTTTTTTTAATGGTAAAAGTCATTCGATTGGAAAAAGAAGTACGTATTTTGGCAAACGAACGGATTGAAGCTACAACCACAGCGGCCGCCAGCGCCGGAGAGGGGGGTGTGAGTGAGTCCGGACAGGTTTCTACCGAATTGACAGAGACAGCAGTGCCGAAGTCTTCTGTTTTAAACGAGGATGAATCTAATTTGGCAGAAGAGGGAGATACATTAAAAGTATATTTAACTTTTGATGATGGCCCGAGCGAGAACACGGATGAGATTTTAGATATTCTAGCTCAGTACGGTGTGAAAGCTACCTTTTTTGTAATTGGAAAAGAAGATGAAGATTCACAAGCAGCATACAAGCGCATTGTAGACGAAGGTCATACCTTGGGTATGCACAGTTATGCACATAAGTACAGTGCGATTTATGGTTCCTTGGATGATTTTGAAAGCGATTTTGTTCAATTACAACAATACCTATATGAAGTAACCGGTGTGGAATCAAAATATTACAGATTTCCGGGAAGCAGCAGCAACCAAGTCAGCAATATTGACATGGGTGAGTTCATCAGTTATTTAGACGAAAACGGTATCGTTTATTATGACTGGAATGTGTCCAGCGGAGACGCTACAACACAGGCTTATACCGTGGATGAAATTGTAGACAATGTGACGAGTGATGTAGTAAAATATAAGACGTCGGTTGTACTTCTGCATGATTCTGATGCGAAGGATACAACGGTTGATGCCTTAGCGCCATTGATTGAAGCGCTACAGGAAATGGGGGCGGAAATCTTACCCATTGATGAAAACACAACACCGATTCAATATGCAATTGTGGAAGAATAATTGCTAAAAAAAATGGAGGTAAGGGAAATGAGTTTTTTTAAGGATTTCAAGGATGACATATCACAGGCAGTGGATGAACTAATGCCGGGAGATGCATCAGAGCAAGCGAAAGTGAAATCTGATGACGATATGATGGTGGATACATTAAGCAATGATCCAAAAGCACAGTCTGAATTATCCAATTTAGATGCTTTACTTGAAAAAGTTTCTTCAGAAGAAACAACTTATGCAGAAAGAAGAGTAGCTACAGCTACTACACGGGAGGAGAGTAAAATGAGTGAAGAAAATGTTATGCCTGTACAGAATGCACAGCCAGTACAGCAGGAGGAGAGAAGAGTTGCTCCGGTTATGAGAGATCGTACGATTTCAGAGGAGACTACCATTATTACAAATGGTACAGTGATTCATGGTAATATCGAATCTACAGGTTCTTTAGATATTAGTGGTACTGTTGACGGTGATGTTATTTGTAACGGTAAATTAACAGTTACCGGTGCGATTTCCGGAAACAGCAACGCGGAAGAAATTTTTGCTGATGCAGCAAGAATTGATGGAGAAATTACAAGTAACGGAACTGTAAAGATTGGTTTAGGTTCTGTTGTTATTGGAAACGTAACTGCAAATTCAGCTGTTATCGCAGGTGCTATCAAGGGTGATATTGACATCCACGGACCGGTAGTTGTTGATACATCAGCAGTTGTAGTTGGTAATATTAAATCTCGTTCTGTTCAGATTAATAACGGTGCGGTTATCGACGGTTTCTGTTCACAGGTATACGCAGATGTGGACGTAGAAAGCTTGTTTGGTAAGAAAGGAAACTAATGAAGCGCATATTGTTAAAATTAAGCGGGGAAGCTCTCGCCGGGGAAAAGAAAACAGGTTTTGATGAAGCAACTTGTATCGAAGTAGCAAACCAGGTGAAAAAGCTAGTAGATCAAAATGTACAGGTGGGTATTGTAATTGGCGGAGGAAATTTCTGGAGAGGCCGTACAAGTGAGACCATTGAACGTACAAAGGCTGACCAGATTGGCATGCTTGCAACGGTTATGAATTGCATTTATGTATCTGAAATTTTCCGTTATGTGGGAATGCAGACTGCTGTATTGACACCTTTTGAATGTGGCAATTTCTCAAAATTGTATTCAAAAGATCGTGCCAATAAATATTTTAATCACAATATGGTAGTATTTTTTGCCGGAGGAACAGGACATCCTTATTTCTCAACAGATACAGCTACTGTTCTTCGTGCAATCGAAATCGAGGCTGACGGCATATACTTAGCGAAAGCAATTGATGCTGTTTATGACAGTGATCCAAAGGAAAATCCAAATGCAAAACGCTATGACAAGGTATCTATTCAGGAAGTCATTGACAAGAAGTTAAAAGTCGTTGATTTGACTGCTTCCATCATGTGCATGGAAAACAAAATGCCTATGTATGTGTTTGCATTAAATGAAAAAAATAGTATTGTAGAAGCTGTTACCGGAGATTTCAAAGGTACGGTTGTTACGGTAGAAGATTAGTTGGAGGATAAAGGAATGGATGAAAGATTAAAACCTTTTGAGGATAAGATGAAAAAGTCCTATGACAATTTGATTGACGAATATACTTCTATTCGTGCAGGACGTGCAAATCCTCGTGTTTTGGATAAATTGCGTGTGGATTACTATGGTACTCCAACCCCAATTCAGCAGGTGGCAAATGTGAGTGTTCCAGAACCAAGAATGATTCAGATTCAGCCTTGGGAACCGGCTATGGTAAAGGAAATCGAAAAGGCAATTTTAACATCTGATTTGGGATTAAATCCTACAAACGATGGAAAAATGATTCGTTTGGTTTTCCCGGAATTAACAGAAGAGCGTCGTAAAGATTTGGCGAAGGATGTTAAGAAGAAAGGGGAAAATGCAAAGGTTGCTATCCGCAATATCCGTAGAGATGCCATCGATACCGTAAAGAAATTAAAGGGTAGTGATGTTTCAGAAGATGAAATCAGCGGATTGGAAGATGAAACACAGAAATTAACAGATCGTTTTATTGCAGAAATCGATAAAGCGGTAGAAGTAAAATCAAAAGAAATTATGACAGTATAAAAAGGAGGGACATGGCGTGTACATGTCCCTTTTGTACCTTGTAAAGGAGATTTTATGAGTATACCAAATCATATAGCAATTATTCTAGATGGAAACGGAAGATGGGCAAAGAAAAAAGGAATGCCCAGAACTTATGGACATAAAGTGGGAGCTGAAAATGTGGAAACCATTTGTCGTGCTGCCGACGCGTTAGGCGTGAAATATTTAACGGTTTATGCTTTTTCTACCGAGAACTGGAAACGTTCGCAAGAAGAAGTATCTGCATTGATGTCTATTTTTCTTTCTTTCTTAAAGAGCAAAGAGAAGATGGCTATGGAAGAAAATATGCGTATCCGTATTATTGGAGACAAAACCATTTTGGATGAGAAGTTGAAAAAACAAATTGCCATTGTGGAAGATCACACCAAAAACAATACGGGTCTGCAGTTCCAAATGGCGATTAATTATGGAAGCCGTGACGAAATGATTCGTGGCATGAAGAAAATGGCTTCTGACATAAAGGAAGATCGCCTGCAACCGGAGGAGATTACAGAGGAGGTATTTGCAGGATATTTGGATACGTTCGATATTCCGGATCCGGATTTTATGATTCGAACCAGTGGAGAACAGAGATTATCCAATTATTTGCTATGGCAGCTTGCTTATGCGGAATTCTATTTTACAGATGTGGCATGGCCGGATTTCTCTCCGGAGGAATTGAAAAAAGCCATTGATGTATTTGATTCCAGAGACAGACGATTTGGGGGCGTAAAGGAGGAAACAAAGGGTGTTTAAGACGAGATTAATCAGTGGTATCTTTTTGATTCTCATTGCGCTTGGCGTACTTATTGCCGGAGGACCGGTGTTATTTGTGACAGTGACAGCCTTATCTTTGATTGGGTTGTTTGAACTTTATCGTGTATTTGGTGTAGAAAAAACACCATTGGCGTTTTTTTCCTATGCAGCCACCTTGCTTTACAATGGTTGGTTGGCGTATGGGCCGGAAGTAGACAGTCGTTTATTGTTTTTGATTCTGTTTTTTGCGTTGACATTTTGCTATGTGTTTACCTATCCAAAGTATCATGCAAAGGATATTTTTCAGGTATTTGCCGGCTTTTTCTATGTGACAGTGATGTTGTTTTACATTTATTTGTTGCGTGAAGATTTTACACAGGGCGCACTTTTGGTTTGGTTTATTTTTATTTGTTCTTGGGGTGCAGATACCTGTGCGTATTGTGTGGGAATGTTAATTGGAAAACACAAAATGGCTCCGGTTCTTTCTCCGAAAAAATCGGTAGAAGGTGGAGTCGGCGGTGTAGTGGGTGCCATGTTGATTGGTTTCCTTTACACCTATTTCTTGCGTGAACAGATGGCAGTAAACAGCACCCAAATTCTTTTGCTGGTGTTGGCTTGCGGCGTAGGAGCTTTAATTTCCATGGTGGGAGATTTGACTGCTTCTGCAATTAAGAGAAATTATGAAATCAAAGATTACGGCACTTTAATTCCGGGACATGGTGGTGTGTTGGATCGTTTTGATAGTGTGATTTTTACTGCACCGATTATTTATTATTTTGCATATTTTGTTTTAGGATAACTTGAAATTTTGGAACCGGAAAGAAGGATTGTACATGAAGAAAATTGCAATTTTAGGTTCTACGGGATCCATTGGTACCCAAACCCTTCAGGTGGTAAAAGAACGAGGGGATTTGGAAGTGACGGCGCTTTCCTGTGGAAAAAACATAAAACTATTGGAACAACAAATCAGAGAATTCCATCCATCCTTGGTTAGTGTGGAGGAGGAAGAGGATGCCAAACGCTTGCGGGAAAGCATTCGGGATTTATCCGTAGAAGTACAGTGTGGCATGGATGGTTTGATGGCGGTAGCCACAGAACCACAGAGCGAAATTGTGGTGACTGCCATTGTGGGAATGCTTGGCATTCGTCCTACTTTAGCAGCTATGCAAGCGGGAAAAGCCATTGCCTTGGCTAATAAGGAGACCTTGGTGACTGCCGGGCATTTGATTATGCCTTTGGCAAAGGAAAAACAGATTCCGATTCTTCCTGTGGATAGTGAACACAGCGCAATTTTCCAGTGTTTGCACGGGGAAGAAGAAAATAAAATTGCGAAGATTTTATTGACGGCTTCCGGCGGTCCCTTCCGTGGAAAAACCAAAGAAGAACTGGAAAAGGTTTCTTTGCAGGATGCTTTGCAACATCCGAATTGGAAAATGGGTAGAAAAATCACCATTGATTCTGCAACCATGGTAAATAAGGGCTTGGAGGTCATTGAGGCAAAATGGCTCTTTGATGTGGAACCGGAACAGATTCAGGTGGTGGTGCAGCCCCAGAGTATCATTCATTCCATGGTGGAATTTGAAGATGGCAGTGTAAAGGCACAGCTTGGAACACCGGATATGCGTTTGCCGATTCAGTATGCCCTTTATTATCCCAAGAGATTTCCTTTATCCGGTGATCGCTTGGATTTCACAAAATTACGTGAAATTCAGATTGAAACCCCGAATAACCAGGTGTTTTTGGGATTGCCGTTGGCTTATCAGGCCTTGGCAAAGGGTGGCAATATGACTACGATTTTCAATGCAGCCAATGAGCTTGCGGTAGCAAAATTTTTAAATAACGAAATTTCTTTCCTGGAGATTTATGATGTGATTCAATTCGCAATGGAAAACTGCAGTTTTGCAGAAGCACCTACGGTGGAGAGAATTTTGGAAACAGAATTGGAAGTAAACGATCAAATCAGAAGTAGGTGGTAACATGGGAATTATTTTAGCAATTCTGATTTTTAGTGCAATCGTATTGTTTCATGAATATGGACATTTTTTAGTTGCAAAAAAATGTGACGTACAAGTCAATGAATTTATGATTGGACTTGGACCGAAACTGGTGGGTATTCAAAGAGGGGAAACCTTGTTTTCCATTCATTTGTTGCCCTTTGGTGGAGCGTGTGTCATGGAAGGAGAAGAATCCGGCAGTGACAATCCAAGAGCTTTTCATAAAAAAAGTGCATGGCAAAGATTGGCCATTGCCTTTGCAGGACCGTTTTTCAATATGATTTTGGCCTTTGTGCTTTCCGTGATTTTACTTGCCATGATTGGTGTAGATAAGCCTGTAATCGCAAATGTGTTAGAGGATTATCCGGCAGCAGAAGCCGGTTTGGAAGCCGGGGATGTGATTACCAAAATCAACCACAAATCCATTCATTTTTACCGGGAAGTTTCTTTGTATCTTCTGTTACATGGAGATGAAACTTTGACCGTGACTTATGAAAGAGATGGAGAGACTTATACAACAGTGATCACGCCGAAGTTGGATGAGGAATCCGGCAATTACTATATGGGCGTGCAATTTTCCGGTACCTATGAAAAAGTGGGAGTGGTGGAAACCATTTCTGCAGGCTTCCATTATGTGGAATATTATATTTGGTACACAGTGGAGAGCTTAAAAATGATTTTTACGGGAAGCGTCAGTGTCAATGATATGTCGGGCCCTGTAGGAATCGTTCAGACCATTGGAGAGACTTATACAGAAAGTAAGGCATCCGGTGGTTGGTATTATGTCATTGTTAATATGCTGAATATCAGTGTGCTATTGTCTGCGAATCTTGGAATTATGAATTTGCTTCCGATTCCGGGTTTGGATGGCGGACGTATTTTATTTAATATCATTGAAATTATTCGAAGAAAACAGATCCCGGCAGACAAGGAAGGCTTTGTGCATATGATTGGTATTGCCGTTTTGATGCTTTTGATGTTTGTAATCTTATTTAATGATATTCGAAAGATTATTTTTGGAATCTAAGGAGTCTTTATGGAACGTAGAAAAAGTAAAGAAATAACAATTGGAAATAAGAAGATTGGTGGGAATCACTCCATTAAAATTCAGTCCATGACCAATACCAAAACAACGGATGTGAAGGGAACGGTAGCTCAGATTCAGGCATTAACCGCCGTGGGTTGCGACATTATCCGTTGTGCCGTTCCAAATATGGAAGCAGCAAAGGCGCTTGCGGAAATAAAAAAAGAAATTACCATTCCATTGGTGGCAGATATCCATTTTGATTATCGTTTGGCTATTGCTGCCATGGAAAATGGTGCAGATAAGATTCGTATTAACCCGGGAAATATTGGAGCCAAGGAACGCATTCAATGTGTCATTGATTGTGCCAAGGAACGGAATATTCCCATTCGTGTTGGTGTAAACAGCGGTTCTTTGGAAAAAGAATTGGTGGCAAAATATCAGGGCGTAACAGCTGAGGGATTGGTGGAAAGCGCCTTGGACAAGGTACATCTCATTGAAGATATGGGTTATGACAATTTGGTTATCAGTATCAAATCTTCGGATGTTATGATGTGTGTAAAGGCCCATGAGTTGATTGCCAATCAAACAGAGTATCCGTTGCATGTGGGAATCACAGAGGCTGGTACTTTGATTAGCGGCAATATCAAGTCCTCCGTAGGCTTGGGCTTGATTTTGGGACAGGGTATTGGAGATACCATACGTGTTTCTCTGACCGGAGATCCTTTGGAGGAAATCAAGTCTGCAAAGTTGATTTTAAAGACCTTGGGACTTCGATCCGGTGGAATTGAAGTGGTATCCTGTCCAACCTGCGGCAGAACACAGATTGACCTAATTAGTTTGGCCAATAAAGTAGAAAATATGGTGAGTGACATTGATAAGCCACTGAAGGTGGCTGTTATGGGCTGCATCGTAAACGGCCCGGGAGAAGCAAAGGAAGCGGATCTTGGAATTGCCGGCGGTGTACAGGAAGGTCTTTTGATCAAAAGAGGAGAGGTTGTGAAGAAACTTCCGGAAGACCAGTTGTTAGATGCCCTTCGTGAAGAAATATTACATTGGGGTGAGTAAGTATGGAGAAAGATTTTTTCTCTGTTTTTCCAAGTCTACAGATTTCGGAAGAACTTCGCAAACAATTTCAAAATGTGGAAATCGAAAAATTGTCATTGAAGCAGGATCGTTCCTTGCTTCGGATTTCCATTTGCAGCAATCGTTTGATTCATAAAAAATATATTTATTCTATGCAGGATACGATTAGAGAGCAGATCTTTTCGAAGTTTGGGACCCGTGTGGCCATTTTGGAAAAGTATCAGCTCTCTAGTCAGTATACCCCGGAAACCCTATTATCCGTGTATGAGGACAGTATTTATACGGAATTGAAAAACTACAATCCCATTTTGTTTAATCTTTATCGAAAAGCAGATAAGATTTTTGAAGATGAGACCCATTTACGCTTAGTGGTTACCAAGAATGTCATTATCGAAGAACTGGTACAGGAACTGACGCGTATTCTGGAAAAAGTGGTTTGTGAGCGCTGTGGCCTGCAACTTTTGGTACAGGTGGATTTTAAGGAAGCAGAAGAAAGTAAATTGCGTAAAAATTCCGATTACAAGATTCGCCAGGAAGTAGATGCCATTGTTAGCCGTATTGCGGATGCGGCAGAAGCAGAAGAGCAAGAAGTCGAGAAACAGCCGGAAGAAAAAAAGAAAGAAAAGGAACCGGCGAAGGAAAAGACTTTCCAAAAGGGGTACCAAAAGAAACCCTTTCAAAAGGGCGGCGGAGAATATCGCGGTGGCGGCTTAAAACGTGGCGATGCTCCGGATTTGTTGTATGGACGTGATTTTGATGAGGAAGCCTTGTCTATCGCTAAAATTGAGGGAGAAATTGGGGATATTACGGTACGAGGTAAGGTATTATCCTTTGATACCAGAGATATTCGAAATGAAAGAACCATTGTCAGTTTTGCCATTACGGATTTCACAGATTCCATTATGACAAAATTGTTTATTCGTACCGAGGATGTAAAGGAACTTTCCAAATCCATTTATCCGGGGGCTTTTGTAAAAATCAAGGCAGTTCCGGTATTGGATAAATTTGACCATGAACTTACCCTGGGATCCGTATGGGGCATTAAGAGTATTAAGGACTTTACGGAAAGCAGATTAGATACAGCAGCAGAAAAACGTGTAGAACTTCATTGTCATACGAAAATGAGTGATATGGACGGCGTTTCTGATGTCAAAGATATTATTGCCCAGGCAGCAGCTTGGGGACATAAGGCCATTGCCATCACGGACCATGGAAATGTAGAGGCCTTTCCGGTGGCAAATCATTCCATTCCAAAGGGTTCTGACATCAAAGTGATTTATGGTGTAGAGGCCTATCTTGTGGATGATACCCGTGGATTAATTCAAAATCCAAAGGGACAGACCTTGCAGGATACCTTTGTGGTTTTTGATATCGAGACCACGGGATTTAGCCCAGTGACCTGTAAAATTATTGAAATTGGTGCCGTAAAGGTAGTCGGTGGAAAAATTGTTGAGCGGTTTTCAACCTTTGTGAATCCGAAGGTACCGATTCCTTATCGCATTCAGGATTTGACCAGCATCAATGATGAGATGGTGAAGGATGCTCCGGAAATTCAAGAGGTTTTGCCGCAGTTTATGGAATTCTGTGGAGACGCTATTATGGTGGCGCATAATGCACAGTTTGATATGAGCTTTATCAAGAAGTATTGCAAGGATTTTGATATCCCTTGTAATCCAACTATTGCGGATACCGTTACGTTGGCGCATTTCCTTTTGCCACATCTAAAGAAATACAAGTTGGATAACGTGGCGAAGGCGGTGAATGTGAGTCTGGAGCACCATCACAGAGCGGTGGATGATGCGGCTTGTACGGCAGATATTTTTGTGAAATTTGTGGAAATGTTGCATGCCAGAGGGTTGGATACCATTGAGGATGTCAATGAAGCAGCAAAATCCAGCAAGGATGATGTAAAGAAACAAAATACCTATCATGCCATTATTTTAGCGACCAACGAAATTGGACGTGTAAATTTATACCGTTTGATTTCCAAATCGCATATTGAATATTTTAATAAGAGACCCCGTATTCCGAAGAGTGAATTTATTGAGCACAGAGAAGGACTCTTAATCGGTTCGGCCTGCGAAGCCGGGGAATTGTATCAGGCGATTTTATTTGGTAGACCGGAGGAAGAGATTGCCCGATTGGTCAACTTTTATGATTACCTAGAGATTCAGCCTATTGGAAACAATGCCTTTATGGTAGAAGGACCCAATACCGATAAGTATCCGGTGGATACCATTGAGGACTTAAAGGAAATCAATCGTAAAATTGTAAAGTTGGGAGAAGAATTCCATAAACTGGTGGTGGCAACCTGTGACGTGCATTTCCTAAATCCGGAGGATGCACTTTATCGACAGATTATTCAAGCAGGTATGAAATATCAGGATGCGGATCGGCAAGCCCCTTTGTACTTACATACCACAGAGGAAATGCTGAAGGAATTTGAATATCTGGGAAGCGAGAAAGCGGAAGAGGTGGTAATTACCAACACCAATAAAATCGCAGATATGTGTGAACGTATTTCACCGGTGCGTCCGGATAAGGCTCCGCCGGTTATCCCAAATTCCGATGAGATGCTTCGAAAGATTTGTTACACCAAGGCCCATGAAATGTATGGAGAGGAATTGCCTTATGTGGTAGAAGAGCGTTTGGAGCGTGAGTTGAAATCCATCATTGGTAACGGCTATGCGGTTATGTATATCATTGCGCAGAAGTTGGTGTGGAAGTCCAACGAGGATGGATATTTGGTAGGTTCCAGAGGTTCGGTAGGATCCTCTTTTGCGGCGACGATGTCCGGTATTACCGAGGTAAATCCGCTACATGCCCACTACTATTGTGAACATTGTCACTACTCGGATTTTGATTCGCCGGAAGTCCGTGCGTTTGATGGGCGAAGCGGTTGTGATATGCCGGATAAGATTTGCCCTAATTGCGGGCAACCTTTAAAGAAGGATGGGTTTGATATTCCGTTTGAAACCTTCCTGGGATTTAAGGGAGACAAGGAACCGGATATCGACTTAAACTTTTCCGGAGACTATCAGGCCAAGGCCCATGCTTATACGGAAGTTATTTTCGGATACAAGCAAACCTTCCGTGCCGGTACCATTGGTACTTTGGCGGATAAAACGGCCTATGGTTATGTAAAAAATTATTTTGAAGAACGAGGAAAGAGTAAACGCGATTGTGAAATCAATCGTATTGTTGGCGGTTGTGTGGGAATTCGTCGTACCACCGGGCAGCATCCGGGCGGTATTGTGGTATTACCGGTGGGAGAGGATATTAACTCCTTTACACCGATACAGAAACCGGCCAATGATATGGAAACCGAGACGGTAACCACTCATTTTGAATACCATTCCATTGACCACAACTTGTTGAAGTTGGATATTCTGGGACACGACGATCCGACCATGATTCGTATGCTGGAGGATTTGACGGGACTCAATGCCCAGGAGATTCCTTTGGACGACAAAAAGGTCATGTCCCTATTCCAGAACACGGAAGCCCTTGGTATTTCTCCGGATGATATTGGAGGCTGTAAGCTGGGAGCTTTGGGAATTCCGGAATTTGGCACGGACTTTGCTATGGGCATGTTGATTGATACCAATCCCCAGGAATTTTCGGATTTGATTCGAATCGCCGGTCTTTCTCATGGTACGGACGTATGGTTGGGAAATGCCCAGACCTTGATCAAAGAAGGAAAGGCAACGATTTCGACTGCTATTTGTACCCGTGATGATATTATGATTTATCTCATTGGTATGGGCCTAGATCCGGAGGAATCCTTTAAAATCATGGAAAATGTTCGAAAGGGTGTCATTGCCAAGGGCAAATGTGATAAGTGGCCGGAGTGGAAAAAAGATATGATTGATCATGGGGTACCGGATTGGTATATTTGGTCCTGTGAAAAGATTAAGTACATGTTCCCGAAGGCCCATGCAGCAGCTTACGTTATGATGGCTTGGCGTATTGCTTATTGCAAGGTATATTATCCATTGGCCTATTATGCAGCTTATTTTTCCATTCGTGCGAAGGGCTTCAACTACGAACTGATGTGTTTGGGAGAAGCTACGTTGAAAAACAATATTGAAAAATATCGTCGTATGGAAAAAGAAGGTACCTTGAGTAACAAGCAGGAAGACGAGCTTTACTGCATGCGTATTGTAGAGGAAATGTATGCCCGTGGCTATGAATTTATGCCGATTGATATTTATCGCGGAGATGCAAAGTATTTCCAGGTAATTGATGGAAAACTGATGCCGTCCTTTGGCTCGATTGCCGGTATGGGTGAAAATGCAGCTTTCCAGGTACAGGAGGGAGCCAAGGGTGGTGAATATCTGTCTCGAGATGACTTTAGACAGAGAACCAGAGTGAATAATACGGTGATTGAAAAAATGGATGAAATGGGTCTCTTTGGAGATTTGCCTGCATCCAACCAGTTATCCCTCTTTGATTTGGTTTAAATTATAAAGAAAAACAAAAGAAATATTAAGAAACTATGGGATTCCTAAGATTCCTTTTTCATTAGACGATATAGATATAAATATAGATGTACTGTCTAAGATTAAGGATAATCTTAGGAATCTCTTTGCATGGATGCGCATATTTTGGAGGCTATATCGATGGTGATTCAACACAATATGTCAGCCATGTATGCTGCGAATCTGCTGAATCGTACCGTGTTTGAGCAGACAAGAGCAGCAGAGATGCTAACCAGTGGCTATAAAATTCCAAACAAAGAAATCGAAGATGCCGCGGGTCTTACTATTTCCGAAAGAATGAAATGGCAGGTCCGTGGTCTTAGTCGTGCTTCCGCCAATGCGGAGGAAGGCATTTCTTTGATTCAAGTGGCTAGCGGTGCCTTGGGAGAAATTCATGATAATCTAAAACGGATGCGGGAAATCTATGAGGAGAATTGCGGGGATAATGTGAATTATACAGATCGGGAATCCTTATATCAGGAAACCATGAATCTTTATCATCATATTATTGAAATTGCTGAAAACACCTCCTTTCAAGGACATTACATTTTATCCGGCGAAAACAGCGGAGCCAATGAGGGTGTTTCTTATATGGCACAAAGAACCGGATTTGCAGGAAATGGCGTAAAGATAACGATTCCGAATTGTTCTCCGGAAACCGTAGGAGACCTGGGGGAAGAATATCAGCTGTTTTACGGTACGGTGCATTTCCCGGATGGAAGTGAATTGCATCATTTTGGATTACAGGAATTATTAACAAACACCAGTCAGGATGTTTCCCATGTGGCATTTTTAAACCCGGAGGGAACGGAAATTTCAGAGTATTATACCATGATGGCCATTCCGAATTCGGATATTACGTTCCAGGTATATGATGCGTCGATTGACGGCGTGGCAGAACTCCGTCGAAATCTGGCACAGATCAGAAAACAACTGGAAGCTTCCATGGAATCCTACCGTCCTTTGGAAAGAGAGGAGACGGAAGAGGCAGCAGAGCTTTCCGAAGCCATGGTCTTTTCTTCTAAAGCAAACATTGCAGAAAATGCCAGAGAAGCTATGATGTCTCAGTCGCGTATTCAGGCAGCCAGCGTCATGCAGTTATTGAAATAGGAATGGAAAAAAAGAAAGATTCGAAAAGAAAAAGCCGATGAAGGAATTCATCGGCTTTTATATTACTTAGAAATTATTCTGTTCCGGGATGGAAGGTATCGATTTTGGTTCCGGAGAGTCTGACACGATAGACGGTGTTTTCGTCACTAAAAGCGGAAAAATACAGATATTCGCCGGCTACACAAAGATTGGTGTAATTGCCGGAGGAAATCAAGGTTTGTCCGCCACCGGAAAGGGTGCATCGGTATAATCCGGGGTCTTGATTGGTCTGATAGAAAATGCCGTTGTCATATACCTGGAAACAGTCAATGCGTTCTTCTACCAAAACTTCTGTGGTCTGGTTGTATAAGTCTGCACGACAAAGTCGATAGTCTTCATCGATATCCATATAATAGACATAACTTCCGGTCACCACCGGCATCCAAACATTTTGGGTAAGAACCAAGGACTGACTGTCTGTTTCTGTGTCATAACGATACAGATAGTGGTCATTGTCCATGCCGGAGTAGTAGAGGTATTGGCCTACGGTGCAGCAGGTGTAATAAGGATTGGAGCTGACCTGCGATAGTTCTGTACCATCTATTTTTACCCGATACAGGGTAGAAGCGGTTTCCTCATCATAATGGATAAAGTAAATATAATTGCCAAGCAGTGCGGAGTAAAGGGAAGGTGCGTGATCCAAAATCTTTACCTTTTCTCCGTTGTTGCGATTGCATCGAATCAAACTGTTGGTATCTACATTTAAGAATGAGAAGGCGGTGTGATCGTCTCCATTGTCTCTCACATAGTAAAGGTAATTTTCATCGGCGTTGATGTAAGAAGGGACGTCATCATTGATCTTTTTTAGGTTTTCTCCACTTGTATCCATGGAATACAATTTAAACTCGTCATCCGGGTTCGCAAAATAGATGATGTCACCATATTGGCAAAACATGCCGGAATTGTATAGGTTGGAGATGGTGTTTCCATTGACATAGGTGTCATTGTATTTGGTAATTGACGCCATATGCTTATACACAAACAAACCAACCACCACGGCGATAAACACTACGATAAAAAGAATACTTTTTATTTTTTGCTTCATAATGAACCTCCTTCTCCCTAAGAAAAGTATATTCTTTTTTTTCCTTTGAATCAAGGCGTAGAATCTTGCTCCCACAAGGCTTTTGGGGTAAAATTGTAGACAAATAAATGTAGAAATGAGGAGAAAAAATGGCGAAGGATTTGCAAGAGATTCGTGTGGAAATAGATGGAGTTGATCGAGAACTGATTCGGTTGTTTGAAAAAAGAATGGAATTGGCAAAAGAAGTGGCTCTTTACAAAAAAGAAACGGGAAAACCGATTTTAGATGAAAAGAGAGAAGCAGAAAAATTGGATGCGGTGGCTGCACTGGCTACGACAGAATACAATCAGAAAGCAGTCAGACAGTTATTTATGGAAATTATGTCCATTAGTCGAGCATATCAAAAACTTGTGATAGAACAATAAAATCCGGGGGATTGCCATGAGTGGGAAGATGACTATTTTTGCTGGAATTTATATTGGAACCCATGAGGTTAGCATGAAAATCTTCGAGATTTCATCCAAGAAGAAATTACAGCCCATTGATTATTTAAAAAGGAAAGTGGAAATTGGACGGGATATCTACCGGGAAAAAATGATTTCTCCGGAAACCATGGATGCACTGTGTAAGACTTTGTCAGAATTTTTGAAAATCATGGAAGGATATCGCGTCACTTCTTATAAAGCCTATGGGGGGCCTTTTTTACAGGATGCGACCAATCGGTTTTTCTTTTTGGACCAGTTGAAGCAACGGACAAAAATCGATGTGAATGTACTTAGCAATTCGGAACATCGTTTTTTGACCTACAAGTCTATTGCAGCAAGACCGGAATTTAATGATTACATTCATGAAAATGCGGCAGTGGTGGATATTGGTGGCAACAGTGTGCAGATGACCTTGTTTATGAAGGGAACGTTGGTTACGACCCAGCATATGGTCATCGGAACTCTTCGTATGAAGGAAAAACTGTCCGGAAAAGGAAAAACCTTAAAAAAATACAAAGCAGAGATTCGCGAATTGGTGGAGAAGGAGTTGGAGGCGTTTCAACGCCAGTATTTGCAGTATGAGCCTTTGCAATATTTGATTTTCATGGGAGATTATTGTTTGGATTTGATTCGCAGCGCCGGAAGGGATAAGACCAAAACGGAAATCGAAACAGATAAGGTTTTAAAATATTTGAAACAGATTGATCGTTTGGACACGGAAGCGGTGGCGGAAGAACTAAATCTTTCTACGATGGCGGATGCGCTTTTGATTCCGTCCTTGACCATGATGCAATGTGTGATGGAAGAGATGGAGCCGCGTCAAATTTATATTCCCGGTGGGAATATCAGCGATGGAATTGCTTATGATTTTGCAGGAAAAAATCATATTTTTTCCATTACCCATGATTTTGAAAAAGATATTTTGGATGCAGCCATTTCTTTGGCGCGTCGTTACAATGGATTTAGTGCTCACAATCAGGCGGTTATGGAATATTCGGAAAAGATTTTTGATGCGACCAAGAAATTGCATGGTTTGGGAAAACGACAAAAATTGATGCTAAAGCTTGCAGCGATTTTACATGATTGTGGAAAATATATTAGTTTTGCCAATTCTCCGGATTGTTCTTATCAGATTATTATGAGCTCGGAAATTATGGGACTTTCTCATAAGGAGCGAGAGATGGTGGCCAGCATTGTAAAATACAATGTTTATGAAGTGGAACCCTATGAAAATCTGATGGACAAATTGGACCAAAGCAGTTATATCTACGTGGCAAAAATGGCTGCGATTCTCAAGGTGGCCAATGCCTTGGATCGTAGTCACAAGCAAAAATGCAAAGACGTGAAGATGCTTTTAAAAGAAAAAGAATTGGCGATTATGATTACGGCAGAAGAAGATATTATGATGGAACGAAGCGGTATGCAGGCAAAAGAAGATGCCTTTGAAACCGTAATGGGCGTAAAACCGGTTCTTCATATTCGAAGAGATTGGTAAACGAGGGGGGATGCTATGGATAATCATTTTTTACAGCCGGCTTACTATGAAAACAGAGAATTAAGCTGGTTGAAATTCGAACATCGTGTTTTAAATGAAGCAAAGGATAAGGAAATTCCCTTGTTGGAACGGCTGAAATTTATCAGTATCACGTCTTCCAACTTGGATGAATTTTTCATGGTGCGTGTGGCGTCTCTAAAGGATATGGTACATGCAGAGTACAAGAAAAAAGATATTGCCGGAATGACGGTGGAAGAGCAACTGTCTGCCATAAATGTGGCAACCAAGGAATTGGTAAAAGAGGAATATCGCGTATTCAATCGACAGTTATTGCCGTTATTGAAGGAGGAAGGGGTGACCTTCCTTTTACAGCATGAAAATCTGTCTAAGAGTCAAAAGGAATATGTGGATACCTATTTTGAAGAAAAAATATATCCGGTTTTGACTCCCATGGCGGTGGATGCTTCCAGACCGTTTCCGTTGATTCGCAACCGTTCCTTAAATATTGTGGCAAAATTAAAAAAACAGAAAAGCGAGTTATTGGAAGTGGGCAAGAACGATGTGGACTTTGCAACGGTGCAGGTGCCATCCGGTTTGCCGCGTTATTTGGTTTTGCCGAAGGAAGAAGGGAAAAAATATACCATTATTTTATTGGAGCAGGTCATTGAACGGAATATTCAAAAACTGTTCTTGAATTATCAAGTGTTGGCGGCTTTTCCTTATCGTGTTATGAGAAACGCGGATTTGTCCATAGATGAAGATGAAGCCTCTGATTTGTTAAAAGAGATTCAAAAGCAGTTAAAGAGACGGCAGTGGGGCGAGGTCATTCGTCTGGAAGTAGAAGATGGTATCGATAAAAAGGTGCTGCATTTTCTGAAGGATCAGCTGCATATATCTTCGGATGAGGATATTTATCCCATTGATGGTCCCATTGATTTGACTTTCTTAATGAAAATCTATGGATTAGAAGGGCTGGAAAATCTTCGTTACGAAAAATATCAACCGCAACCGGTACCGGAAATTTCGGGGAACGGTTCGATTTTTGATTGTATTAAAAAACAGGATATCTTTTTACACCATCCTTACCAAAGCTTTGATCCGGTGGTACAGTTTATTCATGAAGCAGCACACGACCCTAATGTGCTGGCCATTAAGCAAACCCTCTATCGTGTCAGTGGTAATTCGCCGATTATTGCTTCTTTGGCCCAGGCGGCAGAGAATGGCAAACAGGTTACGGTGTTGGTAGAACTTAAGGCGCGCTTTGATGAAGAAAACAATATTGTCTGGGCGAAGATGTTGGAAAAAGCAGGTTGCCATGTAATCTACGGTTTGGTGGGCTTAAAGACTCATAGTAAAATTGCACTGGTGGTTCGTCTGGAAGAGGAGGGCATTTGCCGTTACGTGCATCTGGGAACCGGCAATTACAATGATTCTACGGCGAAGTTATACACAGATTGTGGGTTGTTTACCTGTTCGGAGGAAATTGGCGAAGATGCTACAGCGGTCTTTAATATGTTGTCCGGCTATTCCGAACCGGCCAATTGGAATAAGCTGTTTGTGGCTCCGATTTGGCTGCGAAAACGGTTTTTGAAATTGATTCGTAGAGAAACCCAATATGCAAAAGAAGGAAGAAAGGGACGAATTATTGCAAAAATGAATTCCTTGTGTGACCAGGAAATCATTGCTGCCCTGTATGAAGCTTCCTCAGCCGGCGTGGAAATAGACCTGATTGTTCGTGGAATTTGTTGCCTGCGTGTGGGAATTCCGGGCGTGAGTGAACATATTCGTGTGCGTTCTATCGTTGGAAATTTCTTAGAACACAGTCGTATTTATTATTTCTATAATGATGGACAAGAAGAAGTGTATATGGGCTCCGCCGATTGGATGCCGCGCAACCTGGATCGAAGAGTGGAAATTATTTTCCCGGTAGAACGAGAGAAACTCCTGGAGCGGGCAAAACATATATTGGAAGTAGAACTTTCCGATAATCAAAAGGCGAACTTGTTGCAAGCAGATGGAAGTTATAAGAAAATGGATATGCGTGGAAAACAAAAACGCAATTCCCAGGAAGAATTCTGCGAAGAAGCAAAAAAATCCGTGGAAAAAGTGGGAAGTGTCCAGAAGGAACGAATTTTTACACCGGTATTTTCACCGGAAAACGAATAAAAAGAAGGTATGAAAAATGCAGGCAATTGATTTACATGTACATTCTACAGCCTCAGATGGTACAGACTCTCCACGTGAGATTTTGGAATTGGCAAAACAGAAAAACTTGAAAGCCATTGCGTTGACGGATCATGACACGGTAGGCGGAATAGAGGAGGCTTTACTGGCAGCGCAGGATGTGCATGTACGCTGCATACCCGGAATTGAGATTTCTACCATGTATGAAGAAAAGGAAATTCATGTGGTAGGATTGTTTTTGGATTGGCAAAATGCCGAAATGCAGGGGAAACTGAAAGAATTTCAAAAAAAGAGAGAAAAACGAAATGAAGTGATGGCGGAGTTGCTGCAAAAAGAAGGTTTTTCTGTTACAATGGAAGAACTGCGCGAAGAATATCCCAATACAGTCATTACCAGAGCACATTTTGCTCGGCTTTTGCATAAGAAGGGCTATGTAAAAACGGTGAACGAAGCCTTTGAAAAGTACATTGGGGACGGTTGCAGATGCCATGTGGGACGACAGCTGATTACGCCTATGGAAGCCTGTGAATTTTTGTGTTGTTATGGCGCAATGCCTATACTGGCACATCCGATTCTTTACAATATGAATTTGGATCGTTTGAGACGTATGATTCGAGAAATGAAAAATTGTGGCTTGGTAGGTTTGGAAGCACTTTATTCTACCTATACCAAGGGAGAAACAGAACTGATGAAACGAGTGGCACTAGAAGAAGGGCTACTGATTTCCGGCGGTTCTGATTATCATGGAAGTAATAAACCACATATTCAGTTGGGAACAGGAACCGGTAGCCTTTATATACCGGAAACCGTCCTAGAGGATTTGGAATATTCGAAAAAAGATTTAAAAAAATGCTGAGAAACTCTTGACGACAAGAGAAAAACATAGTATATTATACAAGTTGTTAGAAACAAAGTAGAGTATCCACTCTCACCTTAGCGCAATTGGGCGACTAAGTGTTCATATTTCAAATATGCATTTTAATGAGATTTGAGTTTGATTGTGGATAGTCTGTCTATCCACTTTTTTCATGTATGGAGGTATAAAACCATTAGCGATTTAATGATTAATGAGCAGATTCGCGACAAAGAAGTGCGTGTGATCGGCGTTGACGGGGAACAGTTAGGCGTTATGCCTATTAAGGAAGCACAGAAACTTGCGAGAGAAGCAGAACTTGATTTGGTGAAGATTGCACCTACTGCAAAGCCACCGGTTTGCAAGATTGTAGACTATGGCAAATATAAGTATGAGCAGATTCGCCGTGAAAAAGAAGCTAAGAAAAAGCAAAAAACCGTTGAGATTAAGGAGATTCGTTTGTCTCCGAACATTGATACTAATGATTTAAATACCAAGTTAAATGCTGCAAAGAAGTTTCTTTCCAAAGGAAACAAAGTAAAGATTACTTTGCGTTTCCGCGGTAGAGAAATGGCTCATATGAATGACAGCAAACATATCTTAGATGATCTTGCAGAACAGTTAAGTGAAGTTGCTGTAGTGGAAAAAGCACCAAAGGTTGAAGGCAGAAGCATCAGCATGGTGTTGGCAGAGAAAAAATAGTTTTACAATTAAGGAGGATTTTAAAATGCCAAAGATTAAGACAAGCAGAGCAGCTGCAAAACGTTTCAAAGTTACCGGAACAGGAAAATTAAAGAGAAATAAAGCATACAAGAGACATATCTTAACCAAGAAGTCTACTAAGACAAAGAGAAATCTTCGTCATGCTACTACAGTAGATGCAAGCAACGTTAAGAATATGAAGAAGATTTTACCATACGTATAAGAGTAAGTTAAGGAGGATCATAGAACATGGCAAGAATTAAAGGCGGCATTGGCGCTAAAAAGAAACACAATAGAGTATTAAAATTAGCTAAAGGATATAGAGGAGCTAGATCAAAACAGTATCGTGTTGCAAAACAGTCTGTTATGAGAGCCTTAACAAGTTCTTATGCAGGAAGAAAGCAGAGAAAGAGACAGTTCCGTTCTCTTTGGATCGCACGTATCAACGCTGCAGCTAGATTAAACGGACTTTCATACAGCAAATTCATGTATGGATTGAAGTTAGCAGGCGTGGAAATGAACCGTAAGATGTTAGCAGAGATGGCTGTAAACGATGCAGAAGGATTTGCAACACTTGCAGAACTTGCAAAGTCTAAAGTAGCTTAAGAAAAGTTTTGAGAAAAGGGTCGTACGAAAAGTACGACCCTTTTTGTGTAATAGAAAATGTTTTTTAGTGTTCCTTAGCGTTACGGTATTCCCTTGGGGATACCTTTTTTTCTTTTCGAAAGGCTTTGGAAAAGTACAGGCTGTTATCAAACCCTACGGAGTTTGCAATGGCTGTTACCGATAGGTTGGAGTGTTCCAAGAGGTAACAGGCTTCTTTGATGCGAAAGTCTGTCAAAAATTCTTTTGGAGATTGATTTAACACCGCTTGGAAAGAGCGGAATAATTGACTGCGACTTAAGCCTACGTAATTGGCAATATCCTGAATCGTAATGGGATAGGAGTAATTGGCATTGATGTATTCAATGGCCTTTTGCACATAGGTATTACTAGTGTTTTGGACTTCTTTATTTGCATTTTTTACAAACAAGGACAGAACACTGTATAATAAGCCGGTCATTTCTACGGCGTGTTCAAATTCATTGCCGCGCACGTCGTAAATGCGTAGGAGACCATCTTTTATTTTTTCTCCATTGGGGAGATTGCGAATAAAAGGACGTTCCTGCGAAAATTCGGTTGCCTTTAAAATAATGGAAGCATCGCTTCCGTTGAAACCGACCCAAGCATATTCCCAAGGGTCTTCCTGATCTGCCATATATGTGATTTCCGTGTTTGGGTAGATTAAAAAAATATCACCGGCAGAAAGGATGTGGGTTTCGTGATTTACCGTATAGCTTCCTTTTCCGGAAATAATATAGTGGATTAAATAATGATTTCGAACACCGGGGCCCCATTGGTAAAGGGGCTCGCATTTTTGATAACCCACATTATAAACGGAAAGAGAAACCAATTCTTTTTCCGATACCTTGTATGATTTCTTGTATTTTTGCGCCATTTTTACCACTTCCTTTAAGAAAATTATAAAACATAGTGTTGGATGTTACAACATAATTACATGTTTTATGCGCCATTTTTTTCTAGCATTTTATAAAAAAATAGAATAGACTACATTTAGTAACAGAAACAGAAAAGGAGACGAAATAATGGCAATTTTAGTAACGGGTGGAACCGGATATATCGGAAGTCATACAGTAGTAGAACTTTTGAATGAAGGAAAAGAAGTGGTTATCTTAGATAACCTTAGCAACTCCAGTGAGAAGTCTTTGGAGCGTATCGAAGAATTGACCGGAAAGAGACCGGCATTTGTAAAAGGCGACATTTTAGACAGAGAAGTATTGCAGAAGATTTTTGATACCTATAAAATTGAAAGCTGCATTCATTTCGCTGGCTTAAAGGCAGTTGGGGAATCTGTTCAGAAGCCTTGGGAATATTATGAGAATAACATTGCAGGTACTTTGACTTTAGTAGATGTCATGCGTAAAAACGGATGCAAGAATATTATTTTCTCTTCTTCCGCAACCGTATATGGTGATCCGGCACAGATTCCGATTACCGAAGAGTGCCCGAAGGGACAGTGCACCAATCCTTATGGATGGACAAAATCTATGTTGGAGCAGATCTTATCTGATATGCAGAAAGCAGATCAGGAATGGAATGTCATCTTGCTACGTTACTTCAACCCAATTGGAGCACACAAGAGCGGACGTATGGGAGAGAACCCAAATGGTATTCCAAACAACTTAATGCCTTATATTACACAGGTTGCAGTTGGTAAATTACAGCAGCTTGGTGTATTTGGAAACGATTATGATACACCGGACGGAACCGGTGTCAGAGATTATATCCATGTTGTGGATTTAGCAATCGGACACGTAAAAGCGTTAAAGAAGATTGAAGAAAATGCAGGACTTTGCATCTATAATTTAGGAACCGGACATGGTTATAGCGTACTTGATATCGTAAAGAACTTTGAAGAAGCAAACGATATTAAGATTCCTTATGAGATCAAACCACGTAGAGCCGGAGATATTGCAACCTGCTATTGTGATCCTTCCAAAGCAGAAAGAGAACTTGGCTGGAAAGCACAGTATGGCATCAAAGATATGTGTGCAGATTCTTGGAATTGGCAGAAGAATAATCCAAATGGTTATGAGGATTAATTGGAAAAGGGCGGGAAACCGCCCTTTTTTAGGTTGCGTATCATGACACGATTTAATGGGTGGAAAGAATGCTTGGAAAATTTAGGAAAGCATGAATGGAAATTTGCAGGTAGAAATGGGGATTTCGAATTTGTTTTAGTGAGCGAAATATGAGGTGGTAAATAGAAGAGGTGTGTAGATTTTTGTGAAACTGCTATGCGGCATAGCCGCGTATGCAATCAGCAATAGAATCCTTATGGCAAGCAAGCTTGCCAAGAGGATTTTTTTGCTGATTAAATATGCCACTTAGGTGGCATATTAGTTTCACAAAACTGGAAACAAAGTATTTCTGAGAATTTTCTACGTAGTTCGCAGAAGCGCATGTATTCCGGGTTGTCCTTTTGCCATCCCATTGTTTACACAAATGCAAAAAATAAACCAAATCGCGCAACTTTTAAAAAATCCCAAAAAGGGGTTGATTTCTTTCGTTTGCTTTGGTATTATTAAACACGGTTCAAATATGGCTCGTTGGTCAAGCGGTTAAGACGCCGCCCTCTCACGGCGGAAACAGGGGTTCGATTCCCCTACGAGCTGTTTGTTGTTTATCAAATTACATAAACAGCCCAACCCGAGAAAGCGCACAGCATTGTCTGTGTGTTTTTTTTATGATATAAGGTCATAACACAAAGTGCGTGCATGCTTGCATGCAAAGCACTTTGTGTTCATGACCTTAACAAATATGAGGAAAAAGCAATTTACGAAGTAAATTAGCGGTTTCCGAATGTTTGTAGAATTGCGGGAATGACGAAGTTATGGAGCAATTCGTATATCATAAAAACGCTCCGCTAAGGGTGTGCACTATTTGCTTGATCGTTTCAAAAGAGACATTTTCTTTATACTTTCTTCATTTGATTGAAAAAGCATACTTTGCTAAAGTAAAAAGAGACGGTTTGTTTAGAAAAGAGGATAGAATATGAGATTTGTTCCGATTCAAAATGTAAAACCGGGGATGGTTTTAGGACGTCCGATTAAAAATTCATCCAGAAGTGTGATGCTGGGATGGGGCGTGGAATTAACAGAAATTTATATTCAAAAAATCAAAGAACAGGGCTATGCCGGTCTCTATATCGAAGATGAATTTTCCAAAGATATTCAGATTGCAGAAACCATTTCACCGGAAACATTCGAGCGCGGTGTTGATGCGGTAAAGAATGTGAATGTGGATGAACTTGTGAATGCGGCAAAATCCATTGTGGCGGAAATCCTAGATACGGAGAATTTAGTTCCGAATTTGACGGATTTGCGTTCTTATGACGATTATACCTATCATCATTCTGTGAATGTGGCTGTTTATGCGACGATTATTGCTAAGCAAATGGGACTTCGTTGGCAGGATGTGGAATTGGTTGGTATTGCCGGAATCTGCCATGATTTAGGAAAAACACAAATCGATGAAGCAATTTTAAATAAACCGGGAAAATTGACAGATGAAGAATTTGCAGAAATTAAAAAACATTCGCGTTTTTCTTTTGATTTGTTAGAGGATAATTATAAGATTTCTGCCAAGGTACGTCAGGCTGTACTGTATCATCATGAAAATGAAAACGGTACCGGTTATCCGGATGGAAAACAAGGAAAGGATATTCCGCTTTTTTCAAAAATTATACATGTAGCAGATGTGTATGATGCCTTGACGTCCAAAAGACCTTATAAAGATCCTTATTCTCCGGCAGAAGCTATGGAATATATCATGGGTGGAGCAAATATTTTATTTGATTCTCAAGTGGTGGCTGCCACATTGGAAAGCGTACCTGCATATCCGGCAGGAATTGAAGTCTTGCTTTCCAATGGGGAAACCGGTGTGGTTGTTCGTAAGAGTAAAATGCCTTTGCGTCCGGTGATTCGTTTGACGAAAACAGGAGAAGACATCGATTTAAGTGAGAATTATGATTATTTGGGTGTAACGATTGCGGATTGCAATATTAATAATCTAAATTTTTCAGAGGAACTTGGCATTGCTGCTTATGAAACAGTGGGGGCAAAGACCAGACCTCGTATTTTGATTGTAGATGATATGATTACCAGTTTGATGGCAATTAAGGATGCCTTGCAGGATGAATATCAATTGGTATTGCTGAAAAGTGGCTATCAAGTACTGGAATATTTAAAGAAAAATGATAAACCGGATCTGCTTCTTTTGGATGTAGATATGCCTTATATGGATGGCACAGCTACCTTGAAAAAGGTGCGGGAAACCGTTGGTATGGAGATTCCGGTTATTTTTATTACGGCATTGGCAGATGCCAGTATTGTAATAAAGTGTAAACAATTGGGTGCTTTGGATTATATCCTGAAACCGGTAAATGGTGTGTATTTACGGGAACGGGTATCTATGGTACTGCAAAATAGAGTGGATTCCTAAAGACTTACAACGAGTGGTGACAGAATGAATGATTAGGAGGGACAGTATGCAGAGTGTGTCTATTTGGCTGATTGTAATATCCATTATTGAAGCGTTGCTCATTTTTGAACTGTGTATCTTTACACAGCGAGAGAAGGGAGAATCGCGACTTTTAATGGCAGTGAGTCTTTTGCAATTTATGCTGTCCTTCCTTATTTTTTTGTCTAGCATTTCGCAGTACGATGAGATGCAGGCCTTGAGTCATGCGTTTTTGCTTTTGACCTTTAGTTCGGAGCTGATGCTGATTCTCATTTTTGCTTTTCGTTATACAGACTTTAAGTATATGCGTCAGGCGGTTATGGCGGTTGTGTCTATTCATTTTTTGGCTATTATCTTTTCTGTTCTGCTCCTGGATCCGAAAATGGCTTTCCTAAGAGGGCTTTTTTTGTCCGGAGATGCACTGGCAGATCAGTGGCGTCACATTGCGATTTTCTCCTTCTTTTTGATTTATTATTGTATTTTTCAAGTCAGTTGCTTGATGTTGATACTTCTTTTTTACATATGGAAAAACAGAGACGAAAAATCCACATTTCGTAGAAGCCTTTTGTTTGTTTTGGTGGGGCTGGTGTTGGAACAGGCCCTTTATTACACCAAAAGTGCAAAGGATCAAAAACCAATGGGGTTTGTGGCTTGCTGTTCTGTGGTGTTGCTTCTTTTATATATTATGATTGCAAAACATTCCTCTTATAATTCTTTGTACATGGCGGGGTTTACGGTATTACAGGATATTAAAAGCGGAATTTTAGTTGTGGATCATCGCAATCATTTGGTTCATGCAAACGACAATTTCAAAAATTTATATCCGGATTTTCAACGTAAAAAAATAGGGGCTTATGTGAAACCCGAGTTTTTAAATACCCTTCGTGTTGCGGAGGTGGACAAACAGGGACGAAATTATGATATTCATATAGAAAAGTTGTATGAAAATGAAATTTTTATTGGTGAACTCTTTGTACTTCGCGATGTGACAGAGCAGAAACAACGCATCGAGCAATTGAAGATTTCCGCAAAACAGCAAGATCAATTAATGCATCAGTTGAGTCATGAAGTGCGTACCCCGATGAATGTCATCATGGGGTTGGTGGATGTGACGTTGAAAAAAGAATTGGAACCGGATGTGCGGGAAAATCTGATGGAAATGAGACAGTTTGCCTCTAATTTGATGCAAATGATGAATACGATGTTGGATATTTCCCGTATTAATGCAGGGTTCTTTGAAATTGATGTGAGTGAATATCATTTAACCAGTTTGTTACAGGATATTTCGCTGATTACAAAACTTTTGGTCAAAGAAAAAAAGGTAGAGTTTGTTTTAGATGTGGAAAAAACCCTGCCGGCGTCCTACGTTGGTCCGGCAGATTTGTTGGTAATCATTTTAATGAATTTGGTGAGCAATTCCGCAAAGTACACCGATGAAGGAACTATTTGTTTACGCGTGCGGGGCAATTCCATAGATGAAGATACAGAGGAATTGTATTTTACCGTAGAAGATACGGGAATTGGACTGGAACCGGAGAAAAAAGATAAACTCTTTGAAGAATTTGAACGCTCTCATGCGGCTGTTAATAAGGCGAAGGGATATGGCGTTGGCTTATCCACCGTCATGACAGCCATCAAAGCCCTGGATGGAAATATTTATGTGGATTCTCAAAAGGGAAAGGGAACATCCTTTACGGTTCGCGTGATTCAACAGATAAACGGACGAGAAGAAATTGGAGATATTACCGGAAAAATTCGTTTGATGGATCGCGCCAAGGAAGAGAAACAGATTTCCTTTGTTTGTGAGCCTACGAAGGTGCTTTTGGTGGATGATATGGAAATCAACTTGAGTATTTTCCACGAATTGTTATTGAACTATGGAATTGATGCCCGCTGCATTGCTTCTCCGGAAGGGGCCCTGGAAGTGTGCAAAGAGGAATCCTTTGCATTGATTTTCTTGGATTACATGATGAGTGGTATGAAGGGAACGGAATTGCTGCAGGAGATTAAGAAGTTCCCGGCCAATGAAAAAGCAGCATTTATTGCGGTATCGGCAGATGCATCCAGAGGGCGAAAGGAATATTTTGCTGCCCAAGGCTTCCATGATTTTTTGGCAAAACCCATTCGTATGGATAAGTTGGAAACGGTACTGAAAAAATTCTGTGCCACCAAGCCGGTAGTGATGGATCAAAACCAGCATGTCTTGGCCACAAATCCGGAACGCTTGTATCGGATTTATAAAAAAGAAGTAATGGGAATCATTAAGCAAATAGAAGAATTGGTTATGCAGGGAGACCAAGAGGACGTGCGCGTTTTGGTGCATGGAATCAAAGGAGCCAGCAGAGAAATTGGCATGTCTGCCTTGGCAAAGCAAGGACAACAGTTGGAAGATCGATTGAAGAAAGAAGACTTGTTGGTATGTTTGCCGGATTTGCAGTTATTTATAGAAGAAGTGCAACTTACCATTAAATCTTTGGACTTAGGAGATGAGGAGGACGAACAAATGGATTTCTCAGTACAAGAAGGACGAGATGGACTTACGGAAGAACAGCGCATGTCACTTTTGCAAAAAATTGAGGCGTATGATTATGTGGAAGCGAAGAAGCAAATTGCAGAGTTGAAAAAAACCGAAGAGATAAGCACCATTCACTTTTTGGAGAAATTGGAAGAAAACCTGGATTTCCTGGAATATGATATGTGTAAAGAAATGTTGCAGTAAAACCTTTACTTGATTTTTTTCGAAAGAAAGTTTATATTGTTTTAAGATTTGCAAAAGGGAGTGTTATGATGTCTGGGCAAATTCAAACCAATAGTTTTCTTTCGGAAAATATAACTTTAAAAACTGAAGAACAGAAGAAAATCGTGCAAAAGATTTGGGTGGCCGAGGTAAAAAGTCGTAGCAATCTTTCTTTGAAATGGTTTGATTTCTATGTATTTGTACGTACAGGGATTCAAGGAATGTTTTTGTTATTGTTTATGCTTGCAAATTTGATTACCTTGCGTACTGCTTTGTGGGAATACGATCCTAATTATGTATATTTGAAATTGTTATTTTTTGTACATACGGGATTGACCATTTTTGTTATGTTAATGATGATTTTCCGCGTGAAAATATTAGCACCGAATTCGTATACTTGGATTGTGCTTTCCATTTTCTTTGATGGTCTTTTCTGGGGCAATTTGAGTTTTGAAATTGTGCGTATTTACTTACTTTCCGGGTATTTTTTCAGTTATCAGATTCAAGCACTGACAGCAGGAATTGCCATTGGCGGTTTGGTGGTTGCTTGCAATTTGATTTATTTTACCAATCGGAAGCAATTGTTTTCCTTGGAATATCAAAGAGAATTAACGGGTCGTGATTCAAATTCTTTTTACGAAACCCTTGATTTTTCTTATAAAAAGTGATATTTTATTTATGTTATATGATTTTAAATTTGAGAGTGGGCTCCGGTCCACTCTCAAATTATGTTTAAGAGAAAAAGGAGTGTGCCGGATGACAAAAAAAGAATCCATAGAAAGTCGGACCGAATCCTTCATTCTACCAATTGTGGAAAGAATGAACTTTGAACTTGTGGATGTGGAGTACGTAAAAGAAGGCGGTGATTGGTATTTGCGCGCATATATCGACAAAGAAGGCGGTATTGGCGTAAACGACTGCGAGGCTGTCAGCAGAGAAATGAATGAAATTTTAGATCGTGAAGATTACATCGATGACAGTTATATTTTTGAGGTCAGCTCTCCGGGGCTGGGACGTCCCTTGAAGAAAGAAAAGGATTATATCCGCAATATGGGTAAAGATGTGGAAATCCGTACCTATAAAGCAATCGAACATGAAAAACAGTTTGAGGGCACCTTGGTGGCTTACGACGAGAATTCAGTAACAATTGAAACCAACCAAAAAACTATGGTTTTTGATAAAAAGGATATTGCCTTAATTCGTCAGGCAATCGATTTTTAAATGTTTAGGAGGAAAAAACAATGAATAACGAATTATTAGAAGCCTTGAATGTGTTAGAAAAGGAAAAGAACATTCCGAAGGAAACACTTCTTGAGACCATTCAGGTTTCTTTGATAAATGCATGCAAGAACCATTTCGGAAAAGCAGACAACGTAAAGGTAGAAATCAATCCGGAAACTTGCGAATATTCTGTATATCAGGAAAAAACTGTTGTAGAACAGGTAGAAGATGAATGCATGGAAATCAGCCTTGCAGAAGCAAGAATGCAGAATGCCAGATATGAAGTTGGCGATTTGGTTCATGTAGAAGTAAAGTCCAAAGAATTCGGACGTATTGCTACACAGAATGCAAAGAACGTTATTTTACAGAAAATTAGAGAAGAAGAAAGAAATGCAATCTACTCTGAATATAAGGATTTACAGAGAGAAGTCGTAACCGGTATTGTACAGCGTTATATGAATAAAAACATCAGCATCAACTTAGGAAAAACAGATGCGGTTTTGACAGAAAATGAACAGGTTAAGACAGAAGTGTTCCGTCCTACCGAACGTATTAAAGTTTATATCTTGGAAGTAAAGACCACTTCTAAGGGACCGAGAATCACAGTTTCCAGAACACATCCGGAACTTGTAAAGAGATTGTTTGAATCAGAAGTAACCGAAGTAAAAGACGGTATTGTAGAAATCAAGAGCATTGCCAGAGAAGCAGGAAGTAGAACCAAGATTGCGGTATGGTCCAATGATCCGGATGTGGATCCGGTTGGAGCATGCGTTGGTTTGAACGGTGCCAGAGTAAATGCAATTGTAAACGAACTTCGTGGAGAAAAGATTGATATCATCAACTGGAGCGAAAATCCGGCGATGTTGATCGAAAATGCATTGAGTCCTGCAAAAGTTATTTCTGTTATCGCAGATGATGAAGAAAAAACTGCAAAAGTTGTTGTTCCGGATTATCAGTTGTCTCTTGCAATTGGTAAGGAAGGACAGAATGCGAGATTGGCTGCTCGTTTGACCGGTTTCAAGATTGATATTAAGAGTGAGACCCAGGCTAGAGAATCCGGTGAATTTATGGATTACGAAAACGATTACGAAGATGAGTATTATGACGAAGAGGAATCTTTTGAAGAAGAGTTTGTAGAAGAAACAGAAGAAGCTGCAGATTTTACAGATGAAATCGAAGAAGATGTGACAGAAGAAGAGGAATAAAATGGCAAACAAAAAAATACCTTTGCGTAAATGCGTGGGATGCGGAGAACAAAAACCGAAGAAAGAACTGATTCGAGTGGTAAAAGATGAAAATGAGAATTTCTCCTTGGATTTTACCGGCAAGAAGAATGGCCGCGGGGCTTATCTTTGTAAGAACATGGAATGCTTACAAAAAGCCATGAAGCGCGGTGGCTTGGAACGTTCTTTTTCCATGAAGATACAAAAAGATGTATATGAAATGTTGGAAAAGGAGTTGGAAAATCAAGTTGAAGCAGAATAAGATTTTTTCCTATCTCGGTTTGTGCGCCCGGGCGCGAAATTTGTGCAGTGGTGAGTTTGCTGTGGAAAAAGCGGTCAAAGAAGAAAAAGCAATTTTGGTCTTTGTCGCAGAGGATGCTTCGGATAATACGAAGAAACATTTTGCTGATATGTGCGTGTACCGAGAAATTCCTTATGTGTTCTATGGCACGAAGGAAGATTTGGGACATTGCATAGGCAAAGATTTGCGTTCGTCCGTTGCGGTACTGGATGCCGGAATCGGGAATGCAATTTTAAAGGAACTAGAAAACGAAACAAATCACGGAGGTAGCAAGTAGATGGCAAAAACGAGAGTTCATGAACTCGCAAAGGAATTAGACGTATCTTCTAAGGACATTATTCAGTTTTTGGAAGAAAAGAACGTTGAAGTGAAAAATCATATGAGCAACATTGAAGACGATGCTGTTAACCTAGTGAGAAATAAATTTGGAAAGAAGAACGATATGACTGAATCTGCAAAGGCGGAAGAAAAGATAAAGAAAGATGCTGCACCGGCAGCAAAAGAAGGAGAAAATGGAGCGACTAAGAATGGAGAAAGACCAAAGAAGAAGTCTACCATTTCTGCTGTATTTAATCCACAGAATAGTAAAAATATGGGAAACCGTAGAGGATATCATTCCCAGAATGGTCGTGCGGAAGATCGCAACGGAAGACCAATCAATAAGGACAATAACAACAATGGAACTGCAGGTGCAAAGAACAATGAACGTACCAAACGTCCGGAAGGAGAAAGACCGGTTAGCCGTAGATTAAACGGAGAACGTCCGGTATCTGCTCGTTTGATGGGTGGACAGCGTCCTGTCTCTGCACGTTTAAACGGAACTGCAGGAAACAACGAAAACAATAACAATTCTGAAGAAAAGAGAAATAATAATCAGAGAGACCAGCGTCAGAACGATTATAGAAACAATAACGGAAATAACCGTAACAATAATCGGAATGACCGCAACGATCGCAATGATAACCGCAACAACGATCGCAATGACAATCGCAATGATCGTAACGAACGTTTCAATCGTAACGATAACAGAGGCGATAATCGCAATAACAACAGAGATAATCGCAATGATAACCGCAACAATCAGAATCGCGACAATCGCAACGATAATCGTAACAACAATAACAGAGATCGTTTCAACAATAACAACAAGCAGTCTGCTATGAGTGCTGCACCTGCAGAAGATGTTGCAAGCGGAAAGCAGAGTCGCGATAAGAATAAGAACAACAACCGTAACAATCAGAATAATCGTAAAGATTATGATAAGCTTGGCGGAAAGAAACAGGAAAATTACATCAACTTAGAGAAGCATGGTGGAAAGAAGAAACGTCCTCAGCCACAGCCGAAGAAGGAAGAAGAAGATGTAATCAGAACCATTACGCTTCCGGAGTATATTACCATCAAAGATTTGTCTGACAAGATGAAGGTACAGGCTTCTGCTTTGATTAAGAAGTTATTCTTAAAGGGCCAGATGGTGACTTTGAACCAGGAAGTAAATTACGAAACAGCAGAAGAGATTGCTTTGGAATTCAACTGTATTGCAGAGCCGGAAGAAAAAATCGATGTCATCGCGGAACTTTTGAAGGAAGAAGAAGAGGATGAAAGCAAGATGGTTTCCCGTCCACCGGTAGTTTGTGTTATGGGACACGTTGACCATGGTAAAACTTCCTTGTTGGATGCTATTCGTGATGCACATGTAACAGATCGCGAAGCTGGCGGTATTACACAGCACATTGGTGCATATATGGTAAGCATCAACAACCAGAAGATTACTTTCTTGGATACACCGGGACATGAAGCCTTCACTGCAATGCGTATGCGTGGTGCAAATTCTACAGATATCGCTATCCTTGTAGTTGCTGCAGATGATGGTGTTATGCCACAGACCGTAGAAGCAATCAACCATGCAAAGGCTGCAGGCGTTGAAATTATCGTAGCAGTAAACAAGATTGATAAGCCAAATGCAAATATCGATCGTGTAAAACAGGAACTTTCTGAGTATGAATTGATTCCGGAAGATTGGGGCGGAAGCACTATTTTCGTACCGGTATCTGCGCATACACATGAAGGTATCGATCAGTTATTGGAAATGATTCTTTTGACTGCAGAAGTTATGGAATTAAAGGCAAATCCAAAGAGAAATGCACGTGGTGTTGTTGTAGAAGCACAGCTTGATAAGGGACGTGGTGCCGTTGCGACGGTTCTTGTACAGAAGGGTACCTTGAAGGTTGGACAGCCGATGGCTTGTGGTAGTGCTTATGGTAAAGTACGTGCCATGATTGATGAAAACGGCCGCAGATTAAAAGAGGCTGGTCCATCTACTCCGGTGGAAATCTTAGGATTGAATTCGGTACCGGATGCAGGGGAAACTTTTGTTATCTGTGATTCTGAAAAAGAAGCACACAACTTTGCAGATACTTATATTATGCAGGATAAAGAGAAATTGTTGGAAGAAACCCGTGCAAGAATGTCCTTGGATGACTTGTTCTCACGTATTCAGGCCGGCAATGTAAAAGAATTGGATATTATCGTAAAAGCCGATGTACAGGGTTCTGTAGAAGCGGTAAAACAGAGTTTGGAAAAACTTTCCAACGAAGAAGTTGTTGTAAAGGTTATTCATGGTGGTGTAGGTGCCATCAACGAATCCGATATTATTTTGGCTTCTGCTTCACAGGCAATTATCATTGGATTTAACGTTCGTCCGGATCCACAGGCAAAAGCTACTGCTGAGCATGAAGGTGTAGATGTTCGTTTGTATAAGGTTATTTACAATGCCATCGAAGATGTAGAAGCTGCTATGAAGGGAATGTTGGATCCGGTATTCGAAGAAAAAGTACTTGGACATGCAGAAATTCGTCAGATCTTCAAGGCTTCCGGTATTGGAAATATCGCTGGTTCTTATGTCTTAGACGGAACCTTCGAAAGAGGATGCAAGGTACGTATTACCAGAGAAGGAGAGCAGATTTTCGAAGGAGAACTTGCTTCCTTGAAGAGATTTAAAGATGACGTAAAAGAAGTAAAAGCCGGCTATGAATGTGGTCTTGTATTCGAAGGATTTAATGAAATCGCTGAGTTAGACCAGGTAGAAGCATATAAAATGGTAGAAGTACAGAGATAAGGAAAACATATGCGAAAAAACAGTATGAAAAATATGCGAATCAATCAGGAGGTTCATAAAGAATTATCCAATATTATTCGCGGAGAAATTAAGGATCCACGTATTCACCCAATGACAAGTGTCGTTGCGGTGGAAGTGGCACCGGATTTAAAAACCTGTAAGGCATTTATCAGTGTTTTGGGTGATGAACAAGCACAGAAAGATACCTTAGATGGATTAAAGAGTGCAGAAGGATACATTCGTCGTACGTTGGCAAAGAATGTGAACCTTCGTAATACTCCGGAAATTCGTTTTGTAATCGATCAGTCTATTGAATACGGAGTAAAAATGTCAAAAATGATTGATGAAGTGAATGCACCCCTTCATGAAAGAGAAGACGAGGAATAAACATGAAAAGGTTGGATGAAGTACTGACTGGCGTAAAGTCCGTTGGTATTGCAGGCCATGTAAAGCCTGATGGTGATTGTATTGGAAGCTGCTTGGCAGTTTACAACTATATAAAGACGTACTATCCGGATGCGGATGCACGGGTATATTTGGAACAGGTGCCATCTGTATTCCGTTTCTTGGCGGGCGCAGATGAGATTTGTACGACTTATCCGGAAGAAACAAGAGAACTGTTTCTTGTCTTGGATTGCGGAGATGAAAAACGATTGGGTAACGCTTTTTCCTATTTTGAAAAAGCAGAAAAGACCGTTTGTATTGACCACCATATTAGCAATCAGAGCTTTGCGGATGTCAATTACGTTTATCCGGATGCAAGTTCTGCCAGTGAGTTGGTGTTTGATTTGCTGCCGGAGGAAAAGATTACCGCGGATATTGCCGCTTGTATTTATACCGGAATTGCTCATGATACAGGAGTTTTCCAGTATTCCTGCACATCCAGACATACAATGGAAGCAGCCGGCGTTTTGATGGAAAAAGGAATTCCGTTTTCCAAAATTGTGGACCAGACTTATTACGAAAAGACATACACAGAGAATTTGATTTTAGGTGTTGCCTTACGTAAAGCAGAAATGCATTTGGAGCAAAAGGTAATTAGTAGTGTGATTACGCAGGAAGATTTGGATGCAGTGTCTGCAACCGCAAATGATGTGGAAGGAATTGTCAGTGTATTGCGTTCTACCAAAGGGGTAGAAGCATCCGTATTCCTTTATCAGACCGGTGAACATGAATTTAAGTTAAGTCTTCGCTCTACCGAAATTATTGATTGTGCGAAGATTTGCATGAACTGTGGTGGCGGCGGTCATGTGAGAGCTGCGGGCGCTACTGTGACCGGCAATCCTTCTGAAATTTTAGAAGGCATTTTAAAAGAAATGGAAAAACAATTTGCAGAATCATTATGAATGGAATTATTAATGTAAAAAAAGAAAAGGGATTTACTTCCTTTGACGTAGTTGCAAAATTACGGGGAATTTTACATCAAAAGAAGATGGGACATACAGGAACCTTGGATCCGGATGCAACCGGAGTCCTTCCTGTGTGTATAGGAAAGTCCACAAAAGTTTGTGGGCTTTTAACAGATAAGGATAAAGTTTATGAAGCGACCTTGCTTTTAGGGGTGACGACCGACACGTTAGATATGACGGGTACTGTTTTACAGGAAAAGGAAGTGACCTGTAGTGAAGCAGAGGTAGAAACTGTGATCAAATCCTTTGAGGGAAAGATTTCTCAGATTCCCCCTATGTACTCTGCTTTAAAGGTCAACGGTAGAAAACTGTGTGATTTGGCACGAGATGGGGTGGAAGTAGAAAGAAAAGCGAGAGAGGTGGAAATTTTTTCCATCCAGATCAAAAAGATGGCATTGCCTCGTGTGGTATTTGAAGTGCATTGTTCCAAAGGGACTTATATTCGCACCCTATGCCAGGATATTGGAGAAAAATTGGGATGCGGTGGTGCGATGGAAACGTTACTTCGCAAAAAAGTAGCTAATTTTACGTTAGAAGAAGCACATACCATAGATGAAATTGAGGCTTTTTATAAAAATGGAGAACTGGATAAAATTCTTTTGCCTACCGATACGGTTTTTCCGACTTATACCAAGGGATTTATTGTTCCGGAAGCAGCTAAAATACTGAATAATGGCAATAAATTAAAAAAGGAAGATTTTTCGGAAGCGTTATTGGTAGAGGACATGGAGGAAATCTGTGTCTACAATGAAAAGAAGCATTTTGCCGGTATTTACAGATGGGAGCAGGAACAGGGTTTTTTCAGACCTGTAAAAATGTTCTTGGAAAACGAATGATTAAGATTGATACATTAGAAGCAATGGAAATAAAAGAGCCGGTAGCCCTTACCATTGGAAAATTTGATGGGGTACATAGAGGCCATGAAAAGTTGCTTTCTTTTATTTTAGAAAAAAAGGAAGAAGGGTTGAAAACAGCAGTTTTTACCTTTCAAATTCCGCCAAAAGTTGGCATACAACAAGAAGCTCTCGAACTCATTACCACGAATCAGGAAAAAGAACGACTCTTCGAAAAGATGGGTGTGGACTATTTGATTTGTTGTCCGGTGGTGCCGGAAGTGATGCATATGCAACCGGAAGATTTTATTCAAATGCTGGTGCAGAAATTGCATGTGGTTTGTATTACGGCCGGAACGGACTGTCGATTTGGACATAACCGTAGCGGAAATGCCAATACCTTGGAAGCTTATGGGAAGGCCTATGGCATCGAAGTACGTATTTTTGATAAAGTGCGTTACGAAGATCGGGACATTAGCAGTACCTTTATTCGGAGTGAGATTAAAGAAGCACATATGGAAAAGGTAGAGGACCTACTGGGCTATCCTTATTTTGTTACGGGAATCGTAGAAAAAGGAAATCAATTGGGGCGTACCATTGATGTACCTACCTTGAATGTAGTCCCGGAAAAAGGAAAATTGCTGCCACCTTTTGGGGTGTATGCTACGAAAACATGGATTGCCGGAAAGCCGTATTTTGGAATGACCAATGTGGGGAAAAAACCGACAATCCATGGAGAAAATCCGGTGGGTGTGGAAACGAATTTATTTGATTTTTCCGGAGATTTGTATGGAAAGGAAATTCATACGGAATTTTTTACCTATATACGACCGGAGAAAAAATTCGATTCCTTTGATTTGCTAAAGGAACAAATTTATCAGGATCGAGAGAAAATTCGAGCTTATTTTCAAACAAAATAAAGGGGAAAAAGGAAGGCGTTTAAAAGCCTTCCTTTTTTGAATGTTACAAGAATGTTACAAAAATATGTTGACATGGTTACAAGCCTCCGATATACTAAAAACTAGTAATAGGCCATGGCCAATGAGTATGAAAAATTCGGGAGGATTTTATGAAGGGGAGAAATTTGAAAGTTGGGGTATTTCTGACTACATTTGTATGTAGTGTTAGTGTGATGGCTTTTCCTGTGCAAGGAAGTCCAATCTGTTCCGGCGCATCTGCCGCATTAGAATCCTATATGATACAAAATGATGCCTCTGTAAGTGGTGTGGATAAAAATACTACCGGTGATGGAGTGGAAACGGTTGCCGGATATACCAATATTGGGATTGCCAATGTCGAAGGGAATTTGAATATTCGTACTTCTCCGAATGAAGCTTCCGAATTGGTTGGCAAGTTGCCGAAACATGGAGGGTGCGAGATTTTGGGCACCGAAGGGGACTGGACACATATTCAGTCCGGTGATGTGGAAGGCTATGTGAAGAGTGAGTATTTATTGACCGGCGAAGAGGCAGAGACCTTGGCGCTTAGCTTGATTTCTACGGTTGCAACGGTTAGTGCGGATGTGCTGAATGTGCGTATGGAACCCAATACAGACAGTGCGGTTACTGATCAGGTGGCAAAGGATGAAGAAGTTCTGGTGTTAGAAGACCAGGGCGAATGGATTAAAGTAGATATTGACGGAGAAGAACGTTATGTAAAAAGCGAGTACGTGACGATTTCCGATAAATTAAAAGATGCTATGAACATGACAGAAGTACGTTATGGAGAGGGCGTTTCTGATGCGAGAGTTGCAGTGGTACAGTACGCAACACAGTTTGTCGGAAATCCTTATGTATGGGGTGGTACCAGTTTGACAAACGGTGCAGATTGCTCCGGTTTTGTTATGAGTGTTTACGCGAATTACGGTATTTCCTTGCCACATTCTTCTTCGGCACAGTCCGGATATGGCACCAGAGTTTCCGTCAGTGAGTTAAAACCGGGAGATTTGGTGTTTTATGGAAGTGGCAGTAGTATAGGCCATGTGGCAATCTACATTGGCAACGGACAAATTGTACATGCCAGCAATCGTCGTACCGGCATTACCATTTCCAATGTCTATTATCGTAGCCCTATTTGCTGTACGCGTTTAATTCAGGATTAAAAAACTTGTTTACACCGCATTTTTGGTATGATATAATGAGTCAGCATGAGTAAAGCCCATATTCGGTTTTAGGACACTCCGACCTTTGACTGAATATCATGTGTAAGATGGGCGTTTGAAAGAAGAAATAAAAAGGAGGAACACAAGATGTTAACAAAAGAACAGAAGCAGGCTATTATCAGTGAGTATGGAAGAACTGCCGGAGATACAGGTTCACCGGAAGTACAGGTTGCTCTTCTTACAACAAGAATCAACGAGCTTACTGAGCACTTAAAAGAGAATCCAAAGGATCATCACTCAAGAAGAGGTCTTCTTAAGATGGTTGGTTCTAGACGTAGACTTTTAGCTTACTTAAAGAACATTGACATCGAGAGATATCGTTCTCTGATCGAGCGTTTAGGCTTAAGAAAGTAGTTCTGGATAGGGCGGAGAATTATCTCCGCTCTATTTTTTATGCAATGTAAGAGAAAAAAGAAAGCAGAAATGTACCGAGACCACTGAAGAGATCATGGGTGTCGTGGGTTCTTCAGTTGTTTCGGAAGTGTCTGCTGAAAAGATATAAAGGAGAAAACTATGTTTAAGACTTATTCAATGGATCTTGCGGGTAGAACACTTACCGTTGAGATTGGCAAAGTTGGCGCACAGGCAAATGGATGCGCATTTATGAAGTACGGAGAGACTACTGTATTGTCTACCGCTACTGCTTCAGAAAAACCAAGAGATGGAATCGACTTTTTCCCTCTTAGTGTAGAATACGAAGAAAAAATGTATTCTGTAGGTAAAATCCCGGGTGGATTTAATAAGAGAGAAGGAAAGGCATCTGAAAATGCTATTTTGACTTCTCGTGTGATTGATAGACCAATGCGTCCTTTGTTCCCGAAGGATTACAGAAATGATGTTACCTTGAACAACATGGTTATGAGTGTGGATCCTGCTTGCAGACCGGAACTTGTTGCTATGCTTGGTGCATCTATTGCAACCTGCATTTCCGATATTCCTTTTGATGGACCTGCAGCAATGACTCAGGTAGGTCTTGTAGATGGACAGTTCATTATCAACCCATCACAGGAACAGTGGGATAACGGAGATTTGATGCTTACCGTTGCTTCTACTTCTCAGAAGGTAATTATGATCGAAGCCGGTGCAAAAGAAGTTCCGGAAGATAAGATGTTAGAAGCAATTTATATGGCGCATGACATTAACCAGACCATTATCGCATTCATCAACCAGATTGTTTCAGAAGTAGGAAAAGAAAAACATAGCTATGAAAGCTATGCAGTACCGGAAGAATTATTTGCAGCAATCAAAGAGATTGTTCCTCCGGAAGAAATGGAAAAAGCTGTATTTACAGATGAAAAGCAGGTTCGCGAAGAGAACATGCGTCAGGTAACTGAAAAATTAGAAGAAGCATTTGCAGAAAACGAAGAGTGGATGGCAATGCTTGGAGATGCTATTTACCAGTATGAAAAGAAGACTGTACGTAAGATGATTTTAAAAGATCACAAGCGTCCGGATGGAAGAGCTATTAATCAGATTCGTCCATTGTCTGCAGAAGTAGATTTGATTCCGAGAGTACATGGTTCTGCAATGTTCACTCGTGGACAAACACAGATTTGTGATGTGGTTACTTTGGCACCACTTTCTGAAGCACAGAAGATCGATGGATTAGATGAAAATATCACAACAAAGAGATATATGCATCAGTACAATTTCCCGGCATACTCTGTTGGTGAAACAAAGGTTTCCAGAGGACCTGGACGTCGTGAAATCGGACATGGAGCATTGGCAGAAAGAGCATTGATTCCGGTACTTCCATCTGAAGAGGAATTCCCATATGCAATTCGTGCCGTATCCGAGACTTTCGAATCCAACGGTTCTACATCTATGGCTTCTACATGTGCATCTTGTATGTCTTTGATGGCTGCAGGTGTTCCGATTAAGCGTATGGTTGCTGGTATTTCTTGCGGTCTTGTTACCGGAGATACCGATGATGATTATATCGTTTTGACTGATATTCAGGGATTGGAAGATTTCTTCGGAGATATGGACTTTAAGGTAACCGGTACTACAGAAGGTATCACAGCAATCCAGATGGATATCAAGATTCACGGTCTTACCAGACCAATCGTAGAAGAAGCAATTCGCAGAACAAGAGAAGCAAGACTCTTCATTATGGATACTTGTATGAAGCCGGCTATTTCTGAACCTAGAAAGGAAGTTGGCCAGTATGCACCGAAGATTTTACAGATTCAGATCGATCCTCAGAAGATTGGTGATGTAGTAGGTCAGAGAGGAAAGACCATCAACGAAATCATTGAACGTACCGGTGTAAAGATTGACATTTCTGATGAAGGTGCTGTTTCCGTTTGCGGTACAGATGCTGAAATGATGAACAAGGCCATTGAAATGATTCAGGTCATCACCACTGATTTTGAAGAAGGTCAGATTTTCAAGGGTGTTGTTGTTAGCATCAAAGAATTCGGTGCTTTTGTAGAGTTCGCTCCTGGAAAAGAAGGTATGGTACATATTTCTAAGATTGCAAAGGAAAGAATCAATCACGTAGAAGATGTATTGACTTTAGGAGATAAAGTAACAGTTATTTGTTTAGGAAAAGACAAGATGGGAAGAATGAGCTTCTCCATAAAGGATGTTCCGGAACAGGCATAAGATGAGAAAGAAAGAGAATTGCCTTTGGCAATTCTCTTTTTGGGTGAGGATATGAAAATAATTGGGATTCTTTTGCTGGTAGTGATTGGCTACGTTTTTTGGCAATGGATGGAATTGAAAAAGTTTGAGGTTACCACCTATACCTTTGTTAGCAATAAGATTACAAAGCCACACACGTTACTATTGGTGGCGGATTTGCATGCCCACGTTTATGGAAAAGAAAACGATGTATTGATTGCGGCCATGAAAAAAGAAAATCCGGATGGAATTCTGGTGCCCGGAGATATGATTGTGGGAAGAGATGACACTTCCTATTTTGTGGCTTTGGATTTTTTTGAAAAAGCAAGAAAAATTGCACCGATTTTCTTCTCTAATGGAAATCATGAATCCAAACCCAAAGAAGCTACGCCGGAAACGGAAGAAAAATTCCAAGAATATGAAAAGAAGGTGGCGGAAACCGGCACCTTTATTTTGAAAAATGATTCTTTGATTTGGGAAGACAAAGGGGATCGTATCAAAATATCCGGTTTGGATATTCCTGGAGAATGTTACAAGCGTTTTCAGAAAGTGCCTTTGCCGGAAGGATACATGGAACAGGTTCTGGGGAAAAAAGAACCGGGGTTTGAAGTGCTGCTGGCACACAATCCCAGATATGCACCGGATTATTTTGCATATGGTGCGGATCTGACGGTAAGTGGACATGTGCATGGTGGATTAGTGCGAATTCCGGGAATTGGAAGTGTTTTTTCCCCGCAGTTTGAACTGTTTCCAAAATACGATGCAGGAAAATTTGAAAAGGATGGAAGATGTTTGATTGTTTCCAGAGGACTGGGCACACATACCTTCCATATTCGTGTGTTTAATCGTGCAGAATTGGTTGTGATTCATCTGGAACCCAAGTAAAACAACTAATTCTAGTGTTCGAACAATCGTTCGACCACAAAATATAGGGAAATAACTTGATAAAGTTTTTCTTTTTCTTTATAATAAGTAGTGTTGAAAGAGGGAGAGAAAAATGGGTATTCTTGTAAAATTAGAGGTTTTTGAAGGACCTTTGGATTTACTCTTACATTTGTTGGATAAGAATAAAGTAAATATATATGATATTCCGATTGTTACCATTACAGAGCAATATATGGAATACATTCGAGAGATGCAGCGCCAGGACTTAAATGTCATGAGTGAGTTTTTGGTTATGGCCGCGACTCTTTTGAGTATCAAATCTCGTATGTTATTGCCGAAAAAGGAACAGGAAGAGGAAGAAGAAGAGGATCCACGTGCAGAATTGGTTCAGCAGTTGCTGGAGTATAAGATGTACAAGTGCATGTCCATGGAATTAAAGGATCGTCAAATGGACGCAGAAAAAGTCTGGTACAGAGAACCTTCCATTCCGGATGAGGTGGCTGCATATCAGGAGCCGATTGATTTGGAAGAATTGATGTCAGATGTGACACTTACCAAGTTAAATGCCATTTTTAAACAAATGATGCAACGCCAGGAGGACAAAATCGATCCGATTCGTTCGAAATTCGGAAAGATTGAAAAGGAAGAAGTGTCTTTGGAGGATAGAATCCTTTATTTAAGGGATTTTGCTACAAAGAATGCGACCTTTAGTTTCCGCAACTTGCTGGAAAGAGAACATGGAAAAATGCAGGTAATTGTTACCTTTTTAGCAGTTTTGGAGCTTATGAAGAGTGGCGTGATTACCATTAGTCAGGAAGCAACCTTTGAGGATATCTATATTGAATCAAAAATAGCAGCATAGGAAGTAAAAATGAATTATGAAGCGATAATAGAAGCGATTTTATTCACCATGGGAGAAACCGTGGAACTGGAAAAAATTGCGGATGCCATTGAATTGGATAAAAAAGAAACAAAAGAAATCATCGAAAAGATGATGGAAACCTATCAAAAAGAAAACCGAGGAGTACAGATTCAGTGCTTGGATGGTGCCTATCAGATGTGCACCAACAGCGAAGCTTATGAATATTTGATTAAGATTGCAAAACAACCGAAGAAAAGAGTTTTGACGGACGTTTTGTTGGAAACCCTTTCGATTGTTGCGTATAAGCAACCGGTTACCAAGGCGGAAATTGAAAAGATTCGTGGAGTTTCCAGTGATCATGCGGTCAATAAATTGGTGGAATACGAATTGGTAAAAGAACTTGGAAGATTGGATGCTCCGGGAAGACCGATGTTGTTTGGTACAACTGAGGAGTTTTTACGTAGTTTTGGCGTACATTCCGTAGATGAACTTCCGGTACTTTCTGAGGACCAGTTGGAGGAATTCAAACACCAAGCAGAACAGGAAGTAAAAGTAGATGTTTAAGAAGTGCTAAGATTAGCACTTCTTTTTTTGTAAAATATGCTTTATTTTTCTGTAAAAAACACCCATGATTCTATTGAAAAATGATAGGGAAAAGGATAAAATTTATAGGAGTAAGTTTTTTGAAATTAGTGATATATGGAGGGCTAAATAATGAGCGCAAACAAGAATAGCTTGGCTGCACAAAGACTGAACAGATTGTTAGATGAAAACAGTTTTTTAGAAATCGGTTCTTTGGTTACAGCAAGAAGCACAGATTTTAATCTGAACCAGACGGATACGCCTTCAGATGGTGTTATGATTGGACATGGGTTGATAGATGGAAATCTTGTTTTTGTTTACAGTCAGGATGTTTCCGTATTAAACGGAACCATCGGCGAAATGCATGCAAAGAAAATTGCATCTGTTTACGATATGGCAATGAAAATGGGTGCTCCGGTCATCGGTCTTTTGGATTGTGCCGGCATTCGTTTACAGGAATCTGTAGATGCATTAGCAGGACTAGGTACAATTTATAGAAAGCAGGCAAAGGCATCCGGTGTGATTCCACAGATCACAGCCATCTTTGGAAATTGTGGTGGCGGACTTTCTGTCGTTCCTGCTATGAGCGATTTTACTTTTATGGAAGCAGAAAAAGGAAAACTTTTCTTGAATGCTCCGAACGCAATTGAAGGAAATCGTGTAGAAAAATGTGATACAGCAGCTGCTGATTTCCAGAGCAAGGAAACAGGTAATGTGGATTTCGCAGGTACAGAAGAGGAAATTTTTGATGCAATTCGTCTTCTTGTTCCTATGCTTCCGGATAACAACGGTGGCACACAGTTAGAAAATGGTACAGGCGATGATTTGAATCGTATCTGTGAAGGATTTGGCACAATGAAGAAAGATGCCAGATTTGTTTTGAGTGAAATTTCGGATGACCATGTATTCTTCGAAACAAAAAGAGAATACGCAAAAGAAATGGTTACCGGATTTATCAAATTAAATGGAGTAACAGTTGGTGCAGTTGCAAATGCTTCTGAAGTACATGATGAAGCAGGTGCATTGGTAGAGTCTTATGACCGCGTCTTTACAGCAAATGGTGTAGAAAAGGCTGCAGAATTTGTGACCTTCTGTGATGCATTTGAAATCCCGGTACTTACATTGACTGATGTAACCGGATTCTGTGGATGTATGACAGCAGAAAAACGTCTTTCTAAGGCTATGGGTAGACTTAGTTATGCGTTTGCAAATGCCACAGTACCGAAGGTGAACTTAATCGTTGGAGAAGCTTTTGGTAGTGCCGGCGTAGTTATGAATTCAAAGACTTTAGGCGCTGATTTTGTTTATGCATGGGATGATGCAAAAATCGGTATGATGGATGCAACTTTGGCTGCAAAGATTATGTATGCCGGAGAAAACGCATCTGTTGTAGAAGAAAAAGCAAAGGAATACGATGCACTGCAGTCTAGTGTTGTTGCTGCAGCAAAACGTGGTTACGTAGATTTGATCTTAGAACCGGCGGATTCCAGAAAATATGTGATTGCAGCATTTGAACTTTTGTATACAAAAAGTGTAGAGGGCCCATACAAAAAGCATGGAGCAAAATAGAAAGGTGACGTTTATGAAAAAGAAAATCCTATTGGCGCTTGCTACATGCCTTTGCATAGGTTCCCTTGCAGCATGTGGTACAGATGCAACAGCCGAGGATTACAACGGTTATACCTATGATGAAATTTGCGCTTCTGTGCAACAGACGGTATCCGTAGTGGCTTCTTTGGAAGATTCTGATTTCGAGACGATTATTGAAAATGGAGACGAAGTATATGCTCCATTTGCTGAGTCTTGGGTAGAGAACGTAGCAGAAGCCGGAACAATAGAAGATCTCGGTGAATTTAATTTAACAAAAGCCGGAAAAACATTGACGGCAGAACAGTATGTAGATTGTTCGGTACGTGATATGACAGTGACATTCGTATTTGACTATACAGATATGGAATTGACTGCCATCAACGTGGATTTGGTTTATTCAACCGGTGAAAAAATGGCAAAAGCCGGATTGAACACCATTATGTGTATTGCAATTGTATTTTTTGTTTTGATTTTAATTTCTCTTGTAATATACGCCTTTAAATTAATTCCATACTTTGAAAAGAAGTTTTCAAAGAAAAATGTGGAACCTACCGATACAAAGAAACAGGTTGTGGAACAGATTGCAGCCAGAGAAACCAGACAGGACAATAACGAATTGGTAGCTGTTATTGCAGCAGCAATTGCGGCAGCAACCGGAACATCCACAGATGATTTCGTTGTACGTTCAATTAAGAGAAGATAGTGTGAATGATTAGGAGGATTTAAAATGAAAAACTATACAATTACCGTAAATGGAAATGTTTATGATGTTACAGTAGAAGAAACAGGAAGTACCGGAGCAGTTGCTTCTGCACCGGCTCGTAAAGCAGCACCGGCAGCGGCAGCACCGGCACCGGCAGCAGCTACAGGAGCAGGAAAAGTAAAAGTGACTGCAGGAGCAGCCGGAAAAGTTGTAAGCGTAGAAGCAAAGGTTGGCGATGCGTTAAAGAAGGGTGATACTGTTTTAGTACTTGAAGTTATGAAGATGGAAACACCTGTAGTAGCACCGGAAGACGGTACTGTTGCAAGCATTGATGTAGCAGTTGGAAAGGCTGTAGAAGCAGGAGAACTTTTAGCATCATTAAATTAATTGGGAGGACGGATTCATGAGTTACGTTACTGAGACTTTAAGTAATCTCCTGGGCCAAACCGCGTTTTTAAATTTAACCTTAGGCAACTATTTAATGATTGTAATTGCATGTGTTTTCTTATTTCTTGCGATTCGCAAGGGATATGAACCACTTTTGTTAATACCGATTGCATTCGGTATGTTATTGGTTAACATTTATCCGGATATTATGGCAACCCCAGAGGAAACTAGCAATGGGGTTGGAGGATTGCTTTACTATTTCTTTACATTAGATGAGTGGTCAATTTTACCATCTTTGATTTTTATGGGTGTCGGAGCTATGACAGACTTCGGTCCATTGATTGCAAATCCGATTAGTTTCTTAATGGGTGCTGCAGCACAGTTTGGTATTTTTACTGCTTACTTAATTGCAATTTTATTGGGATTCAATGATAAGGCGGCGGCAGCTGTTTCCATTATCGGTGGTGCCGATGGACCTACCTCTATTTTCTTGGCAGGTAAATTGGGACAGTCTTCCTTAATGGGACCGATTGCGGTGGCGGCCTATTCTTATATGGCTTTGGTGCCGATTATTCAGCCGCCAATTATGAAGTTCTTTACCACAAAAGAAGAACGTGCGATTAAAATGGAAAATCTTCGTCCGGTATCGAAATTGGAAAAGATTTTATTCCCGATTATTGTTACAATTATTGTTTGTTTGTTACTTCCTACCACAGCACCACTTGTTGGTATGCTGATGCTTGGAAACTTATTCCGTGAATCCGGTGTGGTTCATCAGTTGGAAGAAACAGCATCCAATGCGCTTATGTATATCGTAGTTATTTTACTTGGTACATCCGTTGGTGCTTCCACAAGTGCAGAAGCTTTCTTGAATATGACAACCATCAAGATTGTTATTTTAGGATTGGTTGCATTTATGGTAGGAACCGCTTCCGGTGTATTACTTGGAAAATTACTTTGCCACCTTACACATGGCAAGATTAATCCATTAATTGGTTCTGCCGGAGTATCTGCAGTGCCAATGGCAGCCAGAGTGTCTCAGAAGGTTGGTGCGGAAGAAGATCCGACAAACTTCCTTTTGATGCATGCTATGGGACCGAACGTTGCCGGTGTTATTGGAACAGCGGTTGCAGCCGGAACCTTTATGGCAATCTTTGGAATTTAGTATACGGAGGGTAGAAACATGTCAGAAATGGAAAAAAAGCCATTAAAAATAACAGAGACTGTGTTGCGTGATGCCCATCAGTCTCTGATTGCAACTAGAATGACAACGGAACAGATGCTTCCGATTGTTGAAAAAATGGATAAAGTCGGCTATCATGCCGTAGAATGCTGGGGAGGAGCTACCTTTGATGCCAGCTTACGTTTCTTAAAAGAAGATCCATGGGATCGCTTACGTAAATTAAGAGACGGATTTAAAAACACAAAATTACAGATGTTATTCAGAGGACAGAATATCTTAGGATATCGTCCATATGCAGATGACGTAGTAGAATATTTCGTACAGAAATCCATTGCAAACGGTATTGATATTATTCGTATCTTTGACTGCTTCAATGATTTACGTAATCTTCAGACTGCTGTTTCTGCTTGTAATAAAGAAAAGGGACATGCGCAGGTAGCCCTTTCTTATACACTTGGGGATGCTTATACCATGGATTATTGGACAGAAATGGCCAAGAAGGTAGAAGACATGGGTGCAAATTCCCTTTGCATTAAGGATATGGCAGGACTTTTGGTACCATACGAAGCAGATCGTTTGGTTAAGACCTTAAAATCTGCAGTAGATATTCCGATTGAGTTACATACCCATTATACTTCCGGTGTAGCATCTATGACTTATTTGAAGGCAGTGGAAGCCGGCTGTGATATTATTGATACGGCAATGTCTCCATTTGCTTTGGGAACCAGCCAGCCTGCTACGGAAGTTATGGTAGAAACCTTCAAGGGTACTCCGTTTGATACCGGTTTGGATCAGACATTACTTGCAGAAATTGCAGATTATTTCCGTCCAATGAGAGAAGAAGCATTGGCTTCCGGTCTCATGAATCCAAAGGTACTTGGTGTAAATATCAAGACCTTGCTTTATCAGGTACCGGGTGGTATGCTTAGTAACCTGATTAGCCAGTTGGCAGAGCAGGGCAAAGAAGATAAGTACGAAGAAGTACTTGCAGAAGTACCTAGAGTACGTAAGGATTTGGGAGAACCACCACTTGTTACACCTTCTTCTCAGATTGTAGGTACACAGTCTGTATTTAATGTATTGATGGGCGAAAGATATAAAGTAGCAACCAAGGAAACAAAGGCAGTATTAATGGGTCAGTATGGTCAGACTGTAAAACCATTCAATCAGGAAGTTTTGGATAAGGTACTTTCTGAGGATGAAAAGAAACAGATTATTACCTGCAGACCTGCAGATTTAATCGAGCCTGAATTGGATAAGATTGAAGCTGAAATGAAACAGTACAAGCAACAGGATGAAGACGTATTATCCTATGCATTATTCCCTCAGGTAGCAACTGAGTTCTTTAAATATCGTGAAGCTCAGCAAACCCAGGTAGATGCAACAATTGCAGACACAGAAAACGGAGCTTATCCGGTATAACAATCAGACGGTGCTACTTTGGTAGCACCGTTTTTATATCATAGGAAATTTTTCCTTATGATATAAAAATGTCGCAAACGACATTCTTTTTACAAAGGAGAACCTTTTATGGCAATCGAACAGAATTTGTCCAATCGCATAAATGAGAACTACAAAAAGATGAGTAAGGGACAAAAGAAGCTGGCTACTTACATTACGGAAAATTATGACAAAGCGGCATTTTTAACTGCGGCAGAACTTGGAAAAAAAGTAGGCGTTAGCGAATCAACCGTTGTACGTTTTGCTACGTCTTTACATTATAAAGGCTATCCGGAGTTCCAAAAGGAATTGGCGGAGCAAGTAAGGAATAAATTATCAAACGCGCAAAGAACCGAACAGGATTATGCATCCTTTACCAAATCAAAAGTATTGAATACCATGATTAAAGCGGATATTGAACGTTTGAAAAAAACCAATAATCAAATTGATGAAACGGTATTTGATGTGGCGGTAAATGTCATTTTAAACGCAAAAAAAGTATACATAGTCGGACTAAGGGCTTGCAGTCCTTTGGCTGAGTATTTCGCTTTTTATTTACGTATGGTACGAGATGATGTGGTGTTGTTGAAGAGTACCAGTGAACAGGAAATTTTTGAACAAATGCTTCGCATCAGTGGAAAGGATTGTTTGATTGGAATCAGTTTTCCGCGTTATTCCATTCGGACATTAAAGGCAATGGAATTTGCAAACAATCGTAGCGCAAAGGTGATTTCCATTACGGATTCGGTGCATTCTCCGATGAATTTGTATTCTTCCTGCAACTTGGTGGCATGTTGTGATACGTCGTCTATTGTGGAGTCTATGGTTGCTCCCATGAGCGTTATTAATGCGCTGATTGTGGCTATGGGTACCATTCGACATAAAGAGGTCATGAAGAATATTGACACATTGGAAAATATTTGGGAGAATTATCAAGTTTCCGGAAATGATGAGTTAGAATATATGAATGATGTGCTTCGCATGAAGTATACATCACTTGGAGATATAGATGAGTAAGAAAGTAATTGTAGTTGGTGGCGGAGCAGCCGGTATGATGGCGGCTTATGCTGCGGCAGAAAAAGGGCATCAGGTCCTTTTGTTGGAACAGAATGAAAAACTTGGAAAAAAAGTATATATCACGGGAAAAGGACGTTGTAATGTGACAAATGCCTGTGAATTAGAGGATTTTTTCCCGCAGGTATTGCGCAATGACAAGTTTTTGTATAGTGCATTTTATCAATTTACCAATCAGGATGTCATGGATTTTGTAGAGGCCTATGGGTGTCCTTTAAAAATCGAACGAGGAAATCGTGTGTTCCCGGTTTCGGATCATTCTTCGGATGTGCTTGCTGCTTTTCGTAGGGCATTGGAAGAGAAAAAGGTGGAAGTACGTTTCTTTACAAAGGTGACGGATTTTCTGATGGAAGAGCAGAAAATACAAGGGGTAGTCACGGATAAGAATAAAAAAATCTACGGAGATGCGGTGATTTTAACAACAGGAGGATTATCTTATCCTTCCACTGGTTCAGACGGCAGTGGCATGAGATTAGCTGAGGAATATGGACATAGCAAGAAGCCTTGCACTCCTTCTTTGGTACCGTTTAATACAAAAGAAGGCTATATTCCGAAAATGCAGGGATTGTCTTTGAAAAATGTGACTTTGCGTATTTGGGGAGAGAAAAAGAAACCCATTTACGAAGAGTTTGGAGAAATGTTGTTTACGCATTTTGGCGTAAGTGGTCCTTTGGTATTGAGCGCAAGTGCCAAGTGTAATGTTTTTTTTACGGACGGAAAAGAAAGAAAAGCAGAAATTGATTTAAAACCGGTTTTATCTGAGAAACAATTGGATGAACGAATTTTGCGAGAGTTTTCCGCAAATCAAAATAAGCAGGTAAAAAATGTTTTAGGTAGTTTATTGCCTTCGAAAATGGTTTCTGTCATGATGGAAGTGTGTCATTTTGAAGATGGCAAAAAAGTGCATGAAATGACAAAAGAGGATCGTATGGAGTTACTGAAAAATTTAAAGGCATTTCCATTTACCATAATCGGACTGCGGGATTTTAAAGAAGCAATTATCACCAAGGGCGGTATTTCTGTAAAGGAAGTGGATCCTTCTACGATGGAATCCAAAAAAATCCAAGGCCTATATTTTGCAGGAGAAATCCTGGATTTAGATGCATACACAGGTGGCTATAACTTGCAGATTGCCTGGTCCACAGGACATTTGGCCGGAAGCAGTATCGAATAAATACCAGAAGGAGAACGAAGAAAATGAGTATGAATATCGCAATTGACGGACCTGCAGGTGCAGGAAAAAGTACCATTGCAAAAAAGTTGGCAGGGGATTTGTCTTATATTTACGTGGACACAGGGGCTATGTATCGTGCGTTGGCTTACGATTTTTTACAAAAAGGAATCGGTTATGAGGAACAGGAAAAAATCAAAGAAGAGTTGCAGCAAGTACAAGTAACCATCGGATTCGTGGATGGAGAACAACGCGTGTTTTTGAATGACGAGGATGTGTCCGGAGAAATCCGAAAAGAAGAAGTGGGAAATATGGCTAGCCATACCAGTGTATATCCTTTTGTAAGAGAAAAATTACTATCCTTACAGAGAGAAATGGCAAAAAAATATGATGTGGTTATGGATGGAAGAGACATTGGAACCACCATTTTACCGGATGCACAGGTGAAAATTTTCTTGACAGCCAGCGTGCAGGTGAGAGCCATGAGACGTTACAAAGAATTGTTGGCAAAGGGACAGGAAGCAGATTTGGCGCAGATTGAGGCGGATATTGAAGAGCGTGATTATCGTGACAGTCACAGAGAAGTTGCGCCGTTAAAACAGGCAGAGGATGCGGTTCTATTGGATTCTTCGGATATGACGATTGAGGAAGTCGTAGAAAAAATGAAGGAAATCATAAAGGAAAAGAATTGATGAAAGAATTAATTTTGGCGGAAAGCGCCGGTTTTTGTTTTGGTGTAAAAAGAGCCGTGGATACGGTGTATGACAAAATCAGAGAACATGGAGGTACTCCGATTTATACCTATGGCCCCATCATTCACAATGAAGTGGTGGTAAAGGATTTGGAAGAACATGGGGTGACGGTTGTGAATTCCGTAGAGGAATTGTCTGAAAAGCCCGCCGGTATCATGATTATTCGTTCGCATGGAATTTCAAAAGCGGAGTATGACGCAATTGAAAATCATGGGTTTGAAATTGTGGATGCTACCTGCCCGTTTGTGAGAAAAATACACAATGCAGTGCATAAATATTCCGGAGAAGGACATCACATTGTCATCGTAGGAAACACCAATCATCCGGAGGTGGAAGGCATCAAAGGATGGTGCGATCCGGCACACACGACGGTGGTAGAGACAAAGGAGGAGGCAAGAGCCTTTTCTTTGGATGAAAAAATGCCGGTTTTAATCGTATCCCAAACCACTTTCCCGAACATTAAATTTCAAGAATTAGTTGAAATCATTCAGGAAAAAGGTTATGATATAATTGTTTTAAATACGATCTGTAATGCAACGGAAGAGCGTCAAACAGAAGCAAGAAAAATTGCAAAAAATGTTGACGCGATGATTGTGATTGGAGGGAAAAATAGCTCTAATTCTCAAAAATTGTACGAGATTTGTAAGGACGAATGTCCGCAGACATATTTTATACAGACTCTTAACGATTTAGACGTTCCATCATTGCAGGCATATAATAAAGTTGGTATTACTGCCGGGGCATCCACCCCGCAAAATATTATTGAGGAGGTTCAAAATAATGTCAGAAATGAGTTTTGAACAAATGCTGGAAGAATCTTTTAAAACTATAAGAAATGGAGATATCGTTGAGGGTACTGTAATTGATGTAAAGCCGGATGAAATCGTATTGAATATCGGTTACAAATCAGATGGTATTATTTCACGTGATAATTATACAAACGAATCAAACGTTGACCTTACAACTGTAGTATCTGTTGGCGATACCATGTCTGCTAAGGTTATGCGTGTAAACGATGGCGACGGACAGGTGGTTCTTTCTTATAGACAGCTTGCTGCTGAAAAAGGAAGACAGCGTTTGGAAGAAGCATTCAACAATCAGGAAGTTTTAACTGCAAAGGTTACTCAGGTACTTTCCGGTGGATTGAGTGTTGTAGTCGATGAAGCAAAAGTTTTCATCCCTGCAAGTCTTGTATCAGATACATATGAAAAAGATTTAACAAAATATAATGGACAGGAAATCGAATTTGTAATCACAGAATTCGATCCTAGAAGAAGACGTGTCATCGGTGACCGTCGTCAGCTTTTGGCTAGCAAGAAAGCTGAAGCACAGAAGGAATTATTTGCAAAATTAAAAGTTGGTGATGTAGTAGAAGGTTCTGTAAAGAACATTACAGACTTTGGTGCATTTATCGATTTGGGTGGTGTAGATGGATTGCTTCACATCTCAGAAATGAGCTGGGGAAGAACCGAAAGCCCGAAGAAAGTATTCAAAGTTGGTGAGACTGTAAAGGTATTCATCAAGGAAATCAACGACACCAAAATTGCACTTAGCATGAAGTTCGAAGATGAAAATCCTTGGAAGGATGCAAATGTAAAATATGCAGTTGGTAATGTAGTTACCGGTAAAGTAGCTCGTATGACTGATTTCGGTGCATTCGTTGAATTGGCAGAAGGCGTAGACGCTTTATTACATGTTTCACAGATTTCTAAAGATCATGTAGAAAAGCCATCTGATGCACTTACTATTGGACAGGAAGTAGAAGCTAAGATTGTTGATTTCAACGAAGCAGAAAAGAAAATCAGCCTTAGTATCAAAGCATTATTCCCGGAAGAACCAAAGGAAGAATCTGATGCAGAAGTAGCAGATGTTGATATTGAAGCAGTTGCAAATGCATTAGAAGAGGAATAAACTATAAATAGAGGGATGGGGAAGTAAAACAAATATTGGAGGTATCTTCGATGGACAACTATGAGAAATTCCAAAAAGATGTTTATGCTTTAACCAAAATTGATTTGACTGCTTATAAAGAAAAGCAGATGCGTAGAAGAATTGATACGTTGATTTCGAAGAATAATTTAAAAACTTACGATGATTACGTTGCATTGATTAAAAAGGATAAGAGCAAATTCGAGGAATTTGTTAATTTTCTTACCATCAACGTGTCTGAGTTTTATAGAAATCCGGAACAGTGGGAATTCATGGACAAGGAAGTAATCCCCAAATTGATTTCTACCTTCGGAAAAAATCTTCGTATTTGGAGTGCGGCTTGTTCAACAGGGGATGAGCCATATTCCTTAGTAATGGCCTTATCCCGTCATTTGCCGTTGGAAAACATCAAGATTATTGCTACAGATATTGATAAGCAGGTATTAGAGAAAGCCAGAGTGGGACTTTACAATGCCAAGAGTATTGCTGCAGTTCCTTCTGATTTGAAAGCAAAGTATTTCACACAGATTGGTACCTCTTATCAGATTTCTGAAGATATTAAAAAACGTGTGGAGTTCAAGGAACACAACTTGTTAAAGGATCCATATCCGACAGGTTGTCACATGATTGTATGCCGTAATGTGGTTATCTATTTCACAGAAGAGGCAAAGGATGAGATTTATAAGAAGTTCCACAAGTCCTTACAAAAGGATGGTGTGTTATTTATTGGTAGCACAGAACAGATTATGAATTATAAGGATTTGGGATATCGTAGAAACCAGTCCTTCTTTTTCCAAAAAGAATAGTGAAAATCCCGTATATTTAAAATATACGGGATTTTTTTTGCAATAATTCATAGAAAAGTTGAGAGAAGTAAGAAGAAAAGAAATCTTGGTCGTATGCGGTAGCATCGTATTCCAAGTAAGAGATTTTTTTCTTACTATCGGTATAGAAGACAGGGAATGTGCACTCTGAAAAAGGATTCGGCAAAAAGTAGCCGGTGTGATGCTGATAGCAATTATTTTTTGTGGCCTTTTTACGCTGACTTTTGTCTACATAGGTAGCAACACTTTTGTGAATGGCCATATCTTCCTCCGGCAAATAATAGTAGTTTTCCGGATTTGGGAAAAAGTATAATAAATCTTTTTCTTCCAAAGGAATAGAAATATGGCAAGAATCCGCTTCTAATAAAAAGTAAAAGCTTCCCTTTGAAAAGGAAATTTTTCGTGGAAAGGAAAAGGGGGGACGAAGCGTGAAAAGAAGCTCCTGTTTTTCCTTGCCGGTATAATCGGTATAAGTTTCTAAATGGTATTCCTGTAAGGAAAAATGGTTCTCGAAAAAGTAGGAATAGGCTAGGAATTGTAAGAGTTCCACCATGCCTAATACGTCTTCGTAATTATGCAAAAGTAAAAGGCGTTTGCCTTCTTCCGAAGGGTGCAGCACGTAAGCTTTGTAGACAGGAATTAATTCGCCGCCGTTCATTTTATCCTCTCTTTTGATTTCTAAGAAATGCTCCAGCGTTTTTTGTTTGCGATTTTCAAAGGAAAAATAGGTTTGATATTGACAGAATTTCTTGTAAATATCTAAATAATTCTTTTCGTCAAAATCTTCTTTTACTTGATGTCTTTTACATTTTTCTTTTAAATAGGGCACATCAAAGCCAATGCCATTGAAGGTAATAATGGTAGTATAGTCTTTTAGAATGTCACAGAAGGTGTCTAAAATTTGTTTTTCTTCCTCCGGAGTTTCCGCAAAAAGCTGTACAACGGTATAGGTATCCTGTGAGGAACGATAGCTGTATCCGATTAAGTATAGTTGACTGGTTTTTGGAGAAAAGCCAGTGGTTTCAATATCGAAAAAGATGGCATCTTCCTGAAAGAAATGGGAAATAACCGGGGGTTTCTCTCGGAAAGAATGGGTTGATTCTGTACGTAACAAGGGGTCATCCTCTTTTCTACTAATATTTTATATTTATTTTATAGTTAAATTTCAAATTTCCCTCATTATAGCACAAACTTCTGTGATAGAAACTTCTTTCTTTTCTATATGTTATGGTATAATTGACTTGAGATTGTATGAAAAACAAATGTGATTTATACAAAATGAACAAAGAAAGAGGGAAGAGCAATGAACTTAAGTACATTTCGCGGTGGCGTTCACCCTTTTGAAGGAAAGGATTTGTCAAAAGACACTCCGATTGAAGAATTCCTTCCAAAGGGAGATTTGATATTTCCGCTGTCACAGCACATTGGTGCACCGGCGGAGCCGATTGTAGCCGTGGGAGATCACGTTAAGAAGGGGCAAAAAATAGCTGAGGCAACAGGGTTTGTTTCTTCACCGATTTTTTCGTCCGTGTCCGGAGAAGTGAAGGCAATTGAACCACATTTGGTGCCTACCGGAGATATGGTGAAGTCAATTGTGATTACAAGTGACGATGCCTTTGAAGAAGTGGAGTATACCTCCGTTTCGGATGTTACAAAATTGACCAGAGAAGAGATTATTGAAAAGATTAAAGAGGCCGGCGTGGTTGGTATGGGTGGAGCTGGATTTCCTACCCATGTAAAGCTGTCTCCAAAGGATCCGGAGGCTATTGAGACAGTAATCGCAAACTGTGCAGAATGTGAACCTTATTTGACCTCGGATTATCGAATTATGTTGGAATACACAGAGCGTTTGGTGGAAGGCATGAAAATTATGCTCCAGCTGTTTCCGAATGCAAAGGGTGTTTTTGGAATTGAAAACAATAAACCGGATTGTATTGCGAAAATTCGAGAAGCAATTGCCGGGGAAGAACGTTTGTCTGTATGCGAATTAATGACAAAATATCCACAGGGTGGAGAACGTCAATTGATTTATGCAGTTACAGGAAAGAGTATTTATTCCAAAATGTTGCCGGCGGATGCTGGATGTGTAGTAGACAATGTGGAAACCATTTGCTCGATTTATGATGCAGTCAAATTAGGAAAACCGAATATGGAGAGAATCTTTACTGTTTCCGGAGATGCGGTGAAAAATCCAAGAAATTTCAAGTTCTGCATTGGAACGAAATTTTCTGATTTACTAGAGGCCGCAGGAGGTTTGAAAGAGCCGGCAGAAAAAATGATTTCCGGTGGAACCATGATGGGATTTGCCTTATTCAATCTAGATGTGCCTACAACCAAAACCACATCTGCATTGCTTTGCTTTACTAAAGATGAAGTAAAAGCAGCAAAGGGAACAGCATGTATTAACTGTGGACGATGCGTGGAAGCCTGTCCGGAGCTCCTCGTGCCTTCCAAACTCGCAAAGTTTTCCGAACATCAGGAGAGTGAAGCATTTGAACAATGGTATGGTTTGGAGTGTGTGGAATGTGGCTCTTGTAGTTTTATTTGTCCGGCGAAACGGCCTTTGGCCCAGTTGATTAAGGGCATGAAAAAAGATGTTTTGGCAGAAAAAAGAAAGAAGGCTTAGGAGGAGAGTATTTTGGCTGATTTATTTCAAGTATCATCATCCCCGCATGTGCGGGATAAAGACACCACAGATCGTATTATGTTATATGTCATATTGGCATTGTTACCTACTACGGTGTTTGGCGTTTTGAATTTTGGGTTTTACGCACTGGTTTTAGTGCTTATTTGTATTGTGAGTTGTGTGGCTTGCGAATGGCTTTATTGCCGTATAGTAAAAAAGGAATCTACCATTGGAGATTTGAGTGCTGTGGTTACGGGGCTTCTTTTGGGACTGAATTTGCCTCCGACTTTGCCTTGGTGGGAAGCCATCCTTGGCAGTGCTTTTGCAATCATCATTGTAAAGTGTTTGTTTGGCGGTCTGGGTCAAAACTTTATGAACCCGGCCTTGGGTGGTAGATGTTTCTTGGTCATTGCCTTTGCTGCAGATATGACTAATTTTGCAGTGGATGCATATACCGGAGCGACTCCTTTGTCCTTGTTGAAATCAGGAGATGGAACGGTGAATACCTTGGATATGCTGCTTGGAAAAACCGGTGGAACCATTGGTGAGACCAGTGCTATGTGCATTATGATTGGTGCGATTTTCTTGATTTTAATGGGCGTTATTGATTTACGTATACCGGGAAGTTATTTGATCAGTTTCTGTATTTTTATTCTTCTGTTTAGTGGACAAGGATTTAACTGGAATTATATGGTTGCACAACTTTGCGGTGGTGGTTTGATGTTGGGCGCTTTCTTTATGGCAACGGATTATGTTACATCGCCAATTACCCCCTTGGGACAGATCCTCTTTGGAGTGAGCTGCGGCGTGTTAACAGGGCTGTTCCGTTTGTTTGGGGCGAATGCAGAGGGTGTCAGCTTTGCCATTATTTTAAGCAATTTGCTTGTGCCGATTATTGAAAAGTATACGATTCCGAGGGCTTTTGGAATCCCAAAAGGAGGAAAAAAGAATGAAGAATAAAATCGTAAAAGATGCGGCAATTTTAACCGCTTTCACTTTGGTGTTGGGACTGTTGCTTGGCTTCGTATATGAAATTACAAAAGAACCCATTGCAGCTTCGGAATTAGCAGCGGAACAGGCTGCTTATGTGGAGGTATTTTCAGAAGCAAGCAGTTTTGAAGAATATGCAGATTTTTCAGCGGAGGATGCGGCTGCACTTTTGGCTGATAATGGATACGAAGATGAAATTCTTTCTGTATTGAAGGCGTTGGATGCAGATGGAAATTTACTCGGTTATGTGATCAATGTAACAGCGAAAGATGGTAGCCAAGCAAATATTACGTTATCCATGGGAATTCAGTTGGATGGAACCGTAAATGGATATTCCATTACCGATATTTCGGAAACACCAGGACTGGGAGCAAAGGCGACAGAGGAATCTTTTGCCTCACAGTTTCAAAATAAACTGGTGTCTGCTTTTTCTGTAGTAAAAACGACGCCAACAACAGATTCTGAAATTGAATCCATTACAGGTGCCACGATTACATCTAAGGCAGTCGCAAATGCGGTGAATGCCTGCATACTGTATTTTCAACAATACTTAGGGGAGGCGGCTTAATATGAAAACAAATATGGAACGTTTGTATAACGGTATTATCAAAGAAAACCCTACCTTCGTATTGATGTTGGGTATGTGTCCGACACTGGCGGTAACGACTTCGGTATTGAATGGAATCGGCATGGGACTTTCCACCACAGTCGTACTGGTGCTATCGAATTTATTGATTTCCTTATTCCGGAAGGTGATTCCGGATGGGGTACGTATTCCTGCATATATTGTGATTGTAGCGTCTTTGGTTACGATTGTTCAGTTTTTAATGCAGGCATATTTAAATGCATTATATAGTGCACTGGGTGTCTACATTCCGTTGATTGTTGTAAACTGTATTATTTTGGGTAGAGCAGAGAGTTATGCTTCCAAGAACGATATCGTACCTTCCATTTTTGACGGAATCGGTATGGGCTTAGGTTTTACTTTGGGGCTTAGCTGTATTGGCTTGGTAAGAGAACTCTTAGGCGCCGGTCAAATTTTTGGTGTACAGGTATTATCCTTGCAATGGTTTACGCCAATTACCATTTTTATTATGGCGCCGGGGGCATTTTTAGTGCTGGCCTTTTTGGTGGCAGGGATGAATGTACTTCGTGAAAAGATGGAAGCAAAGGGAACTCCTTTGGCAGAACCTTCCGGATGTTTAACGGGAGACTGCGCAAGTTGTATGACGAAAAAAGAATGTGCAGAGAATAAGGAGGAGAAACCATGAGAGAGTTGCTTTTGATTGCAGTGGGATCTGCCATTGTAAACAATGTTGTATTAAGTCAGTTTTTAGGGATTTGTCCTTTTTTGGGAGTTTCCAAAAATACGAAGACTGCATCCGGTATGGGTGGAGCTGTTATATTCGTAATCGGAATTTCCTCTTTGGTGACGTCTTTGATTTACAACTATGTATTAACGCCTTTAAATCTGACTTATTTACAAACAATCGTTTTTATTTTGGTGATTGCGGCATTGGTACAGTTTGTAGAAATGTTTTTAAAGAAACAGATACCGCCTTTGTATAACTCTCTGGGCGTGTATTTGCCTTTGATTACTACCAACTGTGCAGTGTTGGGAATTGCATTAACCAATGTAACAAAATCTTATGGCATTTTGGAAAGTGTGGTAAATGGACTTGCAACCGCTGTGGGATTTTTCATTGCCATTGTTTTAATGGCTGGTATACGAGAAAAAATTGAATACAATGATATTCCAAAACCTTTTCAGGGTACGGCAATTGTATTGATTACAGCATGCTTGATGTCCATTGCTTTTATGGGCTTTTCAGGAATGATATAGGAGGCTTGGAGAATGGATATAGTTGCAATTTTATTGGCCGGGATTGTTGTTGGAATCGTCGGTATTTTCATTGGATTGTTTTTAGGGTTTTTCCGAGAAAAATTTAAAATTGAAGTAGATGAAAAGGAAGAGGCTGTACTTGCAGTATTGCCTGGAAATAACTGTGGCGGTTGTGGTTATCCGGGTTGTTCCGGACTAGCTGCTGCCATTGCAAAAGGAGAGGCACCGGTGAATCAATGTCCGGTAGGTGGCGAACCGGTGGCAAAGAAGGTTTCCGAAATCATGGGGGTTGAGGAAACAGAATCGGTAAAAATGGCGGCCTTTGTGAAATGTAATGGCACTTGTGATCATGCCAAACAAAAATATGCATATTCCGGTGTGGAAACATGTGGTGCTATGAAATATTTGCCGGGTGGAGGACCTAAGGCATGCAAGTATGGTTGTGATGGATTTGGTGCTTGTGTGGCAGCCTGTCCCTTCGATGCTATTCACGTGGTGGATGGAGTGGCTGTGGTTGACACAGAGGCATGTAAAGCCTGTGGCAAGTGTGTGGCAGCCTGTCCCAAACATTTGATAGAGTTGATTCCGGCAAATGCAAAATACGTGGTGCAGTGTTCTTCTAAGGATAAGGGCAAGGAGGTCATGGCTGTTTGTGATACCGGTTGTATTGCATGTCACTTGTGTGAAAAGAATTGCAAATTTGATGCAGTACATGTAGAAAACGATTTGGCTTCTATCGATCAAAGCAAGTGCAAACAATGTGGTGCTTGCGCAGCCAAATGTCCGAAAAAAATTATTTTAAAGAAAGAAGCATAAAAGTTTTCAAATAAACTTTTCTGAGAAAATTGTCGAAATAGAAAAAGTGTGGTTTTTGCACTTTTTCTATTTCACAAATGCAAAATAGAAACATAGGAAATATATACTTATAATAGGAGAATTTCGTATGATTATTAGGGCAAAAAGAAAAGGATTATTTGAGGGGAGAGAGTTGTCTGAGGTTCAAAAAAAGAACTCGGCATGTAATTTAAAAGAAATAGAAGAAAAGAAAGAAATATTGACTTCGTACCCGAGGCGCTTGGTGTTTGAGTTAACCAACGCTTGTAATTTGAATTGTGTTATGTGTGGGCGTAATGCGGCAAATTTTAAGGGTACGTTTTTTGATATGGAGGTTTTTCACTCCTTTGAACCATTGATGGATGTGGTGGAAGAAGTGACCTTAATGGGTTGGGGAGAACCTACCATACATCCGCATTTTATTGAAATGCTGGAAACCATTCAAAGGCATGAGGCAAGAAAATATTTTTGTACCAATGGGATGAATTTACCGAAGATTCGAAATGCCATTTTTGAAAACGAGGTGGATGTATTTGCCATTAGTTTGGATGGTGCTACATATGAAACCAATGCAAGAATTCGACGGGGATCGGAATTGCATGTGATTGAAAAAGAACTTACGGAAATAGTCGCAGAAAGAGAACGAAATCATTTGCTTTATCCGTGGATGAATTTTGTTTTTTGCGCTATGGATTCAAATATAGAAGAATTGCCGGATTTGGTGCGTTTGGCAGCGAAAATCGGATTAAATGAAGTGAAGGTGGTTTATTTAACTGTTTTTGATGAAAGTTTACGAACAGAATCCTTATGGGGAAAAGAAGAAAAAATCAGAAAATATTTTACTGAGGCCACAAAAATAGGGGAAGAATATGGGGTGGTTTTAAAACTTCCGCATATTCCCGGAGAAGATATTGGCGGCAATGATTTTCATAAGGAATGTTTTGTTCCCTGGAGAGATTTTTTCCTAGGATCTGATGGGTATGTAAGACCTTGCATGTCTACACCGGAGAAGTTTTTTAAATATGAAAAAGAGAAAGACTTTTTTGAAATGTGGAATGCAAAGGAATACCAAGAGTATCGTCGAATTGTAAACAATGCCATGGATATGAGGGAGGCATGTAAAAGATGTTATCAGTCTTCTCATTGTAATTGGAACCGAAGAGAATCTTTTATTCAGATTGGAGAGCAATTCTCACCGGATTGGGAGAAGTAGGAGGTATGGGATTTGAAAGTTGTGATTTTGGCAGGCGGAAAAGGAACACGAATTAGTGAAGAATCCAGCTTAAAACCAAAACCAATGGTTAGTATTGGAGAAAAACCGATTATTTGGCATATTATGAAATACTATTCCAGCTTTGGTTTTGATGAATTTGTTATTTGTTGTGGGTATAAGAGTCAGGTAATCAAAGAATATTTTGCAAATTATTTTTTATATCAGTCAGATGTGACTTTTGATTATCGCAATAAAGAAAAACGGATTGTGCATGAATGCTCTATAGAGCCGTGGCAGGTGACTTTGGCAGAAACCGGAAAAGAGACCATGACGGGGAGCAGAATTAAACAAATCCAGCGTTACATTCCAAAAGGGGAAGCTTTTATGTTGACCTATGGGGATGGGGTTTCCAACGTGGATTTAAAAGCATTGCAGGCGTTTCATGAGAAAAATGGGAAAATCGCGACGATTACAGCGGTACAACCACCGGCAAAATTTGGTGTATTGAATATGGGAAATCAGGGAGAAGTGTTGAATTTTCAGGAAAAGCCGGAGAGCGATGGCGGTTGGATCAATGGCGGGTTTATGCTTTTAAACTATGAGGTTTTTCAATATTTAGATCAAGATCCCAATTGTATTTTTGAAACAGAACCGATGCAAAAGTTGGCTGCAGACGGAAAACTGGATGCCTTTAAGCATTATGGATTCTGGCATCCCATGGATACGCTTCGTGATAAACATTATTTGGAACGTTTGTGGTTTGAAGAAGCGGCTCCTTGGAAGACTTGGGAAGGAGAAAAAGAGTAAATGGACCATTCTTTTTGGGAAGGAAAACGTGTGCTTGTTACAGGACATACCGGTTTTAAAGGGACATGGATGGTTCAGTTGCTAAATGCATTAGGGGCTGTTGTGTTTGGCTATGCAAAAGAACCGGATACGCACTTTTATAAAAATGCAATGGGACAGGTAGAAAAGGAATTCTTTGGTGATATCAATGAACAGGAAAAGTTGGAGCAGTTTATGCAACAGGTACAACCGGAAATTCTGATTCATTTGGCATCGCATTCTACGGTGGATAAATCCAATGAAAAAAATGCCTATATTTTTCAGACGAATGTAATGGGCGTGGTACACCTTATGGAATGTGTACGAAAGACAGCATCGGTAAAAGTGGTTTTGGTGGTAACCAGCGATAAATGCTATCAAAACAAAGAGAATGGGATTCCCTATGAAGAACAGGATGCCTTAGGGGCGCAGGATGCCTATTCTACCAGTAAAGCCTGCCAGGAATTGGTGACGGAAAGTTATCGGAAAACCTGTTTTTCCGGAGGAGAAAAGCAGGTGGCAGTGGCTACGGCAAGAGCCAGCAACGTACTTGGAGGCGGAGATTATCACTATGATAGATTGGTGCCAAGTCTCATCCAAGGAATGTTAGAAGATGGAAAAGCGAAGATTCGAAATGGGAGTGCCAGAAGACCCTGGCAATATGTTTTGGATGCGTTGGGCGGTTATTTGATTCTTTGCAAAAAGATGTACGAATATCCGGAAGCATTCCAGGCGGAAGCGGCATTTAATTTTGGCCCGGAACCAAGTGGAATGGTGAGTGTGCGAGAAATCGCAGAACTTATTGCCCAAGAATTTGATGACGCAAAGATTGAAGAAATAGAATCGCAGAGTGAAGTCATGGAAACAAAAACCTTATTGTTATCGAATCGTAAGGCGAAGGAACAATTGCTTTGGAAGCCGGTTTATTCCATAGATGAAATTTTAAAGAATGTAACGGCTTTTGCGAAAGAAGAACGAGAAGGTGTTTTCTGTGGAGCATTATGTCAGCAAAGAGTAGCAGAATATTTAAAGAGGTGTGACTTATATGGAGTTAAAATCTTATGAAGAATTGGAAAAATTTGCAAATGAGGTAAGGCTGGATGTGGCAGAAATTTTGCAAAGAACCAGAGATTCCCACATTGGAGGTGGGTATTCTTCGATAGATCTTATGACCGTGCTATATAACAACGTGATGCATATTGATTTGCAGGATAGGAAGAATCCAAATCGAGATGTGTTCCTATTAAGTAAGGGCCATATTGCTGCTTCTTATTATACAGTATTGGCTCATCGAGGCATCATTCCCATGGAAGATTTAAAGAAGCATATTCAAAATGGAACGGTTTATGCCGGACATACCAGAAAAGAAGAAACGAGTGGTGTGCGTGGTGTGGAAATGTCGGCAGGTTCCTTGGGACACGGTGCTAATATCGGAGCAGGCATGGCATATGCAAAACGCTGTCAAGGTTACGAAGGAAATGTATATGTTTTGATGGGAGACGGAGAATGCAATGAGGGCTCTGTATGGGAAGCTGCCATGTTCGCCGCCAAGTTTCAACTTTCGAATCTTGTATTGATCGTTGATCGAAATCGGTTGCAGTCTTATGGGAGTGACAAAGAAGTCATGGATATGAAGGATATGGTAGATAAATTTCGAAGCTTTGGCTGTGCCGCAAGAGAAATTGATGGTCATAATCTTCCTGAAATATATCAAGCACTGATGACGGCTACGTCCCGAAATCCGGCGGCTCCAACCGTGATTATTGCAAATACGGTAAAGGGAAAAGGGGTTTCCTTTATGGAAAATAAATTAGAATGGCATTTTAAATCCCCCAATGAAGAACAGTTAAAACAAATTCAAAAGGAGCTTGGCAAAGCATGAGAAAAACCTTTATTGATGAATTGACAATTCTAGCGCGAGACCATAAAGACGTCATGTGTGTGATTGGTGACACAGGGTTTTCTGTGTTTGAAGAGTTTGAAAAAGAGTTCCCGGATCGTTTTATCAATGTGGGAATTGCGGAACAGAATTTTGTGAGTTTTGGAGCCGGACTTTCGGCTATGGGGATGAAACCCTATATATATAACGTGGCATCATTTATGACATTGCGTTCGTTGGAACAAATTGTTTTAGATGTGGCATACCAGGAAAATCCCGTTGTTTTGGTGGGGGTTGGAGGTGGACACGCCTATGGCACCGCGGGGCCTACCCATCATGCCTATTTTGACATCAACGTGATGCGGATGCTTCCCAATATGCAGGTGGTATGCCCGGCGGACCCAATAGAAATGCAGGGGGTTATGAAAGCGTCCTATGAGTTAAATCAACCACTTTACATTCGAATTGGAAGAAGTGTAGATCCGGTGATTCATGAAAAAACCATTGATTTTCAAATTGGAAAAGCCATTGCCTTACGGGACGGAAAAGATGGTGTTTTATTTGCAACAGGGACCATGGTGAAGGATGCCATAAAGGCGGTGGATTTACTTCAAAAACAGGGATTACAGATTGCACTTTATAGTATGCATACCATTAAACCCATTGACCGAGAAGTTCTAAATGATTGTATGAAAAAGTATGAGTTTATCTTTACCCTTGAAGAGCACAGCAAATATGGTGGACTTGGAGATGCCGTGGGAGAAGTCTTGCTGGAAAGCAGGGAATGGAAAGGCGCGTTTGTAAAGTTTGGTTTTCCGGATACCTTTGCTCCGGTTACAGGTACCAGAGAATATTTGAATCAATGCTATGGGTTGGATGAAGAAAGTGTGGCACAAACAATTGCAAAAACCATTCGTGGAGAGAAAGAATGATTGCTGAAATTTTTCAAGAATTCCGAGAAAAACGGAAAGAGTTAGAAATGTCGATTTCGCAAATGCAAGAAATCCTGCAACCATATAAAGATAAGATTTATTTATATGGGGCGGGAAGTTCCGGAATTGCTTTTTTCTATGATCTAAAGAAACTTGGGATTACGCCGCAGGGATTCTTAGATGGAAATGAAAAAAAACAAAACACAATCTTCGAAGGAATACCGGTTTTTTCCATTGACGCTTTAAAGGAAACAGAACGGGAAAAGGTGTTGCTTATCATTTGTATCAATACCGATGGAAAACGGTATTGTAAAAGCTTTGAAGAGGGATTGCGAATTGGCGGTCATCATGGAGTGTATCAAAAGTTAAGAAAACATGGGTATCGAAACATTATAGACTACACTTTTTTTCGTCGGTGTTTCGCCTTGTTTACGGAGGAAAGGTATAATGCGCCCTCTTGTTCGGATGTGGATTTGATGTTGGAAAATCAGGCCTTGATTCAGAGGGTTTATGACGAATTGGCAGATGAAACATCAAAGGATATTTTTGAAAAGATTGTAAGATTTCGATTGCTGGATGATTCCCTGGAGATTCCTACGCTTTCCCAGGATCGACAGTATTTTGAAGAAGAATTCTGGAAACCATCGGAAGACGCCATATTTGTGGATTGTGGAGCCTTTAATGGAAATAGCTATTTGAATTTTCAAAGGTTATCCGAGGGAAAATTTCAGTTTTATTATGGAATCGAGCCGGATGATAAAAATTGGAAGGATTTGAATCAAATGTATCAAAGCTGTTCCCTTGAGGAACAGAAAAAAATGAAATTGGTACACAAAGCTCTGTGGAATCATTCTAAGGGAAAACGTTTGTATGAATTGCAGGGTCCCGGTAGTTTTTTGACGGAAAATGAGCATGGAATTTGGAAGGACACCATCACCATAGACGAATTATTACAAGGGAAACCGGTCACTTATATCAAAATGAATATTGAAGGAAGTGAAAAAGAGGCGCTAGAAGGTGCCAAGGAATCCATTGTGAAGTATAAACCGGCACTTGCCATTGCCGGGTATCATCGGACGGACGATCTGTGGAAGATTCCGCTGCAAATGTTGGAATATCGTCCGGATTATCGGTTGCATGTAAGAAGTTATATGAATCATATTTCTTTTGTATATTATGGAGAAGACTAAATGAAAAAAAGGAACGATACAGAGTTTTTATGCCGTATTTGTAAGAGCCCTTTGAAGGCAGAGGAAATCCTGGGGGATGTAAAAGCAGATGTGAATATGTATTTCAAAAAGCCCTGTGTATCCAAAGGGCCGGAGGTACCTTTTTATTATTGCAAAGAATGCGCAGTGGGGCAGATTCCGTATTTGTTGAATGAGGATTTTTACCAATCGTATAATGTTTCATATAAAGAGGACATGGTAGCCTTCTGTCAAAGTAATGGGATACGAAAACAGGATTACTATGAGGAGGTGGCGAAACAAATCGTAGAGTTCGCCAAGGAGCATCGAAACAAATTCATTGATATCGGATGCGGAGAAGGATTCTTTTTAGCATACATGAAACCATATTTTCAAGAAATCATGGGAGTGGAACCCTCTCGCGGAGAATGGGAAAAGGCTGTTGCGAAAGGCTTTCGAGTGGAGAATACTTTTTTTGACGAAAATTGGAAAGAAGAAGGGTATTCTGCCTTTTTCTTATCGCAGGTGTTGGAACACTTGGAAAATCCGTTCGCAGTGTTAAAAAAGATTTATGAGGTGTTGGAGGAAAATGGAGTTGGTTATGTAGATGTACCAAATGGACAGAAAATCATAGAAAAAGGGGAATATTTTAACCTTTTTTTGGAACATATCAATTATTGGACGATACAAGGACTTGCTAAGGCACTCTGGCAAGCAGGCTTTACGGTTTTAGAAATCAAAGAGGTATCGGAAGGAAACCATATAGCAGCCTACGTAAAAAAGGAATGTAAAAGAAAAGGTTTTGAAGAAGAAAAAAGAAAAAATCAAAAGAAATTGGAAGAAGATTTAAAAAAATATGCGCGCTTGTCTCTCTGGGGGGCTGGCGTAAAGGGAAGCGTATTTGTTAGAAATCTGGAGGCCGCAAATATCCACTATTTTTTTGATGGTAATCAAAATTTAGAGGGACTTTATGTAGCAGGATTTGAAAAGGAAATTACATATCCTACAAAAGAAAAGGTTTTGGAAAATGATGCCATTCTTATTACAGCCATCGAACACAAAAAAGCCATAGAGCAAACCCTTTGTCAGATGGGATTTCAAGGAAAAATATTGGCAATTGATGACTAAAGGGTAGCATTTTTTAACCACTGGGCGGTTTCCTGAATGCCCTGTGCAAAAGAGTACTGTGGGATAAAGGAAACGGTTTTATAAAAAGGTTCCGGGTCTGCAAAAAGAAGCATATTTTGGTTTTCCGGGTAGGGCATGGTTCCAAGTGCTACCGGAATCTGCGGATTTATTTCCTCATGCAGAATGGAAAGATATGCTTTAAGCGGATAAGCCTTTGGGGACCCGATACAAAAAGCCTTTTGATCAAGAGAACCGGACAACAATAAAAATAAAGCGGTGGCAGCATCCTTACAATACAAAAAGTCCAAGAACTGTTCTCCGGGAGTATAAGACATGGATTCCCCTTGTAATAGATGAGAAATGGCTTGGTTGAGGAAGGTGCTTGTGGAGCTATAAGGGCCGTATACATTGAAAAAACGAGCCCAAAGATGTCTCATAGGAAGAGAATCGCAGAGGCTTCGGGTCTCAAGATAGGCTTGTTTTTTGGCCTTGCCATAGGCAGTAGTAGGGCACAGCGGGGTCGTTTCGGTAATGATAGACGATACATTCCCATATTCAGCTTGAGAACCGATTCCTAAAAATAAAGAACAGGATGCCTTGTGCGCCAGAGAGACTGCAGATACGGCAATTTCCACATTTTGATTTTGTTTTTCCGGGTTTTGGCGCGAGAGAGAATCCGTACCCATCCAGCCTAAATGACAGAAGGCATCGCATTTTGGTAAGGAATAAGGAAAGTGCGATAAATCCGCAAGGTCCCATTCATAGGTTTGTAGAAAATGGGATTTGGGAAGGTTGTTATTATTTTCTGAACCCGGTCTTACAATTCCAATGACTTGGATGTCGTGAGAAATAAGAAGTTCAATGAGCGCATGGCCAATCGGTCCGGTACATCCGGTTAAAATAATCTGATTCATAGTAACCTCCGTTTTTTTTATTTTAAAAGATATAAAAAAGTAAGACAAGACAGTAGGAATGTATATTACATAGAAAGAGGGACGAAATGGATAAAATCGCAATATGTGTACATGGCTATAATCGAGTGGAAAAAACCAGAGACTGTGTAGAAAGTCTACTAAAATATACCAAAGAGATTCCTTTTACACTGTACTTAATGGATAATGGCAGCGAAACTTCGGATCTGGTGGCTTATTACGAGACGGTTCCTTATGAAAATAAAAAGATTATACGAATCAAAAAAAATGTTACAGGTGTGTACGCTGTAAATGTGATGTTTCGAGACATTATAAAAGCAGAATATATCGTGCATGTAAATAACGATATTGTGCTAACCGAAAACTGGCTCAGTAATTTGATGCGCTGTATGGAAAGCAATGAAAAAATTGGAGCGGTGGTTCCGGTTTCTACGAATATGTTTTATCGGCAAACCGAGGATTTGGGAGGCTTTTCTTCCTTAGAGGAAATGCAGGAAAAGGCAAAACAATTTAATCAGTCCAATCCGGATAAATGGGAGGAACAATTGGTATTGATTCCCACGGCAACGGTTTATCGTACCAGTGCTTTGGAAAACGTGGGGTTTTATGATTTGGGTTTTGTGTTTGATTACGGCGATAATGATATTATGATTCGCATACATCGTGGTGGCTATAAGCTTATGCTTTGCCGTGATACCTTTGTCCATCATAATCATTATGATTCGGAACGTAGTGAAGAAGAACTCATGCGACGTATACAAATTGGAAATATTGGCAAGCAATTTTACATAGACAAATATGGGGAGAGTCTGGTTTATGATGGAGCAGACGTTTCTTTAGATGAAATGCTTCAGAATTATCCGTTTCAAGATCAACAGGATATCAAAATATTGTTTTTGAATCCCAGAAGTGGAGCGCAGGTTTTTTATATGATGAATTATCTAAAGGCGCAGCATACGACAATATCTGAAATTAATGTGATTACGGAAGAGGATGCCTATTACGAAGATTTCCGTATGATGCATTTGCCCGGACAGATTCAAATAGGAAATACGGAGGAGTTATTATTCCGGGAACCGGATGGAAAGTATGATTTGATTATAGAAAATGGACCGGTAAATTTTGTGTTTGATACAAAAAGTTATATTCGTGGGATTGATCGAAAATTAAAGCCGGGTGGTATTTGCTTGGAACGCTTAGAAAATGTGTTTGATTTCGTTACTTTTATAAGTTTGTTGCAAGGAAATAATTTGGAAAAAGAACATCATTTAACATGGATTACCGTGGAAGAAATCGGCAAGCAGATTCAAGAGATGCATCCTGTAAAAACCGAGGTGCGGGCACGTTCTCATAAAATCGAAAATATGGATGCGTGGCATTTTGTAGAAAATGCTGTAGAAAAAATGTTTCCGGGTGAGGAAAAAACGGAGATCCTAAATCATTTATTGATAAGGTATTATTTTATCTCCTATCAAAAAAGAGAGGAAAGGTAAAAGATGGATCATAGAGTGATAGAGGTAGACAATCGACATTTGGAAAAACCGGACTTGTCGGATTCCTATAAAAAGATTCGAGAAGATATGTATGAAAACAGTCTAGAGGATCGTATTGCCATTTGCGTATTGGGAAATGGACCCCTTGAGGAGGTATCTTCTTGTGTGGAAGCCATTCTAAAGCATACAAAGTCTTTTTCCTTTGATTTCTATTTGATTGATAATGGAAGTGAGAATCAAGCATTAACCAGGTATTACGAGCAGGTATCTTATGAAAACAAAGAAGTGATTTCTTTTGAAAACCAAGTGTCGGACCAAGAAGCTTTTTGGGACTGTATGCGTTATAAAATTCGTAGTAAATATTTGGCATTCATCAGAAGTCAGGCCGTGGTAGAGGAAGACTGGTTGGAACAAATGCTTCAGTGCATGAAAAGTGACTTTGAAATAGGTGCGGTGGTTCCTTCGAAGAAAGAAGAAAAGAAACAGGGTGCAGGGGAAAACTGGAAAGAACTGTTGTTTTGGGAGTCTCCCATCTTGCTATTACGTACCCAGGTCTTTGATGATGTGGGATACTATGATCGGGATTATAAAACAAGAATCTATGAAAAAGACTTTGCAGAACGATTACGTCATATGGGATATCGCTTGATGCAAAGTGAGAATGCGAACTATCGCATGGAAGATGTGGAAACCATAAATTTTGGAAGCACGGAATGGCAGCAGGATGTCGAACTTTATGAAAAAAAACACGGTAACCGAAGCCCGTTTTTACAGAAAGAAACAGCTTGGGTGTCCATGTTGGAAGAGTATGATTGCAAAAAAGAATTTGGAGAAAAGGCATTATTTTTAAATCCCGGGAATGGACAGGAAATTTTGCAATACAAGAATTGGTTTTGCGAAACCGGAAGGACGATGTTATGTGGGAACATCATTACAGAAGAAAGAGAATATTTTGAAGATTTACGGACACTAAAAGTGCCGGGAACCGTAAAAATAGGAAGTCGTTATGAAATGATAGAACGGGAGAAGGAAGCGAACTATGATTTCATTATGGATAAAAGTCCGTTGAATGCAGTAAAGGACGGAAAAAGATATTTAGAATTGGTTTATGGAAAACTAAAAAAAGATGGAATTTGTATGCTTCGGTTAGAGAATGTATCGAATTATCATACTTTTTTAGGCTGTTTAAAAATTGAGCAAAAACAGGAAATTAATCTTCGCGGACTTTATATCGAAGAAGTAAAGGCACAAATCGAAGCCTTGGGTGGAAAAAATATAAAAATCGTAGGAGTCTGGAATACAGAGTTTCAAGTCGAAATGAAGCAAATGATCGAGATGTTGTATCGCCAAATGTTTGATGGAGACGAAGAGACAGTGAGGGCACTGATGAGTAAACTCTATTTGAAGTATTATATTATTACATATCAAAAATAAAACTTATGTGGGGGCATAACATGACAGTTAGTGAATATATCTTTGATTTTTTAGAGAAAAAAAGTTGTAAAGTTGTACATATGGTATCCGGTAGTTCCGCCATGTGGTTGACAGATGCGTTAAAACGAAATGAAGATTTGCAGGTGGTTTGTTGTCAACATGAGCAGGTGGCAGCAATGGCAGCAGATGGAGTGGGGAGAACCGGTTCTGTGCCCGGGGTTTGTCTGGTGACAATTGGACCCGGCGCTACCAACGCAATTACCGGGGTGGCCGGCGCTTATTTGGATTCCTCTCCAATGTTTGTGTTGTCCGGACAATCCAATTCTAAGGTTTTGACAACGCAGAAAAATTCCGGAGTCAGACAAAAGGGTACACAGAGTTTGTGTTTGGAATCCATGGTATCGCCGATTACGAAATATTTTGCAGAAATCATGGATGAAGCAGAGATTCGTTATCATATGGAAAAAGCCTATGCACTTGCAACGGAAGGAAGAAAAGGACCGGTTTGGATTGATGTTCCGGTGGATATTCAAAACAAGCAAGTCCCGGAAACCATGGAAGGATATACGGAAAGTCAGAAAGAGACAAAAGAAATCGATGTTTCTTATGTAAAAGAGTGTTTGGAAAAGGCAAAAAGACCTTTGATCTTGGCCGGAAATGGTGTGGTAAGCAGTGGGGAAACAGAGCGGTTTCGTGCATTTGTGAACCGTTTGCATATTCCGGTGGTGCTTTCCAGAAACGGAATAGGAGCTCTGCATTCCGAGTCTCCGTTTTATGTGGGACGGCCGGGAAGCTATGGGGATCGTGCCTCTCATTTTGCAATTCAGCAGGCGGATGTATTGTTGATTCTGGGAAGTCGGTTGTCTATGTCAACGGTGGGCTATTATCCGGATCAATTTGGGAAAAAGGCAAAAAAAATATGGGTAGAAATTGACGAAAAGGAAATTGCACGAGAAGAAGTTCCTGTAGACTGTAAATATAACTGCTCCGTGACTGCATTTTTGGATGCAATGGAACGTACCGATTTACCGGAAAAGGAATATCCGGACTGGAGTTCTTATTGTCAGAGCATGAAGGAAAAATACAATACGGTGCAGCCGGAATATGAAAAAGAAGAAGGTATCAACAGTTATGTGTTTACAAAGGAACTATCCCGGTTGGCTCCAACATCTGCCGGCATTGTAGTGGACACCGGAAGCGTTTGCAATATCGTATCTCAGAGTTGGTTTTTAAAGGAAAAGCAAAAATATGTGATTTCCGGTGGTTTGTCTTGTATGGGCTTTTGGGCATCTGCGCTTGGCGTGGCGGAAACTTGTGACAGTGTGGTGGCTTTATCCGGAGATGGAAGTGTGCAAATGAATATTCAGGATTTTGCAACGTTGCAGTATTACCGGTTGCCGGTAAAATTGTTTGTTTATAACAATAAAGGCTATATGCTCATTCGCCATAATCAGCATAATTATATGAATGACCGGTTTTTAGGAGTGGGACCGGATAGCGGAGTTCCTTCTGTGGATTTTTGCAAGGTTGCAGAGGCATATGGAATTTCGCATTTTCGCATTGAGAAGAAAGAGGAAATCAAAGAGGTAGTCGAAAACGTGTTTGCAACAAAAGGTCCGGTGGTATGTGAAGTCATGGTACAGGAATTTGGAATCATTGCACCGCGTATTGCGTCAAAGGTAATGCCGGATGGTTCTTTAAAGGCAGCAGATTTTGATGATTTATGGCCATTTTTAGAGGATGAAGAAAAGCATGCAAATATCATGGAATAACACAAACCTCATTCTGTACGGAGCTGGTTATTGTGGGTATATGGTGGCGGATTTGCTGTTGGAACAGGGCATCCATCCCCTTTGTTTTTTTGATCGGAAGGAAGAAAAACAAGGAAAGAATTGGGAAGGAATCCCCATTCAAAAACCGACTTATGTGGAAGATGCAACGGTGGTGGTTACCATGTTGACCAAAGGAGCCCTCTATGCGTCGATTGCCACGTTTTTAAAACAACTTGGCTTTTCACGTGTTAGCCATATTTATGATTTACAGAATGAGGCGGCTATTTTTAAAAACCAAAAACTGGTATTGATTCCCAAGCAGAACCTTGTGGCATCTCATGCAACAGACTATGCATGTGTGGAGAAACATTTGGCGGATGCGGAGTCTAAGAAGGTTTTACAAGGAATCTTAGCGTTTCTGCAGGGAAACGTGGATGCAGAGATTCCGTGTCATGCAATCCAAGAACAGTATTTGGATTTGTCCCTGTATCGTCCTTTGGATGAGGAAATCGTTGTGGATTGCGGTGGTTTTAAAGGAGATATTTTAAGATTTTTTGTGGAACAAAGAGGTCTAGCATGGAAACAATATCATCTGATTGAACCGGATGCTGCATATGTCTCTTTTATCAGAGAAAATATACCGAAGGAACAAAGTGCGAAAGTACAGCTGTATCAGAGGGCGGTCAGCAATCAACATGATTTTTTGAAGATAAAAAATTATGGAAATGAAAATTCGGTGGTGACAGAGGAGGGTTTGCAGCAGGTAGAGGCATGGCCCTTGGATGATTTTTTGGAGCAGTGTACCCTGTTAAAAATCGATACCGAAGGATATGAAAAAAAAGTCCTGCAGGGAGCAACACAACTCATACAACGCAATCGGCCGGTTATTGCCGTGGCGGCGTATCATACAGAAACAGAATTTTATGAAATTTGGCAATACATAGAAGAACTGGTAACAGATTATGTTTTTTATTTGAGAAGTTATATGAATTTTCAGGAATCCATTCTTTATGCAGTGCCGAGGGAGCGATGTATTCATGAGAATGTTAAATAAGAAGCAGTTAGAAATATCTCAAATCGGACTTGGAACCGGGCGTTTTGGTACTCTGGTGGAGAAAGAGTTTGCCTTTGTCATGATGGATTATTTTGTAGACCACGGAGGAAATCTGCTGGACACGGCGCGTAATTATTATGAGTGGGTGGAAAATGGAAGAGGCATGAGTGAAAAAACCATTGGCGAGTGGATGGAACAGAGAAACTTGCGAAACAAAATGGTGATTTCTACCAAGTGCGGCGTTTCCAATCAGGGAAAAATTTTTACCCCGAATTTGTCAAAAGAGAATCTGCTGGAGGAGTGCAAAGAAAGCAAAGAAGCTCTTCGCACCGATTATATAGATATTTATTTATTGCATAGGGATGAACCGGAAAGACCGGTAGAGGAAATTGTAGAAACCTTGCAGGTGTTGGCGGAGGAGTCGAAAGCCAGGTTTTTAGGAGTGTGCAATTGGAGCACAGAACGTGTAAAAAAGGCAGATGCCTATGCGAAGAGTCATGGGTTGCGTGAAATTGAAATCGTGCAAACCTGGTGGTCCATTGCTGCATATACGGAAAAGATGTGGAACGATCCTACAACTACGGGAATGGATGGAGCCATGTATCAGTATTTGTTAGGTCAGAATAAATGGGCCATGGCTTACACTTCACAGGCAAAAGGCTTTTTTCAAAAGGCCATTCAACAGGGCCTGGATCAAATTCCGCCATTTTTAAAAGAGCGTGTTGCTACGGAAGAAAATATAGCGCGTCTGCAGGAGATAGAACGATATTGCAAGGAAAAAAACGTGTCTCCGACAGCAGCAGTAAATGGCTATATCACCCAGAATGATTTAGAGGGTGTGGCGCTTGTGAGTTGTTCTAAAATGGAGCAATTAGAAGACATTATGACACATGCCTCGGTAGAAATTGAAAAGGAATGGATTCGAAAATTTGACCCACGGGAGTAGAAAAGACAGATGAAAAAGGTGACGATTATTGGGGCGGGATGCGCCGGATTAGGGGCAGCCTATCGCTTGAAAGAAGCAAATGTATCCAGTGTGATTTATGAAAAACAGGACACCTATGGTGGTTTGTGTCGCAGCTTACAAAAAGAGGGATATACCTTTGATACCTTTGCGCATATGAATTTTGAAAAAAATCCTTATGTGGTTTCTTTGCTGGAAGGAAAAACGGAGTATGAAACCCACGCGCCGGAGGCGATGAATTATTATAAAGGGTTGTGGGTGCGAAATCCGGTACAGACGAATTTAAATGGTTTGTCAGAAGCGGAGCAGCAGGAAGTGATTCGTGGCTTTGAACAGCGAAAAGAACGACCGGTAAAGACCTATGAGGATTGGTTGCTTTGCAATTATGGTTCGTATTTCACAGAACATTTTCCGGCGGCTTACACCAGAAAATATTGGACGGTGGAGCCGAAACAATTGGAACCCAAATGGATTGAGGGCCGTATGTATGTTCCTACCTTAGAAGAACTTTTAGAGGGCGCCAGAAGAAAAGATACCCCTAATGTGCATTATTCCAAAGAAATGCATTATCCACAGAAAGGTGGATATCAGAAGTTTCTTTCTTTTTTAAGTGAACAAACAGAGATTCACTATCAAAAAACTTTAAAGAAAATAGATGTAGAGCATAAAACTATCTATTTTCAAGATGGAACGGAAGAATCTTATGAGGAATTGATTTCCACGATGCCTTTGCCGGAATTGATTGCTGCCATGGAACAAGTGCCGGAGGAAATAAAAACCTACGCGGAAAAATTGGATTATACTTCCGGGGTGATTGTATCCATTGGGATGAAAGACAAGCATCGTTCTCCGGGACTTTGGTTTTATATTTATGATGAAATGTTTTTGGCTTCCAGAGTATCGGCTCCGGATTATGAGACCAAGGAAAATGTACCGCAGGGAAAATCTTCCCTACAGGCAGAGGTGTATTTTTCAAAGTATAAACCCAGAACCATGTCGCTGGAAGAAATTGGAAAACGCGTGATACAAGACTTGGTAGAAATGGATGTATTAGAGGAATCCGCAGTGGAAGTTGTGGATGTACGGGAAGAAACCTATGCAAATATTATGTTTACACCGGATATTTATGAAGCGCGCGAAGCTGTGCGACAATATTTAAATACCAAGGGGATTTATACAGCGGGACGATTTGGTACCTGGGATTATTTATGGACCGGTACCAGTATATTAAATGGAAAACAGGTGGCCGAGGAACTCCTCAACCACCTATCGGAAAATTAGTACGTATTTAGTTCTCCGTGAGATGAAAATAATCTTCTGCACCGGAACTGAAGGTATAAGTCTGTTCCTGATCTAAAAAAATGGCTTCGACGCCGTCGATTGTTTCGATGAGAGCGAGGCCTTTTTCTTTGCCTAAAAGAAAACAAATGGTGCTCAGGGCATCCCCGTCTACGGAGTTCTCTGAGAGAATGGTGACACTCAGTAGGTCGTTTTCTACCGGATAGCCGGTGCTTAAATCCAGAATGTGATGATACAGGGTATCTTCGAGGTAGAAGTAACGCTGGTAAACACCGGAGGTGACTAAGGATGCATCTTCCACGGATAGATAGGCATCTGCTTCACCGCCATCCGAGAAGGGTTTTTGAATGCCTACCTGATAAGTGTTTCCATTTTTTTTCGGGCCTACGGTTAGTACATTGCCGCCTAAGTTGATAATTCCTTCTGTGATGCCGTTTTCCTGCAGGTAAGCTTTCATTTGATCGGCAATATAACCCTTAGCCAAACCGCCCAAATCGATTTTAGTACCGGCGGTTTCGATGCGGGCAGTATTTCCTTGAATGGAAATGGCGTCATCGTTGATGGTGGAAATGGCTTCTTCCAGCGCAGCAGAATCCGGTAAAGTAGCATCGTCGGAAGTGAAATCCCAAAGATCAGTAAGGGCACCGCAGGTGATTTGAAAGACGCCTTCGCTTAAAGCAGCATAGGTTTTTCCTATCTGTAAAAGCTCAATGGTCTCGTCGTGTAGGGTGATGTATTCCCCGTTGCCGGCGGCTTCATTTAAGATGGAAATATCGCTTTCCGGAATAGTGTTGCTAAAATAGGTTTCATAGGTCTGGGCCAGTTCCATGCATCCATCCAGGTACTCGTCAGAGGTTTGACTATAGAGGGTGACGGAAATAACCGTATCAAAATAGAAACCGGTTTTTGTCCTGGTGGTAGGAAGGCCACAGCCGGAAATAGTAAGGATATTTGTAATAAAAAAACACAAAATCAGTGGTTGTAACAATTTTTTTCGCATATTCATAGGTGTATTATAATAAAAGATGATTTTTTTGACCAGTTATGATAAAGTAAGTACCGAAAGTATTTTAGGATGGGTGAATTCTATTTTAAAATATAAGCTAGAAAATAAGGTGAGATAAAAATGGAAAAAAAGAGAGTAATCGTGAAAATCGGTTCATCTTCCCTGCAACATGAAGAAACAGGGGCGATGGATTATCATAAAATGGAACGTTTGGTACGTGAACTTTGTGATATGAGAAACAGAGGAATGGATGTGTGTCTGGTTTCCTCGGGGGCAATTGCTACCGGACGTCGTACTTTGGGAATGACGGAACGGCCGAAAAAGATTGCTGAAAAACAGGCATTGGCTTCTATTGGACAGGCAAAGCTGATGATGACTTATCAGAGATTGTTTGCAGAGTACAACCAGGTAACAGGACAGGTGCTTATGACCAAAAACACCATCACGGATGATGTTTCCAGAAAGAATGCACAGAATACTTTTGAAGAATTATTCCGTATGGGTGTGATTCCCGTCGTGAATGAAAATGATACCATTTCCACCTTCGAAATGCAGTTTGGTGACAACGATACTTTGTCTGCTATGGTGGCAGCCATTACCGGCGCAGATCTTTTGATTTTGCTTTCGGATATTGATGGGCTCTATACGGATGATCCACATAAAAATCCCAATGCAGAATTGGTAAGAGTGGTTGAAAAATTAGATGAGCATTTTTATATGATGGCAAAAGATACCACCGGTTCAGATGTGGGTACCGGAGGAATGGCTACCAAATTAAATGCAGCAAAAATTGCAACATTATCCGGAACAGATATGATCATTGCCAATGGAAAGGATGTATCTATTTTACATGCTATTATGGAAAACGATTACGTAGGTACTCTTTTTCAAGCAAATTATGATGAGTATTTTTATGTGCCGGATTACATTCGAGAAAGTATAGGATAGAAAGTTAGGTTAGTAAGAATGAATATGGAAGAACGCGTAAAGCGCATTAATGAACTTTACCACAAATCTCAAGCAGAAGGATTGACAGAGGCGGAAAAAGAAGAGCAAGCGATGCTTCGTCAGGAATACATTGCCAGTATCCGTGGTAATTTAGTAAGTCAGTTAAATAGTATCACCATTGAAAATCCGGATGGTTCAAGAGTGAATTTAGGAGAAAAATATGGGAAAAAAGGAAATAAGAGCTGATTATCTGGAAAAAAGAAAGAAATTTCCGGCAAAAAAATTACAGGATGAATCCTTGTTGATTGCAAAACGTGTGTTAGCAATGAAGGAGTTTAAAGAAAATCCATATATTTATGCATATATGCCCTTGCCTTATGAGGCGGATGTCCGTCCGATTATTCAAGCGGCATTGAAGATGAAAAAACGTGTGGCGTTACCAAAAGTACGAAACGGAGTCATGAACTTTGTGGAATATCATTGGAACGATCCTTTGGAAGAGGGACCCTTTCATGTGTTGGAGCCCCGCTCGAATCAGTATGTACACTGGAATCAAGCCTTTGTATTGACCCCCGGGGTCGTCTTTGACAAACATGGCAATCGCTATGGTTATGGAAAAGGATATTATGATTCTTATTATGCAATTCATCCGGAATTGTTACGTGTAGGTATCGGTTTGAGCTGCCAAGTACATTTTGGTAAATTAAAAACAGAGCCTACCGATAAGGAATTGGATTATCTTGTGACAGCCAAGCAGGTGCTGTCTTTTTAGTAGAGTTAGTAGGAGTAATATAAGAAATGTTATTAGAGAAATTAAGAAAACGGGCTATGGAAGAGGCACCGGGAGAAGAACCGGCTCGCCAGTATTTCTTCATGGAATTAGCCAAAGAATATGTGGCATATTATGCGGGAAAAAAAGGAGCTCCGTTGACATACCATGTGGTGACTTTTGGATGTCAGATGAATGCCAGAGATTCTGAAAAACTAAAGGGAATTTTAAATGAAATCGGTTATGTGGAAGCAGAAGATGAACATGCAGATTTTGTTTTGTATAATACTTGTACCGTTCGAGAAAATGCCAACAATAAAGTATATGGCAGATTAGGATATTTACAGGGATTAAAGAAGAAAAATCCTTATATGAAAATCGGTTTATGCGGTTGCATGATGCAGGAACCGGAGGTAGTTGAAAAATTACAGAAGAGCTATCGTTTCGTGGATTTGATTTTTGGAACTCACAATATTTACAAGTTTGCAGAACTTGTGGTTGCAATGTTTGAGTCCGGTAAGATGACCATTGATATTTGGGAAGATACGGATAAAATCGTGGAAGATTTGCCGGTGCAGAGAAAGTATTCTTTTAAATCCGGAATCAATATTATGTTCGGTTGTAACAATTTCTGTACTTATTGTATTGTACCTTATGTCAGAGGTAGAGAACGAAGCCGTGATCCAAAGGACATTGTGCGTGAAATTGAGAACCTGGTAAAAGATGGTGTAGTAGAAGTGATGCTTCTTGGACAAAATGTAAATTCCTATGGAAAGAATTTTGAAGAACCATTTACTTTTACAGATTTGTTGCGTGAAGTAGAAAAAATCGAAGGATTGGAGCGTATTCGTTTCATGACTTCCCATCCAAAGGATTTGTCAGATGATTTAATTGATTTTATGGCAGAGTCCAAGAAATTATGTCATCATTTGCATTTGCCTCTTCAGGCAGGGAGCAATGAACTCTTAAAGAAAATGAACCGTCATTATACCAAAGAACGTTATTTGGATATTGTACGTAAAGTAAGACAGGCTGTGCCGGATATGGCAATTACCACAGACCTAATCGTAGGATTCCCGGGAGAAACAGAAGAGGATTTCCTAGAAACACTTGCTGTGGTAAAAGAAGTAGAATATGACAGTGCCTTTACCTTTATTTATTCCAAGAGAACCGGAACACCTGCTGCGACTATGGATAATCAGGTGCCGGAGGATGTGGTAAAGGATCGTTTTGACAGACTGCTTCAGGAAGTACAGACCATTGCCGCTAGAAAAGCCATGGCTCTGGAAGGCAAGGAAGAAGTGGTTTTGGTTGAGGAAATCAACCGTCAGGATGACAGTTTGGTAACCGGTAGGCTTTCCAATAATGCAGTGGTACATTTCCCTGGAACCGCTGATTTAATTGGAAAACTGGTTTCTGTAAAAATCACAGAATGTAAGGGATTCTATTATTTGGGAGAAATGAGTGCATGAGAAAATTGACGCGGAAAGAGATAAAAGTATTCGTTGCTGCTTTGGCGGGATGTGTGATTCTTTTATTTCTTTCCCGTTTTTTGCTGTTTGGCCCAAAAGGAAATGAAGTAGTCGTTACCATACAAGGAGAAGAATACGGACGATATTCTCTGACTGGAGATACAGAAGTGGTGATTTCCTATGGTTCCTACGAAAATACCTTGGTGATTACCGATGGATATGCAACGGTGACGGATGCAAATTGTCAGGATTTGTTGTGCGTATATCAGAAAAAAATATCCAAGGTTGGGGAAACCATTATTTGTTTGCCCCATGAACTTGTGATATCCATAGAAGGGGAGGAAGCAGCAACATTGGATGCTGTGACAAACTAAATGAAAGCAAAAGTATCGTATTTAGGCGTATTTTTAGCATTGGCACTGATCCTTTCTTATGTGGAGTCTTTGGTTCCGTTTTTTTATGGAATACCGGGGATGAAATTGGGGTTGGCAAATTTAGTAACGGTATTTGCCTTCTATTATTTGGGACCCAAGGAAGCGGCTATGTTATCTTTTGTCCGAGTGCTTTTAGCCGGGGTCTTGTTTGGAACCGGTTTTAGCATTTTATATAGTGGAGTAGGTGCTATTTGCAGTTATTTCATGATGTATGTTCTTTTTAAAAGAAATGTACAGGTGCTGTTTGTGAGTGCCTGTGGAGGGGTGCTTCACAATTTGGGACAATTTTTTGTTGCACTTTTCTTTATTCGAAGTTCGTATTTGTATTATTATTTGCCGGTATTATTATGTGGCGGATTTTTAACCGGAGTGATCATTGGGTTATTGGCGCGAGGTGTATTCTCTCGTTTGCCAAGAAACCGGGAAGGGTAGAGTAATATGTATTCATATATTAGCGGTTCATTGGAAGAAGTGAACGAGACCACGGTTGTAGTAGATAATCATGGAATCGGATATAATATTTTTGTGCCGGCAACGGTGATACAGACCTTGCCACCAATTGGCGCAGAGGTGAAAATTTACACCTTTACTTATGTGAAGGAAGACCAATTCAGTCTCTTTGGATTTTCTACAAGAGATGCATTACAAATGTTTCGCATGCTATTGGGCGTCAGCGGGGTAGGACCGAAAGCGGCCCTTGCAGTGTTATCCGTTTTGTCTGCCGATGATTTGCGTTTTGCAATTTTATCTGACGATGTAAAAGCCATCGAGAAGGCCCAGGGTGTCGGAAAAAAAGTGGCACAAAAAATCATATTGGAATTAAAGGACAAGGTGGATTTGGAGGATGCCTTTGAAAAGAAATTGGCCAATGAAACAGAAGTAGATGCCTTAAGTCAGGTGCGAGATGACGCGGTACAAGCCCTGGTAAGTTTGGGATACAGTTCTACGGATGCCTTCCGGGTAGTCAGAGAACTGGATTTGAAGGAAGATGCAACGGTTGAGGATGCATTAAAAGATGCCTTGAAAAAAATGGCATTTATATAAAAGGGGAATTTCATGGAAAAACGAATTATTTCCACACAGGTACAGGAAGAGGATTTTGGAATTGAAAAATCTCTTCGCCCGCAGTTGCTAACGGAGTATGTGGGACAAGAAAAAGTAAAAGAAAATTTAAAAATATATATTGAAGCGGCAAAACAAAGAGGAGAGTCCTTGGATCACGTGTTGTTTTTTGGACCTCCCGGACTTGGAAAAACCACTTTGGCCGGAATCATTGCCAATGAAATGGGAACCCATATGAAGGTGACCAGTGGTCCCGCAATTGGAAAGCCGGGGGAGATGGCATCGATTCTTAGCAATCTCCAGGAAGGGGATGTGCTTTTTGTCGACGAAATTCATCGTTTGAATCGACAGGTGGAGGAAGTCCTTTATCCGGCCATGGAAGATTATGCCATTGACGTGATGATTGGAAAGGGTACTTCCGCAAGATCCATCCGTTTGGAACTGCCCAAGTTTACTTTGGTTGGAGCGACTACCAGAGCAGGCTTGCTGTCTGCGCCTTTACGCGACCGTTTTGGCGTGGTACACCATTTGGAATACTATCAAACAGAGGAATTGCAGTATATTATCAAAGCTTCTGCAAAAAAACTGCAAGTGGAAATTGAAGAAGAAGGTGCCTTTGAACTTGCCAGAAGATCCAGAGGTACTCCAAGACTGGCAAACCGTTTGTTGAAGCGTGTGCGAGATTATGCACAGATTCGCTATGATGGGATCATTACAAAGGAAGTGGCGGAATATGCTTTGGATGCCTTAGAGGTAGATACCTTAGGATTGGATTTGAACGATCGCAATATTTTGCTATCCATCATTGAAAAATTCCAAGGGGGCCCGGTGGGGTTGGATACCTTGGCAGCCTCCATTGGAGAGGATTCCGGCACAATCGAAGAAGTTTACGAGCCTTTCTTGGTGAAGAATAATTTGGTACAAAGAACACCAAAGGGAAGAGTGGCTACACCCCTTTGTTATCAGCATTTTGGCATTGCGTTCCCAGGGGAAGAGTGATACCATAGTAGGGTGATTAGGTAAGGTGAAAGGAGAAGACGGATGTCTTCAAAAACGAGTGTAGAAGTAATCATTGGGGGTAAAGTGATTACCTTAAGTGGTTATGAAAGTGAAGAATACCTGCAGAAAGTTGCAGGATATATCAATAATAAAATCAATGAGTTTGACACAACAGATGCATATCGCCGGTTTACGCCGGATATGCGTGCTACTTTGTTGCAGTTAAACATTGCGGATGATTATTTCAAAGCAAAAGCCCAAGGCAATAAATTTGAAAAGGAAATTGAAGAACGGGAAAAAGAAATTTATGATTTAAAACATGAGTTGATTTCTTTACAAATAAAAGCAGACACAGAAGAGAAACGTGTCAAAGAATTAGAAGCAGAAAACAAAGAACTGCTTCTAAACAAAGCGCGTTTGGAAACGACCTTAGAAGATGCTTTGCTTGGGAAAAAAGAAAAAAAGAACGGATAAGAAAATAGATGGGGATGTCGCATGCGACATCCTTTCTTGTATCATAGGAAATTCTTTTGCGTTTTCTGTGATATAAAACTTGGAGGAAGTAATATGAAACAAACAGAATTGTTGGCACCGGCAGGTTCCTTAGAAATTTTAAAATCTGTCATCCATGCAGGAGCAGATGCGGTGTATGGAGCAGGTGCTGCCTTTGGAGCAAGAGCCTATGCGAAAAATTTTACAGAGGAAGAATTCTGTGAGGGCATACAGTTTGCCCATTTGCATCAAGCAAAGGTCTATATGACAGTAAATACGTTGCTGAAAAATCAGGAAATCGAACAACAGTTATATGAATATTTACTGCCTTATTATAAGGCGGGAGTGGATGGTCTCATTGTGCAAGATTTTGGTGTGATTCGGTTTGTACAAAAACACTTTCCGGATCTGCCGGTGCATGGCAGTACCCAAATGTCTGTGACTAATGAAACCGGCGCCGCATTTTTAAAAGATTTGGGTCTGGAACGTGTGGTTCCGGCCAGAGAAATCTCCTTAGAAGAAATTGCAGCCATAAAAAAGACGGGAATTGAAGTGGAAACTTTTATTCATGGGGCACTTTGTTATTCTTATTCCGGCATGTGTTTAATGAGCAGTATGCTGGGGGGACGCAGTGGAAATCGTGGGCGTTGTGCCGGCCCTTGTCGTTTGCCGTATGAGATTCGCGGAAAAAAGAATGTGTATGCGTTGAGTTTAAAAGACATTGCCACCATTGATTTTTTGCCGGAACTGATGGAGGTAGGAATTGATTCTTTTAAAATTGAAGGGCGTATGAAATCCATTGAGTATGCCACCGGCGTGGTAAGCCTTTATCGCAAGTACATGGATTTGTACTATGAAAAGGGAGCAGAAGGATACCTTGTGACTCCGGCGGATCAAAAGAAATTGATGGATTTTGGGAACCGAAGCGGTTTTACGGAAGGGTATTATAAGCAGCATAATGGCTCAGATATGATTACCTATGAAAAACCAAGTCATAGTCGTTCGGAAAGCACCAAGGGTTTTGAAACTTCCTTGGAGGAAAAAAAATTGGCGATTTCCGGAAAACTCCGTTTGGAAGTCGGAAAACCGGCAGAGCTGCAAGTGGCTTATCAAGATGTGGTGGTAGAATCCAAGGGTGCATTGGTACAGGAGGCACAAAAGAAACCGCTGGAAAAAGAAAATGTCATGGAAAAAATGAAGAAGACCGGTGGGACTTCTTTTGTATTCCGGGATTTAGAGGTGGAGATGGAACCTTCTGTATTTCTGCCGATTTCTGCCATTAACGAACTGCGTAGGGAAGCATTGGATGCCTTGCAGGAAGCGTTGTTGAAGGCGGATGTGAGAAATCAGGAAATTCCTTTTGTGCGTACATCGTATTCTTACAAGCCTGTGCAGGAACAGCAGGTATCGGTTTTGGTCACATCCAAAGAACAGGTAGAAGCTGTGGCCAAAAGGGAGTTTGTGCATCGGGTGATTTTGGAAAGCAAATTATTTTCCAATCGTGCAACCTTTTTGGAAGAGTTGAAAACAACGGTGGCTTATTTACAACAACAAGGAAAAGAAGTTTCCTTTGCCTTTCCTTATGTGTTTCGGGAAAGAAGCATTGCATTTTATAGAAAGTGTATGCCGGAACTTCTACAGTTGCCGATATCAGAATTTTTGGTGCGTAACTACGATACCCTGGGATTTTTGCAGGAGTATAAGGTGGAAAAAGAACGGATTCGCCTGGATTTTCTGATGTATACGTTTTCGGAGATTGCGAAGGAAAGTTTTTCGGAATGCGGTTATACCAAACAGACCTATTCCGTAGAACTGAAGGAACAAGAAATGAAACACTTGCGAAAAGAAGGACAGGAACTGGTGATTTATGGATATTTGCCATTGATGATTACCGCCAATTGTGTGCATAAAAATTTCGCAAAGTGTGATAAAAAACCGGGAAGAGAGTATTTGAAGGATCGTTACGGAAAAGTTTTAAGTGTAGAGAATGTCTGTTCCGACTGCTATAATTTGATTTATAACGCGGATTGTTTGGAACTGTTTTCTGTTTTTCCAAAAGTAGAACAGGTGGGAACAGAAAGTCTTCGTCTTCAATTTACATGGGAAACAAGTGAGGAAGTCTCTCGCATTTTGGATGCTTACGCGGATACCAAAAAGAGAAAGGCTTTTTTCTTACTTCCTCAAACAACTTATACGAAGGGACATTTTCATAGAGGAGTCGAATAACTATGGCAGAAATGCTACTTCGAATTATTAATTATCCTATTACGTTTTTGTTGCTGTTTTATGTGTTTGACAGTTTTCGCTTGTTAAAAGGTGGAACAACAGAAGAAATGCGACTGAGGGGATATAAAAGACAAAAGGTGCTGTTACTTGTTATTTGTACGGTGTACTTTTTGCTGCTTTATTTTTATTTGGAAGATATCCAAATGCTATATTTGTATTTTTTGACACTTTTGTTTTGCGTCCTATTGCCATTTATTTACCGGACCTGCTATATGGGGGCTTCGGAAATCATGTGCAATCATGTGATTTTTTTGTTTATCAGTGGCATGTTGCTTTTAAGCAGAATTTCTACAGACAAAGCTTTTCGTCAGGTAGAAATCGGTTTGGCCGGTTTGGTGCTTTCGTCAGGAATTCCTTATTTGATTTACAAGTTTAAGGGCACCTTCCGAAATTGGAAATGGGTTTATTTTGCAGTGGGCGTAGTGGCTTTAGCCGCTGTCTTCTTGTTTGGCAGTTATAGCAACGGTGCAAAAATTTCCATTTCCCTGTTTGGCGTGTATATACAGCCTCTGGAATTTGTAAAAATCAGTTTCGTGTTTTTTATGGCGGCATTCTTGCGAGATTGTCATGACTTGAAATCCTATATGCAGGTTTCTGTATTGGCAGCCATACATGTTATCATTTTGGCTTTGTCCAAAGATTTGGGTGGCGCCTTGATTTTGTTTGTGATTTATTTGGTGCTGCTGTTTGTGGCAACGGAGAAATGGTATGTTTTACCTGCGGGGTTGGGCTTTGTGTTGTTGATGTATGTATTTGCAAATTTGTTTTTTACTCATGTACATGCACGAATCGAAGCGTGGCTGGACCCCTTATCAGTCATTGACAATCAAGGGTATCAGGTAAGCCAATCTTTGTTTGGCATTGGCACTTGGGGTTGGTTTGGTTCCGGATTGGGACTGGGCATGCCGGAGACGATTCCGGTGGTGGTACAAGACTTCCTGTTTTCTGCTATTGGAGAAGAATTGGGTGTTTTGTATGCCCTTTGCTTGATTTTGATTTGTTTTGGGTTTGTTTTACTCTTATTTAATTTGACCTTAAAAATGAAGGATTCCTTTTATCGCATGGTGGCTTTAGGGTTAACGACCTGCTATGGGTTTCAAACCTTTTTGACTATTGGTGGATGTATTAAATTCATTCCTTCTACAGGCGTAGCTTTGCCTTTCGTAAGCTACGGGGGAAGTTCTCTTTTGGCATCGATTTTGATTTTTAGTATTTTACAGGGACTTTCCATGACAGAAAATAAAAAGGAGTCACAGCATGAAAAAGAAAAAAGAAGAAAAAAATAGGGGATTTTTACAGGTGTCCTATATTTTCCTGGCGGCCTTTTTACTCTTATTTCTTTATTTGATTTTTTATATGGTTTTTCAACGGGATGAGTTTGTGAACAATTCCTATAACAAGCGAATTGATGCCATGGCAGATTATGTGGTGCGTGGAACCATTACCTCTTCGGATGGTACGGTGTTGGCTTATACGGAAGTGGATGAAGAGGGCAATGAAACCAGAGTCTATCCGTATGGAGAAATGTTTGCCCATGTGGTTGGCTTCTCTACAAATGGAAAATTGGGTCTGGAATCCTCTTGCAATTATTATTTGTTAAGCAGTCATAGTTCTTTTTTGGAAAAAGCGACAAATTTGTTTCAAGGAGAAAAAAATCAGGGGGATACGGCCCAAACGACTCTGGACGTAAATTTACAACAAGTGGCATATAATGCCATGTCCGGATACGATGGTGCGGTTCTGGTTATGGAAGTAAAAACCGGACGGATTTTGGCCTGTGTTTCAGAACCGGGATTTGATCCCAATGAAATTCAAGAAATCTATGATGAGTTGGTGGCAGATGAGGATTCTTCTGCGCTCTTGAACCGTGCGTTTCAAGGACTTTATACACCGGGTTCTACCTTTAAGATTGCAACGCTTTTGGAATACATTCGGGAAAATCCGGATACCTACGGAGACTATGCATATACTTGCACCGGAAGTATTACAGAGGATGGACAGACCATTCGTTGTTACCACAATAAAGTCCATGGCTCAGAGGATTTGATGACTTCCTTTGCCAATTCTTGTAATGCTTCTTTTGCAAATATTGGTTTGACTTTGGATATTGATTCCTTCCAAAGTTTGTCAACGGATTTGCTCTTTGGACAGGATGTTTCCTTTGAATTGCCGTATCGTATGGGTACCTTTTCTTTGGATACAGATGCTTCGGAGGCAGATTTGATGGAAATAGCCATCGGCCAGGGAAAAACCATTGTGTCCCCTTTGCAAATGCTTATGATTGTGTCTGCCATTGATAACGGAGGCACTGCCGTGCAGCCTTATATTTTGGAAAGTATTCAAAATAGTGACGGAGAAACGGTGAAGAGTTTTTCTTCGGAAGAAAGCTATACGTTGATGTCTAGTGAAGAAGCAGCTTTGTTGCAAGTCTTTTTACGGGATGTTGTAGAAGAAGGAACAGCCACGGCCTTGAATAATCAAAGCTATACGGCTTATGGAAAAACGGGATCTGCAGAATACAACGAGGACGGAGATAGTCATGCCTGGTTTGTGGGTTATGCACAGCAGGAAGGTATGGAAGATTTGGCTGTGGTCGTTGTGATGGAAGGTGCCGGCGCAGGTAGTAGCTATGCAGTTCCTGTAGCAAAAGCGATTTTTGATGCCTATTATTGAAACTTATAAGGAAATCCTTTATACTTTTCTTAAAGTAGGATCACCACATCAGGAGGAATTGCAATGATAGAAGCAACGAGCTGCGGGGGTGTGGTAATATTTCGTGGAAAGCTCCTTTTGCTATATAAGAACTACAGGAATCGATATGAGGGCTGGGTTCTTCCAAAAGGAACGGTAGAAGAAGGCGAGACATTTGAAGAGACGGCTCTTCGAGAAGTAAAGGAAGAGACCGGTGTCAGTGCGCACATTGTGAAATACATCGGCAAAAGCAATTACACCTTTACGGTGCCCGAGGATGTCGTGGAAAAAAGTGTGCATTGGTATCTGATGATGGCGGATAGCTATTATAGCAAGCCCCAAAGAGAAGAATATTTTATGGATTCGGGATATTACAAATTTCATGAGGCTTATCACCTGTTGAAGTTTCCAAATGAGAAACAAATGCTGGAAAAAGCCTACAATGAATATATTGACTTGAAACGCAGCAATTTATGGGGAAGTCATAAGTATTTTTAGAAGCTTGGATTGGATTGGAAATGGACTGGTATGAGAAGCTTTATTTAGGAGAAGGCGTAAAATCGAAATGGAAAAAAATACAAAAGAAGGTATGTAATCGAAAATTATGCGTAGACGTTTACCTGATTACGAAAGCATCCAATCCTACGGAATTATTGGATATCATACCTTCTTTTGTGCTGTTACAAAAGACATATCCGGTGGACGATTTACAGATTATCGGCATGGCTCATGGCAAACAGGAAGCCATCACTGTGGTACAACAGGTGCTGGAGGAGACCTATGAGGCCACCGGCGCCTTTGATGTTTTTTCCTATTTACATACAAAAGGAACCTTTGGGAGAGTGAAAAATTCAAAATGGTGAGTACAATTCTACACGTGATTTTGTGCGTGCTGGGAATTGTGTTACTCGTAATCATCTGTGTCTTGCTGTTGGTGCTGTTTTGCCCAATTCGGTATAAAATCGCCGGAAAAAGCGAGGGTGGGATAGAAGGAAACGTGAAAGTTTCTTTTTGCCTTGTACTTCTTCGCTTTGGATTGCAATACCGGAGTGAGGAAGAAGATGGGATTCATTGGAAATTGCGAGTATTTGGCATTCCCATTCTTTCTTCGGATCAAAAAAGGAAGAAAGAAAAACAACAAAAGAAAGAAAAGAAAACACCTGCAGCTCACACAACGGAAATAAGCGAGCAGAAACCGCTGAGAGTAAAATCGGAAGCGCAAGTGGAAGAACGAGTGGAAAGTCAGGTGAAAGATGCTGTGGAAGACCAGGCGGGATTTTCGGATGTAGACGAAAAATTAAAACGGTCCCAAAAGAAATTTGCACCTTTTTCTACAGCGAAAAAGTGGAAGGAAAAAATTTCACATATTCCGGAGTGGATACAGGAGTGGAAAAGAAAATTTCATAGAATAAAAAGAGAACTTACGGATGAGAGAAATCAGGCTGCAGTAAAGCACGGGGTTCAAGAAATGCTTGGTTTGTTAAAACATTATATGCCAAGAAGAGGTAGAGCAAAGGTGACGTTTTCTCTAGAAGATCCCGGAAATACCGGTTATATAACCGGAGTGTTAAGTTTGTTCCCCTTTGTTTATCGCAAAGACGTGCAAGTGATACCGGATTTTGAAAAGAGGGAAAATGCAATTACCGGAGATGCTTATCTGGTGGGACAGATACAACTGATTTTTCTTTTATTAGCAGGCATTCGTGTCTTGCGTGATAAAAATATTCGTAGATTATGGAAACATTGGAAGGGAGAATAGTATGGCAGACAATCAATTTCAGGATACAGTAGGATCCTTATTTAAAGGAATGGATGGATTTTTATCCACAAAAACAGTCGTTGGAGAACCGATGAAGGTAGATGATACCATCATTATCCCACTTGCAGATGTGTCTTTTGGCGTAGGTGCCGGCGTGTTTGCGCAGGATAAGAAAAACAATGGCGGAGGTGGTATCGGTGGTAAGATTGAACCGACTGCGCTTTTGATTATTTCCAATGGAACCACAAAGGTGGTAAATATTCGTGATACTGACAGTATCAATAAAATTATTAATATGGTGCCGGATGTCATGAATAAGGTTACCAGCTTCTTCAGCGGCAACGACGATGCAGCGGAAGAAATTATAGAAGAATATGACGAAAACATGGGAGAATAGCCTGGAGTGTGAAACATAGGGTTTCTTCCGCCGGGGGAAGCTTTAGAATTGGGATTTTTTGAAATGGTTTGATGTGAAAATTGCGAAAAAGTGTATAAGGGAATTGTGAAACTGCTATGCGGCGATAGCCGCATAAGCAATTTGCAAAAGAACCCCAAGGACAAACTAGTTTGCCCTTGGGGTTTTCTTGCAAATTATATATGCCACAGAATGTGGCATAATAGTTTCACAATTCCATATAAATAAGCTACAAAGTTTTCACATTTTTACAACATACGATTCAAACTTGCCTACGAAAAAAGCCGTCACAATCGTGACGGCTTTCTTTAATTTCTTTGATCAAACAAATTAAAGTATTTTCTGTTCTCTTAGACTCTCTCAACCTTGCCAGACTTCAAACATGTTGTACAAACATAAAGCTTCTTTGGAGTACCATTTACCTTACATTTTACTGATTTGATGTTTGACTTCCACATACGATTTGATCTTCTATGAGAATGGCTCACGTTATTTCCAAAATGAGCGCCTTTTCCGCAAACTGCACATACTGCCATATCCTAGCACCTCCTTAGAAAAAACTAAGTCTGTATCTACAGACTCACAACATAGATATACTATCAGAAATATAGGTATAATGCAAGAAAAATTTTAATAGAAATTTTATGTGAGAAAAATTTCTGTTTTCTTTTAAAAGTAAAAATAGTATAATACTTTCATACTAGCGTAACTATGTGGTTTTAAACCACAATAATTGGAGGTTAGAGTATGAAGGGACTTATGGAAACCCAATATGGAAAAATTATGATTGATCCGGATGTGATTGCTACATATGCTGGATCAGTTGCTGTAGAGTGTTTTGGTATTGTCGGAATGGCAGCTGTAAATATGAAGGATGGTTTGGTTCGTTTATTAAAGAAAGATTATCTTTCTCATGGTATTCAGGTTCAAACCGGAGAGGATGGAAAAATCAGTATTGATTTTCATGTCATTGTGGCTTATGATGTGAACATTCTGACTATAATGGAAAATCTTGTTAGTACAGTAAAATATAAAGTAGAAGCTTTCACCGGATTGGAAATTGACAAGATCAATGTCTGCGTGGAAGGCGTCAGAGTGATTGACTAAGAGGAGGATGAAATTTTGGAAATCACAAAGATTGATGCCAGTTTAATGGCGAAAATGTTTCTTGCCGGAGCAAAGAACTTGGAAGCTGGCAAGGAATGGATTAATGAATTAAACGTATTTCCGGTTCCGGATGGTGATACAGGTACCAACATGACCATGACAATTATGTCGGCTGCAAAAGAAGTATCTGCACTTGAAAATCCGGATATGAAAGCTCTTGCAAAGGCTATTTCTTCCGGCTCTCTTCGTGGAGCAAGAGGAAACTCCGGTGTTATTTTGTCTCAGCTTTTGAGAGGTTTTACCAGAACCATCAAAGAACAGGATGAAATTGATGTTTATGTTTTGGCAGAGGCTTGTCAAAAGGCTGTGGAGACTGCTTACAAAGCAGTTATGAAGCCAAAGGAAGGTACGATTCTTACGGTAGCGAAGGGTGCTGCAGACAAAGCGGTAGAACTGAGCGAAACTACAGAAGATATTGTTGTTTTCGTAGAAGAAGTTATCAAAGAAGCAGAACATGTTTTGAGTAAGACTCCGGATATGCTTCCTGTATTAAAACAGGCAGGTGTTGTGGATTCCGGTGGACAGGGTCTTGTACAGGTATTAAAGGGTGGCTATGATGCATTAATCGGAAAAGAGATTGATTACACCATTGAGAATGCCGGTGCAAAGGCATCTGGGGAGACTGCAAAGATTTCTCCGGAAACAGAAGAAATCAAGTTTGGATATTGTACCGAGTTTATTATTGTATTGAACCAGCCATTGTCTGATAAGACAATTGTTGACTACAAAGCATATTTGGAATCTATTGGTGATTCTATTGTAGTAGTTGCGGATGATGACATTGTAAAGACACATGTACATACCAACGATCCGGGACAGGCAATTACCAGAGCGTTGACCTATGGTTCTCTTAGTCGCATTAAAATCGACAACATGAGAGAAGAACATCAGGAACGCTTGTTTAAAGAAGCAGAAAAGAAAGCCGCTGCAGAAGCAGAGGCAGCACCTGCAGAAGCAAAAGAGGTAGGATTTATTTCTGTTTCTATCGGTGATGGTATCAATAGTATCTTAAAAGAACTTGGCGTGGACTATATCATCGAAGGTGGTCAGACCATGAACCCAAGTACTGAGGATATTTTGAATGCAGTAGATAAGGTAAATGCAAAGACCATCTTTGTTTTGCCAAACAATAAAAATATCATTTTGGCTGCAAACCAGGCAGTGGATTTGGTAGAAGACAAGAAGTTGATTGTGATTCCTACCAAAACAATTCCACAGGGAATTACAGCCTTGATTAATTACATTCCGGAAATGTCAAACGAAGAAAATGCACAGCGTATGACAGAAGAATTAGAAAATGTGAAGACCGGCCAGGTGACCTATGCTGTTCGTGATACAGAACTTGACGGTAAGGTGATTAAGCAGGATGATTACATGGGTATTGGAGACAAGACCATTCTTTCTGTCGGAAAAGATTTAGTAGCTACCACACTGGAAATGGTGGATGAAATGGTAGACGAAGAATCTGGCGTTGTCAGTGTATACTATGGCGCTGACATGAAGGAAGAAGATGCAGCAAGCCTTGCTGAAAAGATTAGAGAAAATCATCCGGATGTGGATGTGGAAGTAAATGAAGGCGGTCAGCCAATTTACTATTATATTATTTCTGTAGAATAGGAGTTTTTATGGACTTTTCATCTTCCGTTACGGAGATCAAAGGAATTGGAAATAAAACTGCAGAGAACTACGAAAAGATAGGAGTATACACGGTTCGTGATATACTCCTTCATTTTCCGAGAGATTATCAGAGAATGCCACGGGTATCTTCTTTGGCGGAAGCAAAAGAGGGAGAGACTGTGGCTCTCTTTTTACGTATAAAAAAGGCCCCATTTACGCGAAAAGGTGCAAGAATGTCTGTGACGGTGGTGGATGGGTTTGATGGAGAAGTTCCGGTGGAATTGGTTTGGTTCCGCGTGGCATACATTGGGAAAATGTTAAAATCCGGCTTTTCTTATGTGTTTTATGGAAAAATCAAAAAAGAAAAGAACAAATGGAAAATGGAGCAGCCGGCCATCTATGAAAAGGAAGCGTATCAAGCGGAAGAAAATCGATTGCTTCCGGTGTATGGACTGACCAAAGGGCTGACCAATCGACAACTTCGAAAAGACTTGGAGAAAATTTTTCGGGATCCGGATTGCCCCTTCGCGGATTATTTGGATGCGGAGCAAAAAAAACGTTTGCAACTCATGAATTATCGGAATGCCTTGCATGATATTCATTTTCCGGAATTGGAAGAGGACCTGGTGGATGCCAGAAAACGACTGGTGTTTGATGAATTCTTTTTGTTTTTACTTTCGATGCAGTTTTTAAAAGAAAAGGGTGAAAAAAAGGAAAATGGATTTACCTTCCGAGACCGTGATTTTGTATATTCCCATATGGAGAAATTGCCTTTTACACTTACCAACAGCCAAAAGAAGGTAGTGGAGGAAGTGCTATCCGATATGGAGGGGGATAGTAGAATGCAACGTTTGATTCAAGGAGATGTTGGTAGTGGAAAAACCATTCTGGCCTTTTTGTTCATGATTTATGCAGCACATAATGGGTATCAGTCTGCCATTATGGCACCAACGGAAGTCTTGGCCGAGCAGCATTACAAGACTTTTTGCCAGTGGAAAGAGGTGTTTCAGCTGCCCTTCCCGGTGGTACTTTTGACCGGCTCCATGAAGGCAAAAGAGCGGAGAGAAGCCTTGGAAATCATGAAAACCAGAGAAGATGCGTTGATTGTAGGAACCCATGCTTTGATTCAGGAAAAGGCAGATTTTTGTAAATTGGCCTTGGTGGTAACGGATGAACAGCATCGATTTGGCGTGAAACAAAGGGAGGTTTTCTCACAAAAGGGACAGGATCCTCATATTTTGGTTATGAGTGCGACACCGATTCCGCGGACGCTTGCGATTATTTTATATGGAGATTTGGATATTTCTGTGATTGATGAAGTTCCGGCCAAACGTTTGCCGATAAAAAACTGTGTGGTGGGTACTTCGTATCGCAAGACCGCCTATCAATTTATGCAAAAGGAAATTCAAGCGGGACATCAAGTATATATTATTTGCCCTTTTGTGGAGGAAAGCGAAGCCATAGATGGAGAAAATGTAACGGATTATTGTGAAAAAATCAGACCTTATTTCCCGGATTCCATAAAAATGGGAATTTTGCATGGAAAGATGAAGGGCGCAGAGAAGCAAGCGGTGATGGATGCCTTTGCTGCCAATGAAATACAAATTTTGATTTCTACCACAGTAGTAGAGGTAGGCGTAAATGTTCCCAATGCTACGGTGATGATGGTGGAAAATGCAGAGCGCTTCGGTTTGGCGCAGTTGCATCAGCTGCGTGGACGCGTAGGGCGTGGAGATGCGCAATCCTATTGTATTTTTATGAATGGAAAAGAAGCGGATGAAAAAAATAAACGTTTGGAAATTTTAAATAAATCCAATGATGGATTCTACATTGCGTCGGAAGATTTAAAACTAAGAGGCCCGGGAGATTTCTTGGGAATTCGACAAAGTGGAGCTTTGGGCTTTGCCCTGGCAGATGTCTATCAAGATGCGGATATGTTGCAGGTGGCCTATAAGGAGTGCCAAAGAATTTTGGAAGAAGATCCGGAATTGCAGAATGCAAAATATAGTTTATTGCGTTATAAACTTCATGCGGAGATGAAGCGCCAAATGGAATTCATGAATATTTGATGGGAATAAAAAAGGAATGTCGCATTGCGACATTCCTTTTTTATTCTTTCACTTGTGTGACGCCTTCTAAACTGGGGGAGATACTCATGGAGAAGTTGGTGTAATATACCACGAATCCCGGAGCTGCACCGCTTGGCTTTTTCACGTTTTTGCGTTCTAAGTAATCAATTTCAATCTTGTCGTTGTCACCGCCCTTGGAATAATAAGCGGCCAAAGCGGCTGCTTTTTCAAAGACTTGATCCGGAATTTCTTTTCCTTCGGTACGAAGAATGACATGAGAACCCGGAATTTTTTTGGCGTGGAACCACCAATCCCCACCGTTTGCTACTTTGAAGGTGAGTTCATCGTTTTGGTAATTGTTTTTTCCAACATAAATATGAAAGCCTTCGGATGTTACAAAGTGTAAGGGCTTGCTTTTGAGCGCGGTTTTCTTTTCAAAACTTTTTTTCTTGATATAACCGCTTTCCACCAGCTCTCGACGAATGGGGACTAAATCACTTTCGTTTTCTGCAATATCCATGGAAGCAGAAATAGACTCCAAGTGTTGCTGTTCGGCTTCGCTTTCTGCAATTTGAACCGTGAGGGCTTCATAGGTGCGTTTTAATTTGTTGTAACGCTGGAAATATTTCTTGGCGTTATCAATGGGAGAAAGGGTATCATCCAAAGGAATTTTTACCATTTCATTGTTGTAGTAATTTAATACTTCGTAGGATTTTGCCCCTTCCGGACACTGATATCCATAGGTATTTAGCAACTCTCCGTAGAGTTTGTATTTTTCACGTTTTTCGGTATCCTTCAGCTGCTTTCTTTGTAAATCCAACTTTCGATTGGTACGCTCCAAAGCGGTATGAATGACGCGACGTAAATCCGTGGATTTCTGGCGAATTCTGGAGAAGGCTTCTTTTTCTGCATAGTAGGTCTGCAAAATTTCAGAAATAGAGGCGGCTTCTCGTGCTTCGTAGTCGGCAAATTGCTGTAATGGAAAAGCAGCAAATTCCATGGGCTCGGTTTGCTTGTAATAAAGAACCGGCTGGAAATCTCCGTTTTTCACATCCTCTAAGAAGAAGGAAAATTGCGTAGCTAAATGCAACAAGGTATCTTCATCATAGCTCTGGATGGGAGCATCTGCATCCATGCCACAGCGATAACAGCATTCATTGGCCATGAGGGGACTGATGCCCACAAAACTGCCATACAATGCTTTGCCACAGGTGGTAGGTTTGTCTTTGATGATTTGAAAAATTTCCTGTGGTGCCAGCGCCAAAGGGTCTGTTTTTCCGGTGGTGTTGGGAATGAAGTAATCTTTTCCCGGAAGCACCTCTCGCACAGAACTGATTTGCGCGGAAATGTGTTTGATGCTATCTAAGATTAGGAAGTTCTCATCACAGAAAATAATATTGCTGTGTTTTCCCATAAGCTCCACAATTAAATATTTGTAGCAAACATCCCCTAAGTCGTTTAGATGCTGGATTTTAAATTGAATGATACGTTCCAATCCCGGTTGCTGCACTTCGATGATGCGTCCGTTTGCAATATGCTTACGAAGCAACATACAAAAATTCGGAGCAGTAAGAGGGCTTGGTTTATTTTCTTTTGTTAAGTAACAAAGCGGGAGAGAGGCACTGGCAGATACAAATAAACGTGTCTGTCCATTGGTGCCTTTGCAGGTAAAAAGCAAGGCATCCTTCTCCGGCTGCGCGATTTTATTTATTTTTGCACCGGTAAGTTCGGTTTGTAATTCTTTGACTAGACCGGCAACAACAATTCCATCAAATGCCATAGGAATCTCCTTTGTTTCAATTGTACAAGAGTGTTTAACATTATAGCATATTTTTCCGCTTTTTGTTTTTGAGAAGCATCAAATATTTGTACATAGAAAATTTACATTCAGAATTGATAGAAAATGGTAAAATAGAACTAGTATGAGAGCAATCTTATGAGTTACCCGTTGTTTTGCATATTGGAGATGATAAGCTAAGATGTTTGATTGGAATAACAATGGAAAGTTTGACGCAGAAGATTTTTTGTTTACGGAATTTATGATGAATGAGTCAGAGCCAAAAAAAGGAGGAAACAAACCACCGGAGAAAACACCGGGGAGCTGCTTGCATAGTATGTTTTTGATGTTTTTCCCTTTTTGGTTGATCCTCATATCGCTACTGGTAAATGCGTTTATCAGCTTTGCGTGATGAAAACTTTGGTATGTGATTACATATCTGCGCCTAAAAGCTGCCAAAGGCCGGTGCCATAATTGTATCCGATGCCAATGATTTGCTCATGTCCAAAGGCAATGATTTTGCAATCGAAGCAAAGGATGGTAGTACGTCTGGAATCCGGGGTGTTGGTCAGGGTATGACAACGGTAGGATTTGATATGATAACTTTGATATTCGCCATCTTCATCTTGTAACCGTATTTTTATAGGGATGATATTGCCATCTTTTTTATGCTGACAAATCACATCCAATGATTTTTGAACATGTATACGACCGTTCATAGTGAGCACCTCCATGGGTATATTATATAATCGAACAAGCGTTCGGTCAAGAGCAAATGTGGGAAGGCAGCCGGGAGGTTGCTTTTTTTGTGAAATTCTATTATAATAAATCAGTCTATGCATACAGGTATATTTTAGAAAAGGGATGCAGACACTGGAGGAAAAAAATGAAGAGTATGACTGGCTTTGGTCGTCAGGAACTTCTGGAAGACCAAAAAAAATTCACCGTAGAAATGAAAGCAGTGAATCATCGGTATTTGGATGTCAATATCAAGATGCCGAAGAAACTCAGTTTTTTTGAAAGTGCCATTCGTAATGTTTTAAAAGAGTATGTATCCAGAGGAAAGGTTGATGTGTTTATAACTTTCGAGGATTACAGAGATAGCAATGTTTCTTTGAAATACAATGCGTCTCTTGCAGAAGAGTATTTAAAACACTTACAGGCCATGGCTGACAGCTTCGGATTGGAAAATGATATTCGTGTCAGCACACTTTCCCGTTATCCGGACGTATTCGTGATGGAAGAACAGGAAATGAATGAGGATGAATTGTGGTCCTTATTGGAGAAAACACTTCGCATGTGTTGCGAACAATTTGTGGCATCCAGAGAAAAGGAAGGTCAGAATTTGAAGGCTGATTTGATTGAAAAATTGGATGTCATGTTGACTTATGTGGATGCAATCGAGACCAGATATCCGGATATTTTGAAGGAATATCGTAACAAATTGCAGAGCAAAGTGGAAGAATTGCTTGCAGATCGTCAGATGGATGAAGGCAGACTTGCAGCGGAAGTTACGATTTTTGCAGATAAAATCTGTGTGGATGAAGAAACGGTCCGTTTGCGCAGCCATATCGAGACGGTGAAGCAGGAATTAAATAAAGGGGACAGCATTGGAAGAAAATTGGATTTCATTGCACAGGAAATGAATCGCGAAGCAAATACCATACTGTCCAAAGCCAATGATTTGGCCATTTCGGACATTGGAATCAGTTTGAAAACCGACATTGAAAAGGTGCGGGAACAAATTCAGAATATTGAGTAGGTGTGCCTATGGGAAATTTGATGAATATCGGATATGGAAATTTGGTAAATACAGATTTTGTCCTTGCAATTATTTCCCCGGATTCGGCACCGGCAAAAAGATTAGTGCAAAACGCAAAGGAAAATGGACAGCTTATTGATGCAACACAAGGAAAGAAAACCAAAAGCGTCATTGTTACTACGGAGGAGCGAATTATTATATCGGCATTACAACCGGACACATTATCCGGTAGGTTTCAAAAGAAGGAATAGAAAAGATGTCAAAAAAAGGAATTTTAACAGTAGTATCCGGATTTGCAGGTTCCGGAAAAGGCTCCACAATGAAGGGATTGCTTAGCAAATACCCGGAGAATTATGCACTTTCCATTTCAGCTACCACCAGAAATCCAAGACCCGGAGAAGAAGATGGTAGAGAATATTTTTTCCGTACCAAGGAAGAATTTGAGCAAATGATTGCGGAAGATGCTTTGTTGGAGCATGCTTGCTACGTAGGCAATTATTACGGGACACCCAAGCAATATGTGGAAGAGCAATTAGAAGCCGGAAAAGATGTTATCCTGGAAATTGAAATTCAGGGTGCTTTAAAGGTCAAAGAAAAAATGCCGGAAACGGTGTTGCTATTTATTTCACCCCCATCGGCAGAAGAGTTAAAAAATCGTTTGGTGGGACGTGGTACCGAAGATATGGCCACCATTGAAAAGCGTTTGGCGAGAGCCGCAGAGGAATCTCTCGGCATCGAAAAATATGATTATTTTGTCATTAACGACAAATTAGAGCAATGTGTAGAAGATGTGCATCGTATTATACAGGCGGAAAAACATCATACAAATAGAAATGAAACTTTAATCAAAGAGATACAGTCAAAGGTGCAGACCTTTGCGAAAGGAGAATAAAGATGATACATCCATCCTATGTTGAATTAATGAAAGTAGTAAATGATAATGTGGAAATCGGAGAAGAACCGGTAGTAAACAGCCGTTATTCTATCGTAATTGCTACTGCTAAGAGAGCAAGACAGATTATTGCAGGTGATGAACCACTTGTAGCAAAAGCAGATGTGAAAAAGCCTCTTTCTACAGCTGTAGAAGAATTATATACCAGACAGATTCATATTATGCCTGACGAAGAATAAGACATTTAGGTGTCCCATTTTGTTTGGGACACCTTTCACATTTTAAAAGGAAATTAGTGTTGAGGAATTCTATGAAGTTATTATTTATTTCCTTGGGCTGTGATAAGAACCTGGTGGATGCAGAAAATATGCTGGGAATTCTGTCGCAAAAAGGAATTACCATCGTAGATGATGAACAAGAAGCAGATATCATTGTTGTAAATTCCTGCTGCTTCATTGGAGATGCAAAGGAAGAAAGTATTCAAACCATTTTGGAAATGGCAGAATACAAAACAACAGGCCATTTGAAAGTCTTGGCAGTAACCGGATGCTTGGCGGAACGTTACAAAGACGAAATCAAAAAAGAAATCCCGGAAGTGGATTTGATTTTAGGAACCAATTCCTACGATGAAATTGGAAATGCTTTGGACCGTGTGTTAGAAGGAAAATTTGTTTCCGAATACAAGGAATTAAAGGGACTTCCACACAATCCGGAGAAACGTATGGTTACCACCGGTGGACATTATGCATATTTGAAAATTGCAGAAGGGTGCAATAAACATTGTACCTATTGTATTATCCCTTCTTTACGCGGCGGATATCGAAGCGTGCCAATGGAGACTTTGCTTCAGGAAGCAAAGAACCTCGTAGAGGAAGGCGCCAAGGAATTGATTTTGGTGGCACAGGAAACCACCCTTTACGGTGTGGATTTATATGGAGAAAAGTCCTTGCATAAATTGTTGGATGCGTTAAACGAAATCCCCGGATTGCAATGGATTCGTATTTTGTATTGCTATCCGGAAGAAATTTATGAGGAATTGATTCAATCCATAAAACGCAATAAAAAAGTCTGTCATTATCTGGACATGCCAATCCAGCATTGCAACAATGAGGTGTTGAAGCGCATGGCCAGAAAAACCACAAAAGAGGAATTGGTACAAAGGATTGCTCATTTGCGTGAAGAAATTCCGGATATTGCACTTCGTACCACATTGATTACCGGATTTCCGGGGGAAACAGAGGAACAGCATGAAGAAGTGATGCAGTTCATTAACGATATGGAATTTGACCGTTTGGGTGCATTTCCATATTCTCCGGAGGAAGATACCGTAGCGTACACCTTGCCGGATCAGGTGGACGAGGAGACAAAACTTACCTGGAAAGATGACATTATGGAATTAGAGCAGGAAGTGATTTTTGACTTAAACGAAAGTATGGTTGGCAGCGAACAATTGGTGTTCATCGAAGGAAAGGTGGCAGATGAAAATGTTTACATTGGAAGAACCTATCGAGATGCCCCGGACATTGATGGATATGTGTTTGTACAAACCGGAGAAACCTTAATGACAGGAAATTTTGTGAGAGTAAAAATTACAGCGGCTCACGAATATGACTTAATAGGAGAATTGTTATGAATTTACCAAACAAATTAACGATGTTTCGCGTGATTTTAATCCCCTTCTTTGTATTTTTTATGTTGGTGGATAGCTTGCCTTCTTATCGCAATTACATTGCGGTAGCTATTTTTATCGTGGCAAGTTTAACAGATTTGTTAGATGGAAAGATTGCCAGAAAGTATAATCTGGTAACTAATTTTGGAAAGTTTATGGATCCTTTGGCAGATAAATTATTGGTTTGCTCTGCAATGATTTGTTTGATTCCACTTGGAAAATTACCGGCATGGATTGTCATCATTATTATTGCCAGAGAATTTATTATCAGTGGATTCCGTTTGGTGGCATCAGACAACGGCGTTGTGATTGCTGCTAGTTACTGGGGTAAGTTTAAAACTACCTTCCAGATGTTGATGATTATTGTGTTGATTCTGGATTTGCCATACGCAGGATTCACCATTTTAGGAAATGTATTGATCGTAGTTGCAACTGCCTTAACAATCATTTCATTGATTGATTATATGGTAAAAAACAAAGATGTTTTAAAGGAACAGAAATAATGAGAATTATTGCAGGAAGTAGAAGAAGTTTACCGCTGAAAACCGTTCCGGGAGTGGAAACACGTCCTACCACAGATCGAATAAAAGAAACTTTGTTTAATATGATTCAGGCGGATATTCCGGGTTGCTATTTTTTGGATTTGTTTGCAGGAAGCGGCCAGATTGGTTTGGAAGCGCTGAGTCGAGGCGCTGCTTATAGTGTTTTTGTAGAAAACGGGAAAAAACAGGCAGCATGTATTGAAGACAATATTGCCTTTACCAAGTTCCAAAAAGAAAGTAAACTGTTGCAGACAGATGTGCTTTCCGGTCTTCGTATGTTGGAAGGAAAATATACCTTTGACTATATTTTCATGGATCCACCTTATGGCTCGGAATATTTGGAAAGTGTATTGGCACTTTTGGCAAACTCTTCTGTTTTAAAACCGGATACGGTTATCATTGTAGAAGAAAGTTTGGATAAGGAATTTTCCTTTGCAAAAAATCTAGGATTTGAGATAATAAAAGAGAAGAAATACAAAACAAATCAACATGTATTTTTGAAGAAAGCTTAAGGTAAGAAATATGAAACGTGCAATTTATCCCGGTAGTTTTGATCCATTGACTAACGGGCATATAGATATTATTGAACGTTCTGCAAAAATTGTAGATGAATTATATGTGGGAGTACTGAACAACAGTGCGAAAAATCCGTTGTTTTCTGTTTCTGAACGTGTTAACATGATTAAGGAGATGACAGCAGATATTCCCAATATAAAGGTTGTTTCTTTTGATGGATTGCTGGTGGATTTTATGGAAACCATAGAAGCTACCATTGTAATTCGTGGCCTTCGAGCAATTTCCGATTTTGAATATGAATTACAGATTGCTCAGACAAATCAAAAGGTAAATCCCAATGTGGAGACAATCTTTTTGACCACAAACTTGAATTATTCATATTTGAGTTCTACCGTAGTAAAGGAATTTGCCTCCTATGGAGGGGACATTTCCCAGTTTGTTCCACAATGTTTGATTCAGCGAATTTACGAAAAATATGGAATTGTGACGGAATAAAAAATAAGGAGAATATTCTTATGAATGAAATGACAAAAAGCGGAATTGAGTACACCATTGACGAAATCATTGCTTACATCGATAGTTGTAAGCCGCAGATGTTTAGTGATTCAAAAATCATCGTGGATCGCGATGAATTAGACGAACTTTTGAATGAGTTACAGCAGAAGACTCCGGGAGAGATTCGCCAGTATCAGAATATTATTCGAAACAGAGATCAGATTTTGGAGGATGCCAGAAGACAGGCTGATTCCATTATTGCACAGGCGCAGATTCAGACCAATGAACTTGTAAGTGAGCATCAGATTATGCAACAGGCATATGCCCAGGCAAATGAAGTTGTTATGATTGCTACGAAGCAGGCACAGGAGATTTTGGATAATGCGACCAATGATGCCAACAACATTCGGGAAGGAGCAATTTCCTACACCGATGAATTACTTGGCAATATGGAAGAGACTTTGACTCATGCCATTGATACTTCCAAAGCGAGAAACGAAGCATTGCTTGGCTCTTTACAGCAGTATTTGGATATTGTTGTTGCCAACCGTAATGAATTAAATCCAAGTGAAGAAGAACCGGCTGCTGCACCGGAGACTCCGGCAGAAGAGCCAAAGAAACAGCAGACAGAAGAACTTCCAAAGATTGAAATCGCTACAGATTTATTTAATTAAAGAAATTCCAAAGAGCAGCATGAACAGTTTCGTTTATGCTGTTTTTTTCGTATATGAAATTTCTTTTTTATAGGAAAACAGCTTGCTAAGGATGCGCATGAAGCAACGAAAGGTTTAGAATGAAAAAAATACGTTTAGATAAATACCTGTCTGAAATGGTGAAATTATCCAGAGCAGAGGTGAAAAATGAAATTCGAAAAGGCCATGTCATGGTCAATGGAGAAGTTATGAAAAAACCGGAGTGCAAAGTGTCTGATGAGGATGAAGTGTCGCTTCGGGGTGAAAAAATCGCTTATGTAGAAAAAGAATATATTTTGTTTCATAAGCCGGCAGGATGTGTATCTGCCACAGAGGATGGCTTGCATAAAACGGTGGTATCCTACGTGGACTCTGCCAGAGATGATTTGTTTCCGGTGGGAAGACTGGATTTGGATACCGAAGGATTGCTGCTACTAACCAATGATGGAGAACTGGCCCATCGCCTGCTTTCTCCCAAGAAAAAGGTACCGAAGACTTATTACGCAAAAATTCGCGGGTTTGTTACGGAAGAGGATTGCAAAAAATTTGCCGAGGGCTTGGATATTGGAGACGAAAAGCCCACCATGCCTGCAGAGCTTTTGATTTTGCAGCAAGGGGAGGAATCGGAAATTGAAGTTACCATTACAGAAGGTCGTTTTCATGAAGTGAAACGCATGTTTGAAGCGGTTTCCAAGGAAGTCCTTTATTTGAAACGCTTATCGATGGCGACCTTACAATTGGATACAACTTTGGCACCGGGAGAATATCGGGATTTAACCGTCCAAGAAAAAACAGCATTATTTGCCTTTGTAGGAATGAAAGAAGAGGAATAGCATGGAAGGAAAGTTTTTGCCCATTTCAAAACAGGATATGGAGGAGAGAGGCATTTCACAATTGGATTTTGTCTATGTATCCGGGGATGCGTACATTGATCATCCTTCCTTTGGCCATGCCATAATTACCCGTGTGTTGGAAGCACATGGATATTCTGTGGGAATTATTGCACAGCCGGATTTTCGAGATCCCAAAAGTGTGCAGATTTTAGGGGAACCAAGATTGGGTTTTTTGGTGTCTGCCGGAAATATGGATTCCATGGTGAATCACTATACTGTATCCAAAAAACGTCGTATGCAGGATGCTTATACACCGGGAGGTGTGATTGGAAAGAGACCGGATTATGCCACCATAGTGTATTCCAATTTGATACGACAGACCTATAAAAAGACCCCTATTTTAATTGGTGGAATTGAAGCAAGTCTTCGCAGAATGGGACATTACGATTATTGGTCCAATAAGGTGCGACGTTCCATTTTATTGGATTCCGGTGCAGACCTTTTGATGTATGGCATGGGAGAACGTAGTGTTGTCGAAATTGCAGATGCCTTAAACAGTGGGATTGAGGTAAAGGATATTACCTTTATTGATGGAACTGTGTTTAAAACCAGGGACCGGGATTTGATTTACGATGGAAAAGAATTGCCTTCCTTTGAACAAATCAAGGCAGATAAAACAGAATATGCGAAAAGTTTTTATATGCAATATGTAAATACAGACCCTTATGTGGGAAAACGCTTATTTGAAACCTATGATGGAAAATTATATGTGGTGCAAAATCCTGCGGCCAAGCCTTTGACACAATTGGAAATGGATGATGTATATGCTTTGCCTTACATGCGTACGTACCATCCGATTTATGAAAAGGATGGCGGTGTACCGGCTATCTCTGAAATTAAATTTTCCATTACCAGCAACCGTGGATGTTTTGGTGGCTGCAACTTCTGTGCGTTGACCTTCCATCAAGGTCGTATTTTGCAGACCCGCAGTCATGACTCCATTTTGCAGGAAGCGGGAGAAATGACAAAGGATCCGGATTTTAAGGGATATATCCACGATGTGGGAGGTCCTACAGCGAATTTCCGTATTCCTTCCTGTAAAAAACAGTTGACGAAGGGAGTCTGTCCAACCAAAGAGTGTTTATTCCCCAATCCGTGTAAAAATTTGGAAGTGGATCACAAGGATTATATTTCTTTGCTGCGTAAAATGCGGAAAATTCCGGGGGTAAAAAAGGTCTTTATCCGTTCCGGAATTCGTTTTGATTATGTGGTGGCAGATAAGAATCCGGAATTCTTAGAAGAACTATGCAAGTATCACGTTAGCGGACAGCTGCGTGTGGCTCCGGAGCATGTTTCCGATACCGTTTTGCATTATTTGGGAAAACCGGAAAATTCCGTCTACGAGGAGTTTCAAAGACGCTTTAAAAAGATTAATGAGCGTTTGGGATTGAAGCAATATATGGTGCCTTATTTGATGTCTTCTCATCCGGGATCCACCCTGGAGGATGCCATTGAATTGGCAGAGTATATTCGTGATCTTGGGTATATGCCGGAACAGGTGCAGGATTTTTATCCGACTCCGTCCACCCTTTCTACCACGATGTGGTATACGGAAATTGACCCGCGTACTATGGAAAAAGTCTACGTGCCAAAGAATCCACATGAAAAGGCGATGCAAAGAGCGTTGATTCAATATCGGAATGTGGAAAAATATGACTTGGTAAAAGAAGCACTTCTTTTGGCAGGGCGTAAGGACCTCATTGGTACGGATCGACATTGCCTGATTCCACCGCGAAAGGAAATGCTTCATGGAAAATCCGTAAAAGGACAGCAAAGCTCCGGAAAGAAAGCGGGCAAGGGAAAAGGTCCACAAACGGCCGGCAAGAAACAGGCACAGGGAAAGGGACCACAAGCGGATCGTAAGAAACAAGGAACGATGAGAGGTAAAAATGAGAGAGTTCGTCATAAAAGATAATGAAGCCAATCAAAGATTTGATAAGTATTTAAAGAAACTGCTGCCCAATGCGGGGAGTGGTTTCTTGTATCGTATGCTTCGAAAAAAGAATATTACATTAAATAAATCCAAGGCAGAAGGAAAAGAGCTTTTGCAAAAAGGGGATGTGGTACAAATCTTTTTTGCAGAGGAAACCTTTTTAAAATTTTCTTCCGGCGAGGGATTGCCGAAGTTGCCAAAGGCGAACCCGGAAATTCTGTATGAAGATGCGGATGTTATTATGATAAACAAGCCTGCGGGTATGCTTTCTCAGAAAGCAGAAAGTTCGGATTTTTCTGCAAATGAAGTGATTTTATCCTATTTAATTGCAAAGGGGGAAGTGACGGAGGAAAGTTATAAGACCTTTCATCCATCGGTATGCAATCGGTTGGATCGAAATACCTCCGGGATTCTCATTGGCGGAAAAAGTTTAAAAGGCTTACAAGAAATGGGAGAAGCTTTACGAGACAGAAAAATGGAAAAGTATTATCATTGTCTGGTAAAGGGAACCGGATTGCAGGATGGAAGGGTCACCTTCTATTTAAAAAAGCATGAGGGAAATAATACTGTTGAGATTTCCGAAACCCCATTGGAAGACGGGGAACAGGTGGTAACGGGAATTCAGGTTCTGCAGGAATTTTCAGATGTAAGCTTTTTGAAAATTCATTTAATTACCGGAAAAACCCATCAGATTCGTAGCGTGTTATCTTATTTAGGACATCCGATTTTAGGAGACCCGAAGTATGGAGATGCAAAGGTCAATGCTTATTATAAAGGCACCTATGGGTTAAAACACCAGTTGCTGCATGCCAGAGAGGTGGTTTTCCCGGATGGAAAAAAAGTGGAAGCACCTTATCCTGTGGTTTTTGAAAAAATATTAAAGGAATTAAAATAAATGGGAACATGGAATTCCAGGGGGCTTCGTGGCTCCACACTTGAAGAATTGATTAATTTGAGCAATGAAAAATATGGGGAAAATCAGTTGGCTTTGATTCAAAAAATTCCCACTCCGATCACCCCGATTCGGATAGAAAAAGAAACCAGACATATTACGCTGGCTTATTTTGAACAGAAAAGTACGGTAGACTATATCGGAGTGGTCCAGGGATTCCCGGTATGCTTTGATGCCAAGGAATGCCATTCGGATACGTTTCCGCTACAAAACATTCATCCACATCAGGTGGAATTTATGAAGCAATTTGAGGCACAGCAAGGAATCAGTTTCTTTTTGCTTTATTTTACCGGTAGAGAAGAGTTTTATTATTTACGTTTTGCAAAATTAATGGAATTTTGGGAACGTATGGAACAGGGTGGTAGAAAAAGTTTTCGCTATGAGGAATTGGAGGAAGAATACTTCTTTCAAGGAAAGGGTGGAATCATGGTTCCCTATTTGGATTTGCTCAATAAGGATTTAAATGGAAGAGAAGGTTGACAAGGCTTGTTTCATTTGCTACCATGGTAGCATATTAGTAGACTAAAGTGCGGAGGAAATATGAAGAAAACAAAATTATTGCACACACCGGATGGGGTGCGGGATATTTATAACTCTGAATTAGAAGGCAAAATACTATTAGAAGAGAAATTAATGCATACGTTGGAAAGTTTTGGATATCATCAGATTCAAACACCTTCCATTGAGTTTTTTGATATTTTTGGAAAAGAAGTCGGAACGATTTCCAGAAAGGATTTGTATAAGTTCTTTGATCGGGAAGGCAATACCTTGGTTTTAAGACCGGATATTACTCCTTCTGTTGCAAGAGCTGCAGCAAAGTATTTTATGGATGAAACAGTTCCGCTTCGATTGTGTTACAAAGGAAACACATTCCAGAATAATCACTCCTACAGAGGCCGTTTGCATGAAACAACACAGCTTGGTGCGGAGTTGATTGGGGATAGTTCCTTAGAAGCCGATGGAGAATTAATTGCCATGGCAGTGGAATGCTTAAAAGAATCCGGTCTTTCTGAATTTCAGATTGGAATCGGACATGCAGGATTTTTGCGTGGTTTATTTGAAGAAGCCGGATTTGATGAAGATACCGAATGGGAGCTTCGTGGTATGCTGGAGAACAAAAACTTTTTCGGTATGCAGGAGTTGGTTTCCGAGTCTCAATTATCTTCCGATTTGGAAGCTTTGTTTGGCTTGATTGGTAAATTCTATACTAATGTGGCAGACATGAAGGAAGTAAAGGATTTGGCAAAAAATTATCCGGGAATCATTAAGACCATTGAACATTTGGAAAAACTGGAAGAAGTGCTAAAACTTTACGGGGTCAATGATTATGTGTCTTATGATCTAGGGATGACCAGCAGTTACCAGTATTACACAGGCATTATTTTTAACGGATACACCTATGGCTCCGGAGAGCCGGTGGTAAAAGGCGGTCGTTATGACCAGTTGTTGAATTACTTTGGAAAGCAGGCACCGGCCATTGGATTTGCTTTTGTTGTGGATCAATTATTGGCAGCTTTGATGCGTCAGGGAAGACTTCCTAAGGCAGAAAAGAAACGTGCGTTGATTGTTTACACAAAGGATACGTTCGATGTGGCAGTGACTTTGGCAAAGGAAAACAGAAACAATGGAATTCTGGCAGAGTTGTGTGATGGCGGTCGATACAACGCAAAGGACTTGGAAGATTACATTGCGCGAAACCAGTTTGATCAAATATATAGACTGTAGGAGAAAACCATGAGTGAAGAAAAGTATTTAACCTTTGCGTTGACGAAGGGTAGACTTGCAAATAAAACCTTAGAATTGTTGGAAAAAACGGGCATTCATTGTGAGGAAATGAAGGATAAGGATACCAGAAAGCTGATTTTTACCAACGAGGAATTAAAATTGAAGTTCTTCCTGGCAAAGGGACCGGATGTTCCTACCTATGTAGAATACGGTGCTGCCGATATCGGCGTTGTTGGAAAAGATACCATTATTGAAGAAGGCAGAAATGTATACGAAGTTCTGGATTTGGATTTTGGAAAATGTCGCATGTGTGTGTGTGGACCGGAGAGTGCAGGGGAATTATTAAAGCATCATGAGATGATTCGTGTTGCAACCAAATATCCTAAAATCGCAAAGGACTATTTCTACAACAAAAAACATCAGACCGTAGAAATTATTAAATTAAATGGTTCTATCGAACTTGCCCCGATTGTGGGACTTTCAGAAGTGATTGTAGATATTGTAGAGACCGGATCTACCTTGCGGGAAAACGGCCTACAGGTGTTGGAAGAGGTTTGCCCATTATCTGCAAGAATGATTGTAAATCAGGTAAGTATGCGAATGGAAAACGAACGCATTGCAAAATTAATCAACGATTTAAAACAAGTGGTACAGGAGCAGTAAAGACATGAGAATTTTAGAATTAAAGGAAAATGCCATAGATGACATTTTGGATAACTTATTAAAAAGAAGCCCGAATAATTACGGAGAATATGAGGATGCGGTAGCAGAAATCGTATTTCGTGTAAAAAAGGAAAAAAACAAGGCGTTGTTTGATTATGAAGAACGCTTTGATCATGTGAAATTAGACGAGACTTCCATGTTTGTAACAGAAGAAGAAATCGCAGAAGCCTATGAAAAAGTGGATCCAAAGCTTTTGGAAGTGATGCGAAAAGCATTGGTAAATATCAAGGAATACCATGAAAAACAGGTAGAACAAAGCTGGTTTACCACAAAGGAAAATGGTATTTTACTTGGACAGAAGGTGACTCCTCTTGAGACCGTAGGTGTTTATGTGCCGGGGGGAAAGGCAGTATATCCTTCTTCTGTACTTATGAATATTGTTCCTGCAAAGGTGGCAGGAGTGCCGAATATTGTAATGTGTACACCTCCGGGACCGGATGGAAAGGTCAATCCTTCTTCCTTGGTTGCTGCGAAGGAAGCAGGTGCAGATATTGTAATCAAGGCAGGCGGTGCCCAGGCAGTGGCTGCGATGGCTTTCGGTACAGAGACTGTACCAAAGGTAGATAAAATTGTGGGACCGGGAAATATTTATGTAGCGCTTGCAAAAAAAGCAGTATTTGGTTATGTGGGCATTGATTCCATTGCCGGACCAAGTGAAGTTCTTGTAATTGCAGATGAGACAGCAAATCCAAGATATGTGGCTGCAGATTTACTTTCTCAGGCAGAGCATGATGAACTTGCTTCTGCCATTTTGGTTACAAACAGCATGGAATTGGCAAAGAAAGTATCCGAAGAAGTGGATGGATTCGTACAGGTATTGTCCAGAAAAGAAATTATCCAGAAATCCTTGGATCAGTTTGGATATATCTTGGTGGCAGAGGATATGGATACCGTGATTCGTACGGCGAATATCATTGCACCGGAACATTTGGAAATCTTGACAAAAAATCCATATGATGTGATGACAAAGATTAAAAATGCAGGGGCAATTTTCTTGGGAGAGTACTCTTCCGAACCTTTGGGAGATTATTTTGCAGGCCCGAATCACGTGCTTCCTACCAATGGAACTGCGAAGTTTTTCTCAGCCCTAGGGGTCGATGCATTTATCAAGAAGTCTAGCATCATTTCCTACTCTCGAGAAGCCTTGGAAGAGATTCACAAAGACATCGAACAGTTCGCCGAATGCGAGCAGTTGACGGCACATGCAAATTCGATTAAAGTTAGATTTGAAGGATAATTGATTAGGAGGCAAGGGGCATTGGAACGAAAGGCAGACTTAAAAAGAACAACAAAAGAAACAGATATTTCCTTAGCACTTTCCATTGACGGAACAGGAAAATCCCAGGTGAATACCGGTGTGGGATTTTTTGACCACATGTTGGAGGGCTTTGCCAAACATGGATTTTTTGATTTGGAGGTGGCTGTAAAGGGAGATTTGCAGGTGGATACACATCACACCATTGAAGATACAGGAATTGTACTGGGAAATGCCATTCGCGAAGCCATTGGCGATAAAAAAGGAATAAAACGTTATGGTTCTTTTTTGCTCCCTATGGATGAAGTATTGGTGCTTTGTGCCATTGATTTATCCGGAAGACCATATCTTTCCTTTGATGCGGAATTTACCACAGATCGAGTAGGAGATATGGATACAGAAATGGTGAAGGAATTCTTTTATGCGATTTCCTACACTGCAGGCATGAATTTGCATTTAAAGGTGATTACTCCGGGGAACAATCACCATATGATAGAGGCTTTGTTTAAGGCTTTTGGAAAGGCATTAGATGAAGCCACAGGATACGATGCACGTATCACGGATATTTTGTCAACGAAAGGTAGTTTATAGAATGGATCATAAAATTTTAGTGGCCACCATGTATATCCGAAATGGACAGGCGGTACGTTCTTCTACAGATTTTTCCGTAAAGGGCGATTATCGAGAATTGGCCAAACTCTATAATGATAGTGGAATTGACAAAATCGTGATTTTCGATTTATCTGAGACGGATGAGGAACACGAAAAGAATTTACATGTACTTCGAGACATTAATCGTACCGTAGATATTCCGATTTGCGGTGGCGGTAATATTGCCCGTATCGAAGATTTAAAGAAGTTGTTCTATGCCGGCTGCAAGCAGGTTATTTTAAACGGAAGCAAGGCAAATTGTATCGAACTGGCAGAAGAAGCCAGTGCTCGATTTGGAAAAGATAAAATCAATGTTTCTGTTTCCAATGTGGATTTCTTATTTAAGCAACAAAAATATTTACGAGATTATTTCCATGAGATTTTTGTGCTGAATCCGGATGCTTTGGATGCCATTGATTTGATTACAGACGTACAGTCTGTTGTGACATTGGAAGAAGATGCGGATTTTGACACCATGGTTGAGGTTTTGAAGCGTAGTAATGTGCGTGGAATTACCAGCGATCATATCCATGTTGAAGAAATTGACTTGATGGACTTGAAGACAAAATTATCTGCCGAAGGCATTTATATGGATAATTTTGAACCCAAGTTGCGTTGGGAAGATTTAAAGAAAAACAGTGATGGCATGGTACCGGTTATCGTGCAGGATTATCAGACCGATGAAGTGCTGATGCTTGCATATATGAATGAGGAGGCGTTTGATACCACGCTTTCCATTGGAAAGATGACTTACTACAGTCGTAGCCGCCAGGAACTTTGGACAAAGGGCTTGACCTCCGGTCACATTCAGTATGTAAAAAGTTTGACTGCAGATTGTGATTATGATACTTTGTTGGCTAAGGTTTCTCAGGTGGGTGTGGCATGTCATACCGGCAGTCGTAGTTGCTTTTTCAATGAAATCGTAAAGAAAGAATATGTGGAACGCAATCCATTAAAGGTATTCGAAGGTGTGTATCAGACGATTTTAGATCGCAAGGAGGCGCCGGAGGAACGTTCTTACACCAACTACTTGATTAATCAGGGACTGGATCAGATTTTGAAGAAATGCGGTGAAGAGGCTACAGAGGTAATTATTGCGGCTAAGAATTCGGATCCGTCTCAGCTTCGCTATGAAATCTGTGATTATTTATATCATATGATGGTACTTATGGTAGAAAAAGAAATCACTTGGGAAGATATTATTCGCGAACTTGCGCAACGATAACAGTGTTTGTGGCAAGATTTCAAAGAAAAAAGATAGAAATATTTGTGGGAGATGTCATTAGACATCTCCTTTTTCCTATAGTATACTTATTATTTGACACAAGTAGAAAGATAATTTTGGAAACGAGGTAATTATGAGTCAATTGGCGTTATCCGATGAAATTTTAATGCAGGTAGACAAACCTGCCAGATACATAGGAAACGAGTTGAATGCGGTCAATAAAGAAGGACAGGATATCGATATTCGTTTCGTCATGTGTTTTCCGGATGTTTACGAAATTGGAATGTCTCATTTGGGCATTCAGATTTTATATGAAATGTTTAATAAACGTGAAGATACCTGGTGCGAGAGAGTCTATTCTCCGTGGCCGGATTTACACAAAATTATGAAAGAACAGAACATTCCGTTGTTTTCTTTGGAATCTCAGAGACCGGTAAAGGACGCGGATTTTTTGGGTATGACCTTGCAGTATGAAATGTGTTATACCAATATTTTGCAAATTTTGGATTTGAGTATGATTCCGATTTGGCAAAAGGATCGAAAGGATGGAGACCCTATCGTAATTGGTGGAGGTCCATGTACTTACAATCCGGAGCCAATCGCGGATTTCTTTGATCTCTTTTATATGGGAGAAGGAGAAATCTCTTATGATGAGCTGTTTTCTCTTTACAAAGCCTGTCGTACAAAGGGAGAACCCAGACAGGACTTCCTAAGAAAAGCGGCATCCATCCCGGGAATTTATGTGCCTTCCCTTTATGAAGTGACTTATCACGAGGACGGTACCTTAGCATCCTTTACACCAAAATATGAGGATGTGCCGGCAGTTGTGGAAAAACAGCTGGTAATGGATTTTGATCAGGCACCTTATCCGATGAAGCCGGTGGTTCCTTTTATTAAGGCAACGCAAGACCGTGTGGTATTGGAAATTCAGCGAGGATGTATTCGCGGATGTCGTTTTTGCCAGGCGGGTATGATTTATCGTCCTACCAGAGAAAAAAACATAGAGACCTTAAAGAAATACGCCTATACCATGTTGAAGTCTACCGGGCATGAAGAAATTTCCCTTAGTTCCTTGAGCTCCAGCGATTATAGTCACTTAAAAGAACTGTTGGAATTTTTGATTGATAATTTCAAAAATCAGGGGATCAATGTGTCATTGCCATCGCTTCGTATTGATGCGTTTTCCTTGGATATTATGTCTAAAGTGCAGGATGTACGTAAGAGCAGTTTGACCTTTGCACCGGAAGCCGGATCTCAGCGTATGCGTAATGTGATTAATAAAGGTTTGACAGAAGAGGTTATTTTAAACGGTGCAGGACTTGCCTTTGAAGGTGGCTGGCAAAAAGTGAAATTGTATTTTATGCTGGGACTTCCGGGGGAAGAAGAAGCGGATATGCGTGCCATCCCGGAATTGGCTGAAAAGATTGCAGAACGCTATTATGAAATTCCAAAGGAACAAAGAAATGGAAAATGTCAGATTACCATCAGTACCAGTTTCTTTGTGCCGAAGCCATTTACACCTTTGCAGTGGGCAGCCATGTTGCCGGCGGAGGAATATGTGAAGAGAGCGGGGATTGTTACCAAGGCGTTAAAAGAACAATTAAATCAAAAGAGTATTCGTTATATTTATCACGAATCTAAAGAAACGGTTTTGGAGGGCGTACTGGCAAGAGGAGACCGAAAACTGTCCCAATTGTTGCTGAAGGTTTATGAAAAAGGTGGTATGTTCGACGCTTGGACCGAACATTTTGTTTATGAGCGTTGGGAAGAAGCCTTTGTGGAAACTGGCATTGATCCGGATTTCTATACCTTAAGAGAACGCTCTTTAGAGGAATTGTTCCCTTGGGATTTTATTGACGTAGGGGTCAGCAAGAAATTCTTAGAAAGAGAATGGAAAAATGCCATGGATGGTCAGGTCACTCCAAACTGCCGTATGAAGTGTTCCGGTTGTGGAGCAGCAAAATATCAGGGAGGCGTATGTTTTGAAAATTAGAATTAAATTTAAAAAATTTTCGTCCATGAAATTTATTGGACATTTGGATATGATGCGTTATTTTCAAAAGGCCATGCGTCGTGCAGAAATTGATATTCGCTATTCGGAAGGATTTAGCCCGCATCAGATTATGTCTTTTGCAGCACCTTTGGGTGTAGGCATTACCAGTGAAGGAGAATATTTAGATATCGAAGTGCACTCCACAAGAAGCAGCGCAGAATCCGTAGCTGCTTTGAATGCAACAATGGTACCGGGAGTTGAGATTTTGTCCTATGTGCAGTTGCCGGATAAAGCAAAAAACGCCATGTCTATTGTAGCGGCAGCGGATTACGAGCTCTTTGTGAAGGAGGGGTATGACCCGATTTATGATGTGGATACTTACAACGCGTTGATTCAAAAGCATTTCCATGATGCGGAAACCTTTACCATCATTAAGAAAACGAAGAAAAGTGAAAAAGAAATTGACTTAAAGGAATTTGTCTACAAATTCTATGCAAAAGAAGTAGATGGCAAAGTTGGATTTTTTATTCAAATTGCCACAGGTAGCGAGAAAAATATTAAGCCGGAATTATTGTTGTTTTCTTTCTTTGAAAAAGCAGGGGTATCTATTCCGGAGCTTGGTATTCAGATTCATAGAAAAGAAGTGTATTTCTTGGGAGAAGATGGAAGTTTCCAAACCCTAGAATCTCAAGGAGAAATCATTGCATAAACGAATTATTATTACGAATTATGAATATGCGAAAAAACAATATGTTGCCTTTGCGGTGTATGAAGAGAATGTCTTGAGGGCATTGGATTTGACGGAGCAAGGAAAGGAATTGCTGGATGGTATTTTTATTGGTCGCGTAGACCGGGTACATCGCAATTTAAATGCGGCTTTTGTGGAAATTACGAAAGGGACCTATGCTTACTTGCCTTTGACGGAAGAAACGACTGCGCTTTATACCAAAAAGGGAACCTGCGCTACGATCGCCCAAGGGGACGAACTTCTGGTGCAGGTGGTACAAGAGCCTTTAAAGGAAAAGGAAGCAAAGCTTTCTACGAATTTAAATTGGAAGGGAACGTATTTAACGCTTACCACCGGAAAACGGCAAATTGGTGTTTCCAAAAAACTTTCTAAGACAGAGCGGGAACAGTGGAAAGAACGGCTACTTCCTTTTTTGACAGAACAGTATGGTTTTGTGGTGCGTACGGCAGCATCTTCGGCAACAGTGGAAGAAGTGTTACAGGAAGCAGAAACTTTAGGTAGGGAATTCCAACAGTTTTTCCAAAAATGTCAGCATTTGCAGGGACGAGTCTTGGTAAAAGAAGGAGCTCCTTCTTTCATACGCTTACTGGATCAGCATGCGTCCTATGGAGTGGACGAAGTAGTGACGGATTTGCCCGAGGTCTATCAGGAGATACAGGCGTTTTATAAAGAGAAGACAAAAGTGCCGGAAATCCGTTTTTATGAAGATGCATCTTATGATTTTTTAGCAGCTACAGGACTTGGAAATGATATTGCAAAAAGTTTGCGAAAAAAGGTGTGGTTGAAATCCGGCGGCAATTTGTTTATTGAGCAAGGAGAAACCCTGACGGCCATCGACGTGAATAGTGGAAAAAAGGAAAAGAAAAAGGCAGATGCCAATTATTTTTATCAGCTGAATCTTGAGGCAGCCCAAGAAATGATTCGGCAGGTGCAGATTCGGAATATTTCCGGTATGATTCTGGTGGATTTTGTGAATTTCCGTGAAAAGGAACAGGAAAAAGCCTTTTTCACCGAATTACGCAGTCTTTGCAAACAAGATCCACAGAAGTTGACATTCGTAGATATGACAAAGTTGGGGCTGGCTGAATTTACAAGAAAAAAGGTAAAAGCCTCTTTGTTAGAAACATTAGAAGAAAAAAATGAAAAATCTATTGACAATTTTCCGGATTGAGCATAAGATGATAGAGTATGCCGCACAGTGAGGTAGAAGTCTGTCTTTTTGACAGCACCGAAACTGGCGAGTAATGATAAATAGGAGGTGCCATATGTACGCAATTATTGCAACAGGTGGTAAACAGTACAAAGTTTCTGAAGGCGATATCATTACCATTGAAAAGCTTGGCGTTGAAGCTGGAGAAACAGTTACATTCGACCAGGTTTTAGCTGTAAACAATGATTCCAAATTAGTAGTTGGAGATCCAACTGTGAATGGAGCATCTGTTACTGCTTCCGTTGTTAAGGAAGGCAGAGGCAAAAAGGTTATCGTATACAAGTACAAGAGAAAAACTGGCTATCACAAGAAAAACGGTCATAGACAGGCGTTTACGCAGGTTAAGATCGAAAAGATCAATGGCTAATACTTAAAGAGTGGTTTTGTTATGGTTCAGATAACCGTTTACAAGAATCGAAAAGGGGAATACACAGGTTTTGAAACAATCGGACATGCAGGATATGCAGAAGCCGGACAAGATATTGTCTGTGCTGCCATTTCCGTGTTGACGATTAATACCATCAATTCTGTTTCAGAGCTCACAACTCAGAAGTTTACTTATGAGGAAGAAGCCGAGATTGGAAAGATGATATTTCAGTTCGCCACAGAGGGTCCGGAAGAGAAAGCAGAACTTTTGTTAGCCTCTATGGTATTAGGGATACAAGGGATATTAGAATCCTACGGAGACAATTATTTATCTTTAAACTTTAAGGAGGTGTAAGACATATGTTAACAATGAACCTTCAGTTTTTTGCTCATAAAAAGGGAGTTGGTTCTACAAAGAACGGTAGAGACTCTGAGTCAAAGAGATTAGGAGCAAAAAGAGCAGACGGACAATTCGTAAAGGCTGGTAATATTTTATACAGACAGCGTGGAACAAAGATTCATCCTGGCGTAAACGTAGGCCGTGGTGGAGATGATACTTTATTCGCATTAACAGATGGTATTCTGAGATTCGAAAGAGTTGGAAGAGACAAGAAACGTGCTTCTGTTTATCCAGTAGCAAGCAACGAATAAGAAGTATGAGAAGAGGCTGTATGTATGACAGCCTCTTTTTTTCAAATATTGGACAGGATTTTTTAGAAATCCTTTTTTGCATATTAAGGAGAATACAATGTTTGCAGATAGTGCAAAAATTATTATAAAATCAGGAAAAGGCGGAAATGGACATGTGAGTTTTCGTCGTGAAAAATACGTACCAAATGGTGGCCCGGATGGTGGCGACGGCGGACGCGGAGGAGATGTTATCTTCGAAGTAGATGAAAGTATGAACACCTTAAATGATTTCCGTCACAAACGGAAATGGGCTGCACAAAATGGAGAAGAAGGTGGCAAACGTAATTGCCATGGAAAAAATGGTCAGGATTTGATTATTAAGGTACCGGAAGGAACCATCATTCGTGAAGCAGAATCCGATCAGGTGATTGCGGATATGTCCGGAGACAACAAACGCCAGGTGATTTTAACCGGTGGAAAAGGTGGTCTTGGAAATCAGCATTATGCCACTTCCACTATGCAGGCACCAAAGTATGCACAGCCGGGACAGGAAGCCCTGGAATTAGAAGTGCGTTTGGAATTAAAAGTGATTGCAGATGTTGGGTTGGTAGGTTTCCCGAATGTAGGAAAATCTACGTTACTCAGTCGTTGCAGCAATGCAAAGCCACAGATTGCCAACTACCATTTCACCACCTTAAATCCGATTTTAGGTGTGGTTGATTTTGGCGATGGCAATGGATTTGTGATGGCTGATATTCCCGGATTGATTGAGGGTGCCTCAGAAGGAATCGGTTTGGGACATGAGTTTTTAAAACATATTGAACGTACCAAGGTTTTGATTCACGTGGTGGATGCAGCCGGTACAGAGGGCAGAGATCCTTTAGAGGATATTGAAGCAATTCATCAGGAATTAGAGTCCTTTAATTTGGACTTGCTAAAGAAACCAATGGTAATTGCAGCCAACAAAGTGGATGTTTTACCGGAAGAAGAGCAGGAAGCAGTGTTAAATCGTTTAAAGGAAGCTTTTGCAGAAAAAGGCATTCCGGTGTTTGCCATTTCTGCAGTAAGTGGTCAAGGTGTGCGTGAACTTTTGGGATACGTTTACGATATCGTTTCCAAATTGCCAAAAGAACCTACCATTTATGCACAGGAATTTGATCCATCCTTGGCCTTCTTTAAAAATGAAACTTACACTATTACACGTGCAGATGATGCAGCCTTTGTAGTGGAAGGACCAAAGATTGAAAAGATGTTGGGTTATACCAATATGGATTCGGAAAAAGGGTTCTTGTTCTTCCAGAAGTTCTTGAAACAACAGGGAATTTTAAAGGAATTGGAAGAAAAGGGTATCCAAGAAGGGGATACCGTTCGTATGTACGAATTGGAATTTGATTATTATAAAGAGTAAGAAATGTGGTGAATGAAATGACAAGTAAGCAACGTTCCTATTTAAAAGGATTGGCTATGACCATGGAACCAATTTTCCAGGTGGGAAAAGGAAGTGTTACACCGGAAATGATTGAAGCCTTGGATCAGGCATTGGAAAAAAGAGAATTGATTAAGGTTTCTGTTTTAAAGAACTGTGCAGATGACCCAAGAAGCATTGCAGAAGTGGTAGCAGAACGTACCCATTCTCAGGTTGTACAAGTAATTGGAAAAAAGATGGTCTTTTACAGACCGGCAGATAAGCCAAAAATTGTACTTCCAAAATAAGGAATTCCGAAAGGGAGAAGTAGCATGAAGCGTATCGGTATTTTGGGTGGCACCTTTGATCCTGTGCATTATGGACATTTAATCATAGGAGAAATGGGAAGAGAAGCCTTAGGGTTAGATGAAATTTGGTTTATGCCCACAGGCTTGTCTCCGCATAAGGATGAAAAAAAAATTACGTCTTTGGAACATCGACTGGCCATGTTAAATCTGGTGATTGCAAAAAATCCGGGATTTATTCTGAGCGATTTTGAAGTCAATTCCGGAGAAGTAAACTATACGTATCGTACCATGGAGCGACTATCCGAGCAGTATCCCGAGCATGAAATTTTTTATTTCATGGGTGGTGATTCTCTGGAAATGTTTGAAATTTGGAAAAAACCGGAGGTGATTTCCAAATATTGTACCTTGGTGGTGGCAAATCGAGACGCTGTGGACTCTGAAAAAATTCAATTTTTCAAAAAGAAATATGAGTCCATGTACGGCACCAAAATACAGGAATTATCCATACCGCAATTTGACGTTTCCTCTTCCGTCATTCGCCAGAGAGCGAAGGAAGGAAAAAGTTTACGTTATCTACTTCCCGAGGAAGTAATTACTTACATAAAGGAGCATCATCTCTATGAAGATGGACAGATATAAGATTCAGAAGAAATTAAAAAAGATTTTGGATGAAGATCGTTATGAGCATACCCTTGGAGTGATGTACACAGCCGCAAATTTGGCTATGAAATATGATTGCAATCTGGAGCAAGCCTTATATGCGGGGCTCTTGCATGATTGTGCAAAATGCATTCCCAACAGTGAAAAATTAGAACTTTGCAAAAAGTATAAGATTTCCTTAACGGAGGCAGAAAAAGAAAATCATTTTTTGATCCATGCAAAGTTGGGTGCGGTTTTGGCAAAGGAATTATACGGAGTGGAAGATCCGGAAATTTTACACGCCATTGCGGTGCATACCACCGGCGCTCCGGAAATGAATTTGCTCGACAAAATCATTTACATTGCAGATTACATGGAACCGAATCGAAATCAGGCACCGAATTTACCGGAGGTCAGAGCTTTAGCTTTTGAAAATCTGGACCAGTGCTTGTTGCGAATTTTAGAGGATAGTGTGGCCTATTTAAAAAAGTCAGATCGGGTGATTGATCCAATGACAGAGGAAACCTATCTGTATTACAAAGGAAAGGAAGCTTAGATTTATGAATGAGACATCAAAAGAAATGGCTAAAATTGCTTATCATGCTTTAAGCGAAAAAAAAGCAGAAGATATTCAGGTCATTGATATTTCAGAAGTATCTACCGTCGCAGATTACTTCGTTATTGCCAGTGGATCCAATTCCAACCAGTTAACAGCCATGATGGACCAGGTAGAAGAGGATTTATATAAAGCCGGCTACAAAGAATGCCAGGTGGAAGGAAATAATCGTTCTACATGGATTTTAATGGACTTTAAGGACATTATTGTACATTTGTTTGATACCGAAGACAGATTGTTCTACGATTTGGAAAAAGTCTGGAAAGACGGAAAACAGATGGATTTATCTGAAATGGAATAATACCGTTCTTTTAAGAAAGATGGATACATACAAAAACCTGTGACGTTTTGTCACAGGTTTTTTTGTAAATATAAGAATAAGTATAGATTTGATTATGCAATATTTCTAAAATATTTTAGATTTTTTTGTAGAAAAAGGACTATTGTGAAAAAATATTTCTAGTGTTATAAAGAATATATAGCGTACACGGGTACACTATATTTTTTACAGGGTGCGTACACGGGTACACAAATAAGGAGGGGTAATATGAAAAAAAGGAGAAAGCTTTTCAGTGCGGTAGTATTAAGCGTATGTATGATTTTCACTAATCGAATGGATGTACAAGCACTTATAGTTGCTCATAATGGAACAGAAATAATGAGTGTTTCTACAGATGAATCATTTGATGAGGAACAATCGATAACGTATGCTAGGGTGGTTTGTTTGAAAAATAATGGAAGTAATAATGGAACTTTGATAGCTACATGTGATCAACATATATGGGTTAATAATGAACAGGTGTGGCCTATATATAGAAGTACTGACGGAGGTCAAAGTTGGACATTTGTTACCAATGTTACAGATGAAGTTTTTGGAACTAACCGTAAGGCCCAGCCGATGTTATATGAATTGCCGCAGGCTGTTGGAAATTTATCAGCAGGAACATTGTTACTGACGGGTAATTTAGTTCCAGATGATGAAAGTTCCTCTCGAATTGTTATTTATAAAAGTACAGATTTAGGAAATACATGGGAATATTTAAGTACAGTGGATACAGGTGGACCATTTGTATATGATAGATCGCCAGAGTCAACAACGACCACAATCTGGGAACCATACTTATATATGGATGATTATGGACATCTTGTATGTGCTTTTTCTGATGAGAGACAAAAAAGTGATGGTGTATTGCAAGCACTTTCATTAAGATATTCATTTGATGGAATTAATTGGAGTGATGAGCAGAATATAGTTGCACTTAATAATTATAATGATAGGCCCGGAATGGTAACTGTTTCTCAAATGGATAATGGAAAATATATTGCAACTTATGAAGTAGTTAATCGTCCTAGTTATGATCAAAATAGTTCTGTGGTATATTGTAAATTTTCGGATGATGGATTGAATTGGGATGAAGATGATTTAGGTACATTGGTGACAACTGCGGATGGTCAAATGTTAGGATCGTCTCCATATGTAAAGTATGTTTCTTCTGGAGGCCCTAATGGAATGGTAATTATTGCTGCTAAATGGGCAGTTAATTCTTCGGGAGATATTCAAGAGGGCGGACAAAATTTCTTTGTAAATTATAATTATGGTTTGGGAGATTGGGAACGATTGCCACAGTCAATAACGTGGGATGGTGAAGATATAACATATTTAGATGCTTTTAGTCAATGCATCGAGTCAAATGAAGATGATACTGTATTATATCAGATTGCAAATATTGGTAATTCTCAGACGGATAGTAGTTCATTGACAATTGGTACAGTACCGTTAACCGCAAGTGTATATGAAGCAGAAAATGGTGTTATAAATAATGCTCAAATTATTGAATGCGAAGATGCATCAAATCAAGAAGAAGTAGGGTATTTAAATTATTCTGATAGTTATGTTGAGATTGATAATGTATATGCTCCAACAGCTGGAAATTATTCTTTGTATATTCGCTATAACAATGGAGATAGTACTAGTGCAAAACATACGATAACAGTAAATAATTCTAGTGTGTATACGGTGACTTATCCTAGTACTCCTAATTGGCATCAATATTATTGGTCTGTAAAAACAGTTGCTTTAAATGAAGGAATGAATACAATCAAGCTTGCGTATAATACAGGATATGCAGAAATTGATTGTATTGAAATTTATAAAAGTGGAACAGATTTAGCGGATACGTTTATGCTGCAAAACAGAAATAGTTCCTTATATGCGGAAGTTGCTTATATGAATTCCAATACAAATGTAACATTAACGCAATATGATAAAACATATTATCCTTGTCAGTTATGGAAAATAACTGAAGAAAGTACTGGATATAAATTTGAGAATTTAAACAGTTTGTTAGTAATGGGAATTGCAGATTCTTCAACGGAAAATGGTGCATATGTTGTACAAGAAACAAGTACAGGTTCTAATAGCCAGAAATGGTTAATAGAAGAGGTAACGGATGGTTTTGTGACAATTAAAAATATGAATTCTGATAAGTACTTAGAAGTATTATATAACTCTACTGAGTCTGGTGCTCTAATAGATCAGTGGGAAAATACGGGTTATACATGTCAACAATGGAAACTTGTTAAAGAAGGTATTCAATAATGTATTGCCAATTGGCAGAAAGGGGAAAATATGAAGAAAAAATTGTTGAGTATTATTTTGGCAGGAGGGATGATTACATCTATGTTTGCAGGATGTAGTCAGGAATCATCGTCAAACACGGAAAGTGCTTCTTCTGAGGGCACGTCAACGGTTGAAAGCACAACAACAGAAGGAGAACCGATTACAATTTCTTTCTGGTGTAATTTTACTGGTTCTGATGGAGATGTTTTAAGAGAAATTGTTGCAAATTACAATGAATCGAATACAGATAATATTACAGTTGAAATTGATATTATGGATTATGATACTTTACAGTCGAAATTACCTACGGCAATTTCAACAGGTACAGGTCCATCATTTATTTTGGCAGGTATTGAGTTGATGAGACAATATCAGGAAAATGATATGATTGAGCCTATTGATGACTTTTGGGAGGTTACAGGAATAGATGAGTCAAATTATTATGAAAATGTATTGAGTAAATCTTATATTGATAATGTTCAGTATGGTGTACCAATGCAGTACAATGTTCAATATCTATATTATAACAAAGATATTTTTGAAGAAGCAGGATTGGACCCTGATTCACCTCCAACAACAATGGAAGAGTTAGAAGAGTATGCGATTGCTTGTACGGATTCTTCCAAAAATCAATATGGTTTAGGGTTGCCTGTAGATTATGGATATTATTGCGAGTATTTATGGGCGAATGGTGGAGATGTTATTAATGAAGATGCTACAGAAAATCTTTTGAATTCAGAAGAAAATATTGAGACATTAACTTGGTTGCAAAATATGGCAGCACAAGGTGTAACTCCAGAAGCATTGCAGGCGGCAGAAGCAGATACCATGTTCCAGGCGGGACAATTAGCAATGTATACGAGTGGCCCATGGAATATCAATGGATTAAATGAACTTGGAATGAATTATGGAATTACAGCCATTCCAGCAGGTAGTGATGGAGCATATTCGCCAGAAGGTGGTTGTGCATGGATGTTGACAAAGGATGCTGATGATGCAACTAGAGCTGCTGCTTATAAGTTTATGGCTTATTGGATTTCTGATGAAGTTTTAAAAGAATGGTCTATGCGGAATGGATTCCCGGTTTGGTCATATAGCTTATTAGAAGATGAAGATATACAAAATAATGAAATTTTGAATGATGTATCTATGGCATCTGAAATTGGCAGAGATTGGCATCTGGGGTTAGCGATTGGATCTCAGATTGATAATGATGTAATGGCTCCAATGATGGAGAAGATTTTGGCTGGAGAAGATGTTACATCTTGTTTAGAAGAAGCGTCAGAAACATTGGATTCTATTTTAAGTGCAGAATAATAATGAGGGGAAGGTAAGGACATGAAACAAAAGAATAAAAATAGTTTAAAAAAAGAAATACAAGCATATTTATTTATATTACCTTCCCTTATTGTGTTAATTGCGTTTGTGTTTATCCCATTAATAGGAGCTTTTGTTATAAGCTTGACTGATTTGGATATTTATATGAAAGATTTTTCTTTTGTGGGATTAAAAAATTATACGAATGCTTTTTTGGATGAACGTGTTCGCAATGCAACGTGGAATACTTTTTATTTCACAATATTTGAAGTCCCCCTTCAAATAGGAGTCGCATTATTGGTTTTGTTATTGATGATTCGAAATCGAAAAATTGATAAAGCATTGCGAACAGTGTTCTATTTGCCTTATGTATGTTCCATGACTGCAATTAGTATACTTTGGTCTATGTTACTTAACACAAATTCAGGTATGCTGCCGTATCTATTTTCAAGAATAGGCATACAACTACCAAACCTGTTAGGAAGTACAATGTGGGCTATGCCAACGGTTATATTTGTTTCGGTTTGGAAGGGATTTGGCTATACATTAACGATTTTATCTGCGGCAGCCTTGGGAATTTCAACTTCGTTATATGAAGCTGCTGATATAGATGGTGCAACGAGTGTGCAAAAGTTTTTATATGTTACGATTCCAGGAATAAAAGAAACGATAGGATTTTGTGCAGTAACAACACTTATAATTGCATTACAGGTATTTGATCAGATTTATGTGTTAACGAATGGTGGTCCACAGTATTCCACAGAAACGTTGGTCGGATATATATATAATCGTGGATTTCAAACAGCGCCATTTGATATGGGATATGCGTCTGCAATAGCAGTATATTTGTTTTTGATTATAGCGATAATTACAGGATTGCTTAGAAAAACAATCTTTTCGCAGGAGGCAGTATGAGTAAAAAATTATTTCGATTAATTCAAAATATCTTACTAATAGTTTTTGCACTGCTGGTATTATTTCCTTTAGTATGGCTTTTTGTTTCTTCGTTTAAGTCTGATATAGATGTGATTAAATGGCCACCTATTTTTTTCCCAACGGAATGGACCAGTAAGCAATACAAGTATGTAATAGATGCAATTCCTGTGTTAAGAATGCTAGCAAATACAATTATATTTGCAGGCTTAGTTACAATAATAAGTCTAATAATAGATTCATTGGCGGCCTATGCATTTGCTCGGATGAAATTTAAAGGAAGAAAACTTATTTTTTCAATTGTGTTGCTTACAATGATGATTCCGTTTCAGGTCATTATGACACCATTATATTTAGAAGAGTTTAAATTGCATATATTAAATTCTTTAATTGGACTGGTTTTGCCAAGAGCATCAAGTGCTTATGGAATATATATGTTAACATCATTTTTTTCAAGCATTCCGTATTCTTTGGATGAAGCTGCACGAATAGATGGAATGAAAGAAACGGGAATATATTTTAAAATTATTTTACCTTTGTCAAAACCGGCATTAGTTACATTGGGAATTTATCACTTTATGAACAATTGGAATGACTTACTTTATCCGATGATGTTAACAAGTTCTGCAGAGAAAAGAACTCTTTCTGCGGGATTGGCTACATTAGTGGGAAGTCATGCGATAAAGTATGGACCAACTTTAGCAGCTACAGTTATATCTATTGCACCACTTTTAATATTGTTTTTGTTTGGTCAGAAATTTTTTATGGAGGGTATTGCAACCTCAGGCATGAAAGAATAAGTAGATGGGAGTTTAAACTGTGAAGGCGAATATTTTATTAAATACAAGATACACAAAGGGAGTTGTAGATACACGGATTTTTGGGTCATTTATAGAACATATGGGAAGAGTTGTATATGGTGGTATTTATGAACCGGGTCATATGTATAGTGATTCAGATGGCTTCCGAACAGATGTCTTAGAACATACGAGAAAAATGGGGGTTTCTTGTGTAAGATATCCCGGAGGCAATTTTATATCTGCGCATGATTGGAAAGATAGTGTTGGTCCAAGGGCAAAAAGACCTAAGGTAATCGAGCCAGCATGGCATTCCATTGAAACAAATGAATTTGGAATATCTGAGTTTATGAAATGGGCAAAAAAGGCGCATGTTGAACCAGTTTTTGCAGTTAATTTAGGAACTTCCGGTATAAAAGAAGCAATGGAATTTCTAGAGTATTGTAATTTGGACGAGGGAACAAAATATAGTAATTTAAGAAAAGAGCATGGAGATGATGAACCATATAGGATTAAATATTGGTGTCTTGGGAATGAAATGGATGGAGTATGGCAGATTGGTCATAAAACAGCTTATGAATATGGACGACTTGCATGTGAAACGGGGCGAGCAATGAAACTAATTGATCCATCTATTCAATTATCGGTATGTGGAAGTTCGAAGTCCTCTATGGAAACGGTGCTTGATTGGGATTATGAAGTGCTAAATGAAACATATGATATTGCAGATTATCTTTCTTTACATCAGTATTATGGTAATCAAGAAATGGGAACGGCTGGATTTTTAGCACAGTCAGAGGATTTGGAAGATTATATTCAAGGAGTTCTTGGTGTTTGCGATTATTTAAAAATCAAGAAAAAATCAAAAAAAGATATTATGCTCAATTTTGATGAATGGGGAGTTTGGTCTATTTCTGATGTGGAAGTACAAAGCCAAGTTGAAAAGCAGCAGTGGCAGATTGCACCTGCCTTTAGTGAACAAATATATACTATGGAAGATTCTTTGTTGTTTGCTAGTATGCTGATGAGTTTTTTGCGTCATGGAAATAGAATAAAAATGGCTTGCCAGTCATTATTAACAAACATAAGCGCTGCAATTATGACGGAAAATAATGGGGAGTCATGGTTACAGCCGATATATTATGTTTTTTCTTTGATGGCGAAGTATGGAGATGGAGAAGTTCTACAAGAAATTGTTGAAATTCCAACGTATGATTGTGCATACAGAAATCAAGTGCCTTATATTGATCAAGTAGCAATATGGAATGAGGAAAAGAAGTCATTAACTGTGTTTGTAGTGAATCGTCATGAAACTGAAAACATAGAGGTACAAGTAGAAATAGAAGGAATATTAGGAGAAGCAGTTTGTACGCATACTGTTTTGCATCATCGAAATAAGAAAATGACAAATAAAGAAGATCATAATGCGGTTGTTCCAAAGGTTGAAGAAAGTCCAAAGTGGAAGAATGACTTGCTTGTATTTTCAGTTAGACCGCTATCATTTAATGTGATATGCTTGAAATATAACTAAGGATGAAATGGAGAATTAGAGAAAATGTCCTTTACTTCAAATGATTTGGCGAGAATTTGCGGTGTTTCAAGAACGACTATTTATCGTGCGCTGAATGATACTGGACGGATCAATGAAGAAACAAAGAAAAAGATTTTAAAAGTTGCAAAAGAGAATAATTACTCACCTGACTTATTGGCGAGAAGTTTAGCAAAGGGAAGAAGTAATACAATTAGTGTTATTGTTATGAATGTAACGAATAGACATTTTTCACAACTTTTAAATTCGGTCGAACAAGAAGCTGAAAAAAATGGCTTTGGAGTGAATATCACGCTTCATGGACAAGATCCGGAGATGGAACAGAAACAGGTGCAAAGAATGATAGATTATCATGTAGATGGAATTATTCTTTCTTCTGTTAATACATCGAAAGAATATGTGGATTTTTTAAAAAAATCACCGGTACCGATTGTAACAGTAGATAATTTGTTATCAAAAGAGATTCCTTTTGTTGGAATAGATAATAAAGAAGCTGTTAAGAAAATGACAAATCGTGCAATTAAGCAAGGATATAAAAGAATTGTTTTGGTGGCACCTAAGAAGGTAGAAACCGGATTGGGATATGTTCATGAGGAACGTGTAAAAGGTTTTTATGAAATTATGCAAGAACAGAGGCAAATTGAATATGAAACAATAGATTTGCAGGAAGAAAAAGAAAAGGCTATGGAGCTTTGTTTGCCAAATAAAGGAACTGCATTTATTTGTACCGGCGATATTTTTGCACTTGAATTAATGAAATTTATGAGAGAAAAGAATTTAAAAGCAGGTTTGGATTATGGGTTAGCTGGTTTTGATAATATTGATACATTGGATTATATTGTTCCTCGTATAGATACAATAGATGCGTTAACGCATGATGTGGCAGTGGTAGCGATTCGTATGTTGATGTCGTTAGTTAATCAAGAAAAAGTGAAAAAGAATTCTATCTTAAAAACGAAGTACATAAAGGGGCAAACTTTATAAAAAAGAATCAGTCATATATGACTGATTCTTTTTGTATTTTAAATAGGATTTAAAATAGTCTTAATACACCGAAAACTTTACCAAGAATTTTACAATCCGGAACAATAATTGGATCCATGGAATCATTTTCCGGCTGTAAACGGATGTGATCTTTTTCCTTGTAGAAGGTTTTTACAGTAGCGGAATCTTCTACTAAAGCAACAACCATATCGCCGTTTTTGGCGTCAGAACATCTTTGTACCATGATGGAGTCTCCGTCGAAAATGCCGGCGTTGATCATGCTTTCTCCTTTTACTTTTAACATAAACACATCGGTATTGGGTACATATTCAGTAGGAAGTGGGAAATAATCCCGAATGTTTTCCTGTGCCAAAAGCGGCTGGCCTGCAGCAACCTGTCCAAGCAAAGGAATCTGAACCATTTCTCGACGAGTTAATGCAAAGTCATTGTCAATGATTTCGATGGCTCTCGGCTTGGTAGGATCTCTACGAATATATCCATTTTTTTCGAGTGTTTCTAAATGCGAGTGTACAGAAGATGTAGAACGAAGATGTACAGCCTCACAAATCTCACGTACAGCTGGTGGATATCCTCTGGTAAGAATCTCCTGCTTGATGTATTCTAAAATTTCGCGTTGTTTATCGCTGATGTTTCCTTTTGCCATAGCTGTGCCTCCTCTAAAATCTTTGAAAACCGATAAATTCAGCCTTTTCTCTAAGAAAAAGTTTAACATAGGAAATAAGAAAAAGCAAACATATATTCCGAAAATTTGTTCGATTTCTTGTTGACAAACATGTGTTCTTTTTCTATAATGAAGAAAAAGAACGGATGTTCGTAACAAGTGTTCGCTTTTTGGAGGAGATATAGTATGAAGAAAAATTGGATGAAGGTATCAATTACATTATGTGTGGGTTTTACAGCGTTATTTCTTGTTTTGAATTTTATGGTGACTACCACAAGTGCTGCAGAGCGCCAGGTTCGTCAGCTTTGCTATGAAAGTATCCAGATTCGTGAGGGAGATTCTTTGTGGAGCATTGCAGAAGAGAATTATAGTGAAGATTATGCTTCGGTTGCTGCTTATGTGAAAGATATAGCAAGAGCAAATGGCATTCGTGAAGATAGTGATATTCATGCAGGAGAACATCTGATTCTTCCTTATTATGAAGACATGGAAAGTGCAAGCCTTTAAAAGTGTGTAAATACTGTGAAATTCTTGCCTTTTCCGGAGAAAAGAGTATAGTAATTAGAAATACTATTTATGAGATTCGGGAAAGGGGTTTGCTTTATGCAAGATTTTTTGTATCGTTTTCGCAATAGAATGCAAAGTTTTTTATATGGTAGAAATGGATTGGACAATTTAGCAAAACATGTTTATATTGTCGGCATCGTATTAATGCTTGTAAATATGTTTTTCAACTTCTATCCATTGAGTGTCATTACAACTGCGTTATTACTTTATTCTATTTATCGTATGTTTTCTAAGGATATCGTTCGTAGAAGAGCAGAAAATGAAAAGTATGTTACTTTTTTATATAAGCAGAAGATGAAATGGCAGAGATTCCAGAAGCGTTATGGAGAACGTCATATTTATCGTTATTACAAATGCAAAAATTGTAAACAAACAGTCCGCGTACCACGTGGAAAAGGAAAAATTGAAATTACTTGTCCAAAATGCAAATATAAATTTATCAAACGCTCTTAAGCGTTTATGAACATGTTTTAAAGTCTTTGAATATATAAAAAGAGAATTGTGGATACACAGTTGTAAGCGGTAGAATAAAACCAGCACTTTTCGGCAGTTAAAAACCAGCACTTTTGGAAGTGGATTCCAGCAATCATATAAATAACTCCGAAGGATGTTTATAATGACATCCGGAGGTGATGAAAGGATGATTGAGTGGATGAAATATGCCGAAATTCAAGTACTCAAACAGAAAGGCTTTAAGAAAGCCCGCGTAGCCAAGATGCTACACATCAACAGAGAAACAGTTGCGAAGTATTGGGAGAAGCCACCTGATGTTTTTGAGGAGGAAAGATCAAAGCACAGAGCCAGAAAACCGGATGTTTACAAGGATCTGATCGTTGAATGGCTGACACAGTATCCGGATATGACTGCTGCGCAGATCTATGACTGGTGTAAGGAACGAAGCCCTCTCGAAACGCTTAACTTTCAGAAGCGCTCTTTCCAGGACTATGTGAACAGCATCCGGAAAGAGTACGGCATCAAGAAGCCGGAGACAACAAGACAGTACGAGGCATCTGACGAACGTGAACCCGGCGCGCAGGGGCAGGTGGATATGGGAGAAATCTATGTTCCTACACCAAGCGGCAGAAACAAGAAGATCTACTGCTTTGCCATGGTGCTCTCTCATTCCCGGTACAAATACGTTTTGTGGCAGGAGAAGCCCTTTACCACAGATACCTTCGTAAGAGCTCATATAAAGGCGTTTGAGTTCTTTGGCGGCAGTCCTCACGAGATTGTTTATGATCAGGATAAGGTGCTGGCAGTAAGCGAAAATCATGGTGACGTCATATACACAGCCGGTTTTCTGGCCTATCTTAACGAAGTGAAGTTTTCTGTTTATCTCTGCCATGGACACGATCCCGAATCAAAGGGACCGGTTGAAAACGTAGTGAAGTTCGCTAAGCACGGGTTTGCAGAGCATCGTACCTTTACAGATATCGAAAGCTTTAACGATGACTGCATCGCATGGCTCAGACGCACCGCAAACCATGACATACATGGGACTACACGACAAAGACCGGATGAAGTATTCGCCCTTGAAAAGGAATACCTGGTTCCGGTCTCTGAATACAGCTTTACCGCCGCTGATGAGGACAGTATAGACTATCCCGTCCGCAAAGACAACATCGTTCTTTATCAAGGGAACAGATACCGCGTACCTGTTGGCACCTATCATCGGGGCGTGCGGGTATATATGGTCATAAACGAAGAGGTGGACGAGGTATCTGTGACAGATACCGTAACTGGTGAAATATATGCCACGCATCCGTTATGCCATGAAAAAGGCAAACTCGTAGGACGATCGGAACGCTCTGAACGCGATAAGAGCAAAACGGTTACAGAACAGGAGGAAGCACTTAAGGAACTCTTTGATAATGATGAACTTGTAGGACCATTTTTGGATCATATCCATCAGGAAAAGCCCAGATACTACAGGGATCAGCTCGGTGTCATAAAGAAGCTCTTCGAGGAGTGGAACCGTGAGGATATCCTAAAGGGGCTTAGATACTGCAGCGAGAAAGAACTCTATTCTGCGAACGAACTGAAATCCAGCATCATTTATCTTACCCAGGAAAGGATCGACAATGTAAAAACAAAGAAAAAAGACAGTACGGCCTTGCCGGATAAATATCGTGGAGATAAGCCTGATGTTCGATCTCTGAGTGCTTATGAGGATGCAATGGACGAAAGGAGTGCTGTCAATGGATAAGATAAAAGAGTTAAAGGCGCAGGCGGCATCGCTGTCGCTGTACAATACCAGAGATAAGATTGAAGACCTGATACATCAGGCAGAACAGGAGGAGTCGAGCTACACCGTATTCATAGGCAGCATATTTTCCGGAGAATTAAAGTACCGGCATGACAAGGCGCAGGCACGTCGCATCAAGGATGCGGGATTCCCGTATCCAAAGCACTTAAAGGACTTCGACCTGACATTCTGTAAGTCGTTGACTAAGAAACAGTTCAAGCAGCTATCGGAACTTACGTGGATAGATGGGATCTATAACCTAATCCTTTCAGGACCGCCCGGAGTAGGCAAGACACACCTTGCTATCGGTCTCGGATACCACGCCTGCGAAGAAGGTTATAGGGTCAGCTATTCGACGATGCAGTCGCTTGTGCAGTGCCTTAGGACCGAGGAAATCGATCGTCGCAGCCGGGCTAAGATGAACCGAATAAGGAAATCCAATCTTCTGATCATAGATGAAGTCGGATACCTTCCCATAAATCCAACGGAAGGCAATCTGTTCTTCCAGCTCATATCGGAGCTTCAGGAGCAGACATCTATAATCATAACAACTAACAAAGGATTTGAAGAATGGGCTGAATTCCTTAATGATCCCGCGCTCGCAACAGCCATACTGGACAGGCTGTCATATCGATGCGATAGGATCAAGATATCCGGGAAGAGTTACAGGTTGGAGAATCGTCAGTCATTTTTGAATAACGGAGGTAGCGAAGATGAAGTTTAATGTAAAACTACCAGATGATATGAAGGAATATCTGGAGAATCAGTATAAGGAGTATCTTAAAAAGCGGACTATGACTAAAAAGGAGCAGCGTGCCGTCCGCGAATGGGTCAAGGCAGGAAACAGCGTTTACGACAACCCTGCGGGAGCCTGGCAAGATGGCATGGTACGTATGGAGTTTCTGGATGTATACAGAGATGATGAGTACATACGCCAGCATACGAAGGGGATGTCCCCTGAAGAAACAAGGAAGTTTGCTATGGCCTACTATGGCTGGGATGATGACCTGAATCCGGAGATCTATGATAGCGAAAACTCATGGGATGGTTTCTTAGACCTGGATTCTGACGCAGTGCCATTTGTTTAAGCAATAACTACACACCCTCCCGGGATTGATTCTCGGGAGGGATATAAGGCAGATATGAAAGTGCTGGTTTTTAACTGCCGAAAAGTGCTGGAAATAAACTGCCGAAAACTGCTGGTTTTTACTTGCTTTTTACA
>JAZOTM010000031.1:0-35759 GCA_045657625.1 Lachnospiraceae bacterium
CAAGAAAGAATGTCGCATGCGACATTCTCGCGCCAAGCGCGGTTGCATTTATGCAACATTTACATCTCGCGCGCGTGCGCTTCCATAGCGGAGCGCTTTTTTATATCATAGGAATGGAATTTCCTATGATATAAAAAAAGCGTGTCTAAGACACGCCTTTTCATCTCATGTTAGGAAGCATTCACGGCAACGAACTGCTTCTGGCATTTGTAATATGCATAGTACAGACACTGTTCTGCATTCTCGCAACGATCCGGTGCGGATTCAATGTTGCACTGACAATATACAATCTTGTCTGCATCTCCTTTACAAGCTCCTTCAAGCATTACTTCGTCTAATTGTTCTGCTGACATAAATCTCTTCCTCCCTACACATACCGTGTGCTTCTTTGTTATGAATTAAGTGTACAATATGTAGGGGTAAAATACTATGGTTAGATTTCACAAATACAATTTCTAGTTTTTTATATATTTTCGTTACATATTTTTTTCAAAAAACCCTTTACAAAAAAAGCGTTATAGTTCAACCCCGAAAGGTCAATCTACAACGCTTTTTTTATATCATGATTTAATCAAAAACAAGGTTTTCCCAACAAATTATTTCTGTACATGGAACGCTTTCATTCCCGGATATACAGCAGATGCTCCCAGTTCTTCTTCAATGCGAAGTAACTGATTGTATTTTGCAACACGTTCAGAACGGCTTGGTGCACCGGTCTTAATCTGGCAAGTATTTAAAGCAACTGCCAAATCAGCGATTGTGGTATCTGCAGTTTCACCGGAACGATGTGAAGAAATTGCAGTATAACCAGCCTGATGAGCCATCTTAATTGCTTCTAAAGTTTCAGAAACAGAACCAATCTGGTTCAACTTGATTAAGATAGAGTTACCGCAACCAAGTTCGATACCTTTAGAAAGTCTTTCTGTATTAGTAACAAATAAGTCATCCCCAACAAGCTGTACTTTCTTTCCAAGTCTCTCGGTCAACTTCTGCCAACCTTCCCAGTCTTCTTCGTCCAAAGCATCTTCGATAGAGATGATTGGATATTTATCAACCAACTGCTCCCAGTGATCGATCAATTCTTCAGAAGTGAATTTTGTACCAGCCTTTGGAAGTACGTATTCGCCCTTCTTAGAACCTTTCCATTCTGAGGAAGCTGCATCCATAGCAATCATGAAATCTTTGCCAGGCTCAAATCCTGCATTCTTAACAGCCTCTAAAATGTACTGAATTGCTTCTTCATCTGATGCTAAATCCGGTGCAAAACCACCTTCATCACCAACAGATGTTGCAAGTCCTTTGGATTTTAATAAAGACTGTAATGCGTGGAAGACTTCTGCACACCAACGTAAGCATTCTTTGAAACTATCTGCGCCTACAGGCATAATCATGAATTCCTGTACGTCTACTGTGTTTGCAGCATGTGCTCCACCATTTAAAATATTCATCATAGGTACCGGAAGTTTATTGCCGGATACACCACCTAAGAAACGATATAACGGAATATCCAAGGAAATAGCTGCTGCTCTTGCTGCTGCAATAGAAACTGCAAGAATGGCATTTGCTCCTAATTTGGATTTGTCCTTTGTGCCGTCAGCCTGGATCATAGCTGCGTCAATTGCATATGTGTCAGAAGCATCCATGCCCATCAATGTATCATTGATAATGGTGTTGATATTTTCAACAGCCTTCTGTACACCCTTTCCGCCGTAACGAGACTTATCTCCGTCGCGAAGTTCCAATGCTTCAAATTCACCGGTAGATGCTCCACTTGGTGCTGTACCTCTTCCGATGGTACCGTCTACCAAATATACCTCAGCTTCTACGGTTGGATTTCCTCTGGAATCCATGATTTCGCGGCCTACTACCTTTTCAATTTCCAAATAATTCATACAATTGCTCCTTCTTTTTTATTGACTCCAAGGAAGAGGGCAAAGCCCTCTTTCATTTGCAGTGTGTTTGGAGTCTCATAATGAAATACACGTAGTTAGTTTGTTCTAACTACGTGTATCTTAGCATTGTTACTATTGGAAAAGCAAGGTAGCCAAATGAGATTTTTTCTCATTGCAAATATTCAATAAAGGAAATTGCTTCCTCTACACGATCACTTCCTGCTCCAATTCCTATAAAAATTTTTGGATTCTCCGGATAAATACCGTTTTCGGTTAATTTTGAAATCTGAAAGCAAAAACCATAAGGCTCTAGCACACCGGTATCCGGATTTTTTTCATAATAAAGATAAGCGGCATATTTTTCCAGTTCTTCCTCACTTAAGTAAGGCTTTAAGCTCTGAACCCCATAATTTTGAATTTCCAAATCAAAATAATCTTCTTCTGCCGCAAACACATCGATTTCTCCGGAGAAGATACGAGCTGCCACTACTTGTAAGGTTGTCAACGTATCCTGGTCCTGCTCCTCCAAATCCACGGAGAGAGAACTGTCAATTGTCACTGCATAATCTTCTGTAGAAACATCCACAGATTCCAAGTACAAATCTCCCAGACAGGAATTTTCCGTAGCTGCCAGACTGCCATTGATCAATTCCACATATAAATATTCTTCTTTTCTATCGGCACCATAGGTTTTAATCACACTGATAATTACACCTATAAAAGCAATCGTAAGCAAACATTGTATTTTATAATAATCCCAAAAATACCCGACTTTTTCTTTAAAACTCATTTGATGAAAATGTTCCCGGGCACTGTTTCTGTCCTGATCCATAAATAATCTCCCGAATACCGCGTATCACCTCACCGGTCTTCCAAATACCAATCAGCTGAATCGGTTTTACATTTTGTGATATATGATAAATTGCTTCTTCCAAGGAAGGATAAGAGCAACCTCTTTTTCCACCATTATGAATATAGAAGCAACCATCTGTCTCTTTTGATATGCAAACCGTATGTATCTGAGCCCGTATGTCTTTGCTGTCATTATATACGGTAGCAACATATACTGCACTATGTCTCTCGTAATCCTGCAAGGTCAGAGACATAAATTCTGTGGTATAGCGGTAGGTAAATCCCACCTTAGAAAGATAACGTCGAAGCGCCTTAGGGGAAACTCCATATCTTCCGTTTGCAACAATACCGTCACGTTCAAAATACCAAATCAATTCTGCCAACAGATCTGCATTGGCTGCAAGTCCCAGGGCCACATACACATTGTACATTGCAATGACTTCGCAACCGGAATACGCCAGATTCTGTAAGCCGTTTTCTCCGCGAAATCGGCCAAACAGCACTGCTTGAAATGCCGATTGTTTTTCAATGTAAGCGTTATCCGGCAACAGCAATTTTTCCTTATGTAAAATGGTACGATTGTGTAGATAATGTTGTTTTGCTTCCTGTTCTGTAAAGGTATTACGAAATCTAGCCGTTCTTCCTGCTGTTCCCTTCCATCTCCGAAGCAAATCATATGCAGTTAAAAACAGTCCGTTCGGTACTGCCATTGGTATAAATGCTGCAAACAAATTCTTCATGGCTAACCTCCCCAGGTTTATCCCTTATCTTCCATGATTGGTACGTAATTTTTCTTCGTACATCTTTTCATCTGCTTTTTTAATCATTTCTTCCAAATCCATAGCATCCGTATCATCCCGATCCATCCAGCCCATAGCAACAGAAACCCGGAATGGGAATAAATGCTTCTCATTGTCTTCGTAAATCTGTTTTTTAACATCACGTACAAAAGCGTGCCGAAGCATCTTATCAAAGAATACGATAACGAACTCATCGCCACCTACACGCGCATAAAAACCGGTGTCCTTGTATAGGCCTTTAATAATCTCTGATACATAACAGATTAATGCATCTCCCATGTCATGTCCATACTTATCATTTGCCACCTTCAAATCGTTAATATCCAAATACAAGACGCTATACACATCTGTCTTTGTATGTTTTAAATATTCCCGACTTTCCTCAAAGGCATTTCTATTTGGCATACCGGTAAGATTGTCATGCATTGCCATCCATCGAAGCTGCTTATTCTCTATGGTTTGCACATATCGATGCATGATGTTCATGGCATAACTAATGATTACCGTACTGGAGAACAGCGCCAAACCTATTAATAATAGGAAATCATGAATACGGAAATAAGACTCTCCGAAGTCCTCAAAAAATCGAATACGAATCAAATCCGTCATACTACAGCCCAAAAACAACCCCATACCAATGACCATCATATGGAAATGGAAGGTCTGTTTTTTCCAACGGAAAATCGCCAATACCACAATACTCAAAATGGATGCCATCAATAAAAAGTGTAAATATTTTAAATAGCTACTGTAGAACTTCTCTTTCGAAAAATAATTCATAAAAGTAGCTCCCACAAACAAGGCGCTATACAAAGCCACAAAAATACGATAAATAATATTACTGATACGATCATTATCCATCAAAAACAGGCAGAAAGGAATCGGCAATAAGTACAAAGCTACATACTCTGCATTTGATGCAAACTCCATATTTTCCACAAACACGTAAAAAATCCGATGGTATCCTAAAATCCAAGTAGACAGAAGCACGAAAAAGGTAGATAAATAGAAGCCCTTCGGCTGCCGCATAATTCCTACCAAAGCCAAGGCCGTCATAATAAAAAGCGATACGATTCCCATCATTAAAATACCGGTAGCTAATAAAAATAAAGGCATCTGTCCTACCAGCGGAGCCTTAGTAGCCAATTCCGCATCAATCAGCATCATATCCGTAATACCGGACATGGTAAACCCATCCTGTGGAAATATATAAATGTGAAGCCCATTTTCTTTTGCCAATCCGGTGATACGAAAATTAAAATAAATATCTGCGATCTCAATGCCTTCTTCCAGACGGTCCAAACCATATTCCAATATCTTGGAGCTGCCATCCGTAACTACCACTGCCGCATTATATACATGGAAGCAAGCGTTCCAACTACCTTCTGTATCGTAGTTGCTTAAGTCGACCTCTACTTCAATTCGATCTGTCGCAGAGGTTTCGCCGTAAGAAGAACTATCATAAATATCTGTCGTTCCATCCGCATGAAAAACCGTAGATGTCATATCATAATAACTTACCATTTGATACTTATCTGCCGGAACCCCCAACGTTTCCCCTAAAATGTACAAAAACAAAACGAACATAAGATAGCTGAATAAAACCACCAGCACACTCTTTTTTCGTAATTTGTCTTCTTTTTTTAAATCTCTGATTATTATATCACTCATAGTATACGTTCTCCCGCACCTTCACGGTATGTTTTTCTCCCCAATATATAATAAATGTAGTGCTTTTTTATGCAATGGAAACTCCATTACATAAAAAAGCACTACACATCGAAATGTGTAGTGCCCACTTGTGTCTAATTCCTAATACTGAAAACTCAAAACCCGAATACCTCTCAGAATACCTGCTATTAATAGTCCCATAACCCACTTGTACATATCCGTTTCCTCCTTGGAAAAAGTCTATACAACAAGTATAAAAGCAAGCCTTTGAGTTTTCAATCAATTTTGCGATTTTTCAGACAACTTTTACAAATCGTTCATTTTGTATATTTGAAATTTTTAATATACGAATTCGTATCCTTTTTTCTGCATTGCTGTAATAGATCCGAATGCCGCATCCGAAAGTACATTCACTGTTCCATAAGGAGTAGTAATTCCGCTATTTCCTTCCGAAGCAAAACGATTAATAAAAATCATATTTCCTCTAAAAATAGCAACTTTTTCTTCTTTTTGATATTTATTTCTTACTTTACGATACATTTTCACGCCTCCATGTGTAAAAAACCATCAAATCAAAATTATTAACAAAAACATTATAAATCTAAACTTTTTATAAATCAATAAAATTTTTATAACTTTTCACAGGGTCGCAAAAATGTGGCACATATTAGTACTCTACCACCTTAAAGTAAGTAAACTCATATGGTTTTAAAGAAAAATGCTGAAAATCACTGACATCTTCTCCTGTCATAAGGTTTTTCACAGTTTTTATATAATAAGGGTAATGTATCGTTTCCTCCTGATCGGAAATATTTACGGCGACTATCACCTTTTCCGTGTCACATTCTCGTTCAAATGCACAGATTTTATTTTGCAAATATCCGGACTTAAAATTTCCATATTGCAATGCTTTTTCCTGTTTTCGAAGGCGAATCAGGTTTTGGATTTCATCCGTCATTTCCTTCCATTCCCCTTGCTCCACTGCCGGTCGAAGGCTCCAATCTCCCTGGCTCTTATCTCCTTCCATACCCCATTCACTACCATAGTAAAGACAAGGGATTCCCGGCATACCAAATAGAAGCGCATACCCCGGAAGAATATGATTCTTGTTTTGCAAAACAGAAGCAAATCGGCTCACATCATGATTGTCTGCAAAGGAAAGCAGATGTGCCCCTTTATACAAGGTCCACTCCTCCGGTCCAAACTGCCGCAATAAAGAATGTACAAGTTCAAATAAATTATAACTATTTAAGGAAGAATATAATCCCTTATAGCATTCATAGTTTGTCGCACTGTGGCAGAGCCCCTCTCCAAAAATATTGCGATAATCTCCGCCAATCATTTCTCCCACTAAAAAGAAGTCTTCTTTTTTGGAAGTCGTAAATTGTCGCAGTTCCCCCATATAGTTTCGGTCTAACAAATAAGCCACGTCCAAACGCAATCCATCAATACCAAACTCATCCATCCACATGGCTACGGAATCCAGCAAATATTTCCGCACCTCCGGATTTTGCAGATTCAATTTCACCAAATCATAATGACCTTCCCATCCTTCATACCAAAGATTGTCTCCATAATCATTGCTTCCATCAAAATGAATGTAAAACCAATCCTTATACGGGGAATTTTCACGGTTTTTCAACACATCCTGAAACGCAAAACTGCCCCTTCCCATATGATGAAATACACCATCCAAAATGACTTTAATTCCTTCCTCATGTAGTGCCTGACACAGCGCTGCAAATTCTTCGTTGGTTCCCAAACGTCCATCCACTTTCCGGAAATCTCTGGTATCGTATCCGTGCGCATCCGACTCAAACAAAGGGTTAAAAAGAACCGCACCTACCCCTAATTGGGATAGATGCGGTATAAAGTCGGTAATTTTTTGCAGACGATGAGACAGAATTCCATCCTGTTCCTTCGGTGCATCACAAAATCCTAAAGGATAAATTTGATAAAAAACGGTTTCAAATGCCCACATAATGTACCTCCTATTTCAACAAAGCAAACGCTTTCTTTCTTATTATGAAGTAAAGTGTAATCATAATTGTTCCCGTCAATACCCAAGAAATCGGGTATACATTCATCAGTATGCCAAAATCGTTGTATCTGGATACCACTCCAAATACCCAAAACATACGAAATACACAAGTACCAAAAATTGAGGTCAGTGCCGGTACCAAGGAATGATTCAAGCCTCGAATACAACCACCACTGATTTCATAAGTTCCGGTAAGATAATGGAACAAACATACATGCATCACACGAATCATCGCATATTCTGTAACTGCTTCGTCCACCGTGAACAAACGCATCAACGGATAACGAAAAGCAATAAATAAAACAACTAAAATCACGTCAAATCCAAATCCAAACAGCATCGACAAACGAAATACCTTCTTGCAGCGTTCCTTATTGCCTGCACCGTAATTCTGGCTCATAAAAGTAACCGATGTCTGTGCAAAAGCATTCACGACGCAATAAGAAATAAACTCAAAATTTTGCCCTGCCGTAGATCCCGCAATGGCATCCGATCCAAAACTATTAATACAACTTTGGATCACCACATTGGAAAGAGAAAACACCATTCCCTGCACGCCTGCCGGCATACCAATAAAAAAGATCTGTTTTAAATAATTCGGACGAATTTTCAACTTGTGAAAACGCAATTGAAATTCTTCCTCTTCTCTCCAGAGGAAAGAAAGTACCAATGCCGCACTGATGGTATTAGAAGTCACCGTAGCCACTGCAACACCAATAACATGTAAATGAAATACTGCCACCAAAAGTAAATTTAAAAAGATATTTACAACACCGGCTAAAGCCAACGCAAACAAAGGTCTCTTACTATCGCCTTTGCTTCGAAGCACCGCTGCTCCAAAATTGTACAGCATCATCGATGGCATACCCAGAAAATAAATTCTTAAATAGAGCAAGGCATAATTCATTACATTTTCCGGTGCTCCCATAAGAACCAAAATCGGTTGCGCTATGGAAATACCAATAATTAACAAAACCAATCCTGCAAAAAACGCCACTAAAATCACGGTATGCAAAGCTTCATTGATTTTTTCCCTGTGACCGGAACCAATCAAATTGGCAATGACCACATTGGCCCCCACCGATAAGCCGATAAATAAATTTACCACAAGGCCAATCACAGAAGCATTGCTTCCTACTGCAGCCATGGCATCGGAACTGGCAAATCTACCAACTACCGCAATATCTGCTGCATTAAAAAGCTGTTGCAACACCGCCGTTGCTGCTAAAGGAAGAGCAAACAAAATCAACTTATCTGCTAAGCTTCCCTCCACCATGTTCATTTCATTCTTTTTTAAAGCTTTCGTTTCACTCATTTTTTTCACCACTCTATTACTACTTATTATAAAGTTATTCTCGAAAGAATGCAAAAAGCTCCAAACTCTATTTGTTTGGAGCACAAATATACATTTTAACAGATTCCATTCACTTTCACAATCATTTTTTCCAGAAATGACCACTTTATGTTTCTTAGGCGAAGCATTTTTTCTATCCTTGAAAAAGATTTCAGCGGAATTATGATATAAAAAAGTGTCCGAATTAATTGGACACTTTCTTTTTCCTTACAAAATATTTCGTCCCCAAACCTCCATTTGCGTTAATGGCGGAAAGGGAGATGGCTCATTAGATGGAATCATATCATGCATCTTCACCCAGGATACCTTCTTCGGTTCAAATACCAGTTCCTTGGGCTGTGCACTTTTTTCCATGGAAAAATCAATGGAACTATCATCAGAAAATGAAAAACTGACTTTTTTCCACCAATTATCATGTGGAAAATCAGCTCGGGTATATAAAATAATTCTGTTAATTTCTACCTCACGGCCAAAGTCAAGCTGTATCATTGCATCGCTTTGTCGATTGATTCCCCAGGATTGGTAAGGCCACTCTCCATGGCTTGCATTTATCAAAACTCCATCAATTGCATTTTGTGCAGCAAACACTGCTTCCCCTCTTGTTTCCACATTTGCTACTGCATGTGGATACATGTTTTCTATGAGATGTTGATCGCAAGTATTGCATGCAAGGTTATAATAATTGGAAAGTTCAAACTCATAAGCCCGTCTAAAAGAGATTAAGTGTCTATCCCCGTAAAAAGTCTTTGTAGATAAATTAATCCTAGCTTCCGCAAATGGAATTTTATAGCTAACATTTCCTGTGATATAACACAAACTCTTATCCAAGGTATCATCCAGTGAAATCCACGCATACATTGGCTCCATGACCTCAATCACAATAGTATCCCCCGGAACATACTCTCCCTGATAAACCAGATTCACATCTGTTTTACCTCGAGTAACCGCTTTACAACCTTCTTTCTCATTTATAATCTTTATGGATATCTCTGTCATAAATCCCCCTCCTATCAAAAAAATAATTTTACTTTTTTCGATATGCCTTCGGTTTTTCTCCGTATATTTTTTGAAATGCATCAGAGAAAGAGCGTACATCAGAAAATCCAACCAAGGTTGCGATTTCGTACATCTTTTTATCTGACGATATGAGGAAAGGCATGGCTCTATCCACTCTGACTCTGTTTAAATAGTCCTTAAAGTTTTCCCCATTTTTCTTTTTGAAATAACTGCTGAAATAATAAGGATTCATATGCACAACATCTGCCATGATGTTTAGGCTCACGTCTTCCATGTAATGCTCATCTATATATTTAATGGCAATGGACATAGCATCCCCCTCACCGGCTACTCCATTACTCAAACAATCTATGTACTTCATTAGCTTATTCTTGAATTTATGAATCAACTCCATATACGAAATACAACCCTTCGCATCCTGAAGCAGTTCACTCATACTCGTAGCATAATCTTCCCCTGTGATGGCGGATATTTTTTCGTTCACTTTATAGATATAGGAGCAAAAATAAAAACATGCATCTTCCCGTTTGCAGCCGGACAATTGAAAAATAACATGCACCAGTCTGTTATAGTAAAATTCAAGATTTTCTTTACTTTTTGATAGAATTGCAGTCGTTACCTTCTTGCAATATTCTTCGTAATCTTTCATCATGGAATCTGCCACAAGCACTTCGTAATGAACATCTATGACTCTGCCGGGAATAAAGGGTGCAAAATAAACATGATCCTTATATTTCAGACACTTGATATACTCACCATCAATTTCCTGCATAGATTTCACAAAATCCCCTACAATAAAAAAAAACTTCTGTTGGAGATACTGTTCACTTTTATTCTTAACATCCGATAACACTTCCTGCATCTCATCCTGATGTTTTCCATTGATTACAAGCACAATATTATTATTTTTAGAAAAAACAATTCCATATTTTTTTTCTTCAAAATATTCCATCAAGAAACTTTTTAATGAAAATTCCTTTAATTTCCGTGCTTTATCATCCAAGCTTTCTTCATAACAAACAGCTGCTAATGCAGTAATATATCCCTCTTCCGATGGACCGGTTGACACACTCATATTCCGCTGCCAACCAAGCGGTTTTTTTTCATTATCAATACCGGTTAAATCTACGGAAAGAGCTTTTTCTAAAGCACTTATTAATTCTTTTTTGATTACAGGCTTAAGTAAGTAATCTACGGCTCCATATTTAATTGCAGCTTTGGCATACTCAAAATCCTGAAAGCCGCTAATAAAAATTACTTTTGTAGGAAGTGACATTGCATGTATCTTTTTAATAATTTCAATACCGTCCATTTCCGGCATGGAAATATCCAAAAGTGCAATGTCAGGCTTCTTTTCAACGATTGCATCAAATGTATTTTGGCCATCCTGATAAACACCCAAAATATCAAAACCAAGCTCACCAAAATTCATGAACTTTTGTAATCCCCTGGTAATTAACGGTTCATCATCTGCAATTATCATTTTATACATTTATATCTTCCCCATTTCTAATTGGAACTTTAATCGAAACATTTGTGCCAAAGCCTTCCTTGGACGTAATCGTCACACCATATTCTTTGCCATACATATAGCGAATGCGATCGTTCACATTTTTGATTCCAATGCTCTGCCAATTGTACTCGTTTTTTATTCCAATATCTTCACTTTCAAATAACTCATATATTTTTTGGATGCGATCCTCCGACATTCCCACCCCATTATCCATGACTGATATTTCTATATCTTCCTCGGCTTGCGTAATATCAATTTGTATGATTCCCGTTCCGTTTTTCGGTTTTAAACCATGTACATAAGCATTCTCAACAACCGGTTGTAAAATCAACTTCGGAACAAAATAATGAGAACCATCATTTCTGTTAATTTCAAGTTGTATCTTGCTTTGGTATCTACAGTTAATTAAATAAATATACTTTCGGACGATTTCCAATTCTTTCTCTATAGGAACCATATCATCCAGATTCCCTATAATATATCGAATTTGCTCAGACAAAGCCTCTATCATTTTACCAACTCTTTCTTCCTCTTCCTCTATGGCCGTCATCCGAATAATTTCCAATGTATTATAGAGAAAATGTGGATATATTTGTGACTTCAAGGCTGTCATTTCCGCCTGATTCTGCTTCAGCTTCGCTACATAGGACTGGTTAATATAATTTTCCAATGTTATACACATCTGATTAAATCGATCCGAAAGAATTCCTATTTCATCTGTTCCATTTGACTCCAGATTTATGGCAAAATCACCGGTTTCCACCTTTTCCATCTGCTGCATCATGTCGTAAATTGGCTTTGTCATTTTTTTGGAAATCACAAAAGAACTAAGCACAATAATACCGACTGATATGATACATACCAGCTGTAGCATTCTCTTGAAGCTTATGATACTGCCATATACACTTTCAGACTTCACAATCACACTGGTGCATAGTCCATAATCATCTGCGCTTGTTGTTATCACAATACTATTTTCATTTGTGGATTGCTCTTCAATATATTCCAAGACATTCTCACCAATATAGTCTTCCACATTGCTGTATAGACAATATCCATTGGCATCTACCACAAAACATTCTTCATTATCTTCGTATTCGGCATGTCTGAATATGCTTTCTATACCGGTAAGCTTGATATCTATAAAAAGGGTTCCTACATACTGGTTACTACCCACCTGCCCACGAAGATCAAAATAATTCCTTCCTAAAGTAATCACATCATAATGAATACCTGTATAATAATCCGTTTCATGAGTGGGAACAATTGCTAAATCCTTACTCTCCTTGTCCCAGTTTTCATAATCCACATATTCCTTAAACTTTTCCTCATCCGCCATATAAGTAGCGTAACTGCTATAATGGAAGCTAAGAAACTCGTCATTTTGATCATACATTAAAAAATGAATTGCCACGATATCAGAATTCACACTCTGAAGATACTGCAAAAATTGTAGCATATCACTTTCTCTGTCCTCTTCCATGGTTTCCGGAGAATAGATTTCTCCATAGATAAATTGCCGAAAACTATCAAAGGAATACTTGTTGTTCGTAGTAGTTTCATCCCCTGAAAGATTATAGTAATAAGGTATTTTTGAAATTGTATTATAGGAATCAATCAAGCTTGTCTCATCCGCAGATACATAGTTGGATGCGCTTTGATACTGATATAGCATAGCAGCCTGATATCGACGTATCAGGCTACTTAAAAAAGTTGTTACTAACAGCGCGATAGGAACTATCGCCGCTGTTATAACAACAATCGCATATTTTTGATATAATGTTAGTTTCTTTTTTCTATTTTTATAAATCATCCTTTTGCAGCACCCGCAGTAATTCCCTTAACAAAATACTTTTGGAACAAAATGAATATCAACAATGCCGGTATCATGGAAATAACGGTTCCTGCAAAAACAATATCCCATCTTGCTGAATACTGTCCCACATAGGAAGCTATTTCCACCGTAATCGTTTTTGCTTCTCCACTTGGAAGAAGTAAATAAGGCATAAGATAATCGTTCCAGATTCCCAAACCATTTAATATTACCATAGATGCGGTACATGGACCAAGCAAAGGAAATGTGATATTCCAAAAAGTTCGGAAAGGAGAACATCCGTCTATCATTGCAGCCTCTTCAATTTCAAGTGGAATTCCTTTCAAAAAGCTACAATACAAAAGTGTTCCAAAGGATATGGATCCGGAAACATAAATCACAATTGGTCCTGCCATATTTCCAAACAGCCCCAAAATCTTCATTTCCTTAAACAAAGGAAACATATATAAATGAAAGGGAATCATCATTCCTGCAAGGAAAAAAATATATACAAGGGAGGTCCATTTTGATTTTCTTCTCTCAATTCCATATGCTGCCAAGGGTACCACTACGATAATCAAAACCTCTGATACTACTGTAAGAATGACCGAATGAATAATTGCAGTAGAAAAATCTGATTTTTCAAAAAGATCCAAAAAGTTTTGTATATACAAAGAGGTAGGAAAAGCCGATGGATTTTTTAGAATTTCTCCATTCTCTTTAAAAGCTGACATAATGGCAAATACTACAGGGTATAAGAACAATATTACAGCAAAAACAGCAACTAGAAATAAAATTATATCCGTCAACTTAACTTTTTTCTGTGCTTTTTCCATTATAATTGTACCTCCCTGCTTCTAAGGAACTTTTGTTGTATCGTATTAAGCACCAATATGATAAAGAGCAACATGATACCAACTGCTGTACCATAACCCTGTCTTCCTTCGTTGAAACCTGCCTTATACAGAAGATACACAAGTGTTTCTGAAGTAAATCCCGGTCCACCATCCGTCATTACGTTAATTTGGTCAAATACCTTTAACCCATTAATCAAGGAAAGGGTAAAATTAATTGTAAATGCGCCGGAAATAAGTGGAATCGTAATATATCGAAATCTCTGCCCTGCTGACGCTCCGTCTATTTGGGCAGCTTCGATAATATCTGTGGATATATTCTGAAGGGAAGCTAAATAAATAATCATATAGTAGCCTGCCCCCTTCCATATAAGTACTACCGCTATACTAACAATCGTATATGCCGGATTTGCAAGCCAATCCTGCTTTAAATTCTCCAAGCCAAGGGAAGTTAACATGTAATTAATAGTACCAAAGTTATAATTATACATTGTCTTCCATATAAAACCTGAAACAATTCCACTGATTAGAACCGGAATATAAAAACCGGATCTAAAAAAGTTTTTAAACCATCTTACATTATCAACTACAAGCGCCAATCCCAGTGCAATTACATTTTCAAAAACAGATATAATTACCGTTAATACAATTGTATTTTTTAATGCATTTCCAAATCTGGCACTCGTAAAAATTTCTTTATAATTCGCCAAACCAATAAATTCAACTTTAGGGCTTATACCATCCCAAGATGTAAAACTATAATACACACTGGCAATCGTAGGAACTATAATAAATAATGTAAAAAGAATAAAAGCAGGTGCTATAAAACATACAGCCGCCATATCAATTTTTTTCTTTTTAACCATAATAAAAAACCTTTCTCACAATAGGAATCTCTCCTTTTTACAGGAGAGATTCCTTTATTCTTTATTCCTCCGTGTCTAATCCTACGCCGGTAACCGGGTTAAAGCTTTCAATGCTCACATCCCATGTCTTTTGAATTTCTTCACATGCATCTTCCAAGGTTACTGTGCCCTGAAGATATTCAATAAGCTCTTTATAAACAAAGTTTCTAAAGTCAGGTGGAAGTTCTTTTGTATCTGCTTCTGCGTTCCACATTGGACCTACTGAATCTGCATTGGCAACAGCTTCCAATACTTCTTCATATACATCAGACATTTCCATATCCGGAGTCTCTACGGTAGTAGGAGTAAAGTTAAGTGTCTCACAATATACACCATAATTCTCAGCTGCAAAGAAGAATTTAATAAATTCCTCGGCTGCTGCAAGCTTATTTGCATCTTCTGCTGCTTCCGCAGAAATAGCAAGACCCTGCACAGATCCACCACCAACAATTCTGGTTTGTCCATCAGGACTTGGCACTGCAAACCATCCATATTCAAAATCAGCATCAGCTTCTTCAATGGTACTAAACATATGAGTACCGGAATAAATCATTGCTGCCATATCATTTACAAGGAAGGTTGTAATCTGCGCATCTGCTGTGGAAGCCCAACCTTCCTGTGCATACTGCATGATTTCAGCTGTTTCAAGGAATGCGTTCATAAATGACTCATCTGTAAAGCTTGCTTCCCCTGCATAGCATGCAGGAATAAATTCGGTATCCACACTCATAACTGTGTCCTTATAAGCTTTATCAAAAATGAAGCCCATATGCCAAATATCTCCACCACCTACAACAAGTGGATCCATATCTCCAAGTCCCTCAATTGTTTCACACAACTGAATAAATTCCTCATATGTAGTTGGCTCTTCAAGACCATTTTCATCAAAGTATGTCTTATTATAAATAATACCCAAGGTATTATTTGCACTCATAGGTGCTGTGTAAACTTCACCATTAATTTCAATTGTCGATGTAAACAAACTTACAATTTCATCTGAAAGAGGTGCGAGTTTTCCTGCTCTCACATAAGAAGCGGTATCTCTCATCTCCATGATATCCGGAAACTCACCTACGCTATCCTTTGTTTTAAGAAACTCAGAATATGCACCACCATTTCCAGGTTCTACTGTAACTGTAATATCTTCATACTGCTCATTAAATGCATCTACAATGGTATTAATTGCTTCCTTAGCTCCTTCATCTCCATCCGCAAAAACAAAGGTGAGCTCTGTTGGTTCAGTAACAATCGAATCACTCGCGGTTTCTTGCACAACTTCTGAATTTGCATCTTCCACACTTGTTACATCCGATGTACTTTCAGAACTACCGCAACCAGCCAGTACTGACGCAGCTACTGAGGTTGTCAGTAGTATGGATAATAACTTTCTTTTCATAATCATTTCCTCCTAAAATATTTAATGAGTTATCTTATGTGTATAATTTATCAATTCGACAATTCGCATAAAATACACTTTTAAAGCAAAAAATACATTTTTTTAAGATTCCTTTTTCTTTGAAAATTTGATCTTGTAAACTCCAATTCCTGTTCCGAAAGCAAAGAACGCAAAGAACAAAAGAATCGTTTTCACGCCAACATAATCTACTACCCAATCTAAAACAGATTTTGCAAGTGGAACATCCTCATCTCCGATGGTATCTTCATCGCCGGTATCTTCATACTCCTGATTGGATATAATGGATTCGTCTTCGATTGCTTCGTCAATTTCCATATAATCCTCTGCCGTGATTCCTCTGCTTGCTGCTAAAACAGAACTTTCTACAGAAGTAATGCTGTCCTCAGAAGTAGTGTTGTCCACGGAGGCAGTACTGTTTACAGTAACCGTACCGTCTAGTGTTGTACTTGTATTTTCCGTAGATACTATGCTACTACTTTCCTCCTGATTTTCTCCACTTATTTCTTCCAGTTCCTGATCTATAAGCTCTTGATCACTATCCACGGAGCTTTCCTCTATAACATTTTGACTCAAAGCACTACTATCATATTGATAAATTGCTTCCCTTAAAAGCGTAGCCGTTTCATTGACTAACTCTTGCGTATACTCCTTGATATTATCTCTTACCACCTTTGATTCACGAAGTACATTTTTCAAATTCTCTACGGAATCACTTTCTTCGGTGGTCTCTTCCGTATTTTCCTCGGTGATTCCCTCAGTTGCTTCCTCCATTGTTTCTTCTGTAGTTTCCTCTTCTATACTGCTGCTATTTATCTCATCATCATTCACACCACTATCGGACTCAGAAGAAGTTTCAGAATCTTCCTCTGTGTCATCAAGAAGCTCCTCCGCAATAGTGATATATTTGTTTAATGCAGTTGCATCTGCTATGATTTTTCGATTGTATATTGCCTGATAAAAAGAATTCGAACACTCATATATTTCTTTTGCTTCCGTTTCACTGATGTTTGATGGATCAATGACAGAAAGTATGCCCTCTGCCTCATCAAAGTACATCTTCATATTGTCCCAGGATTCATCCATATAATCCTCCTGACTATCCGCGATATATTCCTGATATAAGGCAACTAAATTTTCAAGATATGCAAGATCTGCAACATATACCTTGATTCCCTCAGTTATGTCCCCTGCAGACATGGCATATATCGTGGACTCTCCTCTTGCCAGTGCTTCTATAACTCCAGCATCCGTAACAGATGCCGCCTTTGCATTTGTACTTGCATAGGATACCACTATGTCATCGCTTGATTTTACGATTTCCAACGTCTTGGTATTCCCCTTTGCAAGATAGAAGTCTTCTGCGTCATCTTCCCATGCAATTGTACCGCTGTAATCCGCATTTACTGCCACAGTAAAATTGTTGTAGATTGCAGTCAGAGTTTTTACCGTGGAGGTGGTTCCAATGTTTCCGGTACCATCACCAGGAGTTCCATTTTCCCAGCCATATACTCCATTAAAATCCACTGCATATTCATCTGCAAAGGAATTGTAATCAAAATGCTCTGCTTCCACGCGCAAAACGCCTGTATAGGACAATGGATAGTTCTGATAGGTATCCTGATATACAGATACGTAGGAATCCGTTGCAAACTCTATAAAATCAATGGCCGTATTTCTCTGCGGAATTTCCACCACAAGGCTGTATGTAGCACTGGAATCATAATCTTCCGGATAACTTAGTGCTACCCAATCCGATAAAATATAAGTGGCATCCAGCTCATTCTCACTGGTAATCGTTGCTATGAGATTACTTTCATCTGCCTCTTCCCCGTCTTCTACCATATATAAATTTACAGACTTGCTTTCATCATTTCTAAAACTTGCAAATCGGATTCTTGCATAGGAAGAAGCCAAATCTGCTCGTTCGGTATCATTCACAAGTACCATTTCCACAACTTTGGTATATACAAGTTCCCCTGCTGTTAGTTGCAAGATAAGTCTATAATTTCCGGGCGTATCGTAATTCCAAGATACGCGATAATTATTGTCTTCTATTTCTTCGATTTCTATCTGGTCGCTGCTAAGCTCAGGATAAATCAGCGAAGCTTCATATTCACTGCTTCCGCTGGAACCCCTATATCCAAATCCAACTATTTGCAGTTCTGCTAATTCTTTTGCTCGATCAGCTACATTGACGATAAAGCTAAGGGTGTCTCCTGCAACTACTTCCACAGAAGGATTGACGGTTTTAAAACAACCGGTCGCATCTGCACAGCCAGTTTCATCAAATGCCAAGATGCTTTCATTCTCCGTATCCTGTTCAATCGTAAACAGCTCCGGTAGCGTTGTTAGATTCTCAATGGCTGTATACAACTGATTTGCATAACTGACAGCATCTGATAGTGTAAGTCCATTTACATCATAATTTACCAGATTCACTTTTGCTTCTATATATGCATATACAAAGCTTTGGTACAAATCCTCTTCGTAGGTAGTATTATTTGCGCATATTATTTCTGCAACTTCGTACACCCTTTGACTGTCATAGGTGACGTCGCTAAATGCAAATCCGGTTCCTGTCATTCCAATGTAAGGAAATTTGCTTATCTTTGTACCATCTACTGCATACGCACTAAGATCTTCATTGCTATCCAAGCTATATTTCAACCAAGTAGCTGCACCTCGCACTTCCCAGTCAAAACTTCCGCCGTCTCCCCAGGCATCCGTTCTTGTATTTACACAAAAATGGGTATAGGTGCTATCTCCGCAGGATGTTACGGATAGCGGGTCTATCAGCTTCGTTACACTTCCGTCCTCATTAGAAAGCTCTATTGCAACAAGTCTTAAGGCACTACTGCTAAGATTAATCGTAATGGTATGATTCCCTATGATTTCTTCATCAAAATCCATCCAATCCGTTGTATGCACTTCCTTATCCTCATAGGATAATTCCCCGGTATTTGCTACTTCTTTCGCAAGATCTTCCTCAGACAAGGTAGCTGTCTTTGCTGCTGTATCCGTGTCTAAATACATACTGATGGCCCCGGAACCACTACCATGAAACCGATATTCAAATCTTACTTTGCTATATCTGCTATTATTTAACTGATCCACACCATCTATAGAAGCTATGTACCCTTCCAGTGTTTCACTATCCAGATTTATACATTCTTCTGCCTCACTGACACTTTGTACAATCGTAGCATCCACATCAAACACAAATCCTTCTCCGGTAGTTCCTATATATGGAAATTTAGAAAGCTTGTTTCCATCGATTGCATAATCAGAAAGATCTTCATCCGTATCAATTTCATATTTCAGCCAGGAATCACATCCTCTTACTTCCCAATCAAAACTTCCACCTGAACCCCATGCACTTGTACGAGTATTCACACAGAAATGGCAGTAATTATTGTCTCCACTTGAAGTAACTGACAATGGATCAATGGTTTTTGTAATTGTCTCATCTTCGTTGGAAAGAACAATCGCCACCAACCGAAGGGAACTATTGGAAATATTTACCGTGATAGCATGATTTCCTGTAACCCGAATGCTTTCTCCGGTTGTAGCATCTGTAAAGAAAACCCAATCTGTTTCTCTTACCGTCTTATCATCTCCATAGGTAAGCTCATCTGTCTGCGCAATCAAATTATCACTGTCTTCCTCCAGCAATGCTCCCGCCTTTGCTGTAGTCTCTGTATCCAAATACAAAGCAAAATTTCCTTCTCCACTTCCGGCAAATCTGTACTCAAATTTTACCTTTGTATAAGTCTGATGATTCCATTGATATTCCTCAATTGCAGCCTTTAATCTCGCAATATTTTCTTCATTATCAGAATCGACAAGTGCTTCATTTCTGGCTTCGATATACTCTTCATAGCCTTCTGTATCGTAAAGATAAAAAGTCTCCAGTTTCTTTTCAATGCCACTGTCGTTGATTAGTTCACATACCAATTCATAATTGGATGTATCCCAATCATAGGAATCCAAGTCATATGCATTGCTAGCCGGTGCATCAAACCAGAACCGATCCACCTCCACACTTCCATTGCCTACTGCTCCAAGTCCCATAAGAATATTTCCACTTACAGCATCGTATCCGGTTTGAGATAAATCAAAGTTTACTGTAATGTATCCATCCTCTGACAGGCTACTGGTATCCGGCAAATGGAAATAGGCAAAATTTCCATTTCTACCTATTTGCCCCACTGTATCTGCTTCTGTTCCAAGATCATCAAAATACAGCCAATTTTCTCCGGTGCTCTTTAATCTTACAGACAGATAGGACCTTCCGTTGTTGGATAAAGGAATACTTTTGTAGGAAACATAACCTTTCTCTGTTCCATTTAGAAAAAGGGTGTCATCCTCCGTTACATATGCCTCGTCTCGCAATACAACGGTATAATCCTTTGCATCGAAACACTCTGTACTATCACTATCTTCTTCATAACGAAACGCTATGCTGTTGATTGCGATGGATTCCCCGTTATATTTCACTGAGATATCATGATGCGATACAAGCGTGTCCAAATCACTTATGGTAATCTCTTCCTCCTGATTCAACACAACACTTGCCACAATCTCGTCATCACATAAAATCTCAAGTTCTCCACTGCTTGGACCATCAAACTGGATTGTCAATGCATTGTATCCATTATCAAAATCCACGTTTTCCCACGTAGCACTTCCACTACCATCTATAGAAACAGAATCATTCTCAACGGTAGCATTCTCTGTTATATCTACATTATCAGCCGTAAGTGCTTCTTCTGCAGATTTGTTGATAAATTTAAACCAAAGACATCTTCCATGGAAAGCAAAGGTATTGTTTGAACCCCAGAAGTAAAAATATACCGTCTTCTTTCCTGTAAGTCTTGAAGCGTCTGCTAGTTCCCCGGAAAATGTTTTGAATATAGAATACCCACCGGTAGGTCCCAATTCGATGGTACCCACGCTTCCGGAGGAAACAGCCGCCTCATAATCCTCCTGTGTAGGACTTTCTGTATAATCACCTACATAAACTGTGATATAAGGATTGTTTGTACAGTTTATGCCATAGGTATAAACAAGGGTGTCAACGCCTTCCCCGAATTCCTCTTCAAAATCAATGGTATAGGATATCCATTCTCCATTATTCACATCACTGGTCACCCAATGGGTATATCCTTCTTCACAAACATCCGCCTCTGTCAAAATAAGACCATTTTGTCCATTCGTACTGCATGCACTCTTATCCACTTCGCCATTTCCTGATGCTGTAAAATCATTAGCTAAATGCCTTCCATAGGATTGGCAGTTATCATGGTTTTCGGTATCCGCAGTACTTTCATTGCTGTCTCTGATTCCCGTTATAGCTGCAAGCGGTGTACTGGTCAAATCCTGAAAGTCAGGAAAATCAACCCAGGCGCCTCTTAGAGAAGAGGATACCGACATATCTTGTCCTAAGGAAAGATATTGATAGGCATCTCCATAGGTGGCGTATTCATCCTCACTGGCATCTGTCTCTGTTGCTTCGAGTATGGTTCTTTCCTCATCCTCATCGTATCCGGCGACGTATTTGTAGTAATAATAAATAGTAGGAAACCATCCAAACTCCCTACCTCTTAAAGTACTGGAAATCGTTCCCCATTCCGTTTTTTGCCCCCACGCATTTTTATATGCATTATAATTATCATCAAGTTCTTCCCCAAGATTATATCTGGTGTAGGCAGTCGCCGCTTTTAACAGTTTCTGATTTTCAAACTCATATAGGTTTTCTCCACCTACCGTAACAATATTCCCTTCAGAATCCACCTTTGTCCCCTGCACAAAAGTGGTTTTGACAAGCATGGACAAAACGCCTATGTCATCCCATGCATGAACCTGGTCGCGTCCCATTTCCACAAAAACTCCACTATTCGGTATCATTGCTGATAGGGAAAAATTCACGCTGTTTCCGTTCTTCCAACCAAAATTTTCATTGTATGCCAGTCTCTCCACTGCATCCGTATAGCCATCCCAGTTATCCTGAAAAATCTGCTTTGCCATATATCCCATCAAAGCATATCCTCCCTGATTGTAATACTGAAAAGCTTTATCAATGGATGGGTTCACAAGATTTATAAAAGAATTGAATATCTCTGTATTCTCATCCGTCCATCCGGATGATGGTGTATACCGAAATACCTCTGCCACGATACACATCTTATGTACAGCAACACCCATTCGAATATGATCTTGCTTGGAATCTTTTGTGACCGTGCTTGCCCAAGACATCAGTATTTCAATGGCCTTTTCACTATAATCAGAATCTCCGGTGATATACCACATCAGCATTTCTTCATATGCTGCTGTCGCGCTTCGATCCAGAGGATATGTCTGTGCATCAGAACTAATCACCTCAAAGGGCCCTTCCATCTCATAATCTAAAGATGCATAGGCACTTTCCTGAAGGCTCTCAAATGCCGAAATCCAAGGTTCTGCCCCCATCCACACCATATCTCTCATAATATTTAGTTCTTCACGACTAAAAAAGATTCCGGGATGAAGAAATCCCTCCTCACTTACAAATTCATAGTTATCATAGCTTCTGTCATAATTTGGATTTACATAACTCAAATTTTGTGGTGTTGCAATCGTGGAAACATAATCACCGTAATCGGTATTTTGCAGTTCCTCCAATGTTGGTAATACTGCTTCTTCCACTTCTTCTGTTACCTCGGCATTCACCACACTTAAATCCCCAATTGTAGTGGTCACTAGAACCATTGCCAGTAGCCTTGCCACTATACGTTTCTGCTTGAATATTTTCATAGCAACCTTCCCTTTCCTTCAAGCCTGTCCGCCTTTTCGACTACAGACTTGAATGTGATATCATCCATTTTTCCGGTTTTATAGTAGCAATTAGGGAATGCAAAAAAGCTCATTTTTTTTACAGCAATATGCAATTTTTTTGTCTTATTAGAACCACTTGGCCTCAAAGCTATCAAAATCGGCATACTTACCAAAGCCTGTCAGATCCTGACAACATATCCCTGTCATAGCACCTGTAAACCAGCCTTCTGTACATGCCTCATCTGACATAAAACTTCCATCAATGCCTATAGCTATCTCCTCCCAATCTTCTCCGTCTAATTGATAAAAAAAAGAAAATACTCCTTCTTCCATTCTGGCTTTTAATGTGATGGCCTTTTTTTCAACAATCGGAATATAATCTGTTAAGTATTCATATTTCTTATTTTCCGCTTTCAACAAGGTGATACATTTTCCGGCATCCTCATCATAAGAAACATGGAGATATAAATAATTATCTGTATCGTACAGAACAATCAAACCTGCCATCTGTTTAAAAACTTCCGGTTCAAACTCCAGCCTGGTAGAAATTTCACCATTATATTCTTTGAGTCTTATTGCAAGCAAGGATTGGGAAAATTTTGAGGCAAGGCCACTTCTTCCATACATGCGGAGATATCCTTTCCGTTCTTTCAGTGTCATATAATAATCTGTCATAGGGATTCTTAAGGATTGGTACTCCAAAGAAAGTTGGGACGATTCAAAATCATCAAAAAAACTGGCGGTTTCTTCCATGGCTTCCGAAACATATTCTAAGGATTTCGGTGCCGGCACAAGATCTGTAGGTGCTGTTCCTCCCTGATTCAGCACAAGCCATCCCTCCTCATTCCAACGCATCTTTTGAATACCGGTTTCCCTTCCCAACATATAACGCCTAGCATTTGGGAATTTCTTCGCATCTGATGGATTACGCTTTGTGGATGCTCTTCCGCAAATATGTACCGCATACCACTCTCCATCTTCCGTTTCCACCAAATCACAATGTCCCGCTTTTTGTAACAATATATTTTCCTGATGGCGGGATGTCAAAATAGAATATGCCTCATAATCACTTGTTCTTACCATATAATCTGCTTGATACATTTCATAGGGTCCCCAAATATTTTTTGATCTCTGAATACTCTGTCCATGAAGCTCTCCGGTACCAGTATCTGCAGAAAAAAGATAATACCATCCATTTCTTTTTATGATATGGGGGCCCTCCAAAAAAATCTTATCCGCTTTGTATATATCCTTTGCTTGTCCAATCATTTTCTTTTCCACCGGATCAAATTCCTGAAGCACCAATCTTCCCACATACTTCTTCGGTACTCTGTGATCAGTCACCATTGATACCACATATTTTCGCCCGTCATCATCATGAAAAAGAGAGGGATCAAATCCAAAATTATTCAAAGGAATCGGATCTGACCATGGTCCATGTATATTCGTAGCTGTTACCAGATAATTATTCGTATCATACATATTACAATAGAAGGAATTCACCACGGTATAGAGCAAATAAAAAATACCATCCTGATAGGTTAAACATGGTGCCCAAATCCCTTGAGAGGCACCAACTCCTATTAAGTCCAACTGTGACAAACGATTTAACGGATACTCGATTAACTCCCAATGAATCAAATCCCTCGAATGATGTAATCGAATGCCCGGCCACCATTCGAATGTAGATGTAGCAATATAATAATCCTCCCCAACCCGTATGATGGATGGGTCCGGATGGAAGCCCTTTAAAATTGGATTTTTTATCAGATTCATTTTTCCCTCCACTATTTTGATTCTTTCCACGCAATTTTCGAATAAACAAAATAATTCCTCATGCAAAGAAAGATTACTAAATCGTTCTCCATTTTACATGGGGATTTTTTAGAGTTTTATGCTAATTTTTTATATTACAATCCCATCTACTTCATACACCTCCGCCCTAAGGACACAAAAAAGAAGCGAAAGAATACTCTTTCGCTTCTTTTTTTATGGGGAAATTTTCTAGTCCGGCTGTTTCCCTATGTAGGCAAGGATTCCGCCGTCCACGTAGAGAATATGCCCGTTTACTGCATTGGATGCTTCGGAAGCCAGGAATACAGCAGGCCCCTGCAGTTCTTCTGTTTGTAACCAGCGATTGGCAGGTGTTCTGGCACAAATAAACTGATCGAAGGGATGAGGTCTGCCATCTTCCATAGGCTGTCGTAAGGGAGCTGTCTGAGGTGTTTCAATATAACCGGGTCCAATGCCATTGGACTGAATGTTATATTTTCCATATTCTGCACATATATTTCTTGTTAACATTTTTAAACCGCCCTTTGCAGCTGCATAAGCAGACACGGTCTCTCTACCAAATTCAGACATCATGGAACAAATATTAATAATTTTTCCATGACCTTTTTTGATCATGGATGGGATGACTGCCTTTGAAACAATAAAAGGAGCATTCAAATCCACATCGATGACCTGGCGGAAATCCTCTGCGCTCATTTCCACCATAGGAATTCTCTTGATAATTCCTGCATTATTTACCAAAATATCAATCACACCCACTTCGTTTTCAATGCTTGTCACCATCTTCTGCACTTCCTCTTCCTTGGTCACATCACACACATATCCATGGGCCTCATAGCCTAATTCTCGATACGCTGCAATCCCTTTGTCCACGAGATCCTGTCGGATATCATTAAAGCAAATGGTTGCACCGGCCTCCGCATAAGCAGAAGCAATGGCAAAGCCAATTCCATAGCTGGCACCGGTTACAAGTGCCACCTTTCCTTTCAAAGAAAAATTTGTAAAATCACTCATTTTCTCACCCTCTCTATTCTATTTCAACTCTTCATTCTGTACGGCATCCATATCCGTGAATACCTGGTTTTCTCCAACCATGCCCCAAATAAAGGTGTAGGCACAGCTACCGGATCCTGCATGGATCGACCAGCTTGGAGAAATCACCGCCTGTTCATTTCGCATCACCAGATGTCTGGTTTCTGTAGGTTCTCCCATGTAATGCATGACAAAGCCATCCTGTGGCAAATCCATATACAAATAGACTTCCATTCTTCGATCATGGGTATGACAAGGCATGGTATTCCAAACACTTCCCGGTTTTAAAGAAGTCATGCCCATTACTAACTGGCAGCTTTCCACCTGTCCCGGCAAAATATATTTCTGAATCACACGATGATTGCTTTCTTCTAAGGTTCCCAGTTCTACCTTATTCTCCTGTTTCACCACTACCACATCCGGGCCTTCTTCTCCTTCCAGACGAATCAGTTTGGTGGGATAGGCCTTATGAGCCGGTGCACTATTTAAATAAAACTTTGCAGGTTCTTTTTCTTCCTTACTGGAAAAAATGATTTCCTTTGCTCCCATACCAATATACATGCCATCCTTATGGTCCAAAGAAAACTCTTTTCCATCCACAGTAATCACTCCCGAACCACCGATATTGATAATTCCCAGTTCTCTTCGTTCACAGAAATAAGCGGCTCTTAATTCCTCCCCGGCAGTCAAAGTCAATGATTTCTTCACCGGTACCGCTGAACCTATGATAATACGATCAATATGACTGTATACCAACTTAATATCATCCGGCTGAAATAAGTCATCAATCAAAAATTCTTCTCTTAATCTCTGTGTATCATAATGTTTCACATCCTTTGGGGATGCTGCTGTGCGTAATTCCATGTGTTTCCTCCCTATCTTTGTACTCTGGCTCCTGCGCCTCCCATAATTGCTTCCACTTCTTTTAAGGAAGCCATGGTAGTGTCACCCGGTGTGGTCATGGCTAAGGCTCCATGGGCTGCACCATATTCTACTGCCAATTTCGGATCTTTCTTTTCCATCAAGCCATAAATCAGGCCGGAAGCAAAGGAATCTCCACCTCCTACACGGTCCATAATTTCCAGGCCATCATACTGTGTTGCCTTGTAAATCTCACCTTCTGCCCAGCAAATTGCAGACCAGTCATTTACTGTAGCGGTCTTTACCTGTCTAAGGGTTGTAGCCACTGCCTTAAAATTTGGGTATTCCTTTGCTGCCGCATTAATCATTTTTTTGTAACCTTCCAGATTTAAGGTTTTCAAGTTTTTGTCATTTCCTTCAATTTCAAAACCTAAGCATGCGGTAAAATCTTCTTCATTTCCAATCATGACATCCACATATTTTGCAATTTCTTTATTCACCTTTTGCGCTTTTTCAATGCCACCGATGGCTGACCACATAGACGGACGATAATTCAAATCATAAGAGACTAAGGTTCCATATTTTTTTGCCGTCTGAATTGCTACAAGCACCGTTTCACAAGACTGTTCTGACAATGCCGCATAAATACCGCCGGTGTGTAACCAACGAACTCCTAAAGTTCCAAAAATATAATCAAAATCCACATCCTCCGGTTTTAACTGGGAAATTGCAGTATTGGCACGATCCGAGCATCCCACTGCCCCACGAATACCAAAGCCTCTTTCCGTGAAATTCAAACCGTTTCTGCAAATTCTGCCGATGCCATCGGTTTTCTTCATGGTAATCAACTCTGTCGATACACCGCCTTGCTCCACCAAATCTTTGCAGAGAAGTCCCACTTCGTTCTCTGCAAATGCCGTAATCACGGCTGTCTGCAAACCAAAACACTTGTGTAAACCACGAATAACATTGTATTCACCGCCACCTTCCCAAGCACGAAAGCTTCTGGCTGTACGAATTCTTCCTTCCCCCGGATCTAAACGCAGCATCACTTCTCCAAGAGATACTGCATCATATTTACATGTGTCCTTTTCTCTTACCTGTAGTTCCATTATGTCCTCCCTAACCTCTTACTTCTTTTACAATGGAAGCTGCTTCCTTTGTCAATTTTTCTATCTCATCAAATTTCTTTTCTTTAATCAAGTCTCCCTTCACCATCCAACTTCCTCCGCAGGCGATAATTCGGTCATACTTCAAGTATTCCTTTACATTTTCTGCATTGATTCCACCGGTCGGCATAAAACGGACACCGGTATAAGGAGCCGCAATGGATTTAATATAGGGTAGTCCACCAGCCTGTTCTGCCGGGAAAAATTTCACGGTATCCAGTCCTAAGGTAAGGGCTGTTTCCACATTGGATGGATTGCAGGTTCCCGGTGTAATCGGTATATCTTTTTCCACACAGTATTCCACAACTTCCGGATTAATCCCCGGACTCACAATAAATTTCGCACCTGCTGCCACCGCGCGATCTACCTGTTCTACGGATAATACCGTTCCGGCTCCCACCAGCATATCCGGATAAGTTTCACTCATTAGGCGAATGGATTCTTCCGCTGCATCGGTACGAAAAGTCACTTCCGCGCATGGCAAACCACCCTCCATCAATGCTTTTCCCAAAGGAATGGCATCCTCTGCATCTTCCAGTACCACCACGGGAATAATCCCGATTTCTTCAAAACGTTCCAATACTTCGCTCATCTTTGTCCCCCTCATAGTTTCACCATATTAGAATTCCTGTATTTTTTAACTTATATAATGCTTCCAAATAATAGTAATCTGCATAATTCATGGTAAAATGATGCCTGCTGTCATGATATGCTCCGGTACAATTCTGTACAATGGCATCGCAACCCTCGGAAAAATCTGCACGCTTTTCTGTAATGGCCTTCAAAATACGAATGGCATTGGAATAATACAACTCTTTTTCCAATTCCGGCACCACCTTGGCGATTTCCAACAAACCGCCGGCTATGACACATGCGCCGCAGGAATCCTCCCAGGCCGGTTCCTTTGGTTGTCGAAAATCCACAGGAAGCAAGCCGCTTTCCGGAATATTTGCAATACAAAAATGTGCTACTCTTTTCGCTGCATTTAGATAACGCACATCCTTGGTATGCAAATAACTTAAAACAAAGCCATAGACTGCCCAACCTTGCCCTCTGGTCCAGGCAGATTCCTCATCATAGCCCTGACCTCCATAGGCCTTTACATAATCTCCGGTAAAAGGATCAAATTCCACAATATGCCGTACCGAACCATCCGGTCGGATAAAATATTCCAACACCGTATCTGCATGTTTGGTAGCAATTTGATAAAATCTGGGATCCTTGGTCTCTTCATAAGCCCAATACAGCAATGTAATATTAAACATGCAATCAATAATTGCCCATCCTCTGGTATCAAAGCCCTCCGGTAATTCGTTCCATGCACGGATAAAATTACCCTGAGGATTGAACCTTCCTGCCAGCATATTTGCGGCATGAAGACCAATTCGTCTTGCATCCTCCTCTTTTGTCAGCTTATATTCCGCCACAACCGTCGGCATAAACATAAATCCCACATCATGATGCAAGCCATAGTAGTTCCGAAAAGTATCTTCTAAGCGTCTTCCACAAGATTCCCCGATTTTTTTATAACTCTCCTCCCGGGTATCCTGATAGAGAAGCCACATAATTCCACCCCAGAATCCATTGGTCCACCAGTCCAAACCATCCGTAGGTTCATAGTCTATAGAGGTGTCCCCTTTATCATCATAATTGCCCTCAGCATCCGTCGTATAAGGAATTTTATTCTGATTTTTTTCACTCACATAAGCCATTTTTTGGCGCACTTTAATAAGGGTCTCTTCCACCCATTCTAAATTTGTATTCATATGTTCTCCTTGGAATTTATAATAGAACCTTGATTTCTTCTTCCGTAGGCATCACACAGAGTGCTCCTCGTCTTGTGGTCACAATGGAGGCTGCTACATTTGCAAATCGTAACATTTCCTGCAATTCCTCCTCTGTATATACACGTAAGCCTCGTTTTAGCACCTCATGTAATATGCATCCACAAAAGGTATCCCCCGCGCCGGTTGTTTCCACAGTATTTTCCTGTAGATAAGCAGGAACGAAGGCTTCCGTCCCTCCGCAAAAAGCCATGCTTCCCTCTTCCCCTAAGGACAAAAGCAATAATTGAATGTTTGGATATGTTTCTTGTAACTCCCGTACCCCTTCTCTATAATCTTTTTTTCCTGTAAACCATTGAATCTCATTATCTGAGATTTTTAATATATGGCAACGACTCATACCAAAGGCAATTTTCTCTCTTGCTATCTGTAAATTTTCCCACAAGGGCTCCCGTAAATTGGGATCAAAGGAAATGATTTTCTTTGTATTGGCTGCCACATTTAATGCCTTCACCGTTGCCAGTTCCGCTTCTTTATCTGTCATGGATAAGGATCCAAAATGAAAAATCTTACAATTGCGAATCCAGGTTTCCTGTACATCCTCCATCCGCAGCATTACATCTGCACCGGGATTGCGATAAAAGGAAAAATCACGATCCCCATTCTTCTTTTTATGCACAAAGGCTAGGGTAGTATGCACTTTTCTTTCTCTGGACAGTCCTTCCTTAGAAATTCCCACTTTTTTCAACGTGTCTGCCAGAAAATCTCCAAAGCTGTCTTCCCCTACTTTTCCAACAAAACAAACCTCATGCCCCAGTTTTTTCAACATTGCAAGCACATTACAGGGAGCGCCTCCGGGATTCACTTCCAAAACAGGATTCCCCTGATCCGACTTCCCATTTTCGGTAAAATCAATCAGTAACTCCCCCAGAGCCACTACATCATACTTCTCATTCATTTTCATACTTCCTTTTTATCATTGTTGCTACAGAAACAGAGATGTCACCATAAGGAATCAACATTGCCTGAAACGCATGATACAAATCGGATTTTCCCGGCCATACCGTTCCTTTTAATTGATTCTGCTCATCCAACTGATGGAACCAGGAGCCATTTTCATGATCCAGTACTTCCTCATCCAAATAGCTGCAAAACTCCGTAAATAAGGAGGTGTACTGTTCTTTTCCGGTGATGCGATATAACACTGCGGAAGTATTAATGGCTTCTGCCAAGGTCCAATGCATTCTATCTCGCACCACTGGACGTCCATTCCAATCTGTGGTATATACAATGCCTCTAGATCCATCCGCATTCCAACCATCCTGCACAGCCTGCATAAACAAGAGTTCCGCTGCTTCTATATATTCTTTTCGGTCTTCTTCTTTCTGATATGTGGATACTGCCCATTGGGAAATCAATCTTGCCCATTCGATACCATGTCCCGGTGTTGCTCCATATGGTTTAAAGGGATCATCCTTTTTTTCTTCATTCATAAACAAGTCCACAGACCAGTCTTCCCGAAAATGCTCTGGAATTCTCCAGTGATTTTCTTTTGCCCAAGCAACTACATGCCCTATAATTCTTCCGGCACGCTGACGATACAAGTCGGATTTGCAAGCATCTGCTACTGCCAGGAAGGCCTCTACTGTATGCATATTGGCATTGATTCCACGATAGGAAGATAATTCCGTGAATTCCGTATTCCAGGTATCCACTGCAAGACCTTTGGTGTCATCCCAAAAATACCGATCATATACTTCCAAAGCCTCTTCCAACAATCCTTCTGCTCCCGGAATTCCTGCCAGTTTTGCAGAACTGGAAGCTAGTATTACAAAGGCATGTGCATAACACTGCTTATCCGGTAAAATGGATCCATCTGCCTGTACCCCAGCGTAAAAGCCACCGTTTATGGTATCCTTTAAAATTCCCTGTAAGCCTTGCAACCCTTTTTTCGCCAATTCCTCTGCACCGGAAACTCCCATCATTTTTCCCATGCTATACACATGGGTCATTCTGCAAGTAATCCAGGTCTCGACGGGACGGTCTTTCCAAGGGGTTCCATCGTCCCCTAAATAATAAGATCCACCTTGCGGTGCCGGAAATTTCTTTCCAAACTCCAGTAATTCCATTCCCAACTGTCGGAAAAATTCCTGATTTTCCGGCTGGTCCAATTGATATTTTTTCTCCAATATTTCCCCTCCCAAGTTCCTTACATTCTTTTGCATTCGCTTATAGTCGTTTGCAATCATTGGCTCATCCTCTGCCAAAACAACTCTTAACTTTTTTACATTTTAGCAAGGTAGCCCATAGGGACAAAGTATATTTTTTAGAGAAATATGCATTTTTTTAAGAATGCTGGTTCCATTCGTTACATTTTATTTTTAACACCATTCTCTATTTCCAGTAAAAAAGCCACCGCTTCATAAGAATCCGACAATTGGAAAGAAAAACCTTTCTCTTCCAATCTAATTCCTTTCCGATTCTTCTCTTCCCCATAATAACGAAGCAATTTCTTTACCGGGAATGGCACCACTACCTTCACCGGATCTGTGCATGCAAAGGTATGTGCCACCACCAACATCTGCCTTTCCGTTTTTCGAACAATCACCTGATACCCTTTGGGATGGCGCATACTTTTTATGGGGGTGCCGGCTAAGAGAGTGGTTCCCTTTAAAATCACCTGCGCAGCCTCTTTGTAAAAAGCAATACCATCCCCAATCCTTTCCCATTGTTCTTTATTCAATTTGGTTACATCTCCGGACAAACACATTCTTCCCAAAAAAGAGGCTGCCATAGAATAAGTCAGTCTTTGTAACGAGTCACCTTGTCGAACCACTACCCAAATCTGGCTTTGGGCAGGATGAATCACACGATGCAACTGAGCCGCAATAATCGGGATTTCTATACACTCATGAGCATCCGAAAAAGAAGCCATGGCACAGTGACTCATCATTTCCGGTTCCAGTCTATGTCCACCAGAAGCACAGTTTTCTACAAGGATTCCCGGAATTTCCTGCTTGATCCGTTGTACAAAGGCAAGAGAGGCTCTCCCATTCTGTCTCAAACCTTCTCCTAAAGATTCTGCACCATCACAGCCAATTCCCACATTGTCGTTATAATCCATTTTGACATATCCAAATCCATAGGTTTTTAAAGTCCCAATCACTTTTTCACCTAAATAGTCCTGCACCCATGGGTCTCCCATATCCCAGAACCGTCGGTTTTGTGTGGTATAAACCTGTCCATCTCTCTTTAAGAAATGTTCTGTTTCCTGATATACCTTGGCAGCCCTTGCCACATTATCTATTTCAAACCAAAGCCCTGGGACCATGCCAGCATTTTTGATTTTTTCTACGGTTTTTTCTAATCCACTAGGAAATAAGGTCTGAGACACCTCATAATCCCCCATCCCTTGATCCCAAGGAATTCCTTCCTGTTTATACCAACCGCAATCTACAACAAAATAGGACAAGCCCTTTCCTTTTAAAGCAGAAAGAATCTTTTCGATATTCTGCTCCGAAGGTTCACCCCAAGTGGTACAAAACTCGTTAAACATCACCGGCAAGGTTCTCTCAGATTCCGGCCCCTCTTCCACAGTCAAACGGCCTTCTTCCGTAAAACGTTGCATAAAAATATCCAATTTTGCTTCCGGAGCGAAGGCCTCCCACTCTTCAACGCCGTCTCCTTTATAACATGCCGTAGACACCAAAGCCTTTGGGGTCTCCAAGGTTTCCCCGGGTTCTAATGTCTTGGTCCAATGGCCAAATTCCCGATCCACCAGGCCACCGCTAAACCCAACATTCACACCTTTTCGATACACTTCCATTTGCCATGACGTATTATGGGCAATCTGTGCGCCCCAAAAAACATCATTCTTTTTATCATGAATGACTCCCACCGGAAAAAAATGATTGACCGGCATGGAACTTGGGCTTCCATAACGTTCACAACGCACAGCATGAGGTGCATTGGTCCAAGACATTTCCAAAGACAGATCTTCAAATACTTCTTTGCAAAGGCGACCTTCTCCACTCCAGACACTCCGTAAACGATAAAGTTCCAACCCTTCGCATCCATCTCCCTCCAAATAAAGGCTTACATTCCCCAAAGAAAAACTTTCCAGCAATTCTAAAGTCACCGGTTTTTCACTCTCATTCTTGAAAATATTGTACATATGCACATAATGGGTTCCCTCTCTATAGACCACCACATGCTTTACCGCATACCCTCTGGTATCCCGTAAATAGGTAATTAGAAACACCTTCTCCTTCTCTTTTACCACTTCCTGCTTTTCAAATAAAAGTGTCTCCGTGCTGCCACTGTTCCGAAGTGAGATTCCACCACTGTAGGCAGAAGGATATATATCCCCTGTATACTTCAACTGCACCATATTTTCATGGAGTTCTCCCTCCTTCTTCTTTACCTCTAATAACCGGTTCTTTGGTAGCAATCCAAAAGAAACCACACCCCTCTCATCCTTCTGATAAATGGCGCGCATATCTCCCAATTCATATTCTTTTGTCGTAAAACCCATCCCTTATCTCCTTTTTTATTCTTTTTTCAAATATTTCTTTCCATTTATGGTCATACTGCAGTTTTCCCCAACTTCACAGGAAAAAGAAACTTCCTTCTCCTGTTGATAGAAATGACAATCCTCCAGGGTTAAACTGGATGCACAATCCTCTGTACTGATAAATACGGAATCTTCTTTTAAATCCCTGGCCTCACATCTCCGAAAAATCACATCCCGCAAAGGCAGATTTGTCTGATTCTCCGACTCATCCCCCATATGATAATAAAGCAAACCCTTCATATTCTGAAACCGACAGTCTTCAATCAACCAATTTTCGCTGATTCGTGAAATCATATCATCTTCTAAAGAATAAAAATCAAATCCATACAACATATTATGCCTTTGGGAAATTCGATGTGGATAAAGCCCATCTCCCTCCATAGTAACATGACGTACCCATAAATGTACCCCTCCAATTCGAAATCCATTGCAAGAAGTATTCATATAACAGTGTTCCACAATTACATTCTCGGTGTCGTAACCTGCTACACAATCATCTCCTGTCTGGAAAAAACAATCATGAATCCAAACGTTTTTACAATGATGGATATTGATACCATCATGTCCTGCCAGTACTTTCACCTTGCAAAATTCCACATTCACGCAGGAATCAAACTGATGTGCCCAATTGCCTGCATTCTGCAACTGATATCCGAAAAAACGAATGTTTTTGCATTTGCAAAACACCATGCCCATGGGTCCACGAAAGCCTTCTTCCCCATTGGGATCATAACAATCCCTTCCATCTATTATGACATCCTCCTCCCCACAGAGTTCTATATTTTCCTCTTCAAAGGCAGTGAATATAGCATTTACATAGTGGTCCTCCGGGATATTCCATTTTTTTTGAATCCGCTTACTATGGACATACCCTAAGGTAGTTGGTACCTGATAATTGGTGTAATCTCTCCAATTTTCACTTCCCAGAATTCTGACGCCCTTTTGAAAAATCACCTTCATATTCGAATAAAGTCGTATGGATGCCACCTCATACTTTCCCGGCCGAAAGACAAGGATTCCTCCGCCAGCCTCCCTACAAGCCTCTATTTGTGGTGAAATTTCCTCCGCCTTTGAAATAATAAAAGTCTGCCTCATTGCATATCCTCCTACCTTTTTTTACTTATCTTAATCAAGATTATCCAAAGAACAAGAGGAAATTTTAAGGCCTTATTACAAATATTTATGCTTCTGTATCAGTTTGGAATTCCTACAGATTTTTATACTCCGGAATCGGATTTAAAGAATTTCATTAGAACGTTTTTGGACAACAAAAAAAGATGTTAAAGAAACTCTTTAACATCTTTATCCAACAGGGGATGAGAGAATCGAACTCCCACCAAAGGTTTTGGAGACCCCTATCATACCATTTGACCAATCCCCTATATACAAAAAGGCAGATTTCTCTGCTAAAAAACCACTTCTCAAGTTTAACATAACTCTTTTCAAAAGAAAAGAGTTATTTCATATACTTTCAAAATTTCACACAGACCGATTTATTAACTTCTTTTGATTAAGCCCTCGACCTATTAGTAACAGTCAGCTCCATGTATTACTACACTTCCACCTCTGCCCTATCAACCTGATACTCTCTCAGGGGTCTTACT
>JAZOTM010000032.1:0-39977 GCA_045657625.1 Lachnospiraceae bacterium
GCATGGATTTGCTGCCGCTCAGTGTCGGAATATTCCTGATTCTTTCCGTATTTCTCTACGAAACCTTCTTCGCAGATATGTACCAGATATTCTTTGGCAGAGGCAAATCCTTCCGGCACTTCATATTTCGGAATCTTATAATTATTAAACTCAATCTCTACATGACAACGGTCTGCGATTTTCTGGGTGTTATCAATGGCTTCCGGTACATAAGAAAAAAGCTGACGCATTTCCTCTTCACTCTTTACGTAATACTGTCCACCTTCATAGCGCATACGATTTTCATCGTCTACGAACTTTCCGGTCTGAATGCAGAGCAATACATCATGGGCTTCCCAGTCCTCTGCATAGGTATAATGGCAATCATTGGTGGCCACCAAATCAATGCCTGTCTCCTCGTGCATACGAAGCAGTCCCTGAATCACAGTCTGCTGTGCAGGGATTCCATGATCCTGCAACTCTAAAAAGAAATTGTCTTTTCCAAAAATCTCCTGGTATTCCAATGCAATTTTCTTTGCATCTTCATAAAGCCCCATGTGCAGATATCTGGGAATCTCTCCGGCCAGACACGCAGACAAACAAATCAAGCCTTTGGAATACTGACGCAACAATTCCTTATCCACGCGCGGTTTGTAATAAAAACCTTCGGTAAATCCACGAGAAACAATCTTCATCAAATTCTGATAGCCCTCATTGTTTTCCGCCAACAAAATCAAATGATAATATCTCTCATCTGACTGTCCTTTTTCTCGATCAAAGCGAGAGTTTGGAGCTACATATACTTCACAACCCAAAATTGGACGAATGCCTTCTTTTTTACAGAGTTTGTAAAAATCAATCACGCCATACATAACGCCATGGTCCGTAATTGCTGCACTATCCATCCCCAATTCCTTCACTCTGGATACGTATTCTGTTATTTTATTTGAACCGTCCAACAAACTATATTCTGTATGGACGTGAAGATGTGTAAATGCCATATGCTCTCCCTTTCTTTTCACTGTGCTCTATTATAACATCCTCCCCTTTCTCCTTCTATCAGTAAAACGACGAAATTTGTTTTAAAAAAGGAAATATGCTATCATCGACTACAACAAGCAATTTTAAGGTGTACTTCAGAGGTTCGCATGTCCGAAAGCATATAGAATTTCATGAAATTGTGTAGAATAACATGGAATTCCAAAAGTCATACTGCGAAGCAGTATGTAAATAGATCATTAAGTCATTGTGCAAGCTTGCTTGCTAAAATGGCTTAATGATTTATTTGCAGAGCGTTTACGCCATGACTTTTGGAACGATATATTTTCACTATAGCCTTTAAACTGATGTGATTCTTGCAATATACTTACATCTGGGCCTTGAAGACAGCTTCTGATATGAAAAGGGGATTTTACTTATGAAAACTGGATTGATTGTAGAAGGTGGCGGCATGAAATGTGCCTATACTGCCGGAATATTGGATAAATTCTTAGACTATAACCTCACTTTTGATTTAGCCGTCGGCGTATCTGCCGGTGCCTCCTGTACAGCGAGTTATATTGCAGAGCAGTATGATCGTAACCGTCGCTTCTTTGTAGAACACGTCAATAACCCCAATTACCTTGGAATCCACAGCCTATTAAAAACCGGTTCCCTGTTTGGTCTAGACTATATCTACAGCGAAATTACCAATTCAGACGGTGAAGATCCTTTAGACTATGATACCTTTATAAACAGTCCCGTAGAATACTACGCAGTAGCCACTGATGCCAAAACCGGAAAGCCCAGATACTTTGGAAAAAGCGAAGTACCCAGAGACGATTATCAGGTTTTTAAAGCCTCTTCCGCGATTCCTGTGGCTTGTAAACCTATTCAGGTAAGAAATAACCTATATTTCGATGGCGGCATTTCGGACCCCATTCCAGTGAAATTTGCTGAAACACAGGGATGCAAAAAAATGGTACTTGTTCTTTGTCGTCCCAAGGACACTATCCGAGAAGAACAAGACTATCTTCCATTTATAAAAAAGGCTCTCCGCCGTTATCCGGAAACCTTTGAACGCATTGCCCATCGACATGAAACCTACAATGATACCCTATCCTATGCAAAGTGGTTGGAGGAGGAAGGAAAGCTTTATATTATAGCCCCCAAGGACACTCTGCCTGTCAGTACCTATACCAAAGACCCTGCCGTTTTACAGCAATTATATGATATTGCTTTTGAAGAATTTGAGGCAGAAAAAGACGATTTATTTGCATTTTTAAACAAAGAATAATACCATTCGTTTATAAAAATTGGACTTAGAGATTTTTCTCTAAGTCCAATTTTTATTTATTCTACTTTATATAATCCAAAATCATCTACCGTTCCCCAACTGTTTACATTCGTTTTGATGCGCACACCTATGGTAAGATTTCCATCCTCCACCTCTATTCCGGATATGGTTGGATTCTTCCAGTCAATATACGTCGTCAATTGAAATGCTTCTACTTCTTCTCCTGCTGAAGTGACTGCATATAATTCAAATTCTGCACCATCTGTAAAATCACCACCTTGAGAAAATGCTGTTAAATCATAAACTCCAGGTTCCAAATCTGTAAAGGTTTGTTCTATTGAAAAAGTCATATCCGATGTATCCGAAAAGAAATGGAAGGAGTAATCTCCACTATATGCGTCTGCCGGATTTTCAAAAAAGTCCGTAGGATTGGCATCACCCACATAACTCACTATCCACATCGAAGTATCTTCCTCTTCAAATCCCGGATTCTGTACCAGGTTTTCATAATCAGCATAATTGCTGCTTCCCACCATTTCTTCTTCCGTACTGCGTACGCCGATTACGGAAGGGTCATAATCCAATGCTGATTCTAGCGTAGTTCCATATTTTAAATATTTCCACACATTGATAGAAGCCAAAGGATTTCCATCATAGTCAAAAAACGCCTGATTTTCCCATGCACATCCACCATAGTAAAGTCCTGCATCCGTTGGGTCGTATTCTCCCGCATAGCTGCTGGCCCAGCCACTGCCAAATTCTTCCCAAATCGAAGAATTGTCCTCATCTGCATCTCCTACCGGCAACCATGCACCTTCCCAATAAAAGACTCCGGAAGCACCGGCTTCATTTGCTGCATTTACCACATCACGGATCATACTGGTCTGTCCCTGCACGGTTGCGGGGTAACCACTTACCGCATCTGTCGTTCCAAGAAAACTGTTGCTTGTACCATCCCCTTCTTCCGTAGTGTAACCATAAGAAGTCTCCGCTAAAATCACTTCTTTTCCATAGGTCTCACGAATGGTAGACACTACCGTTTGCATATTTTCAAAGCTACCATCCCAGAAAGGATAATATGACAAGCCCAACACATCATAATCCAACTGATTCTCATCCAGTTTTTTTACCAAATCGTAGATTTTATCGGTTTCATTGATCTTTGTATAATGAATCACTGTTTTTATGTCTTTTCCATATTTTTCAGACACTTGACGCACAGCTCCACAGCCTGCTTTTAGCAAGGTAATGACATTGTCATAATCTGTTTCTCCTGCCATTCCATAATTGATTTCATTTCCTACCTGCACCATGGAAACATCTACTCCGGCATCCAGCAACTGGGTCAAACTATCTGTAGTATATGCATCCAAAGCCTCCGCCTTTTCTTCCACCGTCATATCTTCCCATGCTTTCGGTGCATTCTGTCTTTTCCAATCTGCCCAAAAATCAGAATAATGGAAATCTATACAAACCTGCATACCATATTTCGTAGCACGTTCTCCCAACTCTATTGCTGTAGCTAAATCATTATTGCCACCGCCATATCCATTTCCTTCTTCATCATATGGGTCATTCCAAACACGTAACCTTACATAGTTGACTCCAGCCTCTGCAAAGGTTTGAAACACATCCTGTTCTTCTCCGTCAAAGTTGTAATAGGTAACGCCACTATTCTCCTCAACCAATACCGTAGATAAATCCATTCCACGAATAAAATCATCGGACAAATTTGGAACCGCTTCTACATAAACGTCACTATCTTCCGGTCCCGTTGGTAAAGCCGATGTCGCTTGAGACTCTGTTGACTCTACAGCTTCTGTGGTGCTTCCACATCCTGTCAGCAATAAGGCCCCACATAAAAAAGCGCTCATTGCTTTTCCCCATAATTTTCTTTGCATCTTTCCACTCTCCCTACTTTTTCCTATCACAGGTAATATGGCTACTTACTATGCCATGATTCCCTGTTTCACTTTCATTATATATAGATTTTTCTTTCATTCCCATGAATAAACTTCTATAATATATACACAATCTTCTCATTTTTAAAATAGATTGAGTACAAAGGGGACTTGAAAACATGTATTTAAACTATGCCAACAATCAATGGGATACTCCGCAAGGATATACCACCACTTCTACAGCCTTGGAAATCAATAGCTGTGGCACTTATCAGCTAGACGGCAGCGACTATTTAGAAACCTGCAGACCCAATGGTCGGCAGGATTATCAACTTTTGTATATTGCCTCCGGAAAAGGCTATTTTTACAAAAACGAAAAAGCAAAGGCAACCATACTTCCCAGCGGTTCTATCTTTGTCTATGCACCGGAAAACTATCAACGTTATGAATTCTTTGGAAAACATCACACCTGTGTCTATTGGATTCATTTTACCGGAGAAGCTATTTCTACCTTATTCTCCCAATATCAGCTTCCTATTTCTGCCCAGAGTTTCTCTGTAGGTAGCTCCTATCATTATGTGGCTCTTTTTGATCAAATCATCGAAGAACTGCAAAAGAAAAATCCTTGTTATAATGAAAGTATGCGTTTATATTTCCAACAATTATTGCTCTCCATGGGCCGAACGCAAGGAATCTCTCCCAAACAAAGCAATACAGAAAACATAATGGAAACCTTTACTACTTACTTACAACAGCACTACCAAGATCCTATTGATATGGACACTTATATTCGAAAACAAGGATATAGCATCAGCACCTTTTATCGCCAATTTACACAGCATATTGGGTGTTCTCCTTTGCAATACCTTATTCAAATTCGCATCAAAAACGCAGAAATGCTTTTGTCTTCTACGAACTTAAGCATTGGAGAAATCGCATCTATGGTAGGCTATGAAAATGCACTCTACTTTAGTCGCATCTTTGCAAAGCATGTGGGATGTCCTCCCAGCGAATATCGAAAACGGCTTCGAAATCCTGTGTTATAAATATATGTATTATTTTTTATATGATATAGGAATTGCTCCATGACATGTGCCCCATGCATCCGCTGCATGTTCGTCTTCTTCGCTCGTCCCTTCCATTTGACCAACATGTCCCAAGTTGTCAAACAACAATTTACCTCCGAGGTAAATTTCCGCCCTTGGAAATTGCTTTTTCCGAATATTTGTTAGGGCCATGAAATCAAAATGCTTTGCATGCAAGCATACTCGCACTTTGATTTATGGTCCTTTATCATATAAAAAAACGACATGTAGCCGAAGCCACATGTCGTTTTTATTTACCTATTTCTCATTAATTTGGTTTTTTGATTTTTAATTTCTTGTAAACAGTAGTTCCAGCTGCTGTCAATACTACAAGTGCTGCTGCAAGTAATGCAAAGAGTAAGCCAAGATTCACACCCTGTTCATTTGCTGAGAGTGGCGTTTCCTCATCTGCAATATCTGCTGCAGTATCCTCTGCATCGTCATTTGCTGCAAGTGGTGTTTCCTCGTCTGTGATATCTGCTGCTGCATCCGCATCTGCATTTGCGTCTGCATCTGCATCTGCATTTGCATCGTTATTTGTGGTTGCTGCAGTTGTAGTTGTTCTTCTAGTGGTTACGGTTGCAGTTGTTGCTGTTGTATCCGTAGCATCGGTGCTAGCATCTGCAGTAGTTACGGTTGCCTGTACAGGAGTTGTCTCCGGAACCGGTACAATCGTTGGAAGAACTACGTTATTTGCAATAATTGTTTTTAATTTTGCATTTGCTGTATCAAGGGCTGCATTTGCATCTTCCAAAGCTGCTTCTGCTTCTTCTTTTGCAATTGTAGCATCAGCTAATGCTGTTTCTGCAACTTCAAGTTCTGCTTCTGCTTCTTCGATTTCCGCATCGGTTGCTTCTTTTGCTGCAACTAAAGCTGCCAATTTTTCTTTTGCTGCTTCTACAGCGGCTACTGCTGCATCATAATTTGTCTTTGTAGTAGTTGCATTGGTCTTTGCTGTCTCAGCTGCTTCCAGATTTTCTTTCTGAGTAGCTAAAACATCTACCAAAGTTTCATCCTGCGTAGTAATAACTTCGTTTTCTTCATAAGAAACTGTAGTTACCGGCGCCTTTACTTCTTCTACAGGTGCAGTGTACTGATTGTAAGTATCTGCTGCATAAGTAGTGGTGCGAACTGTTTCTGTAACAGTTTCTGTAGTTGTTGTAGTCTTGGTGTAGGAAATTGTGTAATAGTACGTTTTAACTTTTTCATATCTCCAATGAGGAAATGATTTATGTTCTACCCATTCCCAATGTGTCTCTGATTCCACTGTAGAAGAGGTAACCACATATCCTTGATTTTGCAAAGAAGTTATTGCCTCATTCATAGCATTGGTAGCACTTGCCCTATCATTATAAGAAGAACTATCGGATGAATAAGAATCCACAACTGTCGTAGTCTTTACATAATCCTGAGTTACAGTCTCTGTAATACCATCTTCCTGATGGGTATCCTTCGGGCTATTGGTATCGTCTACAGACTTTGAGATATTAACTGTAAATCCATTACCACCACCAATTCGATTCAACCACGCGCTGAAATTTTCAAACCAATTAGGATCACTAGGGTCAACATCAACTTCCCACATAAAGCCAAGTGCTCTTACTGTTACTGTTGCTGTTTCCCCTTCTTGCAAACCATCAATAATGTTCTTTAATTCTCCCTTATTTTTGGCAGGTTTCGGTACTGTTACTGTTTTCGTATTATAACTATCTACTACTGTATACTCTGACTTTGTATAGGTAGCTACTTCATCCCCAGTCTTTTCATAAGTAACTGTGGTATTTTCCCATACATATCCCTGAGGTTCACCATTTGTTGTCTCTGATACAACAGAGTCCTGATCTGCGGTATCTATCGCATAAAAACCTTTGGTTGCATCTTCTGAGTCAATTAAAATAATATGTGTGGTAGTTGTTGCTTCGTATTCTGTGCCATCAGCAGTTGCATAGCTTTCTTCTACTGCTTCTCTTAAAACTACATCTTCTGTAGAGGAAGATTCTGTTTTCTCAGAAATAGAAAGTACGCTTTCTTCATTTTCCTCGAAATCATAAATCTTTGTAACAACCTTACCATCTGCATCTGTATAAGTAACAATCTTGTTGGTTACTGTGGTATAAACCGGTTCAAAAGTACCATCTTCTTTTTCGGTATAGCCGGAAATATAAGTAGTATCTTTTTCACTAAAGGTAATATTCTTCGCATCTGCGTCACCGGTTAAAATGTAGTATTCTACAATTTTCTGTGCTAATGCTTCTACCTGCGCTGCATAGGTGTCTTCTGTACCATCCATTGCTGCAAGAGTCTCCTGCGCTTCTGTAATCTGCTGATACAAATTGGTCTTTAATGCATTATAAGCGGCTTCTTTTTCTGTTTTTGCTGTTTCGACTTCTTCCTGCACGCTTGCAAGAAGTGCTTCTGCGTCTGCTAAATCCTGCTCTGCTGCATCAATTTCATCCTGAGTTGCATCAGCGTTTGCTACTGCCGCATCGAGTTTCTCCTTAGCTGCATCATAAGTATCCTGGGCATCCGCTAATACCTCATTGGTTGCTTCATATTTTTCCTGTGCTGCTGCCAAATCTTCCTTTGCAGTAGCAATGATTGTTTCTGCTGTTTTCTGAGAAGTGGTCTTGGTATTGATAGAATCTAAAGATTCCTTCACTTCTGTAGCTTCTGTAGTCACTTCATCGTAACTACTTTCTGCTGCATTTGCCTCTGTCTCAATGTCTGTATATTCTTCCAAAGTAATGTCGATTCCCTTATAAGCAGCGATTTGATTCTCTGCTTCTGAATTGTCTACTGTTCCGTTGGCAATTTCAGTTTCTGCTTCTGCTACTTTTGCATTTGCTGCTGCAATGGTCTCATCTGCAGTCATTTCGGTAACAACTTCACTGGAAGTTTCTGTAGATACTTCACTACTTACCTCAGAAGTCACTTCACTAGCCCCCTCCGCACCGGTAGCACCTTCTGTTGTCACTTCTGTAGCAGGAATCGTAGCTACAACTTCCACATCCGGTTCAGCACCGAAAACATCTAATGTCTGCACCGGTGATAAAAATACACCCGCCAATAAGGTTCCGGCCATAACCGCACTTATGGCTTTGCTTCTTAAATTCTTTCCTTTTCTCATACTTTCTTCCTCTCAAAAAATATTCTCTCGCTAATGTATCCATTTTATAAAACAAAACATTATAGAAACCGTTACAATTCAGATATTTTTTATAGTTTATAAATTTTTAAGAAATAAGCTTAAAAAATAGAATATGATATAATATGTTTACATTATTTTTGGAGGATTTTATTTTGAAAAAATTTGGTTATTTTTTAGTGGGAATTTCTATCCTTCCCTTTGCATTTTTCCTGCAATTAATTACTTACCTTCCCACCATGGGCTATACGTTTGCACTTCAATTTTTATCCGGCATATTATTCCGCACTGGAATGCCTTCTTCCTATTATGGAATCGTCACATCGGATTTATTCACAGACCTATATTCCTGTTTATATGCAGCTTTGGTCATTGCCCTATTATTGCCTTTCTACCTATTTTTAAAAAGAAGACACCCCAAGCCTTACCTTTCCATGAGAAACAACCTCTTGATTCTCACAGGTAGTATTTTCGATGCCTATGGTCTTCAGCTTCTGTCCGGTGTATTACTCTTTGCCATGGAAATTTTAATTCCAAAAGCCATCGAAGATTATAGTGCATTAATTGAAGAAGCCGGTTTTACCAATCCTACCTTTTTGATTTTGATATACGGCATCCTATTGGGACCCATTGCAGAGGAGCTGCTCTTCCGTGGAGTCAGCTACCACTTTTTCAAGAAATCCGTAGGTCCCACCCTTGCCATGATTTTTCAAGCTGTTTTATTCGGTATTTATCACGCCAACCTGGTACAGGGAATCTACACCTTCTTTGTAGGCGCCTTTTTGGGATATGTATTAAAGAAACATGATTCCATTGTTTTTTGCGTATGCATTCATATCTGTTTCAATTTTATCGGCTTTTTAGTTGGATATTCTCTTCCTTTGATTTTTTCTTTCCTGGGAACTTTTATCCTTCTCTTGGGAGGCGAAAGATTTTTCGAAAGAACTAATCTTTTTCCCTATGGTCACCGATAACAGAGTTACAGAGTACTCTTGATTTTGCGGAATTTCAACGGAATGAATCTCCTCAAAAGTTTTTTGTAAAGGAGGTATGTTTTTGCATATACAAGCAAGTCAGGTAACCATGCAATCGACTCGTCAATACGAGAGTCTCACCATCTTTTCAAAAGAAGTTACAGACCTGTCTCCAAAACACCTTTCTGACGAGGAAGAAAACACTTATTTTGATACCACCGGCACAGTGGTGACTGCGGATGGAAAAGAAATAAGCTTTCAACTTTCCCTAACCATGTCCCGTTCTTTTACGGAAGCATATACAAAAAAATATGATTTTCGCCCACCGGAATATATTGATCCCTTGGTCATTCATCTGGATCAAAACATTTCCGGCATTAGTGACCAAAAATTCTATTTTGATTTAGATGCCGACGGTCATGCGGAAGCTATTTCCAACTTATCCGGAAACAGTGGCTTTTTAGCATTAGATAAAAATCAGGACGGAAGTATCAATGACGGCACTGAGCTCTTTGGTGCCCAAAGCGGAAACGGTTTTGAGGAGCTAGCTGCTTACGATGAGGATGGAAATGGGTGGATTGATGAAGCAGATTCCATTTTTCAATCCTTACTAATTTATACCAAAGATGCAACGGGAAAAGATATACTCTGTGGTCTTGGTGCTGCCAGAGTAGGGGCTATTTGCCTTGCTGCATCCCCTACCGATTTTTCCCTGGTTTCCAATCAAACCCATGAAACAAACGCCAGAATTCGACAAAGTGGGATTTTTCTCTATGAAAACGAAGATGTAGGCTCGGTACAACAATTTGATTTTGCACGATAAAAAAAGCTGCGGTAGAGGATGTTTATCACATCTCTCTACCGCAGCTTTTTTTATACTAATTCTTTTGCAGCCTTTTCCATTTCAGTATTTTCCATCTGATAGAAAATACCATTGTCTACTGCCTCTGCAAATTTTGGATCCAATGGCAATTTCGCTAAAACCGGAATATTGAATTCCTGCGCAATTTCATCTACATGACTATCCCCAAAAACAGAAATCTGCTTTCCGCAATCCGGGCAAACCAAATAGCTGTAATTCTCCACCAATCCCAATACCGGAATATGCATCATTTCCGCCATAGTACAGGCTTTTTTTACAATCATTTTTACCAAGTCCTGAGGAGAGGAAACAATGACGATTCCATCTACCGGAAGAGACTGAAATACCGTAAGTGGGACATCTCCGGTTCCCGGTGGCATATCTACAAATAAATAATCTAATTCGCCCCAGATAACATCTGTCCAGAACTGTTTTACGGCTCCTGCGATGACCGGTCCTCTCCAAACTACAGGTGCATCCTCATCTTCCATTAATACGTTAATAGACATGATTTTCGTACCATCCTGAGCTTCGATGGGATAAATATCTCCTTCTTCCGTACCCACTGCTTTTTCATGAATTCCATACATCTTGGGAATAGAAGGTCCGGTAATATCTGCATCCAAAATACCTACACGATATCCGGCTTTTACCATAGCTGCTGCCAAAGATCCGGTTACAAAGGATTTTCCTACACCACCCTTTCCACTGACAACTCCAATGACCTTCTTGATACTGGAATATTTATTTAAAGGTACCTGAAAACTTGTCTGTCCGCTTTTATTTGAAGCGCATCCTTCACAGCTTTCCTTGCTGCAGCTGGATGCTCCGCTACAAGTTGCATTCTCCGGCATTTTTTATACCTACCTTTCTCATATCTGTCTCCTTAGAATACTCCTTTTTTTTTCGATTTACAAGTGACTCCTTTTTTCGTAAAATAGCATGTGCTAGTGAGGTAATTTATGAATCAAGAACATGATATTTTAAACTTTGCGATAGACGCCGGAAAGGCAATGCTCCGATTTGGAGGCGAAATCTACCGCGTACAGGATACCATTGAAATTATTTTGGAATCCTTCGGATTTCCCAATCATGAAGTTTACGTATTATCCAATGGTATCTTTGTTTCTATCACCCAGGAAGACCAGGAAACCTGCAGTGCCGTTCGAAATATTCCTTTGGAAAGTATGAACCTGTCCGGCATTGCCGCATTAAATCAATTAACCAGAGATATCCAGGCGAAAAAAATCTCCTTTGAAGAAGCAAAGGAAAGTTTGCAAAACATCCTGCAGGCAAAAAAGCGCGGACCTTATGCTCTTTCCCTTGCCTGCGCCATTGGAAGTGCTGCTTTTTGCTACCTTTACGGTGGCAGCTGGCTGGATAGTTTGATTGCCTTCTTCAATGGTTTCCTATTACAGAGCTATTTAAATATGGCTGAACGAAAAAACATTTCGAAATTTATGAGTCAAATTTTCGGTAGTGTCATTGTCACCACCGTCAGTCTCATTGCTTTGCACATGGGTTTGCCCGTACATCAAGCGATAATTGTAATCGGTTCCATTATGCGTCTCGTTCCGGGAGTACCTTTAACCACTTCCATCCGAGATATTTTTGCCGGCGATTATTTATCCGGAACCATTCATTTAATGGACGCTTTGTTTACTGCCTTCTCCATTGCTATCGGAGTAGGCTCCGTCATTACCATTTATCGCGTTCTGTTAGGAGGTGCCTTGTTACCATAATGTTAAATATATTTACACAATTTATCATCGCCATGATTGCCACCTATGCTTTTTGTATTCCCTTTAATGCCCCCAAAAACCAATACCTTTATTGTGCCATTACCGGAGCCATTGCCTGGGCAATCTATGAAATCGTTATATTATTTTTATTACCGGGAGACAAAGTACTGGCTTGTTTGCTTGCCTCTCTCTTGCTCACCATCGTCAGTCGTTTTTTCGCAGTACGCCACAAATTCCCGGTTACCGTCTTTTTAATTCCGGGAATATTTCCTTTGGTACCGGGTGCCGGCATTTATTACACCGCCTATCATTTAATCATGAGCAATACAGAACTTTGCCGCACCTACGCCCAGGAAACATTTATGATTGCAGGTGCCATCGTAATCGGCCTGGTCTTTGGATTTGCCATACCGCAAAATATTTTTTCTTTTTTCAAAAAAAGAAGTACTCAATAAAAAAGAAGTTTACCTATATAAAAAGCAACTTGTCAGTGCCCTTTTCTTGACACCGGCAAGTTGCCTTTTTTAAATTTTCTCTACTATCTGACCAATTACTGTTTCTTCTGCTGTATCTAAATGTATAAGGTAAAGAATGCCCTGTTCCTGATAATATACAATACTATGATTTTCAAAAATCAAAGCCTCCAATTTCTGATTTTCAGTATACTCCTTCGAATAGAAAGTATCTTCCTGGGCAATTTGAAACTGTGAAACATTTTCATCCAAATTGATGTATATCTCCATGGAATAAGTGGTGTTTTCTATTTCTCCATCTTCGGAATAGATGTCTACGTAATTTTTTTCTATAGGCATTAAAACTAGGTAACTTTGACTCATAAATGCGGGCAAATGGAAATCGTATTCTAAAAACTCCTCCAATTCCTCTTCATTCTCCACAACCTTCGAATAGGACTTTTCTAGTTCAAATGTCTGTCCATTAAAATCACGCTTATTTACCATGCGTTCATTTTCCATATTCAAAATTGCACTGTCTGATAACTCAGCCACTTCTATATCAATGTATGCGATTGACGATTTACTTGTATTCTCTGTTATGCACGCAGACAAAAGACATAATCCCAACAAGAGAATTATACTGCATTTTCCTTTTTTCATAAACAATTCTCCTCGACTATTTCCATTTTCTTCACTTTTTCTTTTATTTTACGTCTTCTACTCTGAAAAACAACTTTTTTTGTTTCAATGGTCACTTTTTTGTCTCAATCGCAAAAAAGCAGTTATTTCAATTTCTCGAAATAACTGCTTCTTTCTATTCTTCTATTTCATATAAAGTCACATCTCCACATATTCCAAAGGACTCTATGGGCAAATAATGACTAATTCCATCCCTCTGTTGTGTCCCAAGGGAATTCGTCACTTCGATTCGTATTTGATTCTCTGTTTCTGCCAAAGCATCTGTTAAATCAAAACGATAGGGAGCACAGATGCATTGGCCCGCAGAGAAACCATTTACAAATACTTCCGCAATTTCTGAAACACTCTCAAATTCCAGAATATAACGTTTTCCTTCTTGTCTTTTTATAACAATCTGTTGTTCAAAGCTTACCGTCCCGGCCTTTTTCTCATATCCCGGAATCTCTGATATGTCACATAGTTTGTCACATGGTACTTCTTCCATGAAATTAGGATATGAAAAACTATCCGCAAAAGAAACCTTCCACTGTGTCTCCGGAAAATCCGGTTTTTTCTTTCCATCCTCTATTTGAGGCGCTTGCTGTATCCATATACTTCGTGTATATGTACCTTCCTCAGCTTCACACCATTCCCAAATAGTAGCTTCATAAGGTTCTAAATGTAAATCATAAACAGTTCCGGATACATCCCTGCGAAGTTGCAAAGTGGTATCCACCGACCTTGCAATACTCTCATTAAAATACATATGATAGCATTTTCCATCCTTCTCATACTCATAGAGAACCAGGTCCGGCTGGGACTCATTTAAAACAATGGGAGATTTTTCTAAAACCTTCAAGCTTTCTCCCAACTTTTCCAATGTGATTCCTTTCCAAAAAGAATCACAAGCAGGTAATTCTTCCGTCAAAGCCAAAAGCATTTGTACCCCTGCAGCTTTTAACCTTTCAAATATTTCCTGCATATCCCCCGGAAAACATTCCGAATTGCCAACTACCAGGGTATCAAAGACATACCCATTGATTTCATATGTGCCATCCTTAATTTTTGCTTTTCGCAAGAAATCCACAGTCACTATTTCATAGGAAATCTGGTGTTCCGTCAACTCTCTAGTCATCCGTTCTATCGGAATGTAATTACCTGCCCATTCCTGCTCAGCCGGATACAAAACTCCTACATTCGCCGGCATATGCCCATTTTGAAATAGCTCAGACACCTGATTGATGTAATCCGAAAATTTCTTAAAATACCGAAATTGCGGATTGTGTCCATGGGCATAAAAATGAGGCGGACAATCAAAATCCGGAAACGCCTTTGGATTAAAGGCATGGGGTACAAAATAATTGACTCCACGGGCTAGTAAATGATTGGCAATCCAACTCATCATAGGAAGTCCCTCATTCCAGCCATAAGCACCAAAGGCTTCACACATAACTCTGCCCTTCTTTTTTTCATCCAAATGCGCTGCAGAAGATGCCAGTTTTGCCAATGCATAATGATAAAATTCCCCATTGCTGCCCCCGGTATTAAAAGCATCATGATGATAATTCATTCCCGGTACAATCTGCCCACCAATGGTATCAATACCGGAAAAATCCATACCTTCCTGTCCTCGGAAGTAATGACCGGTTCCATATCCCAAACGCGCATGGGCCCCATTATCCTCAATAGTATGCCCCAGATACCAAACACCATGGGCACGGCACCAATTTCCCAACACATCCGTAAAATTTTCCTTATATAATCGGGTAATGGTATCCATATATTGATAACGGACATTTCCCTGAAATTCCTTGTTTCTTCCGGCTAACGTCCACAACAAAGGCAGATACTTTTCCTCAAAAGGCAACTCTTTCTCCAACCCGGTTCTCCAAGGCAAAGGCATATCCGCACCAATCTGCCAATCTGTCCCTTTCTTGTTTCCAAAACGCGGTTCATCCGAGAAAAAACCTTCTATGGTTTTTCCAAATTCTTCCTCATAATGCGCAAAGTGCGGCTCATAAACCGTATCAATCAAGACTTGCGTAGCTTCTTTAACCAGAGGGTTCAAATAATCCGCTGTCGCCTCTTCTCCGCCTTTCCTGGTTTCAAATACCACAAAAATACTGTAGGCTCCCTCGGGAGTTTTCTCCAACGTCAATAACCGTCCTTTCAGCAAAGCTGTGATATCCTGCAAGGTTTCCTCATCCACAGCATCTCCGTCCCCGGAGCGTTGTGACATTCTCTTGGCCATGTAAACACCCAAAATTTTTTCGGAAGGGTCCGGTTTTTCCCAAGGTCTTCCCTTTAATAAGGTAAAATCGATTCTTATCTTTCGCCCATTTCCCTGGAAATCATAACGGCGCATATCAAGATAACTTTTTAAATATTCCGGATATGACTCCTTAATTTTCCCATTGACATATCCCGTAGGAAAATGAGAATCATCCAGAATCCAAAGCTTCATATTCCTTTTTTTCACTTCCGACAAAATATGATCCACATCCTGCCACCATTGTTCTCCCACAAAATCCGGGTGTGGACGGGACTCAATACAGAGCCCCTTCATGCCACTTTCTTCTATTTTTTCAATATACTCCGTTAGGCATGCATGGTCTTCTCCATGTAACCAAAAGAAAGGATAAAGATAATTCTTCATGTTAAAACCTCATTTTCTATTGTTTCGCTTTCTTTTCCCCGCCAAATACAAAGGCTAAAATTGCAGATACCACAAAAGCCACCAATGCAGTAATCAAAAAGCCATAAAAGCTCACATCTAATCCGGCAGGATTAATCATTCCCGGAATTCGGAACAATCCATCTCCGGCAAAAGCATATAATCTACCACCCAAGGCTCCTAAAATACCACCGGCTACACCACCGCCAATCCAGGCAGCTGCGAAACATTTCATATTTGGAAGTGCAATCGTATAAATAGTAGGCTCCGTTACACCGCAAAGTGCTGACGCCATGCAACCAAATCCGGTGCTCTTCTTTTCCCCGTCCTTTTGACGAAGGGAATAGCCACAGGCCACCCCTGCAAGAGCCCATACGGTTAATCCCATAATGGCATTTATCGGATCAGAACCTGTAGTAATCAGGTTGTTGATTAAAATCGGAATAAATGCTGCATGAAGTCCCAGCAACACAATCAACTGCCAAAAAGCACCGATTAAAATACCACCCAATATTGGACTCACGCCAAAAACTCCATTCACAGCTGTAGAAAGGATAGAAGAAACTCCGTTCATCACCGGTCCAATTATAAGCCAAGATAAAGGTACTGTAATTGCCAAGACAAAGGATGGCACCAACATCAGCTGTAAAACTCTTGGTATAAATTTCTTTGCCAACTGCTCCAATTTTGCTGCCACAAAAGAAGCCAACAATACCGGGAACAAGGTGCTGGAATAAGATGCATTTGCTACAGAAAAGCCTAGGAAAGTTATTCCTCCATCCTGTGCCACTGCACTTACCAAATCCGGGTATAAAAAAGCTGCTCCAATTGCTGCTGTTACGTATGGATTACAACCAAATACTTTGCCTGCTGAAAATCCCACAATAATCGGCAAAAAGTACAATAAGGCGTCAGACGCCGCATACAACACCAAATAAGTTCCATCCGTATTTGCCAATACGCCAACCGTAACCAAAATTGTCAAAACACCTTTAATCACACCACCTGCAATCATTGGTCCCAACATTGGGGTAATACAACCGGAAATGGTTTTAAAGAACCGGTTCCACAGACTATCCTTTTTCCCACTTGCATCTGTTTCGTTCTTTGTCTGTCCCTCTGCGCTAGTATTTTGTCCATCCTCAGATATCTCTGCTACCTGTTTTACAAAAGGAACCACCTCTGAAACGTGAGTTCCTACTATAACCTGATACTGTCCACCTTGATTCATGATACCGGCAACCCCTTTAATTGCCTTTACCTCTTCTGCTTTTGGAATACTGTCATCCTTTAAAACAAACCGCAAACGTGTCATGCAATTTGTTACGCCTATAATATTTTCTTTTCCCCCGACAGCCTCTACTACTGCTTTCGCCAGAGTAGCATATTCCTCGTCATGTTTTCCCATGATAACCTCCTGATCCATACATCAAACGTTACTTCCTAAATTGGTACGTTCTCGCACCCTACAAATAAGATCTTATCTATACCCCTATTCTACAAGATTTTTCCAAAAGTCCTATATCATATTCCATCCAATCCATTGACCATTTCCACACAAAACATTATACTTCCTTTATGAATACCAATACCTTAAATTATCATTTAAAAACATTAACAGATAGCGAAAAACGATATAAATCCGGTGAAAAATACCAGGGATGGACAAATATGCCCACAAAAGTCATTAACGGAATCCCCTATCACTTAATTGGAGATACCAAAGACCATCCCCTTTATTCCAATACCCCCTACGAGGCAGCATCACAATTGGAATCCCTTGGACTCCGACAATCCATTTCCATTAAAAAGACTTCTCGTTTTAACCCGGTACCGGAACATATCCATTCCTATATCGAAATGAACTTTGTATATTCCGGTACTTGTCCTCAAACCGTAGACGGAAAAGAATTTTTGTTGCAAAAGGGACAAGTTCTCTTAATTGACACAGAATGTCCTCATTCCATCGGATACTTGAAAGAAGATGATATTCTACTTTCCTTGATTATTCCAAAGGGATACTTACAAACCCACTTCTTCTCTCAGTTATCCGGAGATAATTTTTTAACCCGCTTTTTTATACAGGCATTAAACCAGCAAACCAATCATGATCATTACCTCCTATTTCATTCCGAGGGAAATCATCGCATTGAGTTGTTTTTTCAGGAGCTATGCTGTGAATACCTTGATCCATCCATCAATGCCAATGACATGATTCTGCATCTTTTTTACTTAATTCTAGCAGAACTCATCAACGTATACGAAAGCGATTTAGTAACCCATCAAAATAATGGATCCTCCTCCTTGGTGATTTCCATTCTGCATTACGTACAACACCATTTTCAAACCTGCACCCAACAGGAAGTGGCTGACTTTTTCCATATTTCCCCCAACTACGTCACCACCCTGTTAAAAAAGGACATCGGCATGTCTTACATTCAACTGGTCCAGACCTACCGATTGGATTATAGCGCCCAATTATTAACTTCTTCTCCCTACTCCATTACGGAAGTTGCAGCAAAATCCGGCTATGAAAACGTCACCTTCTTTTATCGCAAGTTCCGGGAACGGTTTCATTGTTCTCCGCAGGAGTATCGGGATGGGCAGCGCTGAGCCACAAAAAAGCGTATCTGACCAATCAGATACGCTTTCTCACTTTTACTCTAATATGTTTTCTTATACTCTTTTCTTGTATTTCACAAGAATCTCTTTCCACGCTTCCGGTGTAAATAAAATCAAAAGTGGGAACAACTCCAGTCTTCCCGCCAGCATATCAAAAATCAATACCAGCTTTGAAAAATTAGAGAAGAATCCAAAGTTCTGGGTGGGGCCTACCAATTCAAGACCCGGTCCAATATTATTAATAGTTGCTGCTACTGCCGTAAAGGTTGTGGCAAAGTCCTTGTTTTCAAAGGAGATTGCTAAAACGGAAATACAGAACAATACAATAAACGTTCCAAAATATACATTGGTAGAACGTAATACATCGTGTTCCAATGGCTTGCCATCCATATTGATTTTTTCAATACTCTTTGGATGAATGTAGGATTTGATTTCCTTGATAAATGTCTTGAACATAATTACAAAACGAGAAACCTTGATACCACCACCGGTACTGCCGGCACAGGCCCCTACAAACATCAAAATAACAAGCACGGTTTTACAAGTTGCAGACCACTGATCAAAGTCCACCGTAGAATAACCCGTGGTAGTCATGACTGAAGCCACTTGGAACAGAGCATGTCTCAAAGCTGTTAAAACACTGCCAAATGACTGATAAGTCTGCCATACAATCACTGCTGTTGCGGAGGCAATGATAGCAAAATAGGTTCTGACTTCTTCCATGGTCAAAATCTTTTTAAATTTCCGGAACAAAATAAAATAATAAGCATTGAAGTTTACACCAAACAAAATCATAAAAATCGTGATGACCCACTGCTGATAAGCGGTGTAACTCATAATACTATCATTTTTTATTCCAAATCCACCGGTTCCGGCTGTACCAAAACTCAGGGTAATCGCATCAAAAACAGGCATATTTCCAAGCAACAATAGTACAATTTCAATCACCGTAAGAGCAATATAAATCTCATACAAAATTTTTGCTGTTTGTTTTGCCTTTGGCACTAACTTTCCAACAGAAGGCCCCGGGCTTTCTGCCTTCATCAAATTGATATTGCTGCCACCACTCATAGGCACAACCGCAAGTAAGAATACCAAAACACCCATACCACCAATCCAATGAGTGAAGCTTCGCCAAAACAAGGAAGTGTAGCTTAACGCTTCTACATCACTTAAAACGGAAGCTCCTGTCGTAGTCAAACCGGATACGGTTTCAAACAAGGCATCCACCGGATTCGTAATTTCTCCTGTCAAAATGAAAGGAATGCAACCAACCACGCCCAAAGCAATCCAGCTAAGGGCCGTTACGATACAACCTTCCTTTAATCCAAAAATATAATCTGCCGGTTTTCTGCGACACATAAGTGCTCCGAGCAAAAAGGAACCTACGGACACATACACATACCAAATTCCTTCCTGTTCCCCATACAACAACGAAACCACAACCGGTAATAATAAGAGCCCGGCATTTAATTTTAAAACATTTCCTAATATATAACGAATAACCGAATTATTCATAATGTCCTCTCGACTATAACAAGATATCTTTTATGTCATGTAATCCTGTATGGGTAGTAACAATCATCACGGTATCCCCCATCTGAATGCTATCTTTACCACTTGGGATAATAATCTTTCCTTTTCGATTAATGAATGAAATCAATAACCCTTTTTTCAAATTCAAATCCATCAACGGCACATCCGTAATGGTACATTTATTTTCCGCACGGAATTCAATACTTTCCACCTGACCATCATACATGTGATACAAGGTTTCAATATTGCTGCTGTCCATAGAATTTTTCTTTGCACGTACATAGGCAATAATCGCTTCCGCTGTAATGAACTTCGGATAAATAACACTTCCCAAATCCAAACCGGAAATAACATCCTTGAAATTGGTACGATTTAATTTTGTAATGATTTTTGCCTTGCTGACTTTTTTCGCATGCAAGGTCAACATAATATTTTCTTCATCAATACCGGTTAACGGTACAAAAGATTCTGCATATTGAATGCCTTCTGCTTTCAATAATTCTTCATCGGTACCATCTCCGTTGATGATAATGGCCTTTGGAAGAAGTACACTCAGTTCTTCGCAACGTGCCTTATCTTTTTCAATAATCTTTACCATGACACCGGATTCCAGCAAGCCTTTTCCTAAATAATAAGCTGCCTTTCCACCACCTACAATCAAGCAATCCTTTACTTGACCGGTACGATAACCCATTCGTTTCATGGCTGTCTTAATGACTTTATGGGTACCTACAAAGGAAATAATATCTCCACAATGCAACACAAAATCACCGGAAGGAATAGTCACTTCCCCATTTCGTTCTACCGTACAAATCAAAAGATTATTTGCAAGCTCCGGATCCTTCATCGCTAATTTTTTACCAAATTCAGAAATGGAAACATTATCCAGAGGATGATCTCCCTCTAATTTAATCTTAATCATCTCTGCCATACCATGGGCAAAGCTATTGACTTCCAACGCCATAGGCATTGCCAAAACGCGCAATGCTTCTCTTGCTGCCTGTAATTCCGGATTAATAATCATCGTAAGACCTAATTTTTCCTGTAAATATCCTACTTCTTTGCTGTATTCCGGATTGCGTACACGGGCAATGGCTGCACAGTTACCAACCTGTTTTGCCACGGTACAGCAAAGCAAGTTCAATTCATCAGAACCTGTTACCGCAATAATCAAATCCGCCTCTTCAATACCGGCTTCCATCTGAATACTGTAGCTGGCACCATTTCCAACGATGCCCATAATATCAAAAAAATTGGTAACCTCTGTCACACGTTCCGCCAAAGTATCCACAACTGTCACGTCATGGCCTTCCTTTACCAACTGTTCTGTCAAGTAACGGCCTACTTTTCCACAGCCTACCAATATAATATTTAATCCCTTTGGTTTTCTTTCAAATGCCATATTAACATCCTCCAAACCAATATATATTACTACTTTTCATTTCAAAATGCATCTTCCATTTTTCATTAAAGAACTTTTTATTCCGCCCAAAATTTGTGAACTTTATCTGAAAAAGTGTTTAAATCGCAGATTTCGTAGTGTTTCCATTCTCGCGGAAATGTTTGTAAATTCTTATTTTGTAAAAATCTCTCATCCAAAAGAAGCACGATTCCGCGATCCTCTGTGGTACGAATCACCCTTCCGGCTGCCTGCTGCACCTTGTTCATACCGGGATAACGATAGGCATAGTCAAATCCCTGTCCGTTTCTTTCGTCAAAAAAAGTCTTAACCAAATCTCTTTCCGGTGAAATCTGTGGAATTCCGGTACCTACCACAATGGCGCCAATCAAGGAATCCCCCGTGAGATCTATGCCTTCTCCGAAAATACCGCCCATGACACAAAATGCCACAAGACTTTTGGCCCGTTTTTTTTCAAATTCCCGGAGAAAATCCTCTCGTTCCGATTCTTCCATTCCCGTCCTTTGAATCAACAGCTCCGTATCCTGTCCAGCCAGGAAAATAAAGGCATTTCGTACGTCTTCCATCATTTGATAAGATGGGAAAAACACCATATAATTTCCTTTTTTCGCACTCACAATTTCCTTTATATATCGGGCAATTGTCTCAAATAGTTGAGATGTACGCTTTCCATACAGCGTCGTCACGTCATTTCCAATCAAAAGCAACCGCTGCTCTTCTGTAAAAACACTGTCAGCATAGATCTTGTAATCATCCTTCTTTTTGCTTAATAAAGAAGAATAATATTGAATAGGAAGCAAAGTCCCGGAGAAATAAATGGTGCTTCTTGCCTTATCCAAGATTTCCTGCAAGTTCTCCGATGGATCTATGCAAAACAGTTTCACAAAAAACCTGCCCTCTGCATCGATTTGCGTATAAATGCGATACCCTTTTCCCACCATATCATAAATCAAATTGAAATGTCGTACCTTAAAATATAAATCCAAAAACGTTTTCTTTTCTTGAAATTCAATTCGTTTTGCTAAAAACTGCTGCATTTTTTCCTGTAGATTTTGCAAATCCCCAGCCAAATTAGAAACGGAATCCAAAGTCTCCAATTCTCCGGAGCTTCCCTTTTTTAACCGCAACATTTCTTTATTACATCTGGTCAATGCACGCGTAACGCTTTTGCTCACATTCCCCATAATTCGTTTTACTACCAGGAAATCTTCCTTATAAATTTCTGCGCTAAACATTTCTCTGGCACGTTCCACCATATTATGGGCTTCATCCACCAAAAAAACATGATTTTTCTTGGACTGATGGGCAAAAAACCGTTGCAACTGCACATTGGGATCAAAGGCATAATTATAATCACAGACAATATGATCCACCCACAGGGAGGCATCCAAACACATTTCAAAGGGACAAACCTTATGCTTTTTTGCATATTCTGTAATTTCCTGTCTTCCCAGAATATCCTTCTCTTGAAGCAGTTCAAACACCGCATCATTTACCCGGTCAAAATGCCCTTTGGCATATTCGCAATGCTCCGGATTGCATTCCATTTCCTCACAAAAACAAAGTTTTTCTTTGGCAGTAATCTGTATCAATTTTCCATGGTAACCCTTACTTTGCAGCAATGCCACCGTATCGATTGCCACTTTCGCTGTAATGGTTTTCGCTGTCAAATAAAAAATACGATCTGTGTATTCCTGTCCCATGGCCTGTATTGCCGGATACATAGTGGAAATCGTTTTTCCGACACCCGTAGGTGCCTGCAAAAATAAATTCTTTTCTCGTTTGATAGACAAATACACATTTCGGACCAACTTATCCTGACCTTCTCGATAAGGAAAAGGAAATTCCAAGGTTTGAATGGAGGCTTGACGTTCTTTCACCCAGTCAATTCGGAAATTCATCCATTTCTCATATTCCTCCAAAACTCCTTGTATCCAGAGGGTAAGTTCCTCCATGGAATACGTTTCTCGAAACTGTTGAATATCCATATCCGGAATATAGCAATAGGTCATTTGCACCTGTACTTGTGAAAGTCCTTCCTGCAGGGCATACATATAGGCATAACACTTCGCCTGTGCCACATGAACCGGCACAGGCTTTTTGATTTTTCGGTAAACACCTTTTATTTCATCAATGCATACATCCTGATTCTCCTCTGCTAAAATACCATCTGCTCTTCCCTCCAAAAGCAAATCGTACTTTTCAAAGGAAAACAATTCCCTTAGAGTAACTTCCGGTGTGTAATACGGCCCTTGGGCACTTTGAATCTCTCTATGTATACGAGACCCTTCCTGCATGGCATCTGTGTCTGAAACGCCACCATATCGATTGTCTATATCTCCGCTTCGCAACACAAACTCCACCAAGTCTCTGACGGAGGTGCGAAGTTGTAGTTTCTCTCCATGTTCCAATGTTTCTTTTCCCAATCCTCTTCTTTCTTCTGTCTATTATAACCTCTGTTTTTCAATTCGTAACATATTTTCCAATTTCTTACCCTATCCATTTTAAAAGAAAAAAAAACGAGCAGAATAATCGATCAACGAAAATCCTACCCGCTTTGAGCTATGGAATATAAACTTATATAATTTAAATTAGGCAACGCACAAACGACTTAAAACTGATTCGAACTGGTTATTCGTAGCGCCATACTTTACAGTCAACTCTCTCTTAAAACCAAGTCCTAAAACACCAAGAAGGGATTTTGCATCAATGAAGAAACGTCCGCTGACGATATCAATATCAAAATCACATTTTCCTGCTGCATTTACGAATGCCTGCACATCTTCTGTATCTTTAAAAATAATCTTCTTTTCAAACATAAAAAACACCTCACATCAAAAAAACAATATAACCAATTGAGATGTTGGCATTATTTCATAATTTTTCACCTTTGTCAATTTCAATATGGAATCGATTACATAATAAATTTTTGTTAAAAATTTTATAATTTTTTAATAATTAGATGCTTCTCACATAGATTTACTCTTAACTTGATACTTTTTTATCAAAAATAACAATCATTTTTTACAGTTTCTTTTCGTTTTCTTTTCAATTCTTGTGCACCTTCCACGAAATCCGTCAAAAATCACTCTTTTTTCCCCTTTTGTTTTGAGATAATTTCCGCGCATTTTAGACTTTTTAACGTGCAAATTGGCTTTTATATAAAGTCGCATAAAATCCATTTTGCGCCAATAGTTCTTTGTGATTTCCTTTTTCTATAATTTTTCCATCCTTCATTACTAGAATCACATCTGCGCTTTGAATGGTTGATAGGCGATGGGCCACCACAAAACTGGTACGACCTTCCATCATTTTCTGGAATGCCTGCTGGATTCTTTGTTCTGTACGAATATCAATATTGGAAGTTGCTTCGTCTAAAATCAGCATCGGTGGCAAAAGTAACATCACACGGGCAATGCACAAAAGCTGTCTTTGTCCTTGAGACAAGATTCCGCCTTCTTCTCCCAAGACTGTATCGTAGCCCTGAGGCAAACGTTTAATAAATCCATGGGCATGGGCCGCCTTTGCCGCTTCTATAATTTCTTCTCTGGTGGCCTCCGGTTTTCCAAAGGCAATATTTTCTGCCACCGTCCCATGTTGCAGCCAAGTTTCCTGCAACACCATTCCAAATCCACTACGCAAGGCTTTTCTGGTCATGGTCTTTGCATCTATTCCACTGATTTCAATACTGCCTTCCTGCACATCATAGAAGCGCATCAGTAAATTAATGAACGTCGTTTTTCCACAACCCGTAGGTCCTACAATGGCAATGCGTTGTCCCTTCTTTACAGACAAATTAAAATCTCGAATCAATTCCTGTTCCGGTACATAAGAGAAATCAATATGTTTAATTTCTACCGTTCCATCATAAGTTACATTCTGTACCAAACCATCCTCCGAAGGCTGTTCCTCCGCATCGATTAATTCAAAAACTCTTCCGGCACAAGCAATGGAATTTTGCAATTCTGTCACCACCCCGGAAATCTCATTGAAGGGTTTTGTATATTGATTTGCATAGGATAAAAATGCTGTTAACATGCCGGCTGTCATACCGCCACCAATCACCAGCATCGATCCAAACACACCCACTCCGGCATATACCAGATTATTCACAAATCGCGTGGAAGGGTTTGTCAACGAAGAAAGAAAAATGGCTTTTCTGGAATAGTTGGTCAACTCCTCATTTTTCTTTTTAAATTCCTGTTCTACAAAGTCCTCCCCTTGGAACGCCTTTACTACACGAATGTTTTCCACCATTTCATTCAAAAAAGCAGTCTGTTCTCCACGAGATGCTGTTTGTTTGCGAAACATTTCATAAGAATGGGTCGCAATAAACTTTGCCACAAACAAGGATAATGGCGTCAATACCACGACTACAAGGGCAATGTTCACACTTGTGGAAAACATAAAAAACAAAGTTCCAACAATGGTAAGCACACCGGTAAACAGCTGTGTAAAGCCCATTAACAGACCATCTGCAAACTGATCAATATCCGCAATCACACGGCTTACCAAATCTCCATGGGCATGCGCATCCACATATTTAATTGGTACACGATGCAATTTTTCAAAGGCATCATTTCGTACATCTCGCATAACCTGATAAGTGATTTTATTGTTGCAAACATTCTGCAACCATTGGGCAAACGCGGTAATTGCTATTATCCCTATCATTTTCTGAATAATCGTAAAAATACCGGCAAAATCCACTTGCCCTTTTCCTACAATTAAATCCACTGCGTTTCCCGTTAAAATCGGCAGATACAGTGTTCCAAACACCGTTACCCCAGCAAATAATATAGACAGCACAATCAAATAACTATAAGCTTTACTATAATGTAACACGCGTCTTAATGTCTTCATGATGCCACCTCCTGTTCAAATTGCGTCGCATAGATTTCCTGATATAACGAACAGGTCTGTAATAATTCCTCGTGAGTTCCTTTTCCCACAATTTTTCCATCATCCAAAACCAGAATCAAATCCGCATGCATCAAAGAAGATGCGCGCTGTGACACAATCACCGTCGTCGTATCTTCCAGTGCACGAAGCGCTTTTTGCAATGCGGCATCTGTGGCATAATCCAGTGCAGAAGACGCATCGTCTAAAATCAAAATTGCTGGTTTCCGCACCAAGGCGCGAGCAATGGTCATACGCTGCTTTTGACCACCGGACAAATTCTTTCCACCTTGTTCAATTTCAAAATCCAATTGTCCCTCTTTTTCGGAAACAAAGTCCTTCGCCTGAGCAATGGCAAGTGCCTCCCAGATTTCTGCATCTGTGGCATTCCGATTTCCCCATGCCATATTTTCTCGAATGGTTCCATGGAATAAAGCTGTTTTTTGCAATACCAAACCGATTTTTTCTCGAAGTGCATCTCGTTTAATCGATTGGATTTCTTTTCCAAATACCTCTATTCTTCCGCCGGTGGCATCGTAAAACCTTGGGATCAAATGAACCAAGGAAGACTTTCCGCTTCCGGTACCACCGATAATCCCTAAAATTTCTCCTTTTTTCAAGGTAAAATTCAAGTCAGACAAAGTATCCTCCGGATCTTCTTCGTAACGCAAATTCACATGTTGAAAGGACAATGCAATTTCCGCATCCGCTGTCAGTTCTTCCGTACCGTCCACAGCCGAATCCGTCAAATCCAACACATCCTGTATACGGTTCCCACATGCAATGGCCTTTGTCATCAGAATAATTAAATTCGCCAACTTAATCAGTTCTACTAAAATCTGTGCCATATAGTTTACCAACGCCACTACATAGCCCTGGGTCAAGGTTCCCACAGAAACCTGTACCGCTCCAACGTAAATCAAATAAGCCGTGGCTAAGTTAATAATGACAAAAGTCACCGGATTGGTTAATCCTGATATTTTACCCACAAATTTTTGCAAGGTATTCAGACTTTGATTGCTCTCCTGAAATTCTTGTATTTCCTCTTCCTCCTTACAAAACGCTCGAATCACACGGATGCCCGAAAGATTCTCTTTGGTGTGAAGCATGACTGCATCCAATTTTTCCTGCACCTTTTTGTAATAAGGAATGGTGAGTAACATAATCCCAAATACCACCAATGCCAAAAGCGGTATGGTCACCACAAAAATCAAAGCCGCTTTCACATCCACCGTAAAGGCCATAATCATGGCTCCGAACACAATAAACGGGGAACGCAAAAACAGACGCAAAAACATATTTACCCCATTCTGAATTTGATTGATATCGCTGGTCAGGCGGGTCAGTAGCGTCGCTGTACCAATTTCATCAATCTTAGCAAAAGAAAGGGTTTGAATTCTATGAAGCAAAGCTTCTCGCAAAGCCGCAGAAAACTCTGTAGCTGCCTTCGCGCTATAGTATTGCGCCGTAATCGAACAGGTCAGGCCAATCGCTGCCAACAGTAACAAAAGTCCACCCATTTTCCAGATATAAGGAACATTCTCTGTCCCGATGCCTTTATCAATCATTGCTGCCACTACCAGTGGTACAAACAATTCAAAGGTAGCTTCCAACATTTTAAATAAGGGCGCCAAGACACATTCTTTTTTATAATCCTTCAAATAAATCAGTAACTTTTTCATTTTTGTCTCCTTTCCTATCACCCTAACATATGTTAAACTTGTTGAAAAGTGCTTTTCACAAAGGAGAACCTATGAAATTTATATCTTGGAACGTAAACGGATTACGTGCTTGCGTGCAAAAAGGATTCTTGGATTTCTTTCAAGAAATTGATGCAGATATCTTCTGCTTGCAAGAAACCAAATTGCAGGAAGGACAAATAGATTTGGACACCCCCGGGTATCACCAATATTGGAACTATGCAGAGAAAAAAGGATATTCCGGCACAGCAATTTTCACAAAAGAGGAACCCCTTTCCGTATCCTATGGCATCGGAATTGAAGAACATGATCACGAAGGTCGTGTCATCACCTTAGAATTTCCGGACTATTATTTTATTACCTGCTATACACCCAATTCTCAAAACGAATTGGCCAGACTTCCCTATCGCATGCAATGGGAAGATGATTTTTTGGCTTACCTCAATGGCTTAAAGGAAAAAAAAGGCGTGATTTTCTGTGGTGATTTAAACGTAGCCCACAAAGAAATCGACTTAAAAAATCCAAAGACCAACCGAAAAAATGCAGGATTTACCGATGAAGAACGTGAAAAAATGACCACACTTCTTGCCAATGGCTACATCGATACCTTCCGTCATTTCTATCCGGATCAGGAACAAATCTACTCTTGGTGGAGTTATCGTTTCCATGCAAGAGAAAAAAATGCCGGATGGCGTATCGACTACTTTATTACCTCAGAGAATTTAAAAGATCGATTAGTCGACGCGAAAATCCATACAGAAGTACTTGGCAGTGACCACTGCCCGGTAGAACTTACCATCAATTAAAAACACGGTTTCCTCTATCACAGAGGTTCCTTACAAAGATTTTTTTCGAAGAAAAAGGAGCGTATCCATCGGATACACTCCTTTTCCTTTTATTATTTAAAGTATGCTACCCCTGATTCGAACAGTTTCATATCCTGTTCGCCGTAAATGTTAATTGCAACACTTCTTCCACGACGTTCTGCATGTGCCATCTTACCAAGCACGCGTCCATCCGGTGAAGTAATACCTTCAATCGCTGCATAAGAACCATTTACATTCCATTCTTCGTCCATAGATGCATTACCGTCTACATCTACGTACTGTGTTGCCACCTGACCGTTGGCAAACAACTTATCAATCCATTCCTTGCTGGCTACAAAACGACCTTCTCCATGGGATGCAGGACTGCAATATGTTTTGCCAAGTTCTGCCTGCTGTAACCAGGGGCTCTTATTGGTAACCACTTTGGTGTATACCATTTTTGAAATATGGCGTCCAATGGTATTGTAAGTCAATGTCGGTGAATCTGCTGTCTGCTCCTGAATCTCACCATAAGGAACAAGTCCTAATTTGATCAATGCCTGGAATCCGTTACAAATACCAAGTGCAAGACCATCTCTGTTCTGTAACAAATCCATCACTGCTTCCTTAACCTTCTCATTTCGGAATGCATTGGCAAAGAACTTTGCACTTCCCTCCGGTTCATCACCGGCAGAGAAACCACCTGGGAACATGATAATCTGTGCATCTTTGATTCCCTTTTCAAAGGCTTCTACTGAATCACGAATGTCCTGCGCAGAAAGGTTTCTAAATACCTGAATCTGTGTTTCTGCACCGGCTCTTTCGAAGGCCTTCGCACTATCATACTCGCAGTTTGTTCCCGGGAATACCGGAATAAATACCTTTGGTTTTGCAACCTTATTCTTGCATACGTAGATTTCTTTGGTATCAAAAAGTTTTTCTGCAAGAGCATCTTTTTCTTCTGTCGCCTTGGTTGGGAATACCTTCTCCAAAGTACCTGTCCAAGCCTGTAATGCTTCTTCCATAGAAATGTGTACATTCTGATATACAAATTCTTCTGCTGCAATGACTTCACCTACTAAATGCATTTCAGAAAGGAGTCCCTTCTGGCGAAGCGCATTTTCCACGTCTTTCCAATACATGGTAGGAATTTCGCAAACAATGTTACCAAATCCCGGTGCAAATAAATCCTTTTCCTTTACAGAATTCTGTACTGCAACACCAAGTTTGTTACCAAATGCCATTTTGCTAAGGGCAAGCGCCAAACCTTTTCCATCTAACGCATAAGCAGAAGAAACAAATCCCTTCTGCATAAATTCATGTAAGGTTTCATATAAGGTCATGATCTGCTGATAATCCGGCAAATCAAATTCATCCTTCTTTGCTTCAAATAAAACTAAGTTGTTTCCGGCCTGTTTCAATTCCGGTGAAACAATATCTTTTTCCTTAGCTACATCTACTGCAAAACTTACAAGTGTAGGTGGAACATCGACCTCATTGAAGGTTCCGGACATAGAATCCTTTCCTCCAATAGATGGAAGTCCGAATTTCATCTGTGCTTCATAAGCACCCAACAATGCCGCAAGTGGCTGGCTCCATCTCTTTGGATCTTCGCTCATACGACGGAAGTATTCCTGGAAAGTGAAACGAATCTTCTTGAAGTCACCACCGGAAGCTACGATACGTGATACAGACTCAACAACTGCAAAGCTTGCTCCGTGGAATGGGCTCCAGCTGGAAAGATACGGATCAAATCCATAAGCCATCATGGTAACAGTATCACAATCTCCCTTTGCTACCGGAAGCTTTGCTACCATACTCTGGGTCTCAGTCAACTGATATTTTCCACCATAAGGCATGAATACACTGCCTGCTCCAATGGAACCGTCAAACATTTCTACTAAGCCCTTCTGAGAGCATCCATTTAAATCACTTAAGGTATTTAACCATTTTTCTCTAACATCATATACTTGCTGTTCCGCAAAGTAATTTTCCGCATCCTTTGGCATTTCTACGTACACATTTGTTTCCTGATGTGCACCATTGGTATCCAAAAATGCTCTGGATAAGTTTACAATTTCCTTTCCTCTCCAAGAAAGTACCAAACGTGGTTCTTCTGTTACCACAGCAACCTCTGTTGCTTCCAAGTTTTCCTCTGCTGCATAAGCAAGGAACTGATCCACATCCTGAGGAGCTACTACCACTGCCATTCTTTCCTGCGATTCAGAAATTGCAATTTCCGTACCATCCAAACCTGCGTATTTCTTTGGCACCTTATCAAGTTCAATGCGAAGACCATCTGCCAATTCCCCAATGGCTACAGAAACACCGCCGGCACCGAAATCATTACATTTTTTAATAATGTGACTGACTTCTTCTCTACGGAATAAACGCTGCAACTTTCTCTCTGTTGGTGCATTACCCTTCTGTACTTCCGCGCCGCACACATCAATGGATGCTGTAGTATGTGCTTTGGAAGATCCTGTAGCACCACCGATACCATCACGTCCGGTTCTTCCACCGAGCAAGATGATTTTATCTCCCGGATCACTGGTAAGTCTCTGTACTGCACGTCTTGGAGCAGCACCCATAACCGCACCGATTTCCATACGTTTTGCCACATAATCCGGATGGTAAACTTCCTTTACATATCCGGTTGAAAGACCAATCTGGTTACCATAGGAGCTATATCCCTTTGCCGCCTGACGGACAATCTTCTTCTGTGGAAGTTTTCCTTCCAAAGTATCCTTTACGGAAACGGTTGGATCTGCAGCACCGGTCACACGCATAGCCTGATATACATAAGTACGTCCGGAAAGCGGATCACGGATAGCACCACCAAGACAAGTAGCCGCACCACCAAATGGTTCAATTTCTGTCGGATGATTGTGGGTTTCATTTTTGAAGTTTACAAGCCATTCTTCCACTTCGCCATCCACTTCTACCGGTACAACGATAGAACATGCATTGATTTCATCAGACTCTTCCTGATCTGCTAATTTGCCCTGCTTCTTTAACATTTTCATGCCCATCAAAGCAATGTCCATTAAGCATACATATTTATCAAAACGTCCGTTGTATAATTCTTTAAAGTTCTTTTTGTAATCCTGAAAAGCCTTCTCCAACGGCACACGGAAATAACCATCTTCGAACTCTACTTCTTTTAATTCTGTAGAGAAAGTTGTATGACGACAATGATCTGACCAATAAGTATCCAATACACGAATTTCTGTAACGGATGGATTTCTATGCTCTTCTCCCTTGAAGTAATTCTGAATATGGCAGAAATCCTTGAAAGTCATAGCCAAATTTAAAGACTCATACAATGCCTTTAATTCTGCTTCCGGCATCTCACAGAAACCATCAAATACAGCAATATCAGCAGGCTCTTCAAATTCTCTATCTAAAGTATCTTTTTTCTCTTCGTCTGCTTTTCTAGAGTCCACCGGATTGATGCAATGATTCTGAATGGCCTTCCATTCATCCTCAGTCAAATCCCCATAAACAACATAAGTAATCGCTGTTTGGATTACCGGCTCCTCTTCATCATTTAACAATTTGATACACTGTTCAGCAGAATCTGCTCTTTGGTCAAACTGTCCCGGCAAAAATTCTACAGTAAAAACTTTTCCATCCCCTACTTCAAAAGTTTCTTCGTAAATATCATCTACCGGCGGTTCAGAAAATACGGTTCCTAATGCCTTCTTATAAGTCTCTTCTGATACATGCTCAATATCATAACGAATCAAAACCCGTACATCTGTAACGGTCTGAATCCCCAAATAATGCTTTATCTCATGACGCAATTCCTTTGCAGCTACTGCAAAGTCCTTTTTCTTTTCTGCGTATACTCTTCTTACACTCATGATTCTCCTCCGTATACCAATTTTCTAGGGAAAGTATAGCATAGGGTAATCAATTAGTATAATTAATATATTTAATTCTTTTTATAAGATTGTCTAATTTTATTATTGACAGAGTATTTTTTACCGTTTTATAATAAGCCTAACCTTTAATGGAAGTTTATCGGAGGTTCACTATTATGGATATCAATTATGAACTGTATCGTGTGTTTTACCATGTTGCACGAAATCTCAGTTTCTCAGACGCAAGTAAGGAATTATTTATTTCGCAATCCGCTGTCAGTCAGTCCATCAAAACATTGGAAAAAAAAATCGGACAGCCTCTTTTCATTCGAAGCACAAAACGTGTACAGCTCACACCTGCAGGACAAGTTTTATATAAGCACGTAGAACCGGCCATGACGCTAATTAGCCGTGGCGAAGCACAATTGATGGATACCCAGACCGTTAGCATGGGGCAGTTGCATATTGGCGCCAGCGATACCATCTGCCGTTATTTTTTGGTACCTTATCTTCAGGAATTTCACAAAAAGTTTCCAAATGTACCAATCAAAGTTACCAATGCCACTTCCCTAAATTGCGTAGAACTTTTAGAGCAAGGGCGTGTAGATTTAATCGTTACCAACTTTCCAAATGCACGTTTAAATACTTCTTATATGCAAAAAACACTTTGCAATTTCCAAGATGTATTTTTAGTGAACCCGGATTATTTTAAAATAAAAAAAGAAGTCCTTTCTTTAGAAGAACTTCAAAAATACCCAATTCTTATGTTGGATCGTAAAAGTACCACCAGTGAATTTTTACACAACTTATTTTTACAAAACCACTTGGAGCTTTTACCGGAAGTAGAACTTAGTTCCAACGACTTATTGATTGATTTAGCTAAAATCGGTCTTGGCATTGCTTTTATTCCAGATTACTGCTTGAAGGAGCATGACACAGACTTGAAGATTTTACACACCAAGCAGACCATGCCTACCCGACAGTTGGTAGCATCCATCAATCTCGCCATGCCAATGAACGCTTCCACCGAGGAATTCTTAAAACTCCTTCCGGAAGTATAATACGCAAAAAAGCTCCGAAAGGCATTCTATGCTTCGGAGCTTTCTATTATTCTTTATCTTCTACTCTACAGTGAACTTAATTTTTCAACATAAAGTGTATCTAACATTTCTTTTGTTAATCTATCGATTCGATCAAAAAATGCTTCCACAGCCACATTTTCCAGCGACATCTCATTTGCCACTTCATCTACTACAGATACAATATCTTCATTCACAGCTGCTACCGCTTCTTCCACTGCGTTTTCGAATTCACCGTAAGCTTCTCCATTAATATAAACGATATATTTTTTTCGATTCTCCGGTGACTTGTCCCAATATTCAGAAGTAAAAATATCTCTTCCATAATGCCCTGCAATTTCTTCAAAGTCATTTCGCACATCACTATAAGAAATTGGAACAAAAAAATCGGTTAAATACTGTTCAAAGGTGGCACGATCATGAATCAATGCTTCTGTATTCAACTTTTTATGATTCGGTATCACAACCTTGTCTTTTTTTTCCATACTAGATTCCTTGCAGAACCTGCAACGCATCTTTCTTTACAATAATTTCTCCGTGTTCATCCAAATATGCCAACAAGCCTACATCTGAATAAATGCCCTCAGAAAAATCTAATGCCGCACTAAGAAGTTTGCATAATTCCTGCTCTTTTAATAAACCTTTCCTAAGAACTAAATAATACATATTTGTCTTATCTAATTTATAAACTACACCTTCCGTATTTTCCGGAATTTCCACTGCTTTTGCATATCTCATTAAGTCCATCAAATCCTCGAACTCAATCTGATAACAGGCCTTTAAAGGGGTAGGAATCACATTTTGCAAATGTTCCGGTTCCTTTGTTTTCTCCGTTGGTTTGGAAAACTTACTCTTTTTCTTGGCGTCCGTCACATCCGTAAACTTAGATACTGCCGAACGTAAACTTTCCAAAATATCAATCAGATTACTATCCTGTTTTTCTGTCAAAGTCAGTGACAATGTGTGATTTGGTAAAATCGATGCCTGCACGGACAAAGATCCGCCAGGAGCTTTATAACCTACTTCAGTTTCTGCCATTGAGACAATTTTCCGCAAGAATTCTTCAGTTTTTTTACCGTTTTGAAGGAAGTCATCCATGTCTAATCCATTCTCATTCAGCTCCTCTTCGGAGATAAGGCAACGCACCGTTTCCACGTCGATTCTTCTAAATTTCATAAGCGCCTCACTTTTGTGCTTAACTGCGGGGTTTCTGCATCCATTCAGTCCCTAGCCTCTTGTCTTCATCTTACATGAAAAAGTCCCTTTTTTCAATGTAAGCAAACCTTGGATACCTATATATAGTATCGACAACCCCGTATTTCCGCCATAGAGCACGAAATATTAAACTTTTGCGAAAATTATAAACTAAGACTGTATCAATTCTTCCGCAATTTGCCAAATCTCATCTCTGCCCTGCTTTGTTGTGGCAGAAAATGGGATTAATATGCCCTCCGGCTTCATGCCAAGCCCGGTACGAATCGCCTTAATTTGCTTCTGCAACTGGCTTCTTTTAATCTTATCTAATTTCGTAGCAATGATAATCGGTTCATATCCCTGATACAATACCCAATCATACATCTGCTTATCATTTGCAGAAGGGTCATGACGAATATCAATCAGCAAAAAAACAGCCTTTAACTGTTTTGAAACATGGAGATAATTCTCAATCATTTTTCCCCATTTTTTCTTTTCACTTTCCGATACCTTTGCATATCCATACCCCGGCAAATCCACCAAATACAATTCTTCATTGATATTATAAAAATTAATCGTCTGTGTCTTTCCCGGCTGTGAAGAAGTTCTTGCCAAAGACTTTCGATTCATCAAGGCATTGATCAGCGAAGATTTTCCAACGTTGGACTTCCCTGCAAATGCAATCTCCGGCATCGTGTTCTCCGGTATGGTACTGGTAACACCACACACTGTCTCTAAATTTACATTTTTTATAACCATATTTTTTCCTTTAAACGAGTGCTTCCTTCAGCACTTCTGTCATTGTTTCCACAAATTTGATTTGAAGACCTTTCCGAATCTCTTCTGACAATTCTTCAATATCCTTTTGGTTTTTCTTAGGTACTAATACCTTAGTAATGCCGGCATTTTTTGCTGCCAACAATTTTTCTTTCAAACCACCAATTGGAAGGACTCTGCCTCGTAAGGTGATTTCTCCGGTCATCGCTAAATCCGCGTATACCGGTCTCTTAATAATGGCAGATAAAATAGCCGTTGCCATGGTAATACCTGCAGAAGGGCCATCCTTAGGCACAGCTCCCTCCGGAATATGAATATGAATATCATGTTCAAAGAAAAAGTCCTTTGGGATCTCATATTCTTCACTTACAGAACGAATATAACTAATTCCTGTTTTTGCAGATTCTTTCATGACATCTCCAAGTTGTCCGGTAAGTTGGAATTCTCCTTTTCCCGGCATTACGTTGACTTCGATTTCCAACGTATCTCCACCTACGCTGGTCCAAGCAAGTCCACGTACAATTCCGATTTCATCCGTTTTATTCTTCATATCAAAAGTATAACGTGGCTTTCCAAGATACTGTTCCAAATTCTGTTTTGTAATATGTATGGTAGTCTCTTTTCCTTCGTAGATTTCTCTGGCAACTTTTCTACAGATTTCTCCGATTTTACGCTCTAAATTACGTACTCCGGCCTCTCTGGTATATTGCTGAATCAACAATTTTAAAGCACCCTTGGTAATCGAAAACTGACTCTTTTTCAAGCCATTCTTTTCCATCTGTTTGCCAATCAAATGTTCTTCTGCAATATGTGCCTTTTCATTTTCCGTATAAGAAGACACCTCTATAATTTCCATACGATCCAGCAATGGTCTTGGAATATCCTGCAGAGAATTAGCCGTTGCAATAAACATGACTTCTGACAAATCCAACGGTAACTCCACATAATGATCACGGAAGGTTTTATTTTGCTCCGGATCCAACACTTCCAACAAGGCAGAAGCAGTATCCCCTCTTCGGTCCGCACCGACTTTGTCAATCTCATCCAACAAAATCATGGGATTTTTCACTCCGGCATAACGCAATGCATTGGCTAAACGTCCCGGCATAGCTCCCACATAGGTTCTACGATGTCCACGAATCTCCGCTTCGTCTCGAACACCACCCAAACCGATTCTTACATACTTCTTTTCCAAGGCTTTGGCTACAGACTTTGCAACACTAGTCTTACCGGTTCCCGGAGGTCCCACCAGACATACAATGGGGCTTTCTCCTTTTTTGGTCAAATTCCGTACTGCCAAAAATTCCAGCATGCGCTCTTTGACCTTTTCCATGCCATAGTGTTCCTCATTCAACACTTCTTCTGCATGTTTTAAATCCTGATTGTCCTCAGACATTTTATTCCATGGCAATTCCAGTAAAGTCTCAATATAGCCTCTCACTACTGCACTTTCTGAAGAAGATCCGGAAATACGGCGGAATCTTTCCACTTCCTTTCGAATACGTTCCTTTACTTCCACTGAAGCATCTAATTTTTCTGTATCCTCCAAGAATTGATCGATATCGGATTCAATATTCTCTTCGCCCAATTCTTTCCGAATCACCTTAATATGTTCTCGCAGCAAATATTCTTTTTGATTCTTGTCTACCTGTTGCTTTACTTTTTCCTCGATTTCCTGTCGGAATCCAACAATATCAATTTCTGACAACAAAAGACGCGTTACGAATTCGTAACGCTGCATCATCGTTTCTTTTTCCAAATAAGCCTGTTTATCCTCGTATCCAAAAGGAAGATTATTCATGACTTGTTTCATGATTTCCTCAAGATCTCGGATTTGCTCCACCTGCTTCAGAAACTTTTTACTGATTTTACTATTTACTTCCGCATAGTTGTTTAAGTTATCCCTTACGGAACGAACCATCGCCATGGTTTCAATTTCTGTCAAAGAAATCTCTTCTTCGGATTCTTCCACGCCTACGCGAAACACCAGAAATTTTTCTTTTTCTGATTTCACACGTTCCAATCTTCTAACACGGGTCTCTGCCTTTGTCAAAACACGCACTACATGATTTGGCATTTTCACCACCTGGCGAATTTCGGCGATAATACCTATTTCGTATAAATCATCTTCTTCCGGAGATTCCGTTTCCATATTTTTTTGGGTGACCAGAAAAATCTTCTGGTCACCCATCATTGCTTCTTCAACGGCTCGGATTGATTTCTTACGACTGATATCAAAATGTGCGATCATTCCCGGCAAAAAAGTAATGCCTCTTAAGGCTACTGCCGGAAGCTCATAAGTCTCTCGAATCACTACACTTACTCCTTATGCGCTGATTTTCTTTGTTTTGTTTTCCTTTGCTTCAATCACTTTTGTTTCCTGATTTACCAGTTCTCTTGTGATATTGCAATGCTTCATCTTATCATCGGATGGGATGCGATACATCAAATCCATCATGGTTTCTTCCATGATTGCACGAAGTCCTCTGGCTCCTGTTTCTCTGGCAATGGTCTTCTCTGCGATAGCACGAAGTGCATCATCATCAAAGGTTAATTCCACACCGTCTAATTCAAATAAACGACGATACTGTTTTACCAAAGAATTCTTCGGTTCGGTTAAAATACGAACCATTGCATCTAAGTCCAAGTTATCCAAAGATACAACAATCGGTACACGTCCCACAAATTCCGGAATCAAACCAAACTTCATTAAATCCTGTGGCATAGCATGTTTGAAAGCTTCTCCCACATTCTGTTCGGATTTGTCTGTGATTTCTGCACCGAATCCAATGGAACTCTTACTCATTCTATTTTCAATGATCTTTTCCAATCCATCAAAAGCACCACCACAAATAAATAAGATATTTGTAGTATCAATTTGAATCAATTCCTGTTGTGGATGTTTTCTTCCACCCTGTGGCGGAACTGATGCAATGGTACCTTCCAAAATTTTCAAAAGTGCCTGCTGAACACCTTCTCCGGAAACATCTCTGGTAATAGAAACATTTTCGCTTTTCTTGCTGACCTTATCTACCTCATCAATATAAACGATACCGTACTGTGCACGTTCAATATCGTAATCTGCAGCTTGAATCAGCTTTAACAAAATGTTTTCTACGTCCTCACCTACATATCCGGCTTCTGTTAAAGTGGTGGCATCTGCGATTGCAAATGGTACATTCAACACTCTCGCTAAAGTCTGTGCAAGTAAGGTTTTTCCGGAACCGGTCGGTCCCAACATCAAAATATTACTTTTTTGCAATTCTACATCGGAATCAGACTGATCTGCCATGATTCTCTTGTAATGGTTGTATACAGCAACAGATAGCACTTTCTTTGCTGCATCCTGGCCAATAACATAATCATCCAAAAAAGCCTTCATTTCTTCCGGCTTAATTAAATTGATTTCCTGTTTGCTATCGGCAACTTCATATTCGTCTTCAAACTCTTCTTCTATGATTTCCGCACAGATATCTACGCATTCATCGCAAATATATGCACCATTAGGGCCGGCAATCAGTTTGCGAACCTGCCCCTGGCTTTTCCCGCAAAAGGAGCATTTGATTTTATCTTCCTCGTTTCTTCCTGCCATAAAAGTCCCCTTTCAATTACTTAATTATTCTTTTCAATAATACTGTCAATCAGACCGTAATCCAAAGCTTCCTGCGCACTGAGCCAGTAATCTCTTTCTGTATCAGCAGCTACCTGCTCATATGGCTTACCGGTATTCTGAGCCAGTAATTCATTTAATTTCTTCTTTGTCTTTAAAATATTTTCTGCAGCAATCTGAATCTCTGTTGCCTGTCCTTTTGCTCCACCGGAAGGCTGATGAATCATAACTTCTGCATTTGGAAGCGCATAACGTTTTCCTTTTGCTCCACCTGCTAAAAGAAATGCGCCCATGCTGGCTGCCATACCAATACAAATGGTTGATACATCACACTTGATGTACTGCATCGTATCGTAAATAGCCATTCCACTCGTTACCTCTCCACCCGGAGAATTGATGTATAAATGAATGTCCTTATTTGGATCTTCAGATTCCAAGAAAAGTAACTGTGCCACAACCAAACTTCCTGTCGTTGCGTTTACTTCCTCTCCAAGGAAAATAATACGTTCCTTTAAAAGTCTGGAATAAATATCGTAAGAGCGTTCTCCTCTACTGGTCTGTTCAATGACGTAAGGTACTAAACTCATGGAAATCCTCCTCAAACTTCGGGATAAAAACAAAAAGGGGCACAGCGGGTTTCGCCGTGCCCCGCCCTCTTAATGCTTACTATACTTCTTTTGCAGCTTCAGTAACGAGTT
>JAZOTM010000033.1:0-5458 GCA_045657625.1 Lachnospiraceae bacterium
CAGAGGATAACCTAAATCACCCCTTTTTCACTGAATGCTTGTATTTCGCCACTGCTCCGCCTATTGCAGAAAGGAAATCACTATGATCCATTTTCATACAACGAAAGTACCTCCGGTTACAAAAGAGGAAATGCTGAAGATCTATGAAACCATCAAGACACCCTATAAGTTAGGTGCGGTCATAAAATGGGAGAATGATTTCACGGACAGCCCCACCGTATTCCGTCAGGGAGATCATTTTTGGATGTATTTTATTGCCGTGTCCAAAGACTGCAGTATTTCGGGCTATGAAACCCATTTGGCAAAATCCGATGATCTCATACATTGGGAATATGTAGGGCCGATCTTCAAACGAAATGACCTGAACCGTTGGGATAGCAAACAATGTGCCGGCTATGCAGCCTTTCCGGACATTACATTTGGCGGAACCAATATGCTGCAGAAAGTCAACGATTCTTATTATATCTCCTATCTTGCAGGCAATAGCGATGGCTACGAGCCGGATCCGTTATATATGGGTCTTGCCAAAAGCTCCGATCCCACAGATCCCAATGGTTTCCAGCGCTTCCCTGAGCCCATTCTGAGACCGGATGATCCGGATGTGCGATGCTATGAAACGAAAACACTGTATAAAAGCTTTCTCTTTTACGACGAAGCCGGTGTTACCGGGCATCCTTATGTAAATGCTTACAACGCCAAAGACGAATCAGCAAGAGAGAGAATTTTCCTGGCTGTTTCCGACGATGCCCAGCATTGGCAGCGATACGGTGATCGCCCGGTGATCGATTTGATTACCGGAACGGAGGATGGTATCATTTGCGGCGATCCACAAATCTTCAAAATCGATGATATCTATGTTATGCTGTTTTTCAGGTTAGAGGCAGGAAAGCCGGCATATAACACCTTCGCCTGCTCCAGAAATTTGGTCGACTGGACGATTTGGGATGGTGAGCCTCTGATCAAAAGCGAATACCCTTGGGAAAATGTCCACGCCCACAAATCCTGGTTCATACGACACAACGACTGTAATTATCATTATTACTGTGCGGTCAATTCCCAAAACGAGCGCTTTATAGCCCTTGCTGTTTCTGAGAATCCTTAAAAGAAAAAACTTTATTATAATATTCATTATAAATTGGCAGCGTCTCAATGTAAATGAGTCGCTGCCTTTGCTTTTGCAAAGATCTACTTTTTGTATAGCTCCTTAATATAATTCTTCGGTGATATTCCGATTTTATTTTTGAAAACAGTAGAAAAATAAAGTGGGTCTGAATATCCAGACAAAAAAGCAACATTTTTTATGGAGTCCAACCCATTTTCAAAAAGAGAAATGGCATACTTGATTCGAAACATATGCAAATATTCCGTATACCCCATACCGGTTTCCTTCTTAAAGATGTGCGACAAATACTTTGCATTATAGCCTAACTGTTCCGCAATGGAAACCATAGACAAATTCGGATCTGAAAAATTATCTTCCGTTATTTCCATAATGGTGCTGATGCAATTGTTTACTTTTGAATTTTCTGACGCAAACCTCGAAAATGTGTATAAAAGGATGCTTTCAGAAACAAGATCAATATTCTCTTTGGTTTCATCGACTATCTTTTTTGATAGACTTAAACTGTAGACATTTTGTTGTTCTTGACTATTTTTTTAAAAACATATAGTATATAAGAAAGAACAAAGGAAGTGAAAACAATGCGGAAAGGTGCTAATCTGGAAACGATCAAGGACGGAAACTGTAAGTTGGTTCTGTCTTGTTTGCAAAACCAACAGGTTTCCAGAGCAGAAATTGCAGATATAACAGGGCTTGCCCGTTCCACAGTGACAGCCATTACAAAAGACTTAATTGCTAAGGGTCAGATTTGCGAGGTAGGTACAGAATCTACTGCTATCGGAAGATCACCTATTTTACTTGACATCGTAAAAGACTACCGTTATGTGATGGGCATTTTATTGCACAGAAGGGAAATTGCCGTGTGCGTTGTAAATCTAAAAATGGAATGTCTGGAAGCAATATCCCTACCAATTGCACAAGTAGAATCCCCCCAGAAAGCCATACAATGGGCTTTTGACCAAGGAAAACGCATCTTTAGCAAACATAAAATCGCTTGGGAGAAATGTGCCGCAATCGGCATCAATTCTCCAGGCCCGTTAAACAACAAAACCGGGGAAATATTCAATCCGCCGGATTTTAATTTGTTTCACTATTTTAATCCTGTAGAGTACTTATCCTCTCTTTGCAACATTCCGATTCATGTCAGCAATGCATCTATATTGATGGCAGTATATGAAACACAGCAAAACAAATCCTTAACAGATTTTCTTTTTGTGGTTATTGACCGGGGAGTGGGAGCGGCTATTGTCCAAAACGGGCAAATCTTTCATGGTGGAAACGGGTTTGCTGGTGAGTTTGGTCACATGAGTGTCGATATAAACGGAAAGCTTTGTACCTGCGGTAACCGTGGTTGTTTGGAAGATTATATCACCAGGAAGGCCATTGAAGAGCAGTTTCATTTAGATTCCTACGCTGAAATGATCGATCGTGCCTATGAGGGCGATTCGAGTGCCACGGCTGTATTGGATCACATTGCACGGCTCTTTGCCATGGGAATCACTAATGCGGTCAATCTTTTGGATATGGATGTAGTTGTGATTGCCGGAGAACTCAATTATCGTCACGAGTTGCTGTTTTCACGGATTCAAGCAAGAGTCAATCAAAGTATTATTCGTCCTAAAGGTTTTCCTTTAAAGGTAGTCCCATCCGATATCACAAAAGATGGCAATATATCCTACATTACTTCTGTTGCGTTACAAAAGTATTTCAATCCATAATTTTTACTACTCTGATTACACAGGCGGCAAGCAGGTCACCCACTGCAAATCGCCTTGTGTGGTCAGGGTAGTTTTTTTACTTACAGCATAGGGCAAAAAGAAGTAGTCACCCTTTTTGACTTCCCACATTTCAGCATCGCAGTACAAATACCCACTGCCCTCAATAATCACATAGATTGCAGGTGCGTGTGATAAAATCTCTGTTCCTTTTGAAAGTGTCGTACGCTCCACAGCAAAGCATGGCGTATCATTATAAGATATCAGCTGTTCTTGCATACAGTTTTCCGTCTGTTTTAGAACGACAGGTTGCTTTTGCACATACTCCATAACATGATGACCTATGGCAGTGTAGTCAAACACATCCAAAGCCACATTCTTATCGAGACCTATATACATTTCCTGATGATTCAGTGCATAGTCGCCGCACCAATATTCCGGTTGGATTGTAAAATCTGTTGGTTCTTGAACTTCCAAAATCAAGCAACCGTATCCGATAGCGTGTACCAGTTTGGCAGGAATTAGAAACACATCTGACGGTTTCACCTCCACCCGGTGAAGTAAATTAACCATAGCATCTTTGTTGGTTCTGCTATCTTCAACGGCCTTTGAAAAATCCTCTTTAGATATTTCATCACGGAACCCAAAATACAAACACGCACCCGGGCGGGTAGCAAGCACCAGCCACGACTCGGTTTTACCAAATTCACTATTAAAATGGATTCGGGAAAAGGATTTGTCGGGATGCGCCTGTACCGGCAATCGGATCGCACTATCCAAAATTTTTGTTAATACACCAAAACATGATCGTTCTCCAAGCAATTCACGCGGATATTTCTTCAATAATTCATCGAAATAAAATCCTGTTCCTCGAACCACAGAGATACCTTCTTGTGGATCAAGACTGTCCTTATTGAGGGATTTTACATTCGATGCAATCCATTCTTCCGGATAGTAGCCGTCTGTCGAATTATCTCCAAAAAAATCTGCAAACAATGCACCACCTGTATAAACCCTATTGACCCTGTTTTTTTCAAAAAAGATGGGATGTGTTACAACTGATTCTATGTTCATAATAATTCCTACTTTCTAGGTAATACGAATAATCTTCATCCAAGACGCAGTGATATTCGTGCTCTAATTATAAGTCCACCTATCGTTACAATCAGGATAGTAATGGGCACTCAGCAATTGATCCGTGTGTAATCCGATAAGTAACTACTTTGTGATGTTTCAGTTCTACACAAGATTTGATATTTAAACTTGGCATCAAGACTTCTGTAGAAATCGTCTCATTATGAGGGTTAAAAAGCCGAAGGATATAACCGTTTCCGTCTTCTGCTAATTTCAAAGCAGAAATTCGAATACGTGAATCAGAAAGGGATATCAATTGCGGTAAAGACTGACCGGTACCGCCGGGGAAAATATTATAGGTCAAGAACTTTTCATTTTCAACCGCGGCATAATGCTCGGCTTTAGCAATCCGTTCTTCTTCCGAAACGCCAAGTATACGCAAGCGAATATTTCGTTCCCCTTGCTCTGCACGGGGTAAATAACGGTTAAATTCCATAAAGGGTCTTGTGCCGAGAGGATGTCCTGCATAAGCAGAGGAACGCAGCAAGGTCTGACGCATAACAGAACCTGTATTACAAGCTCCATAGTTCTGGGTATTGATCAGTACGATGGACATCCCGTTTTCCTGTGCACTGATCCAGCGTTGAGCTTGACTTTCTGTGCCGTCACTATATAGCATTTTTTCGCCAAACATACCTTGTCCGTAATACACAGGCTTTTTCATATTGGTAGGCACAGCTAAACGTAGGCACACATCCTTGTCCATAAAGAAGGTGGTAATATCCATAGAAAAATCAGCACCTTTTTTAGGCAGTGTATAAGCAATCCGTGCCTGAGAATTTTCATATCCGAAAAGCACTTCCAACCGGGTATAAATTGGGCCATCTTCAATAATTCGAATATTTTTAAAATCAGGATCATGTACACCGCAGATCCTTGCCGCTTCCTGCGCATCAAGTAGTGTAAATTCACCTTTCTTCTGATCAATGGCAATGGTATCCACACGCCACGGATCCGCCGTGTCATGGAACACTTCCAATGAAAATGCACCGGATTGCACCAACTGTGTACCGTTCACCTGGAAACTGTCAACCAATCCAGTTTTACAGTTAAGGGCAAATTTCATATCGCCGTTATCAAATTTGAAGAAATCATTATCTATTTGCTGAAACACTGGCTTCTCAATCTCGTACGGATACAAATCAATACGGGTAAGCGTAGTAGGTTTGAAGGGATAACGAATCACAACACGCTTACGCCAGTCCAGCGTAAAGTTATTCCCTTCTTCTTTAACAATTTGACAAGAAACCTCTTGACCGTCAATATACGCATGGAATACCGTGTGTGCAGTTCCCCAATTTTGATCTGCAAGCATACACTCGCATTCAATCAAATCATCTACCGGGTAAGGATGGGGATTCCAAACAAATAAAGGGATCGCTCCATTTACAGCAGCCTGCTGGGACGACGTCAATGCAAACATGGCTTTTGTGTGGATACGTTCTACAATTTCCAAGCCATAATTCGCAATACGAATGGACTCCTGTTC
>JAZOTM010000034.1:0-2439 GCA_045657625.1 Lachnospiraceae bacterium
TTCCGGGGATCAGACGCAGGACCACAAACAAAGCCGCAATAAACAAAACAACGAATACATATTTGGAGATAGCCCCGCCTTCCCACAGACCTATAGCAGTTGCGACAGCATCTGCCTCAAACGCAAGGACCAGCAGCGCCATGCCCATGTGAACCAAGCGTTCTTTCTTACTCGATGCTATGTATTCTTTTATCAGGCAACCAAGCAAAACAACATTGGCCACACTCTGTGTGATTACCCAAGGCAGCCAGGTATCATAGAAATACACATCCGTCAACACGGGCAGAACAAAGTATATGCCGATTGAAACACCTGAGGCAATAGTCACAATATAACCGATTCGTTTTGTCTCTTTCAGGAAATAGGTGATGATTCCCGAGGCGAACAGCATATAGAACATCATGGAAAAACCAAGAATGCTCGTGTTCGCAGCTCTGGATTCGTTCCAGAAAGATACGCCGGGAGCACTGTATGCCAAATAAATGCCGGCAGACAAAATCGTTGCGCCGAGAAGCCAGATAATCCGAGTATTGGGAACATGGAGCAATGCCGAGAACAAAGCAGAACCTAACAGAACAAGAGACACGATCACGAAGAACAGTCCGATATTTCGTTGGGTCTGACCGCTATCCAATACATCGCTTTCAAAATCAATACCCGACCAAAGTGACATATTGGACAGCATTTCGTCAATTGCGTTTTCGTTTCCAAAGCGATGGGGATTGTGGATCAGAATTTCAATCGACTCTTCACTTCCACTCGACAACATATAACCGGTCCAATACTTACTGCAAGCAGAACTTCCGTAGAGAGGATTCTCGATATCCATCACGAAAGGTTCATTGCTGCCTTCATAAATCGTCAGGCTGATGTGATTGCTATAAAATGCAACGGGCAATTCTCCTCTATATATACCAACATACTCGCCATCAGGTGTCAGCATGTGGAAATTTCCTCGCAAAGTTACATCCCCTTTTGTAGCGGGGATGTGTTGACCTTCCGTAATTTCCTGCCACTGTCTATCGCCAATGCGATACTCACCATAGAATCGAACCTTGGCTACAGTGGCACTGATTGCCTGCGTACTGTTGACATGATTGAACCACATCATGAGGGCGGCAAAAATAATCAACAGCAGAATGCCTGCCACTTGTAAATATGAGCTTTTAAATATTTGCAATCTGTTCTTTGCGTTTGGCATTCGTCTGACCTCACTTAACCCCTGCTAATATTTCAGGGTATAAAAATTCAAATTACATTATATCTCAAGGCGGTATGGTTTTCAATAACTCCTTGGAAAAATCGCAGACGCGTTTATTAATCAAAAGTAAACCAAGAACCTGTATTTGCATTGGCAGGGTGTTTTCATTTATCTTCCAAGCGGCAGGATAAATATATCGAAAATCTTCGCCTCATCTACAAATATTTCAAAAGTTGTAGAAATTGCTGTGCTCACGGAAATCATCAGTTTACTGATCTTTCCGAAGAAAACTATAATGCGATTAAAAACCTTACAAAGGATGATTGTGGCATAGATTCCTTTTGCGGCAGATAAACTAAACGTATCAGCACACCAAAATGCACAATAATCAGTCAAATCATCGTCAAAGCACTCGTTGATAGGTGCGAACTTGCTTTCCGTGATCTTCTCGGGTCTGTTTTCAATACGTGGATACTTGATGCCTTTCTCGTCATAGAACATAGCAACCGCTCGCCTACGCTCCTCGGTAGCAGGCCAGTAAGGCTTTTTTGTGCGGTATCTGTTCGTGTCCTCTTTCTGCTTTTTAAGTCTGGAAATCATATTTTCGGGAGAGTAGAACAGGAATACTCTTCGTTTCTCATCGTTACAGAGTTCCAGTCCTTTATCTGTAACAGAATCAGCCAGCTCGTACTCGCCGATCATAGCGAAATATTTGGCAGCAATCTTCTTGAAAACAATAATAATTTCACAATAATGTTTTCGAGAACTTGAATTGCTTGTAGTATAGTCTTGTGCAAGAATCCATCTGCAGGATAATCCCTGCAGATGGATTCTAATAAAAGCGCACAAATTATTCCTTGGAAACAGTTCCGCTAACACTATGATTTTTCGCATAGTCACTATACGCCTTCCGGCGCTCTTCACTATACGGTGCGGTCAGCCGGATACTGATTCTGCTTTTATCAATCTCGAAGCGCAGGCCACCTTGCTCGTCATCGTCGGTCTGTTGGCACAGCTCCGGGAATTGGGCGGCATAGGCCCGTAACCGCTTTTTCAGTTTCGTATCATGGGTGTAGACCTCTGCGGTGGGGTCTTTGGCATTGTAATATATCTCAGTAACTTTCTGCTTCTTGGTAAGTCCTGTTTTCATAAACTACCTCCTAATTGGGGAATTTTTCCCGGCTCTTGAGCCGGGAAAGTGGGGGGATTTTCCGATGGAAAGTGTCCAAACGATATAG
>JAZOTM010000035.1:0-2202 GCA_045657625.1 Lachnospiraceae bacterium
CAAGAACGGTCACTACATATGTAACGAATGTCATACACAGGGTATGGATAGCATTATAGGTGTATGCCTTTTTGAAACCTCAAAGAATCCTATTGAGATTATTCAAAAACTGATGGCGCTACCGTTCTGCCATATGCACGGTCCCGAACATCACGTTATGGTCGGCTCGGCGCTTCTAACTGCCTATAAGAATGCTGGAGGGGATATTGACCTTTCCAAGGCACTATCCGAAATGCAGGCTCGTGGAAAGAAAGTCCCTGGAGGTGCGTGTGGATTTTGGGGTGCTTGCGGTGCAGGTGTGAGTACGGGAATGTTTGTTTCGATTATCACCGGAGCAACGCCCCTTGCAAATGAAGCGTGGGGATTATCTAACAAAATGACTTCTGCCGCTCTTGGCGCGATTGGAGAGGTCGGCGGCCCCCGTTGTTGTAAGCGTGACTCCTATCTTGCCATTATCAAAGCGGTTGAATTTGTTAAAGAGAATCTTGGTATTGAGATGGAACTGGATGAGATTAAATGCACCCACTCGGCACAGAATAATCAATGTATTGGTGTGAGGTGTTCGTTTAGATGAAAAAGAAAATAGCCTTTATCTGTGTACACAATTCCTGCCGCAGTCAAATTGCCGAAGCTCTTGGAAAGCATCTGCGCGGTGACGAGTTTGACTTTTACTCGGCAGGAACAGAAACCAAACCGCAGATCAATCAAGATGCTGTCAGGATTATGAAGCAGCTATATGACATTGATATGGAGCTTACGCAGTATAGTAAGACCATTGATAAAATTCCTACGCCTGATATTGCAATCTCTATGGGGTGTGATGTGGGATGCCCTTTTATCGGTAGAGCATTGGATGATAATTGGGCCTTACCAGATCCTACTGGGCAGAGTGATGAGGTGTTTATTGAGGTTATACGGCAGATAGAACAGAATATTATTCACTACGGCCTATCCTAAATAGTAGTCGTTCATAACTCCACCCTAATCTCACTACCATTCTTGAATTGAAACACCAAACACTCATCTGCGTATACGGTTACATGGTCAACGGTGGTGTGCCAGAGGGGTGGGTTTACTTCATATTTCCCCTTTGCCCCAACTTTACATTCCTCTACACCGTGTGGCCCGTAGGCTGGACTTTGTCTATCGTAACTCTATTTATAGCCTACATTTTGGATTTGCACAAACGAAAAGCAATTTTTGCATAGTACATTAAGACATCACTTTGTAAATTCAAAGTGATGTCTTTTGTTTCGTTGACTTTTTACTTGTGATATCATATAATATTCTTTAAAGAAATGAAACGGGGTAGAACCCCTTAATTTACACATGGAATTACTGTTTTACAAATTGATTGGGAGGACACCAAAATGGATTCAAAATACGGTGCATTAAATACCGTCAGTGCAACTAATCAGTTGGCAGAAGGTGAGTATTCAAAAGTTTTTGAAGAAGGCGGAGAGTTAAAAATACTTTTTGTGGGTAACTCCATAACAAAGCATGGATATCTTGCCGAAATCGGCTGGTATGGAAACTGGGGCATGGCCGCCTCCTCTGAGGAAAAAGACTATGTGCATCTGGTTATAAATGAACTTGGCAAAAAGTGTACTTTAGATTACAGCATAGCGCAGCTTGCCAATTGGGAAAGAGAATATCAGGATACCGATACCATTTTGCCAAGGGAATATCAGTCTGCAATAGATTTTGCGGCAGATATCGTGGTAATAAGAATCGGAGAAAATATGCCCGAAATTGAAGATGAAAAGGTTTGCAAAGATAACTTTGAAAAGATGATTAAGTATTTCTGCAAAAATCCCAAGGCAAAGGTTGTGCTTACCAATCTTTTCTGGAACAAGGCAGTTCTTAACAGAATAATAAAAGAAATTGCCGACGAAAACAATTACATTTTCTGCGATATCAGCGATCTTGAAAAAGACGAAAAGACAATGGCTATTGGTCTTTTTGAGCACAAAGGTGTTGCCGTACACCCCGGTGACTACGGCATGAAGTGTATTGCAGACAGAATACTTGACTCCATAGCATTAATAAAGGAATGATAGAAAATGAGTTACAAAATATATCCTGTAACCCAAACCGAACTTAATTTTGAGGGTTATGAAGTTAAAATAAACGGCGAAAAAGTGGATACAGACACAGCAAGGGTATCGAAAGTGGCATTAAACAGAAGGTGGCCGGGCCATC
>JAZOTM010000036.1:0-243702 GCA_045657625.1 Lachnospiraceae bacterium
AGCATACGAACATGTAGGTCCGGTATACTTACGTTTTGGACGTTTGGCAGTACCGGTAATCAATGACAATGCGGATTACCACTTCGAAATCGGAAAAGGAATTCTCTTAAGAGAAGGAACAGATGTGACAATCCTGGCAACCGGTTTAGAAGTAAGCTATGCGTTAGAAGCCGCTGAGAACTTGGCAAAGGCAGGTATTTCGGCAGAAGTCATCAACATCCATACCATTAAGCCGTTGGATGAAGAAATCATTTTGAAATCTGCAGAAAAGACAGGCAAGGTAGTCACAGTAGAAGAACATTCCATCAATGGTGGATTGGGAAGTGCAGTTGCAGAAGTGCTTTCTGAGAAGTTACCTACCAAGCTTCTTCGTATCGGTGTAGAAGATCGATTTGGAGAGTCCGGTCCTGCATTGGAATTGATTCATAAATACGAATTGGATGCAGAAGGCATCGAAAAGAAAGTAAAGAACTTTTTAAAATAGAAAGTTTGAGGAGAAGATATGCTGGAAGAACTGAAAAAACAGGTATACGAAGCAAATATGGAACTTCCGAAAAGAGGTTTGATTACCTATACATGGGGAAATGTTTCCGGAATCGATCGTGAAACCGGCTATTTTGTCATTAAACCAAGTGGCGTGGATTATGATGCATTGTCTCCGGAAGACATGGTCGTAATGGATTTGGAAGGTAATAAAATCGAGGGAAGATATAAACCCTCTTCTGATACAGCGACACACTTGGAATTGTATAAAAAGTACCCGGAAATCGGAGGAATTGTACATACCCATTCGCCGGAGGCCGTAGCTTGGGCTCAGGCAGGACGTGATATTCCCCTGTATGGAACCACCCATGCAGATTATTTCTTAGGTCCGATTCCTTGTGCCAGAAATTTGACACAGGAAGAAATCGACGAAGCCTATGAAAAAAATACCGGTGTGGTTATTATTGAAACCTTCGAAGAAAGAGGATTAAATCCGATGTATACGCCGGCAGTATTATGCCAGAATCATGGTCCTTTTACTTGGGGAAAGGATGCGGCAGAAGCGGTTCATAATGCAGTGGTTTTAGAGGAAGTTGCCAAAATGGCAAGAAATACAGAAGCCCTAAATCCCAATGTAAAACCGGCTCCGGATAGTATAAAAAACAAACATTTCTATCGCAAGCATGGAGAAAATGCTTATTATGGACAAAACTAAACGTGTTTGTAAAGCATGTCTTCTGAGGGACATGGCGGAAGAGGATCAAAAAGATTTAAAAAAATACTTAGCGGTGATCAAAGAAGAAGATCGTGCCACAGAGGAAGTGTACCAAGACAGGCTTACCGTCTGTTTGGATTGTAGTAAACTTTCAGAAGCGACTTGCTCTGCTTGTGGCTGTTATGTAGAATTCCGCGCCTATGGAAAATATAGTCGATGTCCGGACAAGAAATGGTAAAGGTGGACTCTGTCTCTTATACACAAGAGATAGGGTCCTTTTTTCTTCCGCTGTATTTTCTATTGAAATATTGTATAATAACAGTATTGTTTGGAAAGTGTAGGGATAAATATGGGAAAAAAGGCGTTATTTTTTGATATTGATGGGACGTTAATCAACTTCGATGGAACGATGTTGGAGTCGACGAAGCAGGCTTTAAAGCGTGCACAAGAGATGGGACATTATGTGTTTTTATGCACCGGACGAAGTAAGGTGCAGATTGACGATAGATTATTGGCGTTTGGATTTGATGGTATGGTTGCTGCGGCAGGAGCCTATGTGGAGTATCGAGGGGAAGCGATTTCCAAAAGGTATATGGATCATGAACCTTTAAAAAGGATGCTGCAGTATTTTTTGGATCATAAAATGACTTTTATGTTGCAATGTACCGATCGTGTGGTTTCTACCAGACGTTGTATAGAAGAGTTTCGCATTGGAATGCTTCAAAGAGGACCTGTGGATCCGGAAATTATCGAGAAAATCATGGGAGAACAGGTGATAGATGATGATATTTTAGAACACCTGGATCGCTATGAAAATGCAGAAAAAGGCTGTTATCATCATGCGAATATTCCATTAGAGCAAGTGAAAAAGGATTTAGGAGATGCTTATTCTATTACGGCCATGAGTTTTCGTGATGAAGAAGATTTCTCCGGAGAAATTGGTTTGGCCGGAGTGAATAAGGCTTACGGTATTCAGCAGGTGATGCAACACTTGGGAATTTTCAGAGAGGATACGGTTGGATTTGGAGACGGCCCCAATGATTTTGAAATGGTGGAATTTGCAGGCACCGGTGTAGCAATGGGAAATGCTTCTGAGGATTTAAAGCAGAAAGCAGATTTTGTAACCAAACGAATTGAAGAAGATGGCATTTTATATGCAATGGAATCATTAAAACTTATATAGAGGTATCAGATGAAAAAAAATCGGGAACTTGTGTATGAGTATTTATGGAAAGAGTCTTTAGCACAAGGAAAAATAGAGTGGGAGACAGAGGAAATTGCAGTGGCACTGGGCTTACAACGCACCAATGCCAGTAGTTTATTAAATGAATTGACAAAAGAGGGGCTTTTGGAAAAATCCAAGGGTCGTCCGGTACGCTATCGTGTATCTAAACAAAAGGAAGAATCTCTTGAGAAGATGCCTTTTGAAAATATGATTGGTTATGATGGAAGCCTGAAAAAGGCGATTCAGAATGTAAAACGTGCGATGCTGTATCCTGCAGATCAGTTGAATGTTCAGGTGGTGACACCTGCAGGTACCGGAAGCACAGAATTCTGTCGACAGTTGTACTATTTTGCGTTAACAAAAAAGCGATTAACGGAAAAGGACCCGTTTATTTATGTCAATTGCAGACATTTCTGCAACAACAACCAAACCATCAATGATGTGTTGTTCGGAGATGCTAAGGGATTACAGTGCAGTGCTTTTGCCAAAGCGCAGGGCGGAATGTTCTTTTTGGATAATGTAGGTCTTTTGGATGCGTCACAGTATAGTCGTATTTGTCAGTTTTTGGAAACCGGAGAGATTCATTCTGAGGCAGAAAATCGATCAGAAAATTTTGGAAATTGTATTTTTGTGTTTACCGTTCCTTTGGAAGATGAAGGCGCAACGGATTGGCGGAACACCACCACCGTGCATTTGCCGGCTTTAGGAGATAGACCGATTTCTGAAAAATTGGAAATCATTTATCGTTTTTTTCAGGAAGAGGCGGAAAACGCAGGGGCGTCAGTCTATGTAGACACGGAAGTGTTGCGACGTATGATGGGAATGGAGTATTCCCATGGAATCAAAGAAATCCGTACATTGATTAAATCGGCTTGTGCCAATGCCTATGTTCGTGTTCTGGATGAAGAAGAAAGGGAAATGCGCGTAAATGTCGGTGATTTTCCGGAGGAATTAGAAGGAAATTATAGACCTCTTGGAAAAAAAGGTGCGGAAATCGATGTGCTTTTTGGTAGTGCGAATTTTGTACTGTTTGGAAGTAAAGACGATGTCCCGGATGCAGAAGCGACGGAAGTATATGGTCAGATCAAAAATCAGTATCAGGAAATGCAGAGTAGAGGAATCTCTACTTCTACCATTCGCGATATTATAGATACATACGTAGGAAATATGCAGTTTGATGCACCGAATGAGAAATGGCGTATCATGGACATGAATATCGGTCAGCTTTCTCAAATGGTGGATTCTACCGTGATTAACTATGTCAGCTTATTTGCGGAACGTTATAAAAACGAAAACGGAAGAGAACTTCCCAACAACATGTTTTGCGGTTTGTGTCTGCATATCAATGGATTGTTAAAGCATAATCCCCAGCAGAGAAAACGAATTACGGATGAACAGGTACGACAAATCATTCAGACTTACCCGGAAGAATATGCAATTATGTTGGATTTTACCCATGTATTGCAGGAACGGTTCTATCTGAATTTCAGCATTGAAGAAACTGTGATTATGACCATGTTTATTATTTCCACGGAAAAGAAACAGGCCAATCCGGTGCTTTTGTTTGCAATGCATGGCATGGGAACCGCACATAGTTTGGCGGAAGCAACAAACGCTATTACGCAGGAAACCAATGCCTATGCCTTTGATATGGACATTGCGTCGGAACCATTACATACTGCGGAAGAGTTGGAACGCACCATTTGTGAAATTGATGAAGGCGCCGGCGTAATTGTGATTTACGATATGGGTTCCTTCCGTGTGTTACTGGATAATATTGCGGAAAAAACCAATATTAAGATTCGCGGAATCAATGTTCCAATTACGGCATTGGGTGTGGAGGTTGCCAGAAGATGTGCCATGGATACGGATATTGATAAGGTATTTCACACGGTTCAGCAGTCTATGCAGAGTTTGGCTGTGGCACAAAAGAAACCCAAAGCCATTATCACACTTTGTCATACATCTGAAGGTGGCGCGGATCAGCTGAAACGCTATATCGATCAATACTCCAAGTTGAATATGCGTGTCTTTGCTATGGCGATGGCAAACAAAGAACGTTTGATTAAGGATGTATTGGAAATCAAAAAAAGCTACGCAGTGCATGCGTTTGTTGGAACCTTCGATCCGGAGATTTTTGGTATTCCGTTTATTTCGATTGCGGATGTATTTGAGTGCAGTAAAGATGATTTGGATCGTGTATTGATGTTTGAAGCGGTACAAAAGAAATATATCGGTTATGAAAAGGTCATAGAAAATTATGGAAAATCCGCAGAAAATCTTACGGTTGAAAAGTTGCGAAAGTATGTACCGGATTGTGTAGAAGATTTGGCTGTGGCCTATGATTTAGAGGAGGATGAACGTGTAGGTCTCTGTGCACATATTGTGTATATGTTGGATGCCTTGAGTTCTCCGACTTATACGAGAAAAGAACGGGATGATACGGACTTTTTGTATGAGAATCAGGCAGATTATAAATATGTTAGCAATATTATTCGCCCTTTGGAAAAGCAATTTCGAATTATTGTGAATGACGGAGAAATTGCTACTTTGCTTAAAATTTTAAAAAAGGCGAAATAAGAAAAAAGGGAGCTGTGAAAAAATGATTATCTCATTTTTTCACAGCCCTTTTTTGTTGGTACCATATCCTTTATTGAGTAAGTTTTGGGCGTTTTTTCAAAATCTCGTTTTGAATATCATAGAGCCCATTGGACATGCGTGAAAGGTAAAGGGCTTCTCCTAATTTGGAAAAGAATCCTTTTTTCTTGTCGGAGGCATCTGTCAGGTTTTCTTGTTCGTAAATTACTTCCAATTTTCCGTTGTTTTCTCGTGTCTGGTAGCTCATGACATAGGAATCGGTCATGGAATGTGCGCTGACTTTGTAAATTTCCCCCGGTACATAATGTTCAATTAAGAGTTCTATTTGAGCGGCCCCCTCGCCTTGAAGAATTCGAAAACCATCCTGTAGATCGGCACTGGTATAAGCCTCCTGATCTTCCAGTTTTTCGTTAGCAATCTTAAGAAGCTGGTTTTCTAAGTGAGAATAGAACTCTTCCGTTGTAACTGTTAAGTTTCGTATGATTTTCATAGTCGAATGGTATCACAGACCATATGAATACACAAGTGGAAAAAAAGGGAAGAAAATTAATAGAAATTATACAAACTCATACATATCTGAGCAAAATTTATACACTAATAAAAAAACAAAAATTATTTATACACTGGAAAAAATAAAGAAATAGTGTATAAAAAACGATAGGTGGTGAACAAGAAAAAAATACGCATAGAATCATACACTTTGTGTAAAGTGCACAAATTCAAAAGGGCTAAAAATACGCTGTATTGACATATTTCACAATAGAACATAGAATATGAGTATAACAAAGCACGTCAAAAAAGGAGGGTTTTACCATGGGCGATACGCAAAACTTGGAACCCATTGATGGCGAAATGGTTGCCATGGGTATTATAGCAAGTTCCGGGGATGCACGTTCATTTGCATTTGGTGCTCTAGCAGAAGCGAAGAAAGGAAATTACGCAGAAGCGGAAAGACTTTTGGAGGAATGCAAGAAAGCGGGGGTACAAGCACATCAAAGCCAGATGGATTTGCTTACAGCGCAGGCAAACGGAAACGCACCACAGATGGATGTATTGTTGGTGCATGCGCAGGATCATTTCATGACCAGCATGTTGGCAGAAGAATTGATTCGTGAACTCATTGAACTTCATAAAAAAGTTGATGAAAAATAAAAGAAGGTAAAGGAGAACAAAACTATGAAGATCTTATTAGTATGTGCAGGCGGTATGTCAACAGGATTATTAATGAAGAAGATGAAAACTTACTGGGAAGAACAGGGGGAAGAATTACAAATCGACGCAGTAGGTATTGCAGAGTACAAAGACGTTTATCAGAACTATGAATGTATTTTAGTTGGACCACAGGTTCGCTACAAATTAGAGGATATTAAGAAAGATACAGGACTTCCGACAGACGTGGTTAACTCATTGGATTATGCAGTTGCAAATTGTCCAAATATCATGGCACAGGTAAAAAAATTATTGGGGTAATGTAGCATGTACCATGCTCTTACATAAATAACATTATTTATATAGAAGAAGGAGAAGTTTTCTATGGAAGGTATTTTTAACTCAAAAGCAATGATTGCTTTGCAGGAATTTGGACAGAAGATGGGGCAGAACAAATTCCTAAGCGCATTGCAGGCAGCGATGATGGGTTCCATGTCCCTCATCATGACCGGATCTGTATTCCAGATTATCTGTGCGGTAATGGGTATGCTTGGTGTTTCATCAGACTCCACCATTTATACAATTATGTATATGCCGTACAACTTTACCATGGGTTTGGTAGCTCTTTGGATTACCGGAATGATCGCATTCAACTATGGTAAAAACGTGGGTGTAAAATCACCGCTTTTAACAACAGTAGAAACCATGGCTGTTTTTGCTCTTGTTGTTTGCTTTGATTTAACACAGGGATCTTCCCTTGCAACACTTGATGTAACATATCTTGGATCACAGGGTATGTTCCTTGGTTTCGTAATTGCTTTCTGCTGTGTACAGGTTGACCTGTTCTGCCAGAAAAACAATGTACAGATCAAGATGCCGGATGTTTGCCCGCCATCCCTTGTAAACGCTATGGCAGCAATCATTCCATCATTCTTCAACGCAACTATTTGGTTAGTATTATCTGCACTAGTTGTTAGTGCAACCGGCGGTGCATACAGTATTGCTTCCGGATTCATGGCGATCCTTTCTTATCCTCTTGGAGCACTTACTTCTGTACCTGGTATGTTTATCCTTTGTGCATTTGCTTGCTTTATGTGGTGCTTCGGTATTCATGGAACTATGTTAATCATTTCTGTTCTTATGGCTCCAATGATTATGGCAGTTTCTGAAAATGCAGCAGCTTATGAAGCAGTTATCGCAGCAGGCGGAACAATCGCAGAAGCACAGGCAGCACTTACTTTCTACCCGGTAGCATTGTTCGGAGCAATTGCTATTTGTGGTGGTACCGGAAACACGTTACCTCTTTGTATCTTTGGATTAAAGGCAAAATCAGAACAGATTCGTGCCGTATCTAAAGTAGGTATCGTTCCTGGATGGTTCGGAATTAATGAGCCTGTAACCTTTGGTATGCCAATTATGTACAATCCAATTCTTTGCATCCCATATATCTTAAACGTTATGTTGGTAATGCTTTTAACCTATTTTGGTTATATGATTGGATTCTTGAAACCGGCACATGTTTATATTGGTGCTTTGATGCCAATGGGCTTTGCTCAGTTCCTTGGAACTTTCCGTTGGCAGAATGCTCTTTGGGATTACTTAATGGTAATTCCGGCAGGACTTGTTTGGTATCCTTTCTTCAAGGTATATGACAACCAGCTTGCAGCAAAAGAAGCAGAAGCAAAGGCTGCAGAAGGAAAATAAGAGTAGCAAAAAGTGGAGGGTGGCCTTACTTTGGTAAGGCTACCCTTAACAAGGAGGATGTATGAGTAGTAAGTTTCCAAAAGGCTTTTTGTGGGGTGGTGCAACCGCAGCAAATCAGTATGAAGGTGGCTATTTAGACGGGGGAAAAGGTTTAAATACGTCTGATGTTATGACAGGAGGATCCCATACAGTACCAAGAAGAATATCTTGGAAGAATCCTACTACCGGAGAGACTGGTTATACAGGAATGGGCTTTGGCTCACCAATGGAGTTCCCGGAGGGAGCGGTTCCGGCGGTATTGGAAGATCAATATTATCCGAGTCATATAGCAACAGATTTTTATCATCATTATAAAGAAGACATTGCACTTATGGGAGAAATGGGCTTTAAGGCTTTTCGTCTCAGTATGAACTGGGCACGTATTTTCCCGAATGGAGATGATGAGACTCCAAATGAGGAAGGATTAGCATTTTATGATGCAGTTTTTGATGAGTGCAAAAAGTATGGCATTGAGCCATTAGTTACTTTATCTCATTATGAAACACCATTAAATCTTTTGATTCAGTATGGTGGATGGAAAAATAGAAAGTTAATTGGCTTCTTTGAAAAATATGCAAAGACAGCTTTTGAAAGATATAAAGGAAAGGTAAAGTATTATCTGACCTTCAATGAAATTAATATTATGGATATGGCACCCTATATGGGAGGCGGTATGATAGATTCTTCCGATCAGGCAAAAGCCCAGGGGGCACATAACCAGTTTGTAGCCAGTGCATTGACAGTAAAAGCAGCACATGAAATAGATCCGGAATTAAAAATCGGACAGATGCTGGCTTATGCACCACTTTATCCATATACCTGTGATCCGGCAGATCAAATTTTGCAGATGGAAATGTCTCAGAGAACTTTATTCTTCTCAGATGTACAAACAGGTGGATATTATCCGGAATATCGTTTAAAAGAATACGAGAGAAAAGGTATCGTTTTGGAAGATACGCCGGAAGATTATGAATTAATTGCGAAATATTCAGCAGATTTCTTGAGTTTTTCATGTTATGGTGGTAGTACTATTACAACCCATGAAGATGTAGCCGGTAGCGGTGGAAACTTTATGATGGGTGTAAAGAATCCATATATGGAAACAAATGCCTGGGGATGGGCAACGGACCCGGCATGCTTAAGACTTGCATGCAACACTTTGTATTATAGATATCGGAAACCGATTTGGATTGTTGAAAACGGAATCGGTTGGAGCGATGTAAAAGAAGCAGATGGCAGCGTTCATGATGATTATCGTATTGATTATCTGAGAAAGAATATTCAGTCTATGGCTGATGCCATCCATAAAGACGGCGTAGAACTCATGGGATATACCATGTGGGGATGCATTGATCTTGTATCAGCCGGTACAGGAGAAATGAAAAAACGCTATGGATTCGTCTATGTAGATAAAGACGATGATGGAAACGGTACCTTGGAAAGAAGCAAAAAAGACAGCTTCTATTGGTATAAAAAAGTAATTGCATCTGATGGTGTAGATTTAGATTAAGGAGGAAATTATGGTTAGTTTCAATTACACAATCACAGACGAAGTAGGTATTCACGCAAGACCAGCAGGTCTTCTTGTAAAGGAGGCAAAGGCTTATGGTGATACCGTCACTATCACAAATAAGGGAAAGAGCGCTGATGCAAAGAAGCTTATGGCTCTTTTAGCTCTTGGTGTAAAGCAGGGAGAAGAAGTTGTTGTTGAAGTTGAAGGAGATACCGAAGCAGAAACAGCAGCGAAGTTAGAAGAATTCTTCAAAGCAAATTTATAGAAAGAGGCAATGATGGAAAAACTTATTGGAAAGAAAATCTTTAATGGTGTAGCAATCGGACCTGTCCTCTTCTATGAAAAAGAGGAAAATATCGTTGTAAGAAAGAAAGTGGAAGATGTGGAAGCTGAATGGCAGAGATATCTTTCCGCAAGAGATGCTGCTATTGAGCAGCTTCATGAACTCTATGAGAAGGCATTGAAAACTGTGGGGGAAGGAAATGCAGAAATTTTTGATGTTCATGCTATGATGCTTGAGGACGATGATTTTAACGATTCTATCGAGAATATGATTCGTAACCAGGAGGTCAATGCAGAATATGCAACAGCAGTGACCGGGGATAATTTTTCTGATATGTTTGCCAACATGGATGACGAATATTTTAAAGCGCGTGCTGTAGATATTAAAGATATTTCAGAACGTGTAGTATCTATTCTCAGTGGCAAGCAGCAGGCACAGGGCGAAATGGCTGAAGCTGCAATCGTGGTAGCTGAGGACTTGACTCCTAGTGAAACGGTACAGATGGATAAAGAAAAAATTCTTGCATTTGTAACACAACTTGGTTCTGAAAATTCCCATACAGCAATTCTTGCTAGAACTATGGGTATTCCGGCACTTATCGGAGTAGATATTAATCGTGACTGGAATGGAAAAACTGCAATTATTGATGGTTCACAGGGCGTCTTTATTGTAGATCCGGATGAAGAAACTTTGGCTACTTACCAGAAGGCAAAGGAACAGGATCAGAAGCAGAAAGAACTTCTTCTTCAGTTGAAGGGTAAGGAGACTGTTACAAAGAGTGGTCAGAAGGTAAATCTTTACGCAAACATTGGTAGCGTAGGTGATTTAGCGACTGTGTTAAAGAACGATGCAGAAGGAATTGGTTTATTCCGTAGTGAGTTCTTATATTTGCAGCAGAACGATTATCCTACAGAAGAGGAACAGTTCCGTGTTTATCGTCAGGTTGCAGAAACTATGGCAGGCAAGAAGGTCGTAATTCGTACCCTTGATATCGGTGCAGATAAACAGGTGGATTATTTTGACTTAGGTCATGAAGATAATCCGGCCCTTGGATATCGTGCAATCCGTATTTGTTTGGAAAGAGTTGACGTATTTAAGACTCAGTTGCGTGCTTTGTATCGTGCAAGCTATTATGGAAACATTGCAATTATGTTCCCAATGATTATTTCTGTAGATGAAGTAAAACGCATCAAAGAAATCATTCAGGAAGTTAAGGACGAATTAACCAAAGACGGTATTGAGTTTAAGGAAGTAGAAATCGGTGTGATGATTGAAACACCGGCAGCAGTGATGATGAGTGAAGAAATTGGAAAAGAAGTAGATTTCTTCTCAATTGGAACTAACGACTTAACACAATATACACTTGCAATTGATCGTCAGAATCAGAGACTTGAGAATTTCTACGATCCACATCATCCGGCAATTTTAAAAATGCTTCAGATGATTGTAGACAATGGTCACAAGAGTGGTTGTTGGGTAGGAATTTGTGGAGAACTTGGTGCAGATTTAAGTTTAACAGAAACCTTTGTAAAAATGGGATTTGATGAACTTTCTGTTAGTCCGGCTATGGTACTTCCGGTTCGTGACGCAATTCGTAATTTATAAAAGAATAAAAGAAAACGCATCCTTAGCGGAGCGCTTGTGTATTTTTGGATAATATCCAAAGATAGAAAAATAGACCACCGCAGTAGGTGGTCTATTTTTCGATTAGTCGGAGATTTGAAAGAAAAATATAGGAAATTATTGCAAATTAGCAAATATTTCATAGATTAAAATAGGGAGGTATAGGATGAGTACATTTCCAAATAATTTTTTATGGGGCGGCGCAGTAGCTGCAAATCAGTGGGAAGGCGGCTGGAATGAAGGCGGACGCGGTCCTGCAAAAACAGACGTAACAACAGGAGGAACCGTAAATTCTCCGAGATTAATTACTTATATTGACAAGGATGGAAATCATGGAACTTTAACCATGGGACAGAAGCTTCCGGAGGGAGCAAAATATGCAGTATTGGATGAATATCATTATCCGAACCATAATGCGGTAGATGGATATCATCATTATAAAGAAGATATTGCATTAATGGCAGAGATGGGATTTAAGCAGTTCCGTATGTCTATTTCCTGGTCCAGACTTTATCCAACCGGATTGGAAAAAGAGCCAAATAAGGAAGGTGTGGAGTTCTATAGAAATGTGTTTACAGAATTGAAAAAACACAACATTGAACCACTTGTTACCTTGTGGCACTTTGATACTCCTTTATATATTGAAGAACATTGTGGAGACTGGAAAAACAGAGAAACCATCGAGCATTTCGTTCGCTATGTCACTACCTGCTTCACAGAGTATAAGGGATTGGTTCACAATTGGTTAACCTTTAATGAAATCAATAATACCATTCAGTTTTTGGATATGTTCGGCGGAAATGTAGATGATCAGGCATTCCAGGAAGCTTATCAGCATTTACATTATCAGTTTGTAGCCTCTGCAAAAGCAGTACAGATTGGACATGCGATTGATCCTACCAACAAGATTGGTTGTATGATTTGTGGTATTACCTGGTATCCGGCAACTTGTGATCCAAAGGATATTTTGGCAAATCGCCATGCATGGGAAAAGAATATTTTCTATTGTGGAGACGTTCAGTGCTTTGGAGAATACGGCACATATGCGAAGAGACTTTGGAAAGATCACAACGTAAAATTGGATATTACAGAAGAGGATATGGAAGATCTTCGTCGTGGTACAGTAGATATGTATACGTTCTCTTACTATATGTCACAGCTTGTTACTACACATGAAGTAAAAGATAAAGTAGGCGGCAACTTCTCAGCCGGTGCAAAGAACGAATATTTGAATTACAGTGACTGGGGATGGGCAACAGATGCAGATGGTTTAGAATACTATTTGGAAATGATTTACGATCGTTACAAACGTCCATTGATGGTAGTAGAAAACGGACTTGGTGCATATGATACCGTAGAAGCAGACGGTTCTATTCACGATCCATTCCGTATTGAATATTACCGTTTACACATCGAAGCAATGGAAAAAGCCATTGCAAACGGTGTAGATTTGATCGGATATACCACATGGGGATGCATTGACGTTGTTTCTGCAGGAACCGGTGAAATGAGAAAACGCTATGGATTTATCTACGTAGACATGGATGATGAAGGAAAAGGAACCATGGCTAGAAGTAGAAAGGATAGTTTCTTCTGGTATAAGAAAGTCATCGCTTCAAATGGAGCAGATTTGTCATAAGATGTGAAAAATAGGTACAAAAAATGGAACCTCTTTGAGGTTCCTTTTTTGTATTAGAATAAATTTCGAATGATTATAACTCATTGTCGTTTTCGATGCCGTCATCGTTAATAATCTCATCATATTCACTTGCGTAATAGATGGTGTTATTTACGAGCTCATCAATGGTGAAAGATCCTTCATAAAGGACTTCTTTTGCATAATGAGTACGGTCGATGGCGGTAATTGTAATATCATCTTGACCATTCTCAATTTCAAATCCCACTAGGATACTCATGGATTCGCCGGGTTTGATTTCGTTGTAATTATAGGCACTTAAACCGCTAATATATGCTTCGTATAAGGTAATGCCGTCCTGCTTTGCAGTAATATCTACCGCACTGGAGAAGGACATTACATCATCGGAATTATTGGTGAACTCACCAATGATATAGCATATATAAACATCATCATCCCACTCATCGTATCCGATTAAAGCAGTATCTACCGTAAAAGAATACTTGCTGGAAGTATCAATGGTACCGGCAACAATGACATCGCCATCTGTGGTACTTTTGGTAGTGCTGCTTTCTGTGGACTCTTCGGTCACGTCTTCTGTTTCCGTTTCTGTTTCCGTTTCAGAATCGGTCTCTGTTTTGCTGGCAGAATCAATGACTTGTTGAAGCGGTGTGGTGCAACCGCTAAGTACGGTTGCAGACACGCTTGCAGCGAGAATTAACGCAAAAATTTTCTTTTTCATCGAACAATTCCTCCTTACTGAACTTGGATTTCAGTGCTGAGAATTGTTATGTCATCATAGCTGGTATAATCGGTTACTTCTAACTCAACATTGGATGTGCTTCTTAATTCGTATACTTCACGAACCTGGATGCTGGATCCACTCTTGATATCTGTGTAATCATTGTAATATAAATCTTCATCATACAATGGATGATTCGAATAAAGATATCCGGAAGAAAGTTCAATGCCGTCCTGGAAGATGCTTACATCACAAGCATAACCAAAGCTGGTTGCATCATCGGAATTGTTGGTAAAAGTAAAGTCAATGACAAGGATATCATTTCCGTCACCGTCATCGGTTACGGTTACATTGTCAACGACTAACTCGTAGTCACTTACACTTTCCATGTATTCTAATTCAGATAAAACAACGGTTTCATCTAAAACAGAGATGTTATCTTCATAATCTGTTGTATAAGAATATAAAGAAATCGCTACTTCAGTATCACTGGTTCTATCATAAGAAGAAAGATCGAATACTGCCTGCATAGTTGCTGTCTCTCCTGCAGCAAGTATGGTGTCCCCGCTAATGTAGTATGGGTTGTCACTCCATAAGTAATCACTGTTTAAAGAGGTACCATTTACCTTTGCAGTTACATTATAGTAAGGTAAATAATCTAATGCAGAATCACTATTGTTGGTAACGTCAATGTTTACAACAAGTTTGTCGCTTCCACTTGCTGTTAAAGTGAAGGCCTGATTCAATTCTGCAGTGTAGATTGGCTGTGCGGTAATGGAATTAAAAATAGATCCAATTACAGGAATACTGCATCCGCTGAGTAATGTGGTGGCTGCCAAAGTAAAGACAGCGCATAAGCTGATAATCTTTTTTTTCATAAAATCCTCCTCGTAAATCTACAATTGTAGATTTTGTATCAACAATTTCTATTTTATTGGATTGTGACATAAAAAGCAATATTATTCGGTTATCAAAGTATTAGAATTGCGCTCTAAACTCTGCTCCATATTATGGAAGAATGACATTTCTTTTTCTAATATTTTACTAATGCTGTTTAAACTCTTGGCTTTCTCAGATAACTTGTTCACTGTCTCGGAAAGATCAATCATGGATGCACGTGTTTCTTCGGAACTTGCTGCATTTTCCTGGGAAATCGCAGACAAGGAGTTGATGGTATCTGCAAATACCTGCGTAGCCTTATCGGATTTTTCCACGTTTTCTGCAATTTCTTGAGTTACAGTTAAGGATTCATCAATATTGGCAATCAATCCGTTTACGTGACTAATGGTTTTTTGAATGACAGCATTCTGTTTGACAGCGGTTTCTTGCATGCTTCCGGCAGTGTCCATCGTTTCTTTGGAGTCTGCGGATAATTCCTGCATAATAGACTGGATATTCTGGGCAGCAGCAGAAGACTGTTCTGCAAGCTGACGGATTTCGTTGGCAACAACAGAGAAACCTCTTCCGGCATCTCCGGCTCTTGCGGCTTCGATGCTGGCATTTAAGGACAATAAATTCGTCTGTGCAGCAATGGAATCAATAATCGAAATTGCTTCACTGATGCTGGAAACAGCATGGTCCGTATTTTCAATCAATTTTACGATGTCATCAATGGCATGAATGGTTTCTTCGGTAGTTTCCTTTAATTCTTCCAAAGCTAAAGAACTGTTTTTGGAGTTGTCTTGCATATAGGAAGCTAAGGTGTTCATGTGATTGGTGTTATCCGTAATCACTTGAATGGATTCATTGATTTCTTCTACGCTGGTAACGGCATCCTGTAAAGAATCCGCCTGGTTGCTTGCGCCATAAGCTACCTGGTCTACCGCGCTGGATACGTTGTCTGCAGTCTGTGAAATGGTTTCACAAGTATTTGAAAGGTATTCTGCAGAATGTTCCATTTCTCCGGAAGAAGAGTAGGCACTACCAATGACGCTACGGAGTTTTTCTACCATGCTCATGGTGGAATTAGCCATCTCTCCAAGTTCGTCTTTTCTATTTAAAACAGAAGCTTCCATAGTAATGGATAAATCACCGGAAGAAAGCTTGTTTACGGCAGATACGTTTGCTTTAATTGCCTTTACGATTTTTGATGTATATAAAATAGAAATTAACAGCATCAATGCCATTACACCTGCAGAAACAAGAACCATCATACGAGTACGTAAATTAATGTAAGCCCAGATTTCAGATTTCTTCATTCCTGCAAAGGCCATACCAAAGGTTTCGCCATCGTGGGTAATTGGTACATAAGCAACATAGTAAAGTTCGCCATTAATTTCTACGTCGCTTTGGCTGTAAGTTTCACCGTTTACGAAAACGGCTTGGTAAATTTCAGAGGCAGCAGTGGTTCCAACGACGCCATCGATGGAAGAACGTTCTCTGGTGTCTCCGCTAAAATAGGTATAGTCATATCCGGTGGAGGCGTTTAAGTCTGTTTCTAAAGTAGAATTGTCAACGTCTTCACTAAATTCTGTCAGTTCTAAGACTTCTGCATAGGTTTGTACTGCGGCAAGAAGTCCTCTTGTTGTTTCATACTCCATTCCCTGTCTGAGTCCGTAAATACTGTAACCCAGATTAATAATTCCAACAATGAGCAACTGGCCAATGATCAGGCCGGTAAGAGCTGCTTTCAGTGAAATACCTTTTTTCATGAAAATTACCTCATTTCTTAAAACAAAAATTTAACAAAAATTCTAACAACTTGAAATTTATACAACAATTTTTCGAAAATGTATATGGTAAAAATATACAAAAAGTTAAAAATTTAACGTATTTATACAAATACATGAAAAATGTAACGTTTTGAGAAAACCAGAAGGGGTGGGATGCGCAACCGATAAAACAAAGAAACCCTGCAGTTTCCCAATTTCTAGGAAGTTGTTATAATGGAAAACAAGAAAGTGGTGAAAAGATGAAACAAGAACAAATTTTATTAGTCGCATTAAATGCGAAATACATACATTCCAATCCGGCTATTTATTCCTTGGCAGCGTATGCCAATGAGGTGACGGAAAATGTTATTTTGGCGGAATATACCATTAATGATCGATACGAAGATGTGTTATTTGGTATTTTGGAAAAAAATATTGGTGTGATTGGGTTTTCGGTTTATATCTGGAATGCGGATTTTATGCAGAAAATTATGGAAGATATTCACAAGATTAAACCGGAATGGCATCTTTTGGCAGGAGGGCCTGAGGCCACCAATGATTGGGAAACCTATTTGCAGTGGTGCGATGGAGTCATGCTGGGAGAGGGAGAAGAAAATTTTCGACGAATTGCAAAGGCGGTTTGGCAAGAGCAGGAGATTCCTTGGGATACACTGGAAGGGGTGGCTTATGAAAAGGACCGGCAAAGGCTTGTACGGGAGCCGGGAGTTACCAGCATGACTTCCATGGATGAGATTCCTTTCCTATATAATCAGTTGGAACCTTTTGAAAATAGAATTATTTATTACGAATCTAGTCGTGGATGTCCATTCCGTTGTAGCTATTGTCTTTCTTCGATAGAGAAGAAAGTACGTTATCGTAGCATGGAGATTGTGTTAAAGGAACTGCAGTATTTTCTGGATAAACAAGTAAAACAGGTAAAGTTTATTGATCGTACCTTTAATAGTTCCTCGCAGCGAGCGCTTCAAATTTGGACCTATTTAAAGGAACATGATAACGGTATTACCAATTTCCATTTTGAAATTGGAGCAGATCTTTTAACGGAAGAAGAAATTGCCCTGCTAAAAACCCTACGCCCCGGCTTGGTGCAGCTGGAAATCGGGATTCAATCCACCAGTGAAAAAACCATGGATGTGATTCATCGAACCACGGATAATCAAAAATTGTTCCGTAATGTAAGAGCTTTGCGAGAAGCATATAATATCAATCTTCACACGGATTTGATTGCAGGTTTACCCTATGAGGATTATCAACGCTTTCAGCAGTCGTTTAATGATATTTATCCTTTGTATGCGGACCAGTTGCAACTTGGCTTTTTGAAGGTGTTAAAGGGGACAGATATGTACGACCATCGAGAAGAATATGGGTTGTTGTATGCCTCGCATCAACCCTATGAAGTTTTTTCTACCAAATGGCTGACCTATGAGGAGAACATGAAGTTGCATAAAGTTTGCGATGCAGTGGAACTTTTCTATAATGCGCAGATATTACGTTATAGCTTGAAATATATGGAGAATTATTTTTCCTCTCCTTATGAAATGTTCCAAAAACTGGCGGAATACTTAGAGGAAAACGGGTATCTTGGTATTGGAATTGCTACAAAAAAGAAGTATGAAATGATAGAAGATTTTGGAGTCGGTCATGGATTGCCACCGGAGTTTCTCCAGTATGTAAAGTTTGATAAAATGTTACATACCCATCAAAGTCGCCGCATGTCTGCCACAGAAACCTTTCTTTTTGATGGGAAAGAAAAAACCTATCGTTTTGACTATACGCAGATGCATCCTGTCACCGGAGAAGCCTTCGCAGAAGAGGTGGTTTTGTAAAAATACTCAAAAAGTGTCATTTACAAGAAAAAAATCACGCGTTATGATAAGGAAAATTTTTGTTGAAGAAGAATTGGCAAAGGAGCCTTGGACTTGGAATAAGTCCGGGCTCCTTTTTTGTATCCTGGAAAATTCTGTATAGTTTCTACGATATAAAAAGCGCTCCGTTAGGGAGATACACGCGGCATGAGAATGTCGAAAGCGACGTTCTTTCTATAAAGTGGTTTCCTAACGGTATTCGAGATAAGGAAGGATGGAAGATATGCAAGTAGAGCAAAAAGGCTTATATGATGCAAGATTTGAACACGACAATTGCGGTATCGGTGCAGTGGTTAGCTTAAAGGGGGAGAAGACCCATAAAACCGTATCGGATGCCTTGTCCATAGTAGAGAACCTGGAACATCGTGCAGGAAAAGATGCGGATGGAAAAACCGGGGATGGTGTTGGAATTTTGCTTCAGATTTCCCATAACTTTTTTCAAAAGGTCACGAAAGAAGTGGGAATTTCCATTGGAAAGGAACGGGATTATGGAATTGGAATGTTCTTTTTCCCGCAGGAAGAGGCACTTCGTAGCAGAGCTATGAAAATGTTTGAGATTTTAGTGGAAAAGGAAGGCCTTCGTTTTCTGGGATGGAGAAAGGTCCCAGTAAATCCGGGAATTTTAGGAAAAACGGCTTTGGATTGCATGCCTTACATCTGCCAAGGATTTATTGAAAGACCGGCAAATATAGCACAGGGATTGGATTTTGATCGAAAGTTATATGTGGTAAGACGGTTGTTTGAGCAGACTTGTGAAGAAAATACTTACGTGGCTTCTTTATCCGGAAGAACCATTGTGTATAAAGGTATGTTTTTGGTGGGACAGCTTCGTAGTTTTTATCAGGATTTGTTGGATGAGGATTATTGTTCCGCGATTGCGTTGGTACATTCCAGATTTTCCACAAATACCACACCTTCTTGGGAAAGAGCACATCCAAACCGCTTGATTGTACACAATGGAGAAATCAATACCATCAAGGGAAATGCGGACAAAATGCTGGCGCGAGAAGAGACCATGGTGTCCAGCTTCTTGGAAGAGGAAATGGCAAAGATTACCCCGGTAGTGACAGCCTCCGGCTCCGATTCAGCGATGTTGGATAATACCCTGGAATTTTTGATGATGAATGGAATGCCGCTTCCTTTGGCAGTCATGATTACGATTCCGGAACCTTGGCTGAAAAATAAGGATATGGACCAGAAGAGAAAGGATTTTTATCAGTACTATGCGACGATGATGGAGCCTTGGGATGGTCCGGCCTCTATTTTATTCTCCGATGGAGATATGATGGGTGCGGTGTTGGATCGAAACGGGCTTCGTCCTTCCCGCTACTATGTCACCAAGGATGACTATTTGATTTTATCTTCGGAAGTAGGTGTGTTACCGGTTGACGAAGGAAATATCAAGAAAAAAGATCGTCTGAAGCCGGGAAAAATGCTTTTGGTAGATACCCGAAAGGGAAAATTATATAGCGATGAAGAGATCAAAGAAAAATTTGCCACAAGACAACCGTTTGGTCAGTGGTTGGATCAGAATCTTGTGGAACTGAAAAATTTGAAAATTCCGAATAAGGCAGTGGAAACCTATAGCAAAGAAGAACGTGTTCGTCTCCAAAAAGCCTTTGGTTATAGCTTTGAAGATGTAAAAGAGCAGATTCTTCCTATGGCTTTGTCCGGTTCAGAGGGAATTGGAGCCATGGGTGTGGATGTTCCATTGGCAGTATTACAGGAAAATCATTTGCCACTCTTTGATTACTTCAAACAGCGTTTTGCGCAAGTAACCAATCCACCAATTGATTCCATTCGTGAGGATGTGGTGACAGCAACTACTATTTTCCTTGGAAGTGCAGGAAATGTGTTACAGGAAAAGGAAGAAAATTGTAAGTTGTTACGTATTAACAACCCGATTTTAACTTCTACGGACCTTATGAAGATTCGTGCAATGGATGTAGAGGGCTTTAAGGTAGAAACCATACCGATTACTTATTACAAAAATACATCCTTGGAAAAAGCAGTGCAGCATTTGTTTGTGGAAGCGGATCGTGCTTACCGCGATCGAGCAAATATTTTGATTTTGTCCGATCGAGGTGTGGATGAAAATCATGTGGCGATTCCGTCTTTGCTGGCGGTAGCAGCCTTGCAGCATCATTTGGTACAAACCAAAAAACGTACACAGCTTTCTGTGATTTTGGAAAGTGGCGAGCCGAGAACAGTTCATCATTTTGCTACCTTGCTTGGCTATGGAGCATCCGCAATCAATCCGTATTTGGCACAGGAAAGTATTCGCGAATTGATTGATAACGGTCTTTTGGAAAAAGATTATTATGCAGCAGTCAATGATTACAATGATGCCGTAATTACCGGTATTGTAAAAATTGCATCCAAAATGGGAATTTCCACCATTCAGTCTTACCAGGGTGCAAAGATTTTTGAATGTATCGGAATTCACAGAGATGTGATTGATAAATATTTTGAAGGAACCGTAAGCCGTATTGGCGGTATCGGAATGCAGGAAATCCAAGATGACGTAGAGACCTTGCATGATCAGGCTTTTGATCCGTTGGGACTTTCTGTGGATGAAACCTTATCTTCCACCGGAGATCATAAAATGCGTGCCAAGGGAGAGGAACATTTATATACACCGGAAACCATTCATTTGTTACAGTTTGCGACCAGAACCGGTGATTACAACATGTTCAAGGAATTTACCAAAAAGGTTACGGAACAGGATCATATGGCTAATTTAAGAGGTCTGCTTGATTTTAAGTATCCGTCGAAGGGGATTTCTATCGATAAAGTGGAATCCGTGGATTCCATTGTAAGACGTTTTAAAACCGGTGCCATGAGTTATGGTTCCATTTCCAAAGAAGCCCATGAAGCGTTGGCCATTGCCATGAATGAATTACATGGAAAGTCTAACACCGGTGAAGGTGGAGAAGATGAAGACCGTTTGGTCATTGGAAAAGATGGAAAGAATCGCTGTTCAGCCATTAAACAGGTGGCATCGGGACGATTTGGTGTTACATCTCGTTACTTGGTGTCTGCAGAGGAAATTCAGATTAAAATGGCCCAAGGAGCAAAGCCGGGAGAAGGCGGACATTTACCCGGAAAAAAGGTATATCCGTGGATTGCAAAAACACGTATGTCTACACCGGGTGTATCCTTAATTTCCCCGCCACCACACCATGATATTTATTCCATTGAAGATTTGGCAGAGTTGATTTATGACTTAAAGAATGCCAATAAGAATGCAAGAATTTCCGTAAAATTAGTGTCTGAAGCCGGAGTGGGAACTGTTGCTTCCGGTGTTGCAAAAGCAGGAGCACAGGTTATTTTGATTTCCGGTTACGATGGTGGAACCGGTGCTGCACCAATTACCTCCATTCATAATGCAGGAATGCCTTGGGAACTTGGCTTGGCAGAAACCCATCAGACCTTAATGCGAAATCAATTACGGAATAAAGTGGTTTTGGAAACAGATGGAAAATTGATGTCCGGAAGGGATGTGGCCATTGCAGCGATGCTTGGAGCAGAAGAATATGGCTTTGCCACAGCACCTTTAGTTACCTTGGGTTGTGTCATGATGCGTGTCTGCAACAAGGATACCTGTCCGGTAGGTGTGGCTACACAGAATCCGGAACTTCGTAAGCGTTTTGCGGGAAAACCGGAATATGTTGTGAACTTTATGCGATTTGTAGCCCAAGAGTTGCGTGAATATATGGCAGCTTTAGGTGTGCGTACCTTAGATGAATTAGTGGGTAGAACGGATTTACTGTGCTTGAAGGAAGAGGCAAAGGTAGGAAGAAATGGATTGGTAGATTTATCCGCAGTTTTGGAAAATCCATATCCACAGAAGGGACAGATTTCCTACGAAAAGAAGGATGTATATGACTTTAAATTAGAGGAAACCTTAGATGAAAAGGTGCTTTTAAAGGAATTTGCTACGGCCTTAAAGAAAAAGGAAAAGAAAAGCTTCCGGATGCAGGTAAAGAATACGGATCGTGCGTTTGGAACCTTGTTTGGCGCAGAACTTACCAGACAGTTTGGCACCTCTTTGGAGGAGGATACGTATCACATTGTCTGTGAAGGCGCCGGTGGTCAAAGTTTTGGTGCCTTTATTCCAAAAGGCCTTACTTTGGAACTTTCCGGAGACGTGAATGACTATTTAGGAAAAGGGTTATCCGGCGGAGAACTTTTGGTGTACCCACCGAAGGAAGCGACTTATGCACCGGAAGAGAATATTCTTGTGGGTAACGTTGCTCTTTACGGGGCAACCAGTGGAAAAGCGTTTTTAAATGGTATCGCAGGGGAACGTTTCTGTGTAAGAAATTCCGGGGCGACTGCGGTAGTAGAAGGTTGTGGAGATCATGGTTGTGAATATATGACCGGAGGACGCGTGGTAATCCTGGGAGAAACCGGAAAGAACTTTGCAGCAGGAATGAGTGGCGGTATTGCCTACGTATTGGATGAAGATTCCAGTCTTTACAAACGGTTGAACAAAGGGATGGTTTCTTTGGAAAGCGTTACAGATAAATATGATGTTTTAGAATTAAAAGCTTTGATAGAGGAACATGTGCAGAAAACCGGATCTAAGAAGGGTAGAGAAATTTTTGAGAACTTCCGGGAATATTTGCCGAAGTTTAAGAAGGTAGTTCCTTATGACTACAAAAAAATGATGATGACCATTGTGCAAATGGAAGAAAAAGGTCTTTCTGCAGAGCAAGCACAAATGGAAGCATTTCAACTTTTAACGAAAGGGAACGGGAAGGAATAAAAAATGGGAAAACCAACTGGATTTTTAGAATATGAAAGAAAAGAGTCTGCTTGTGAAAGCCCAAAGGAAAGAGTGAAGCATTATAAAGAGTTTCATGCGCCCTTATCACAGGAAGAACAAAAAAAGCAGGCAGCCCGTTGTATGGAATGTGGCGTACCCTTTTGTCAATATGGAGAGAGCATTCGGGGCATGACCTCCGGATGTCCTCTGCACAATTTAATTCCGGAATGGAACGATTTTATTTATCACGGAAATTTGGAACAGGCTTATGTGCGTTTGCATAAAACCAGTAATTTTCCGGAATTTACATGCCGCGTATGTCCGGCCCTTTGTGAAAAGGCTTGTACTTGTGGATTAAATGGAGAACCGGTTTCTATTCGAGAAAATGAACGTGCAGTGATTGAATATGCTTATGCAAATGGACTTGCGGTGGCAAATCCACCGAAAAACAGAACCGGAAAAAAAGTGGCCGTGATTGGCTCCGGCCCTTCCGGTCTTGCAGTGGCAGATCAGTTAAATCAAAGAGGACATTCCGTAACGGTATATGAACGTCAAGATCGAGTAGGCGGTTTACTTCGTTATGGAATTCCAAACATGAAATTAGAAAAAGAAGTCATCGACCGTAAAGTGCAGATTATGGAAGAAGAGGGAATCACCTTTTTGGTAAATCAAAATGTGGGGAAAGATGTAAATGCCAAGGATTTGGTAAAACAGTATGATGCTGTAATCCTAGCCTGTGGAGCTTCAAATCCGAGAGATTTAAAACTGGAAGGTCGCGAGGCAAATGGCATTCATTTTGCAGTGGACTTTTTAACATCCACTACAAAAGCACTTTTAAACCAAACATATGACCAAGGAGATTATATTTCCGCAGCCAAGAAGGATGTGGTAGTAGTAGGCGGTGGTGATACCGGAAATGATTGCGTGGGCACCTGTATTCGCCAAGGATGCAAGAGTGTGTTGCAATTGGAAATGATGCCGGAGCCACCGAAGGAAAGATTGGAGAGCAATCCATGGCCGGAGTGGCCGAAGGTGTTAAAAACCGATTATGGCCAGGAGGAAGCAATTGCATTGTTTGGAAAAGACCCAAGACAATATTGCACCACGGTAAAGAAATGTTTGACAGACAAAAAGGGAAATTTGAAATCCATTGTAATTGTAGAATTGGAAAGCAAGTGGGATGAAAAAACCGGACGTATGCAAATGGTAGAAAAAAGTGGTTCGGAAAAAGAAATTCCATGTCAGTTGCTGTTGATTGCAGCAGGTTTCTTGGGATCTGAAAGCTATGTAACCAAGGCATTTGGTGTAGAAGTGAACGAAAGAACCAATGTAAAAACAGGCGTCCATGCATACCAAACAAGTCAAAAGAAGGTATATGCAGCAGGCGATATGCACACCGGACAATCCTTGGTGGTAAAGGCTATTCATGAAGGACGACTTTGTGCAGCAGAAGTGGATAAAGATTTAATGGGTTATACCTTTTTACAATAGAGGCAACCCTAGAAAATATAAATTTACAACACAGGAGGAACAAGGGATGATGAAAAATATTCCGGAAATTTATGGTTCGAAAGTATTTAATGATGCAGAAATGAAAAAACGTTTGCCAAAGGACGTTTATAAGGCATTGAAAAAAACAGTAGATGAAGGAATGCATTTGCAGATGGATTTGGCAAATGTGTTGGCACATGCCATGAAGGATTGGGCAATGGAAAATGGAGCAACGCATTTTACCCATTGGTTCCAGCCGATGACCGGTGTGACAGCAGAAAAACATGATTCCTTTATTTCTCCGGAAGCCGGTGGAGGAGTACTGATGACTTTCTCCGGAAAAGAATTGGTAAAGGGAGAACCGGATGCATCTTCCTTCCCATCCGGTGGTTTGCGTGCAACCTTTGAAGCAAGAGGCTATACCGCATGGGATCCAACCAGCTACGCGTTTATTAAAGACGATACCCTTTGCATTCCAACGGCATTTTGTTCTTATAGTGGGGAAGCGTTGGATAAAAAGACTCCATTGCTTCGCTCGATGCAGGCCTTAGATAAACAGGCAATTCGTGCCCTCCGTTTATTTGGAAACACAGAGGCAAAAAGAGTGATTACCACAGTGGGACCGGAGCAGGAATATTTCCTTATTGATGAGGATGTCTATAAACAAAGACCGGATTTAATTTATACCGGACGTACCCTTTTTGGTGGCAGACCTCCAAAGGGACAGGAAATGGAAGACCATTATTTTGGAACGATTAAGCCAAGAGTCTCTGCATATATGAAGGAACTGGATGAGGAACTTTGGAAGTTGGGAATTGCTGCAAAGACCAAACATAATGAAGTAGCTCCGGCACAGCATGAACTTGCACCTGTATTTTCCACCACAAACATTGCCACAGATCATAACCAGTTGACCATGGAAATGATGAAGCGTATCGCAGGTCGTCATCATATGGTTTGCCTGTTACATGAAAAACCATTTGCCGGTGTGAATGGATCCGGAAAACATAACAACTGGTCTATTTCCACAGATCAGGGTGTGAACCTTTTGGAGCCTGGAGATACCCCATCTCAGAACGCGCAGTTTTTGTTTTTCCTGACTGCTGTAATTAAGGCAGTGGATGATTATCAGGAGTTATTACGTATGTCCGTTGCCTCTGCCGGCAATGATCATAGATTAGGCGCTAACGAAGCACCTCCTGCTATTATGTCTGTTTTCTTAGGGGATGAATTACAGGAAGTCTTACAGTCCATTATGGATGGTACAGATTACCATGACAAAGAGAAGAAATTAATGTCCATTGGTGCAACTGTGCTCCCACATATTCCAAAGGATACCACAGATCGTAACAGAACCTCACCGTTTGCTTTTACCGGAAATAAATTTGAGTTCCGTTCTGTTGGTTCTGCAGCATCTATTGCAGGTTGTAACACAGTATTAAATACCATCGTGGCAGAAGCTTTGGCTGAGTTTTCAGATCAGTTGGAAAAAGCAGATGATTTTGATGCAGCACTGAATACCTTAATCCGGGAAGAAATAACGAAGCATAAGAGAATTCTCTTTAACGGAAATGGCTATGGAGAAGAATGGCCAATAGAAGCAGAAAAACGTGGACTTGCAAATTTGCGTTCTACTGTTGATGCGCTTCCCGCTTTTGTGGAAGAGAAGTCTGTAAAAGTATTTGAAAAACATAAGGTATACAGTAAGGCTGAAATGGATGCCAGATATGAGATTTTGTTGGAGAATTATTACAAGACCTTGCATATTGAAGCCTTGACCCTTTCTGATATGGTGGAAAAGGAGATTTTGTTTGCTTCTTCGGAGTATCAGACAGCTCTTGCAACCACAGTATTGCAGAAAAAAGAACTTGGACTTTCTACAAAACCGGAAGCTGAGTTATTAAGTAAAGCAGCGGCTGCGACAGAAAAGTTAAGCGACGGTTTACAGGAATTAAAGGCGGATGTAGAAAAAGCAGATGCTATGACAGATGCTTTGGAAATTTCTCGTTTCTATCATGATGTAATTTTAAATACCATGAATGAAATGAGAGAAGAAATAGATGTATTAGAGGCTATGATTCCGGGAGAAATTTGGCCATATCCGACTTATGGAGAGATGCTTTTTTCCATTGGTGGAGAGGCAGAATAGGACAAAAACCAAAAGGATTCTTAATAAAATTTAAGGATAATGTCCATTGAAAAATTGGGTTATTTCGTGTATAACTACCTTAGAGTGCGTTTATGATAAGTTTTCTCATAGAATAAGAGGATGAAAACATGAATTTATTTTCAAAAACCAAGGTAGGACGCGGAATAGCCCTTTGCCTTTGGACAGCCATTTATTACGCAACCTTCCACTATATCGAGTCGCAACATCAGAGGGTCGAAATCTTACACACGAAATTGGATGACCTAATTCCCTTTTGTAAGTATTTTATTATTCCATATATGCTTTGGTTTTTCTACGTTGCCGGTACGTTGATTTATTTTTGTGCCGTCAATTATAAAGAAGAGGTATATCGTAAGTTGATATACAGTATGGGTTTGGGAATTGTGATTTTCATTGTTTTTTCTGTAGGGTTCCCCAATGGACAAAACATGAGACCGTATTTGTCCGGAAAAGATCTATTTGAACAAATGGTGTTGTTTATTTATAGAACAGATACGCCTACCAATATTTTCCCAAGTTTGCATGTGTATTGCTCTGTGGCTTGTTTGAATGCCATTTTAAATCGGGAAAACAGACCGGAAAAAGATATGGTTGGCATAGGTTGTACGATTTTAACGGTAGCAATTATATTGTCTACTATGTTCTTAAAACAGCATAGTGTCATTGATGTAAGTGCAGGTCTTTTGCTTGGAGGCGGTGCATATATGCTTTTCTACAAAAAGAGAGAGAGCAAATATGCATTACCGGATTTTACACAAATACGATAAAATAAGTACGAATATAAGAACGAGGTTTTGGCAGTGCCAAAATCTCGTTCTTTGCATAATGGAAAAATCTCGGAATTTCCTGTCATACAAAAAAGCACCGCCAAGTGGTATAAAACAAAGATTGCTCGTGATATAATATAGTTAAAAGTAAAATATTTTAGATATCTTTTAATTATTGGAGGGGTTTATGGTAAAGATTACATCTGCTTTTTGGGGACGTTATCGTCAGCTGGTACGAAAGGAAATGCTGCCGTATCAGTGGGGTGTGTTAAATGATGAACTGTCTATTTCCATTGAAAAGGAGCGAAATGAAGAGGGGATACCCAATGAAAAAAGCCATGCCTTTGAGAATTTTCGCATTGCAGCAGGAAAAAAAGCCGGAGAACATTATGGAATGGTGTTTCAGGATAGTGATGTATATAAATGGCTAGAGGCGGCCGCTTATTCTCTCCGGGAGGAAATGGACCCGGAGATTTTCAAGCACGCAGAAGAAACGGTGAAGCTAATCGGGGAGGCCCAGGAACCGGATGGGTATTTGAATACGTATTTTTCTATTGGAGGCTTGGAAAATCGCTATAAGAGATTGGGTGAGAGTCATGAATTGTATTGTGCCGGCCATTTTTTGGAGGCGGCGGTAGCTTATTATGAGACTTCAAAAAATGCAAAGGTACTGGAAATCGCAGAAAAACTGGCAAATCATTTATGCGAAACCTTTGGAGAAGGAGAGGGAAAGAATCATGGTTATGATGGTCATGAAGAAATCGAAATCGGTTTGCTACGTCTCTACCATTTGACGAAAAAAGAGGCTTACTATGAATTGGCAAGATTCTTTTTATTACAGAGAGGAAAAAATCCAAATTACTTTAAAGAGGAAAATGAAAAATGGAAAACACCCGTGATTTTTCCGGGGATGGAAAGCTTGCCTCAAACCTATTCGCAGAATCACAAACCGGTTTTGGAGCAGGAGGCAGCAGAAGGCCATGCCGTGCGTTTTACCTATCTTTGTATCGCCATGGCGGATGTGGCAGCCACTAAGGGAGACCAAGAATTTGTCTTTGCTTGTGAAAGACTGTGGAGAAACATGGTAGATAAACGGATGTATATTACGGGAGGCATTGGATCTACAGTCATAGGGGAATCCTTTTCTACAGATTATGATTTGCCAAATGACACTATGTATTGCGAAACCTGTGCTGCGGTTGGTGTTGTCTTTTTTGCAAAACAGATGTTGCGGTTCTCGCAAAAGGGGGAATACGCAGATGTGATGGAAAGAAGTTTGTACAATGGGGCTTTAGCGGGTATGGCCCTGGATGGAAAGCATTTCTTTTATGTAAATCCTTTAGAAGTGCGACCAAAACAGGATTTGTTTGTCCCCACCAAGGGGCATGTAAAAGCAGTGCGACCGGAATGGTTAGGATGTGCATGTTGCCCGCCAAACCTGGCACGTCTGCTGGCTTCTATGGAGTCTTGTGTATATACGACAACAGAACAGGGAGTATGGTTGCATTTGTTTGTGGATTCCAGGGCGGAATTTACACTTCCCGGTGGAAAGGTGACGCTGGTACAAAGAACAGAGTATCCAAGAAACGGCAAGGTCACATTGGAGGTTTCCGGTTGGAAAGGCACAGAAACTTTGGGGATTCGTATGCCGCAGTGGGCCGGAGATTTTTCTTTTACCTGTGATGGGGTGCCGGCAAAGGGAGAAAAAAAGGATGGCTATTTTTATCCGGAAATACAGGGAGAATCCTTTGTATTGAACTTTGAAATTCCTTTTGAAATCAAAAAATGGTATAGCAATCCCAAAGTGTCCGGAAATGTGGGAAAGGTAGCCTTGTCCAGAGGTCCTTTCATTTATTGCATGGAAGGGGTAGACAATGGAGAAGATTTGCATCGCATCTTTTTGCCACAAAAAGGAAAGATGCAGGCGGTGGAAAAAAAGGATATACTAGGAGGTGTTACGGTTTTGGAAGTGGAAGGGGTGGAAGTAAAAGAAACCCAAGAAAACCGGCCTTTGTATGGTACGGAACCACCGGAACTGGAACAAAAAACGTGCTATTTTATTCCTTATTATGCGTGGGCAAATCGTGGAGAAAATGAAATGCGCGTTTGGATAAATACCAGATAGTAGGAAGGAAATATAAATATGGAATTTGAATTAAGCAGAAAAAGAAATCCTTTTATGGAGTATAACGGAATTGAAATTGTATCTGTTTCTATGGAGGGGAGTGTATTAAAAGCAAATATTTGCGAGAATTCAGAGAATCCATATGGCATGATTCATGGGGGACTGATCTATACCATGATGGATTGTGTGGCGGGAATTACAGCTCGTGCAGACAATCAGAATTATGTGACGCAAAATGCGTATATTACCTATCTTAGTAACGTGAAAGAGGCTTCTTGTATTTATGCAGAAGGGGACGTGGTGCGAAGAGGAAAAAATGTTACGGTGGTGCATACCATTGTAAGAACCGAAGAAGGAAAACTTCTGGCGGATGGTACAGTCAGTATGCACCGGGTAAATGGGTAATGATACGTCGTTAACGCAAGGCTAATGGGATAATGGTTTGTACTTGTACAAAGGCACCTTCCTTCTCATGGGTAACGCCATAGCGTTTTTGATATAATTCTCCTTGGATGGAAAAATGTTGTTTTTTTAATATCTCAAGGGGTTCAGCAAAACTCCAAACCTGATCGCTGAGTTTTCCATATTGATCGTATTCAGCAGGAATACTGTGCTCATATAAAAAACAAGGGCAATTGGCGAAGGTTGTTAATTTTTCAGAATAATAGGTGGGCAAATGATCCGCTAAATGGGGACTGATGATGGCGCCCCATTCCCGCTTTTCCAGGTTGTTCTCCAGGGTTGGAAGGGCGGGATTTTTTAATGTGACGTGTTGTGCCACGTGATAGACCGTTAAATTCTCGTAAAACATAGGGTCCTTGCCTACTTCTTGGGAAGCAGGTTGCATCGTATGGAAATACTGGATGGGCAAAGGTTCTATATGCCAAGGTGCCTTTTCGGAAATGCGATGAAAGGCATTGGTAATATCTTCTAATTGTTCCAGTTTTAATAAGAGTCTTTGAAACTCCTGTATTTTGTTATCAAAATTTTCTTCGTATAAATGTAAACGTTCTTCTAAGGAATAGTGGGAAAGAATCTCTTTGGCCTCTTCCAAGGATATGCCCATAGATTTGAATTGTTGGTATTCCAAAAGATGCACGGTTTGATAATCTGCATAGTACCGGTAAGAGGCATCATCTTTATAGATGGGTTTTACCAAATCTTTTTTATCGTAAAATTTTAAGAATTCATTTGAAATTCCAAGAAACTTTGAAAATTCTCCAATGCGTTTGTAATCCATAACTCCTCCTAAAAAAACTATTATAGCGAATTCTGTATGGAAACGGAAATAAAAATGTGCACAAAAAAGAGAGTTACTTTTTTTCTTGCCCGGTAGTAACTACCGACTTTTAAAATGAAGATGTCAGAGAAAGGGGATTATATGGTCTCTGATAGGATTTATGAAAAAGGAGAAGCATATGAAAAAGAAACTATTGTGTGGGTTGTTGGTAGCTTCTATGTCTATGTCATTTTTAGCATGTGGAGAAACTACAGAATCAACCACCGAAGAAAGCGTTGCAACAGAAATAGCATCAACGGAGGAAGCAGTTACGGAAGCAACAGCAGAAACAGTGGTAAAAACCACAAGTTATGGAGAGGTGGAGGGCTTATCTTATGACACCTATCAGGTGTGGTACGGCATTCCGTATGCAGCAGCACCGACAGGGGATTTAAGATGGGCAGCACCGGAGGACCCGGAGGCTTGGACAGAAACCTTGGATTGTACAGAAGCAGGAAATAAGGCAATCCAGGCAGGAACGGATTATACCACAGGGGAAAACGTGATTTCCGGGGAAGAGGATTGTTTGAATTTAGATATATATTCCACAGAAGGAGCAGAAAATTTACCGGTTATGGTATATATCCACGGTGGAAATAACCAGACGGGAGATTCTTCCGAAATCAAAGGAACTGAAATTGTAGTAGATGAAAATTGTGTATTTGTATCTTTGAATTATCGCCTTGGTATTTTGGGCTTTAATTGTTTGCCTGCTTTCCAGACAGAGGAGGATGCAACCGGTAATTATGCAATGCTGGATATTGCGAAGGCCTTGGATTGGATTCAGGAAAACATTGCGGAATTTGGTGGGGACCCGGACAATATTACGGTATCCGGATTCTCAGCAGGTGGACGTGATGTAATGGCTATGCTGATTAGCCCGATTTTTGAAGGAAAATTTGATAAAGCAGTGGTATTTTCCGGAGGAATGACGGTGGCAGAAGAAGATGCCAGTGCCACAAAGATTGCAGAAGCAGTGGCACCATTAGCTGTAGAAGATGGTATGGCAGAAGATGAGGATGCAGCAGTAGAATGGTTGCTTTCGGAAGACGAAAGTGTAGTGACTTATATGAAGGGCATAGATGCAGAACGTCTTTGTACTTTAATGGCAAATGCAGGAATTCGCATGAGTGTTTTCCCTCATTTATACGCAGATGATGTGGTGATTCCGGAAGAGGGATTTGCAACGACGGAATACAATTCTGTGCCGGTTCTCATGTTGACCGGAAGTACCGAATTCAGTTTCTTTGCTGCTTTTGATGGCTATTTTAGCAGTGACGCCATGGCTGATTTGTCAGAGGATGAAATCGCTGCAGCAAAGGAATTTGCAATTAATTACGGATCCGATATGTATCGTATTTTTAATGCGCAGTGCTCTGCCGAGACCATGTATGAAAATTACGATTCGAATATCTATATTTGCCAGATCGAATATGGTTCTAAGGATAGTGCAACACAGATTCCGGTGATTGGTTCGTTCCACGGAATCTTTGTTCCGACCTTGATGACAGAGAATAATTATGTGAGTTATGGAGATTTTAGTTCGGAAGGCTATATGGTTCTTGCGACTACCTTTGATTCTTATTTAAAGAATTTCTTGGCGACAGGAGATCCAAATGGGGAGGGCCTGACAGAGTGGACAAATTGGACACCGGATGCACCGGTATCTATGGTTTTGGATGCAGATGATGCGGAAGTAACTGCGGAATTGAAAGATGTATCAAAGACCTATGAGGAAATCATGGATGAAATGGATGCCGATACAAGTGTATCTGAGGAAGTGAAGGAAATGATGATTCAGAACGTTATGAATGGAAGATGGTTCTCCGATGCGTTGGATACACGCTATGGAAATGCCTCTTTATGGGATTAAAATCATATACAACAAAAATATGAAAAAAAGAGTGGCACTGACAGTTGGATGGTCAGTGCCATTTTTGTGCTAGGAAGCGTTGCGAAAAGAACTTTTCCAATTTGGAAGAGATATGACGGAAAAACGAATTGAAGGCGAACTCTTATATCGCTAGTATAAAGCTAATTGCAAGGTTAGAAGTACTTCTTGGTAATGCAAGAATTATGGGAGAACGTATGTAGATTACAGTCTACATATCATGATTTGGAGGTCATATGGAAGAGAAGATGTTATTTAAGTGGAGACAACGTATTGGGTATGGATTGTTGGAAAGCGGACGCTTTCTATCGGATTTTTTGATTCAGTTGTATTTGATGATTTATTTTACAGATGTGGTAAAAATCCCGGCAGTGGCGGTGGGTACTATGTTTTTGGTTTGCAAACTTGTAGATGCAGTGACAGATTATATTGCAGGCATGTTGGTGGATCGCACCCACAGTCGATTTGGGAAAAGCAGACCCTGGAGTATGCTGGGAACTGTTCTTGCAACCGTGGGGATTGTACTTGTGTTCCATTCACCGGAAGGTTTTTCTACCGGAGGCAGATTGGCATGGGCTTATGTGACCTATAGTTTGTGGTCTTTAGGTATGACATTTTTAAATATTCCGGAATTTACAATTTTACCGGCGCTGACGGCAGACTCCAGAGAACGTACGGTTTTAGCTACGTGTAGACAGTTATTTGGTAATGTTATTAATTTTGGTGGAACTTATGTATGCGCAAGCTTGCTTGCAATCTTTGCAACGAGAGGGGGAGAAGGATACCCAACAGTAGCGATGATAATAGCGGCAGTTGTTTTTGCATTGGAGTGTATTGGTATTTTCTTATGCAAAGAAGTCAATTTGAAAGAGGAAGACAAGAGCCAGGGGGAATATGTGGTGCAGAAGGATAGTCCCTTCCGTACATCCATAAAAGTTTTCCGCAACAAAAAGTTTTGGCTGTTTGGATTTATGGCGGCTTTTATCTCCTTTGGATTTGTTACGACCCTAACCAGCGGCATTTATTTCTTTAAATACACCATGGGAAATCCAATGTTACAGGCCAGTTGTATGGCAGCCTTGTCTGGGGCACAGTTTATAGGGATGTTTCTATGCCCGTATTTAAACAAAAAATATCAAAAGAGAACATTGGTAATCAGTGGTTTGATTTTAGCGGAAATTGGATATGGTATGTTATTTTTGAGCGGAGAGGTGCAGAGTCTTGCGATTGCAGCCTATTTTGTGTTTGGTTTTGGATTTTCGGTGGCATTTACCATGTATTTTGCCCTGATGCCGGAGCTTTTTGATTATTTAGAAGAGGAAATCGGATACAGCGTAGCGGGAATTGCCAGCTCGTTAACTCAGTATTTGGTAAAGGTGGGAAATGCCCTTTGTGCCTCAGCCATCTCCTTTGTTTTGGTATTGGGAAAATATGATCCAAGTCTGGAAATTCAGTCGGCCTACACAAAAAATATGATTCGAGGCGGTATTACCGTATTACCGGGAGCAGTATGCTTGCTGGGCATGCTTTGCGTATGGTTTTTAGACTTAGAAAAAAAGGAAGATGAAGTTGTAGAAGAGGTGTAAATCAATTTTCTGAATAACCTCTTAGAGGCAAGTGGTGATATATTCAACTTATAAATGCATTTCAAATTTTTCGAGTATTGCATCGAAAAATTTGAGAAGGAAAAGCAAAAATAAGGAGGAAATCATGAGCGAAATATATGATTTAAGATCAGCCATTGCCTTTTTGAAATCTCAAAATGGACAGTTTGTGGAAACCGATGTAGAAGCAGACCCAAATGCAGAGATTTCCGGCGTGTATCGCTATGTGGGAGCCGGTGGAACCGTCGCAAGACCTACAAAAGAAGATGGGCCGGCTATGATGTTTAACAATGTAAAAGGATTCCCGGATTCCAGAGTCGTGATTGGAATGTTAGCGAGCAGAAAAAGAGTGGGAATGTTACTGGATACAGATTATAAGAGATTGGGTTGGACTTTACGTGATGCCGTAAAGAATGCAATCCCACCGGTAGTGACCAAGGAAGCAGCTCCTTGTCAGGAAGTAGTGCATTTGGCAACAGATCCGGACTTTGATTTGCGTAAATTAGTTCCGGCACCTACCAATACACCGGAGGATGCAGGTCCATATGTCACGATGGGACTTTGCTCAGCAACAGATCCGGAGGATAAGAATGTAACAGACGTAACCATTCACAGACTTTGCATTCAGTCCAAGGATGAGATGACTATGTGGATTACACCGGGAAGTCGTCATATCGGAGCAATGTGGGATAAGGCTTTGAAGATGAATAAACCACTTCCTATTTCGGTTTCCATTGGATTAGATCCGGCTATTTATATGTGCGCTGGATTTGAACCTCCAACAACACCTTATGGATTTAATGAATTACAAATCGCCGGCGCTCTTCGTGGAAAGCCGGTAGAATTGGCAAAATGCGTTTCTATAGATGAGACTTGTATTGCACATGCAGAGTATGTCATTGAAGGAGAATTGATTCCTGGACTTACTATGCGTGAAGATATTAACAGCAATACCGGAAAGGCGATGCCGGAATTCCCCGGTTATACCGGAGAAGCAAAGGGAGATGATCTTCCAAATTATTTGCCGGTGATTAAAGTAAAAGCGGTTACTACAAGAAAGAATCCAATTATGGAAAGCTGTATTGGACCAAGTCACGAGCATGTATCTATGGCAGGTATTCCAACAGAAGCCAGTGTAATTGACTTAGTGGAAAGAGCGATGCCGGGCCGTTTGGTAAATGTACATGCAGCACCATGTGGCGGTGGAAAATTTGTAGCCATTTTACAAATGAGAAAGAACAATATTAACGATGAAGGAAGACAGCGTCAGGCAGCACTTTTAGCTTTCTCTGCTTTTTCTGAAATGAAACATGTCTTTTTAGTAGACGAGGATGTGGATATTTTCGATATGAGTGATGTGATGTGGGCAATGACCACAAGATTCCAGGGAGATGTGGACTTTATTCCGATTCCGGGAGTACATACACACGTATTGGATCCATCCAATGATCCGGCTTTTGATCCATCCATTCGTGTACATGGAATTTCATGTAAAGCCATTTTTGATTGCACCGTTCCTTATGATATGAAGGATAAATTTGAACGTTGTAAGTTCTTAGAGGTGGATCCGAAAAAATGGTTGCCGGATTTCTTCTAAAGAAATGGAATTTTAGAAATAAGTAGTAGAAATAGGAAGAAAACTTCCTTAGGAGGAAATTATGCCAATCGGCGTTATTATCAATGCGTTATCAGTGGTAGTAGGAGGAATTGTCGGCGCAATTGTTGGCAATCTTCTTGCCGCAGATTTTAAAGATAAAATCAATATGATTTTAGGGGCTTGTTCCATGGGCATGGGAATTAGCACCATTGTATTAATGGAAAACATGCCAGCAGTTATTTTTTCAGTCATTATCGGTACCGGAATTGGTCTTGCCATTCACTTGGGTGACAAGATTAATGTGGCAGCAAAAGGAATGCAAACCATTATCGGTAAATTCATAAAAACCGGAAATACATCCGTTCCGGAGGAAGAATTTATAGCCACTCTTGTTACATGTATCGTTTTGTTTTGTGCCAGTGGTACCGGTATTTATGGCTCTATTGTTTCCGGAATGACGGGAGATCATAGTATTTTGATTGCAAAATCCATTTTGGATTTATTCACAGCAGTGATTTTTGCTTGTACATTAGGAGCTGTTGTGTCTATTGTAGCGATTCCACAGTTTATTATTTTCTTACTGTTATTTTTATTGGCCGGTTGGATTTATCCAATGACGGATGCCACAATGATTGCGGATTTCAAAGCATGCGGAGGCTTCATTATGTTAGCAACGGGATTCCGTATGATTAAAGTGAAGATGTTCCCTACAGCAGATATGATTCCTGCAATGGTCATTGTCATGCCAATTAGTGCTTTTTGGGTAAATTATATTCTTCCATTGGTTTCATAAAAGGAGTGCATGTATGCGATTAATTGTTGGTGTAACCGGGGCGTCCGGAGTGGAAATGAGTTATTATTTATTAAAGGCAATTCGAGAATCGGATTGTGAGGTAGAAGTACATCTGGTTGTTTCAGAAGGTGCCAAATGTACTTGGGGGTTGGAAAGTTCACGCTCCATCGATGAACTATATGCTCTCTCAAATGTTGTCCATGATCCCAAAAATTTGGCAGCTTCTATCTCTAGTGGTTCTTTTGAAACAGACGGTATGATTATCATGCCATGTAGTATGAAATCCTTGGCCGGAATTGTTACCGGGTATGCGGACAATTTGATTTTACGTGCAGCAGATGTTTGTCTAAAAGAAGGTAGAAAAGTGGTGTTGGTGCCACGAGAAATGCCTTTTGGACCGGTGCATTTACGAAATCTAAAAGCAGCTTCTGAACTAGGATGCGTGATTGTGCCACCAATGTTGACTTTTTATAATCATCCGACAACCGTGGAAGAAATGATTGTTCATATTGCAGGAAAGGTGTTATTGCAATATGGAATTCATGTAAAAGATTTTAAATCCTGGAAAGGTATTTGAAAAAATATTGCTTCTTGGTATAACGGCAAACAAAAAATCGCAAGAGATTGCGATTTTTTTGTTTGGAAATCATTGTTTCCGTGAAGCGTCGTAAACATCTAAAAGCAGTTGGAAGTTTAAAAATGCATCAGAAAAACCCAAATCTTCAGGTTATGATTGCCAAGGAAAAATTTTGTGATATGATGTTAACTGATTTTAAAATGAAAGCGAGACGGCAATGTTAAAAAAATTTGTAAATTATTATAAGCCCTATTTAGGCGTATTTTTCTTTGATTTGGTATGTGCCACAATCATTAGTTTGGTTGATTTAGCCTATCCGCAATTGTTGCGAACTATGGCGAAGACTTTGTTTTTAGAAAGTAAGGAAGTAATTATAGGAACACTTCCTATTATACTTGTGGTATTGTTGGTAGCCTATATTGTGCAAGCCCTAAGCAAATATTACGTGTCTTGTCAGGGACATATTATGGGTGCAAAAATGGAAAGAGATATGCGTAAGGAGTTGTTTGATCATTTTGAATCTTTGTCATTCTCCTATTATGATCAGAATAATACTGGTCAAATGATGAGTCGCTTGGTTTCGGATTTGTTTGATATCTCGGAAATGGCACATCACGCTCCGGAGAACTTGTTTATTTCCGTAGTAAAGATTGTTGGCTCTTTTATTTTCCTGTTTTCTATCCAGTGGAAGTTGGCAAGCGTGCTGTTATTGGTCGTATTTTTTATGGTGATTTGTTCTTTATTACAGAACAAGAGAATGCGAGCAACCTTTGCGGATAATCGTAAAAAGATTGGAAATATCAATGCAACCTTAAATGATTCATTTTCCGGCATTCGTGTGGTACAAGCTTTTGCCAACGAAGAAGTGGAACAGGAAAAGTTCAAAAAAGGAAATGAAGCTTTTTTGGATTCCAAAATTGATAACTATCGTGCCATGGGTACGTTCCAAGCAAGCAATGCTTTTTTCCAAGGCTTGATGTATTTAGTAACCTTGGTAGTGGGTGGTTATTTTATTGCACAAGGGGAAATGACAGCAGAAGATTTAGCTATGTATGCCCTTTATATTGGTATTTTCGTGAGCCCGATTCAGATTCTGGTAGAATTAACAGAAACACTGCAAAAAGGTTTTTCCGGATTTGCTCGTTTTATTGAAGTAGTAGAGACAATGCCGGAAATCACAGATGCGGAAGATGCAGAAGGCTTTGCAAATCCTCGTGGGGATATTGTTTTTTCGGATGTATCTTTCCGTTATGATAAGAATGAAAAAGAAAAAGTATTAAGTCATGTGGATTTTACAGTAAAAGCGGGAGAATCCTTAGCATTTGTGGGCCCATCCGGAGGCGGAAAAACCACAATTTGTTCCTTGATACCGCGTTTTTATGATGTAACCGGTGGAGCCATTACGATTGGTGGTCAGGATGTTCGACAAATTCGTATCCAAGATTTGCGTAACGAAATTGGAATTGTGCAACAGGATGTTTATTTGTTTGATGGAACCATTCGCGATAACATTGCGTATGGAAAACCGGAAGCGACAGAGGAAGAGATTTTACGAGCAGCAAAATCTGCGCATATGGATGAATTTATTCAAAGCTTACCGGAAGGTTATGACACCATGGTGGGTGAACGTGGAACACGTTTATCCGGTGGACAAAAACAGCGCATCTCTATTGCGCGTATTTTCTTGAAGAATCCGCCAATTTTGATTTTGGATGAAGCAACTTCTGCATTGGATAATGAGAGTGAACAGTACATTCAAAAGAGTTTGGAAGAACTTAGCAAAAATAGAACGACCATTACCATTGCACACCGTCTTTCTACCATTCGAAATGCGGATGAAATCTTGGTAATTGATGATGGAAAGATAACAGAGAGAGGCAATCATGAGGAACTGGTAGGGCAAGAAGGCACCTATGCCAGATATTACGAATTGTCCGAAAAATAAAGAAAAAAAGGCAGTAAAAACAAGAATGTTTTTACTGCCTTTTTTGTTATGGGATAGTAATGAATAAAATTCTCGAATAATAAGATTGACGAAGGAAATGCACGAATGATATAATCTGTGACAATATGGTTAGTTAAGACTAACTTGCGGGAGAGAATAAAAAGAAGGGAATAATGATTATTGCACGTGAAGTTTGAGGAAAGTAGTGAGGTGGTTTCTGCTTCAAGTGTTGACACCGATATGGTTTTATAAAGGAAAAATGACTAGGTACAAAAACCTAGTCATTTTTTATGCGGAATTGATAGGGGGTTTTCCCATGGTATTTTTTGAAGACCTGAATGAAACTGCTGGGATGGGAGTAACCGGATTCTTTGCTGATTTCTTCTACGGATTTTTCTGTGGTAAGTAGCAGGTTGGCGGCACGTGTCATGCGGAGTTCCGTTAAGTAACTGTGTATGGATTGTTGAAATAATGCATGGAATCCATAGTTTAGTTTTTGTACCGGAAGTAACACTTCCTCCGCCAAAGTTTCTACAGAGGGGGGTGTTTGAAACGTTTGGGTGAGAATGCGGTGTGCTTGGTTAATTTTTTGCGTGTCGTCTCGCGTTAAATTTATATAACGGTTTTTTCCTATTTTGATTTTTTGGAAAATAGGATTGTTTTTTTCAAAAAAAGAATTTCTTTGTTCTTGAGCAATGGCGCTTAAACATTGATAGAGGTAGCCCTCCAGAGCCAAAGAATCCAAGGTGTTTTTGGCATGGGCCAATTGGATTTCTTCGAAGATATGGAGTACCTTCGGAGGTAATCCGGGGATGGTTTTGTTTGGTGTAAAGAGGTTTTTGGAAAAGGTTCCCGGAAAATTCTGCTCTATTTTTTGCAAAAAGGATGGATAAACCGTAAATTCAATGCCACGATAATGGGTACCCTGTTTCCAATGTTGTTTTCCAAGAATATGCTCCTCCAGAATGTAAAAGGAAGAGGGGGTAAACTGGTTGAAGGTTTTGGAGGTGGACATTTTGAAATAGGTTTGTCCGGTAAATAAGGTACCAAATCGAAATAAAGTATCTGCGTTTTCAAAGGACAGAGAAAAGTCTTTGGGAATGCGGTAGTCTGCGATGCCTAATTGATAGGCATCCTTTTTTTCGTAAATACAAGATGATCCGATTTCCGGATTTTCCTCGTTTTGATAAAGAATGTAACCATTTTTGGGGTGAGGCGTAAAGCCCAGCATATTTTGAACGTAGTTTTGAAACTCCTTGGCGTTGTGAACCTGATTGCCCATGTTTTGCACCTCCTATTGTTATCGGACCGATAGACATATCTTGCTATAAAAATATATTAAATTCGTGATAAAGTAAAGAAAAAATGTGCGAATGTTGAAAGATAGAAAAGAACAAGATACAATTCTTACCATGCGTTAGACAAGTCTAACTAAAATCAGTTGCAACTTCAAATAGGAAAAAGGAGAAAACAGTTGAAGAAATTAGTAGCGTTAGCAATGACAGGAATTCTTAGTGTTGGATTGTTGGCAGGTTGTGGTAGTTCAGCAACAAACACAGAGGAAGTAGATACAACAGTCACAGAAGCTGTGACAGAAGAAGGAACTTCGGAAGAAACGGTGACGGTCACAGATGTGAATGGAGAAGTGGAAATACCGGCAGATCCACAAAGAATCGTGGATTTAAGCGGGAATAGTGATATCCTTTCCATTTTAGGATATTCCGTGGTAGGTACCGCAAATAGTGATGCCTATGATTACACCGTATTTCCAAGTTACCTGGAAGATGTGTTAGAAGGTGCAGAAATTTTGGGCTATAGCATGCAGGATAGCATGGATGTGGAAGCCGTTATGAATTTGCAGCCGGATTTGATTATCATATCTACGGTGCAGGAAAAAATGTATGAGCAGTTGTCAGAAATTGCTCCGACGGTCATGATTCAGTTAGAGGCATTGGATTGGAAGGAAGACGTTTTAACGTTTGCAGAGATTTTTGGAAAAACCGAAGAGGCAGAGGTATGGTTGACTTCCTATGAGGAAAAGGCAGCAGCAGTTGGTGAGCAAATCAAAGAAATGTATGGGGAAGATACCAGTTATTTATCTTTCTTGGCGAGTGGCGGTCAGTTTTTTGTATTTACCGGTGCCGGATTTGGTAGTGTGCTTTATGAAGATTTGGGATTGGAAAAACCGGTCGGATTGCCGGATCAGGATGATATTAGTCTTCCGGTTGTGACTTATGATGGCTTGGCGGCAATTGAAGCGGATGTGATTTTTGTTATGGCAACCGAAGAGGATAAGGCGGAGTTGGAATCCAATGCGATTTGGAATAATTTGCCGGCTGTACAAAATGGAAATGTGGTTATGCTAGAAGCATCTCCATATTTTAACCAAGGCTATAGTTGTATCGGACGTGAATTGTTGTTGGACGAAATAGCAGAAATGTTGGAAAGTATGGGAAATGAAGAATAAAGAAAAGATTCTTTTCGCAGGGGGCATTCCGGTTTTAATGGCGGGAATGCTTCTTGCTGTTTGTTTAGGAAGTATGGAACTTCATATAGGAGATTTGATTCACAGTATTTTTCAATACACCGGAACTTTGGAAGATATGATGATTGTGGATGTGCGTTTGCCTAGGACACTTTGCGCCATGATGGTAGGCGGCACCTTGGCAATGACCGGCGCTTTGCTGCAGGGAGTTACCAGAAATCCAATTGCAGACCCGTCGATTCTTGGAATTCATCAGGGAGCGACCTTTTTTATTGCATTGTGTTATGGCATAGGTGTTACATCTACCTGGGTGACGAATTTGCTGGCAGCGCTTTTAGGAGCTGTGGTGATCGGTTTTGTGGTGCTGTTTTTTATGGTGGCAAATCCGGCAAATCGAACGGTGTCTCGCTTATTGTTGGCAGGTACCGCAATTGCGGGCTTCTTGGTTTCTTTGACGACAATTATCGGACTTTTGACAAATCAGTCTCAAATGATTGGATTTTGGGTATCCGGAGGATTCCGTACGGCAAGTTGGACAGAAGCGGTGCTTGCAATCGTCGTGGGAATCGTGGGGTTTGTCATTGCATGTATTATGGCAGAAAAAATCAATGTAGTCAGTCTAGGAGAAGAAGTGGCAATTGGTCTTGGTGTAAAGCCGGAGAAAGTGCGTTGGCGCACTTTTTTGTTACTGATTCCACTTTGTGCGATGACGGTTGCTGTAGGAAGAACCATTGGCTTTGTGGGAATGATTATCCCTCAAATTGTGCGTATGCTTTTCGGAGAAGATTACAGAAAGATTATCCCCTTTAGTTTCCTATTAGGAGCTATTTTACTGGTGTATGCCGATATTGCAGCCAGATTGGTATATGATCCTTATGAAGTACCGATTGGTGTATTTACGTCTCTTTTAGGCGTGCCATTTTTCTTATATATGGCAGGAAGGAGTCGGACATGAAAAAGAAATGGATATTTTTATGCTTGGGCATACTTTTTCTGTTTACCTTTTGTTTGGCACTATCCTGGGGAAGCTATTCCGTTCCTTTTTCTCATATTTTAGAGGTGTTTGTCGGTGGCGGCGAGAGCATGGAGCGTGTTGCTATTTTGTCGATACGTCTCCCACGAATATTGGTTGCAATATTTGTGGCGATTGGATTGTCTACGGCAGGAGCTGTTTTACAAACGGTTACGGAAAACGATCTGGCAGATCCAGGGGTTATTGGAATGAATGCGGGAGCTTCGTTGGCAGCAGTCCTATTTGTAGAGCATCAGACTGCAGCTTATTATTCGGACTTGGGAGAATTTTCTATATTTCTTCTTCCGGCAGTGGCAGTAATAGGAGCTTTTCTGTCTGCGATGGTAATTTATTTTTTGGCATCCCGCGGCGGTTTTTCTAAGACAAAACTACTGTTAATGGGAATAGGAGTCAACTCTGGAATCAATGCGTTTATTACGTTCCGAACCTTCCGTTTTGGAAACGGCGAATATAATAAGGTATTGACTTGGACAAGTGGTTCTCTTTGGGGATCCGGATGGTCCTATGTGAAGATTCTTGCTCCGGTTATGATACTGCTGTTTTTGGGGACGTTGACACAAAACAGAAAGCTGGATGTTATGACTCTCTCCGATGAAGTGGGAATTGGCTTAGGTCTGCCTGTACAAAAAACGAGAAAACGCTTGCTGTTTTTGGCGGTCGCTCTAGCAGGAACAGCCACAGCTTTTGCCGGAAATATTGGATTCCTGGGATTGCTTGCTCCGCATATTGCAAAGAGCTTGGTGGGAATACGACATCGTTGGTATATTCCTGCTTCCGCACTGATTAGTGTTGTGATTTTGCTTTTTGCAGATGTGCTTTCCAGAAATTTATTTTCCCCGATAGAATTACCGGTGGGAATTATTGTATCCGTAGTGGGAGTCCCCTACTTTTTATATTTGATTTGGAAAAAGAAAGGCAGAGAATAGATGAATGTAGGAAACGAAACAGCCATTGAAGCAAAACAGGTGACCATGGCTTATGAAAAACAAATCGTCATAGACGAGTTAAATCTTTCTTTGCCGAAAGGAAAGATAACGATTTTAATTGGTGCAAATGGTTGCGGAAAGTCCACGTTGTTGAAGGGCATTGGGCGCATGCTGAAACCGGAGAAGGGACACGTGTTTGTGGACCATAAGGAAATCTCACAATACGGGGAAAAAGAATTAGCACAGAAAATGGCGATGTTACCGCAAACCCCGGGCTGCCCGGAAACCTTGACTGTCCGAGAATTAATCCGATTTGGACGTTATCCTTATCAAAAACCGTGGTGTGGGTTGACGAAGGAGGATGAGGCTATTGTGGAACAGGTAATGGAAAAAACATCCCTGTCGTCTTTGGCCAATCGTCCGGTTATGCAGTTGTCCGGTGGACAACGACAAAGGGCATGGATTGCCATGACCTTGGCGCAAGAAGGAGATATTTTGTTGTTGGATGAACCGACGACTTATCTGGATATGGCCCATCAATTGGAAATTTTACAGCTGCTTCAGAATTGGAATCGTGAAAACCATACAACAGTGGTCATGGTACTTCATGAATTGAATTTGGCCTGCAAGTTTGCGGATCATATGATTGGAATGAAGGACGGGAAGATTCTTTTTGAAGGGGAACCGAAAGAGGTAATTACGGTAGAGAGTTTGCATGAATTATATGGAATACATGCAACGTTATTGGAGAGCCCGAAGGGGTATCCGGTTTGTGTGGATTTTTCATAAGGAGAAGCAAAAAGGAATGCAGTACAGCATTCCTTTTTTATATCATAGGAAATTCCGTTCCTATGATATAAAAAAGCGCTCCGCTATGGAAGCGCACGCGCGCGAGATGTAAATGTTGCATAAATGCAACCGCGCTCGGCGCGAGAATGTCGCAGGCGACATTCTTTCTTATGTGGAGAAAAATTTTTGAATATGTTCGTAAAATAAATCAGAGGCCGGGTTGGAACGATTGCGATTGATATAGCAAAAAATCGGAAAATTGCAGTCGGTATCATAAATAGAGATGGCTCTTGTATGGGGATATAGGCGATGTTTTAAATGGTGCGGAATGATGGCAAGGCCTTTCCCTAATTCTGTTAGAAGCAGGGCTTCTCCGGGACTGTCTACAGGAATGATATGTATATTTCCATGGGTACGACGGGAGGTAAGTAGCGCATTTCTGGAATAGGGACCAAAGAGCTCCTGGGCATAAGGGACAATCAAAGATTCCTCCCGTAAATCACTAAGGGAGATGGCTTGCATTGCACCAAAGGGATGTCTGGGTGGTAAAATCAGGCAGGCACTTTGGGTGGACAAAAGAATTCCCTCTTCTCCATCTTTCAAGAAATCCGTCAAGTCGCAAGGGCTGATGAAAATATCTGAGGTCAAAATCAAATTTCGGGAGGACGCCTCATGAATGGGATGAATTTGCATGGAAATGTTTTGATATTTGTCCTGGAAATTTTGCAAAAAGGACAACGCCTTTGTATTTAAACATTGATCGGAGCAGCGCAGGATAATATTTCCATCTGCGCTTAAATTTCCGGATTGCATGACGGTTAAACTATTTTGATAATCTCGAAAAATAGGTTCGATTTCTCGGAGGAAAAAACGTCCTTCGTCAGTTAAGTTCACGCCGTGGGTATTTCGGAGGAAGAGTGTGACACCTAATTCTTTTTCCATGTCCATAATATGTCGACTCAGAACGGACTGGGTAACATAAAGATTCTCTGCGGCTTTGCTATAGTTTAATAACTTTGCAAGAACAATAAATTCATGGATGCGTTCCGTGGTCATTTTGTTCCTCCTTTCTCCTTGCGAAAAGCTAAGTATTCTTCAATAAATTGTAAGGTAGAGGGATTTTTCGTGGTTGGGTTGTAAAGCAGGTAAGAATATGTTTCATATCCCTCATCAATAATCGGAATCATTTGGGTGTTGGGAATGGCCGGAGTATCCACCCAATTCCAAAGGCAGAGGCCTTTTCCGATAGGTACCAATAACTGAAAAAGGGAAAGGGAACTTTCCGTTTCGTAGGTATGGTATTGTATGCCGGATTGCGCCAATAAGGATTTTTGCAATTGGTGCATACAAGGTTCCTTTAATTTCGGGTATAAAAGGAAGGTTTCATTGTTGAGGTCGGAAAAAGTCAAGGAATTGCGACCTGCTAAATGATGGTCGTTTGGGACAATGACATTTAAATTGTGATACGTATCCAGTTGAATGCGACCTTGTATGTTTTGAAAATCATTTTTTCGACCGACGGCAATGGCGATGTCCAGTTGGTTGTCCAAAAATAAATCGGAGATGGAATGACTGTTTTCATCAAAGAGTTCCAAAAATAGTTTTGGATACCGTCTGCAGTAGGTGTCAAAGAAGGGCCCCATTTCAGCGGGAATCAAATGACTGCATAACAAGATTTGCAGAGAACGAAAGCGATGTCCTTGAAAATCTTCCAAGGCATGGGTGGCTTGCTCGTAGGAACTAAGAATTTTGCGAACTTCGGCTTCGAATATTTTCCCTTGTTCTGTGATTTGAATTCCGTGGGAGTTGCGTTCTAAAAGTGTTACCCCCAGATTTTTTTCAAAAGTTTGATATCTGGTAGAAAGTACATTAGGGGCAATATTCAGTTTTTTAGCGGCGTCCTTAAAGGAACCTTCTTCTAATATGGTTAAAAATTCTTTTGCACGTTGAAAATCCATATATCCTCTTTTCTAAAAAAATCGCGGTTATACCAAAGAACTGCATAACCAAAAAGAATCTAATACTAAATTCATCATACTACAAATTCCTATAATATAGAAGAAACAGAATGCTTAGAATCAAAAATGTGAATAGCAAGCCTGAATTTTCAATGGTAAAGTCAAAACAGAGCGAATGTGAGGGCATCGCTTCCCCGGGGTTGATTTTTACATGGAGGAGAAAAAAGATGGGAAATACGGAGACAAAGAAAATTCCCCTTTGGAACAAGGTGATTTATGGAGTGGGGACCGGCGGAGGAAATATCTTCAGCCAAATAGCAGCAGCTTTTTTATTACAGTATTATACAGATACGGCATTGATTAGTGCGGGAGCAATTGCCACCATGTTTTTGGTGTGTCGTGTTTTTGATGGAATATCCGATTTGGTAATGGGAGCCGTATTGGATCGTACAAAAACAAAATTTGGAAAAGCCAGACCATGGTTGTTCTTGTCAGGTCCCTTGACTTTGGTGGGAATTGTACTGTTAATGAATGTACCTGCATCGTTAGGGGATGGCGGAAAGCTGGTGTATGCATATATCACCTACATTTTTATGGCAGTAATCGTTTATACGATATATGGGATTGCAAATACAGCACTGTTGGCACTTATGACAAGAGACAGAAATGAAAGTACTATGCTGGCAACTTTTTCTGCGATTGGAAATAACTTGATTGGACTTGTGGCAGGATCTGCGATTACCCCATTGGTACTTCATTTTGGATGGAAGACTTCCAGTGTGGTTCTTGGTTTGATTTCCTGCGTGTTCATTATGTTGTCAGCTATTGTTAATCAAGAAGTCGAAGACGCAGAGCCGGGCAAAAAAATGGAGGTTGTACCATTATCGCAACAGTTTCACGCAGTCATGAAGAATAAATATTTCTTCTTACTTTTGCTGATTGGTGCAACAACCTTGCTCATGAATGCCAATGCCATTGGTGCACAGATTTATTATTGTAATTTGGTGTTAAATAATTTTGGATTTATGTCAGTCCTTATGGTGGCTGGTCAGTTGCCTGGACTTTTGATTTTGTTTCTTATGCCTAGTATTTCAAAAAAATGGTCAAAGCAAACCTTTTTGCTGATTGGTTCCATCTTTTTGATTCTTGGATTTTTGATTTGTGGATTAGCCGGTACCAATGAGACCTTATTGGTGGTTGGTACGGTAGTTCGTTCTCTTGGAGCGGGTCCTCTTCTTTCTGCCATTTTTGCCTTTGTGCCGGATGTTGTGGAATATGGAAATTGGAAATACGGAGTTCGTTCTGAGGGCCTGATTTCCTCAGCGCAATCCATTGGATCAAAAATAGGAATCGGATTTGGTTCTGCTTTAACCGGCTGGATTTTGGAGGCAGTAGGATACAATCCTGCAGAAGCTGCCAGTGAGGCAGTGGTGCAGGCAGTAAAATTTGATTTTACATGGCTCGGTGCCATAATAAGTGTAGTTGTTTTATTATTGGTGCTGATGCTGAATGTAGAAAAATATGCAGATCAATATCAGGGAGAAAGATAAATGGGAAATTTAATCTTTGATGAAAAGAATTATGTGGTGGAAACAAAAGAAATGGAAGGGAAAAGCCTGGAATACCGGGCTTTTCGCGATATTTCTTATTGCGAGAAACCGGTGGACCGTGTGCAAAAATGTAATATCTTTGTGCCGGAAAAATATTATCAGGGAGAATCCATCAATGGGTATACGTTGCATACGGCACCTATTTTTATGCCGAACACGGTAGGCGGGTATATGGAAGGCCCGGTGGATGAACCCGGAAAGGATTTCATGGGACGTACCAATTCCGTGTTTCTTGCGTTGTTACATGGATATGTCGTAGTGACACCTGGGATTCGCGGACGAAATACCGGAAAGAAAACGAATGAATTTTTCGTTGGTGGGAAAGCGAAAGAGAGTCAGGAAGAAGCAGGAAAATTTGTGGGACGTGCACCGGCTTTAATTGTGGATCATAAAGCAGTCGTACGTTATTTGAAGTTTAATAAAGAACGAATTCCGGGAAATGCGGATCGTATTATTACAAATGGTACTTCTGCAGGAGGAGCTCTTTCTGCGATGGCCGGGGCCATGGGCAATTTGCCACAGTATGAAACTTATTTAAAGGAAATTGGTGCAGCTGAGGGAGACGATTCGGTGTTTGCCAGCAGTTGTTACTGTCCGATTCATAATTTAGAACATGCAGATGAAGCTTATGAATGGTTATTCCATAAGGAAAAAGAGTTCCATAAAATGGTATTCCAAGCCGTAGATGGAAAAGTGCAGCCGAAAATGATAGAAGGAGAACAAGGTCCGGAAGCTATGGAAATGGCTAAGGAGCTTGCAAATCTTTTTCCTGCATACGTGAATGGGCTACAATTAAAGGATGTCGATGGAAATCCACTGACTTTAGACGAACAGGGAGAAGGCAGTTTTAAAAATTGGGTAAAACATTTTCTACTGCTTTCAGCACAGAAGGAAAAAGAAACCCATGACAGTATGAATCGACTTTCAAAACTTATGGTGCCGGGAAGTGCAATTGACATGCAAGAATACTTGGTGGAAGAAAATGGTTCTTACGTAGATTTGGATTGGGATGCCTTTGTAAACAAAATTACGCGAATGAAAACGACACCGGCGTTTGATGATTTACATATGGATAGTCCGGAGTGCGAGGAATTTGGAGATGCAGAGGTATTTGCCAGACATTTTACGGCTTTTGCAGCGGAACATGACGATCAAGGTGGAGAACTTGCTTCTGCAGAGTTGATAAGTCTTTTAAATCCTACACTTTACGTGGATAATCCGTCCATTGCGAAACATTGGAGAATTCGCCATGGTGCTTTTGACCGGGATACTTCGTTGGCAATTCCGGTAATCCTTGCAACTCTTTTGCAAAATCATGGAGTGGATGTGGATTTCGCTCTGCCATGGGGATTGCCTCATAGTGGGGACTATGATTTGGAAGAATTGTTTGCATGGATTGATCGTTTGTGTAAATAATAGAAGTAACCAATCGGAAGGAGGCCAACTATGGAAACGTATGTGGTGGAACAAAAAGGAATTACGATATGCGCGGAAGTGTCAAAAACCGGAGAGGAATATTTGGTAAATGTATATGGTGGTGAAAAACCGCATATTGGATCTGTGGTTTTGGCTGAACCGAGAGACAGCTTAACCGGAGAGGGAAGAAGTGCAACCTCTTCTGTTTTGAACCGTATCGGTCACAAGGATGAATACATTGCTCGTATGTTTGCGGAAAAAATTGCGACAGAAAAGAATGCGGCAACGGTTTGTGTGGCCGGGGTTCATATGGATCAAATTACCAAAGAACAGATGCAGGCCGTCGAGGATTTGGTGAAGGAACTGTTAGGAAAAGTGTTAGAACGATAGACTCTTCATAAATGTGATATAAAAAATGCTACATGCAAAATTTGCATGTAGCATTTTTGTTATGCATCTTTTTGTAGCGGTTCATAACCAATGCTTACTTTTATATCCTGTGCATAGTTACCAAAGGTTTTTCCAAAAATAGTGAGACCACCAATGTGTTTGGCGTCATCATCTACAGAAAATCGGAATTTCATAGTGCTGGTACTGGTTAATTCGAAATCCTGAATGGTGCAATCGGAAATTTTTAACCCGTCGATGAAGGTGCCGTGACGATTGATTACCAGAAGCTTTAACAAACCATATTGGTTCCAATTTGGGAACCACCAATCCGGTGTGAAAATGCCCGGGACATCGCCGAAGTCTCCGGGGGAAGTCCAAGTACCAATGTGAACATCGTTGAGATAAAAACTGATATCGGAAGGCCAATTGCTGTTGATTCCGGGTGCTTCTGAACTTAATTCTGCAGAAATCATGAGCTGCGTAATGCGCTGATTGGATGGAATGAAGTTCGGAATGTCGTATTCTACGAAGCCTTTGGTAAACCATAGAATGTCGGCTTCGTATCTTTTGGGATGTGCAAAATATCTGGTGTCATCCACTTCTCCTACCAAGGCATCGGAAGAAGCCAAACCACAAGTGGGATAAACGCCGTATGCAGAGTAATGACCTACTTTTAATTCTGTTTCATATACATTTTCGTTGGTATCTGTCTTTTCAATATCAATTAAAATCTTGTCTACATGCACGGAACAAATTTTTTGATTTCCATGACTGGCGGATTCGTTGGAAGTAGAAACAATACCGCAAGCTTCCAATTTTTTAATATGACTGGTAAGAGCGCCGTTGGTAATATTTAACTTCGTAGCCAGTTCATTCATATTCATACCCTGATTGGCAAGAAGCAACTTAATGATTTCAATACGAACGTCGGATCCTAAAGCTTTAAAGAGCTCCAGGCCATCGTCTAAAGATTCAATGTGCAGCATGAAAATGCCTCCATTTCTCAAATATGGTATAAGCGTCAATCTGCTTATATAGAATAAGTATAATCTGTGTGAATCTCATCGTCAAACAATCTTTTGAAAAAGAATGGAATACTTTAGAAGGAATCGAAAAAATTGTTTAAATTGTTCAAGAAATTTGAAAATTGAACAAAACATAATCCAAATATGAAAAAAGAATGAAAAAAGTGCACAAATTTTCAAAAGGATTTTTAAGCAGTTTTCACGAATAACTAAAGTATTTCAAGAAAATCTAAAATAAATATTGACGGAACAAATCCATAGAAGTAATATTACCATAGAAGTTAAGAATGTGACTTCAAAATCATAAAAAAACAGGGGGAATTTATATGAAAAAGAAGTTGATCAGTGCGCTTGTATGTGCATCTATGATGGCAACTGCGATTACCGGTTGTGGATCTTCCGCATCCAGCTCTTCTTCTACCAGTGGAGATGGTACAGAAGTAGCAGAAGCAGAAGAGTCTACTGAGTCTGATGTGGTATCAGATACTGCCGGTGATCCAAACGGAACACATTTGGAACTTTGGACATTCGTTGAGTTACACGGTACTTTCTATCGCGATATGGTAGAAAAGTGGAACGAGGAGAACCCGGACAGAACAATTGAACTTACAACAATTACATATCCATATAGTGATATGCACAACAAATTGTTAATGTCCTTCCAGGCAGGCACCGGTGCTCCGGATATCTGTGACGTAGAAGTTGGACAGTTCCCGAATGTAGTCGCTTATGAAGATACAGCACTTGTACCATTAAACGATTACATCGCTCCATATGAAGAGAACATGGTTACCTCTCGTTTGGAAACATACATGGGCGCTGATGGAAACTATTACGGTGCTCCATTCCATGTAGGTGCTACCTTGATGTACTACAACTTAGGTGCTATGGAAGAAGTAGGACTTACACAGGCTGATATTGATGCGGTAGTTACTTGGGATGACTGGGCAGAACTTGGCCGCAAATACTTAGAAGCAATTGGAAATGAAGAAGGCAAATATTGGACTTCTGTTGATACAGGCGGAACAGACTGGATGTGGCTTGCAATGGCTGAATACGGAGAGGACTGGACCGGTGGATTTGATGATGATGCAAATGTACAGTTAGAATCTGTTACAAATATGTTGACCATGCAGCAGGAATGGTTAGAAGAAGGTCTTGCTGAAGTATCACCGGATGGACACGTTGATTTGGAAGCTGGATTCCAGAATATCTTGGATCACAACATTATTTCCTTCCCGAAGGCAGCTTGGTACATGAGTCGTTTCATCAACTACATGCCTGAAGAAGAAGGCAACTGGTACTTGGCTCCATGCCCGGTATTTGAAGAAGGACAGGATCGTTCTGTAGGTATTGGTGGTACCGGTACTGTCGTTACACAGCAGTCTGAAAACGCTGAACTTGCAGCAGAGTTCCTTTGCTGGGCAAAGATGGGTGAAGAAGGTGAAAATTACATTTGGGAAAATCTTGGATTTGACGTTTGTAATACATCCCTTTGGAATGACGAAGAATTTGCACATGATGAAAGCAATGTATATAACACATTCTTCCGCAATTACCCATATGATGTACTTTATGAAATCAAAGATGAAATCGGAAAGATTTCTGTAGTATCCATTAGCCCGACGATTAATGAATACTTCTGTACCACGACGGCAAATGAGGTATTGGAAGAAGGCATGGATGTGAGTGAGGCACTTCAAGAATTGCAGGATGCAGTAGACTTAGAGCAATAAACATGCAATGAGAAAAATAGAAATGCCTAAGATGTCTCTTAGGCATTTCTATTTTCTAAATAGGATTTGTCAATAGCCCCATGGGCTGTTTGAAAACAAGAGAAAGTGGCAGGGAGAAAAAAGTGGAGAAGAAAAAATCGTTTTTTACAAAATTTCTATATTCCCAGAAAACCGCACCGTATGTTTTTGTATTACCGTTTATGTTGAGCTTTGTGATTTTTTGGATTTACCCTATGCTCAGCACCATCACGATGAGTTTTCAGGATATTAAGCCTGCAGGGACCGAATTTGTGGGACTGGACAACTATGCAAAGTTGTTAAAAGATACCGTATTTCATCAGGCTGTAGGAAACAGCGTGTTATATATGTTGTTGACCTTAGTACTTTTAATTCCGTTTCCATTGCTTTGGGCTGTTTTGATGGACAGCAATTTAGTAAAAGCAAAAGGGGTATGGAAAGGAATTTTATATGTGCCGGCATTGACCTCTGTCGTTATTTCCGGTACTTTGTTCCGATTAATGTTTTCTGAGTATAATACCGGTTTTGCAAATCAGGTATTGGCTTTGTTTGGACAATCTTCAATTAAATGGCTGAAGATGTATCCAACGGCATATTTTGCTTTGCTTTTGATTTGCTGCTGGAGATGGACCGGTGTGAATATGCTTTATTTCCTTTCGGGATTAAAGAATATTGATAAAGGCTTATATGAATCAGCAGACATCGATGGAGCAACACCGTGGCAGAAATTCATTTATGTCACCATTCCATTATTGAAACCGACCATTATCTACGTGTTAACCATTTCTATTTACGCTGGTCTTGCAATGTTCCTGGAGAGTTTTATGTTGTGGGCAGGCAACGGTTCTCCGAACAATATTGGTTTAACAATCGTAGGTTACTTATATAGAAGAGGTATTGAAAAGAACCAGATGGGTTATGCATCTGCAGTAGGTTTGGTACTCCTGATTATTGCATTGGCAATCAATATGATTCAGCTTGTTGCCAGTGGCACCTTTAAGAAGGAGGAAGACTAATATGGCAGATACAAAAAAGAAGACATCAAATAAAATTGGCGGCACCAAGAAAAAGGTACAGACAGTACTGGCGACCGGATTTTTCGCTGTGCTTTGTTTCTTGATTGCGTTTCCGCTTTTGGCAGGTCTGCTTGCTTCTTTTCGACCTGGTAGAGATTTGATTCGTAAGGGGTTATCCATTGATTTGGATTTTAGCACCATGAGTTTTGACAACTACATTTATATTTTCAGTGGGAATGAAGATTCGCAGAAATATTTTATGTGGTTTAAAAACAGCTTGCTTTTGACTTTGGTATCCGTAGTTGGAACCTTGTTGGTTTGCTACTTTGTAGCCTATGGATTGTCCATGTATGACTTTAAACTTCGCAATTTCCTGTTTTTCCTGGTGATTGCCACCATGATGGTACCATTTGAAATCTTAATGCTTCCATTATATATGGAAATTATCAAGCTGGGATTGATCAATACCACTTGGGGTGTTATTTTGCCGGGACTGTGTGGAGCCGGAACGATTTTCTTCTTCCGACAATATATGCAGGGATTGCCCAAAGAACTTTTGGATGCAGGCCGCATTGACGGTGCTACAGAGTATGGCATTTGTGTGAGAATTATGATGCCTATTACAAAACCGGCCTTTGCATCTATGACAATTTTGACTTCTATGGGAGCTTGGAACAATTTACTTTGGCCGATGTTGGTATATAGAGATGCCAGCAAATTTACATTACCGATTGGTTTGAATACCTTGTTAACACCATATGGAAACAATTATGACGTTTTAATCGCAGGTTCAATGTTCTCCATTATTCCTGTATTAATCGTATTCTTGGCATTCCAAAGATACTTTATTGACGGTATGACAGCCGGAGCGGTAAAAGGCTAAAAGAATGACTAGGAGAGTTATTGAAAATGGATGAGAAAGGACTGTATAACCAGCCGTGGATTTTGCAGCGAGCGGATCCTTACGTGTATTTTCATAAGGACGGTTACTACTATTTTACGGCATCTGTACCGGAGTATGACAGAATCTGCCTTCGCAGAGCGAAGACTTTAGAGGAACTGCCGGAAGCGGAGGAAGTAGAGATTTGGCATAAACATGACCGTGGCCCTATGAGTACCAATATTTGGGCCCCGGAGCTCCATTATCTCAGTGGTAAGTGGTATATCTACTATGCAGGTGGAGAGATTGACGATATATGGAAAATACGTCCCTATGTACTGGAGTGTCAGGCGGACGACCCGCTGTCAGGAGAGTGGAGGGAATTAGGCAAAATGATTCGGGCAGACGAGGATCCATTTTCCTTTGAAGCATTTTCCTTGGATGCCACTGTGTTTGAGAGTGGTGGAAAACATTATTATGTATGGGCGGAAAAAGTGGGGGTTGGAAAACAAATCAGTAACCTCTACATTGCGGAAATGGAAAGCCCCTACAAGCTGGCAACGGTACAAGTACTTTTGACCACCCCGGACTATGACTGGGAGCGTGTTGGTTTTTGGGTGAATGAAGGACCGGCTGTGATTAAAAGAAATGGGAAGATTTATTTGACCTATTCTGCCAGCGAAACCGGAGCGGATTACTGCTTGGGCATGCTTTCCACAGAAGAAGGCATGGATCTGTTGGATCCGCGTTCCTGGAAAAAAGAACGCTATCCGGTATTAAAGACGAATGAAGAACTACAAATATATGGACCCGGTCACAATTCCTTTACCAAAGACCGGGATGGCAATGACATCATGGTATATCATGCCAGAAAGGAAGAAAAAATCATAGGGGACCCATTGTATAATCCGAATCGGCATGCACAGTTGATGAAGATTTATTGGGATGAACAAGACAGACCGATTTTTTCATATTCATAGAATTTTTCTTTTCTAAGGGATTACATCCCACCTTCCTACTTATGGCGGGCAATCGTAAGATTGCCCGTAATGTTTATACGATAAAATTTTGGGGTATGCATATATGAAAAATACAAAAAGAGTAATTGCGGGATTTGTAACAACGGGGATGCTTGTGGCGTCCTTAAGTGGATGCAGCGGAGCCACTTTGCCGGAAGAGTTGGCAGAGGAGGATATTCAGACAGGATTTGTAACAACGGGGGTTTCCATTCATGACCCCATGGTGATTCAAGATACCAATGGACGTTTTTATATGTTTGGTTCCCATATGACAGCCGCCTATGCGGATGACTTGTCTTCCTGGACGTCTATTTCATCAGAAAATGTATCTGCATCAAATGCTCTGTTTGATAATTTGTTGGAGGAACCTTTTGCAGCCTTTGATTTCGTTGGAAAAAACAGTGATAATTGGTACTCCGTTTGGGCACCGAGTGTTATTTACAATGAAACCATGGGAAAATATGTGATGTATTTTTGCACCACATCTTCTTATATTATGTCGAATATTTGCTATGCTACGGCAGATAGCATAGATGGACCATATACATATCAAGATACCATTCTTTATTCCGGTTTCACAAAAGCGAATGTGGAAGACACAGACTTTTATGAAGTGATGGGAGAAGATGTAGATATCAAGAACTACGTGCTGGCGGGATACAATAATTCCCTATGGCCAAACTGCATTGACCCGGCACTGTTTTATGATGAGGATGGTAGACTGTGGATGACCTATGGAAGCTGGTCCGGTGGTATTTTCTTATTGGAAATTGATCAAGAGACCGGAGACGTGATTCATCCGGAAGCAGATGCGGAGAATTATGTAGATACCTACTTTGGAAAACGATTGGTGGGTGGTGGACATCACGCCATTGAAGGACCGTATATCCAGTATGATGAGGACAGCGGCTATTATTACTTGTTCTTATCCTACGGTAATTTGCAGCGAGAAGGTGGCTATCAAATTCGTGTGTTCCGTTCCGAAGAACCGGATGGGGAATACGTGGATGCGGCAGGGCAGACCTTTGGAATTACCGATGATTTGGATACATTTGCAGATTACGGAACGAAATTAATGGGAAATTATACCTTGCCAAGTTTAAATATGAACTATATGGCTCCGGGCGGACAGTCCACGTTTACTTCTGATGGCAAGCTTTACATTGTATATCATCAACGCTTTGATAATGGGACAGAATATCATGAACCTCGTATTCATCAAATGGCAATCAATGCAGAAGGTTGGCCGGTTATTTTTCCATTCCAGACCAATGGAGAGACGCTTTCCGAGGAAGGGTATCGTACCTCAGATATAGAGGGCACATTCTACCTATTAAACCATGAATTGGATATTAGTTCCGATGTGCATGAGGCAGAAAAAACCACCTTCTCCAACGGAGAGATTAGCGGTGCATATTCCGGCACCTATGAAGTGGAAAAAGGAACCAACTACATAACGGTAACCATAGATGGAGTAACCTATAGTGGTGTTTTGATTCAAATGACGGATGAAGCCGGTAATAATACACTTTGCTTTAGCGCAGTGGGAGACAACAATGAATCTCTCTGGGGCGTGCATTACATGCAGAGTGAGGAATCATAAAGAAGGAAATTATGGGAAAGAAGGGAGATTGAAATGGCAAAACTGGTAATTAATGAAACAAAGAAAATGGGTACGATCGAACCGGAGGTATATGGACATTTTTCTGAGCACTTGGGACGTTGTATCTACGAAGGTTTGTATGTGGGAGAGGATTCCGATATACCAAATGTAAATGGTATGAGAACGGATGTCGTAAACGCATTAAAAGAAATTCAGGTTCCGGTATTGCGTTGGCCGGGCGGTTGCTTTGCAGATGAATATCATTGGAAAGATGGAATTGGCGATAAATCAAAAAGAAAGAAAATGATAAATACGCATTGGGGTGGTGTCACAGAAGATAATAGTTTTGGTACCCACGAGTTTATGGAACTGTGTCGCCAAATTGGTTGCAAGACCTATATCAATGGGAATCTTGGCAGCGGCACCGTGCAGGAAATGTCAGAATGGGTGGAATATATGACCTTTAAAGGGGTATCTCCTATGGCTGATCTTAGAAAAGAAAACGGTCATGAAGAACCTTGGAAAGTAGACTATTTTGGCGTAGGAAATGAAAACTGGGGATGTGGCGGTTGCATGACACCGGAGTTCTATGGCAATGAATATCGCCGTTACCAAACCTATGTTAGAAATTACGACCCGGAAAGACCGGTGAAAAAAGTGGCTTGCGGGGCGAATGTAGATGATTATCACTGGACAGAGGGAGTATTAAAAACCTGCTTTGATCACACACCGGAATCCTTCCATGGCTTTATGGATTTTATTTCCTTACATTATTATGTGCATCCGGAAGGATGGGATATCAAGGGATCTGCGACAGAATTTGATGAGGAAGTATGGTATAAGACTTTACACAAAGCTTATTATATGGATGAGTTGATTCGTAGACATACGGCGATTATGGATATGTATGATCCAAAGAAAAAAGTAGGCCTTTCTGTAGATGAATGGGGTACTTGGTTTACGGTAGAACCGGGCACCAATCCGGGATTCTTATATCAGCAAAGTACAGTGAGAGATGCACTGGTTGCCGGCGTCACTTTAGATATTTTCAATAAGCATTGTGATCGTGTAAAGATGGCTTGTATTGCGCAGATGGTGAATGTATTACAGGCGGTTATTTTGACAGACGGCGAAAAAATGTTACGGACACCTACGTATCATGTATTTCATATGTATCGTCATCATCAGGGAGCGACGCTTCTGGAAAGCAGTTTGTCCGGTATAGGGGAAACCGGTATGGGAGAATGGCAGGTACCGGAATTAACAGAATCGGTATCAGAAAAGGATGGAATCATTACCGTTACATTAAATAACCTGTCTGCAACCGAAGAAAAAGTTGTGGACTTACAGTTTGCAGAAAAAAAGGATTTCCAAGTTTTGGAAAGCAGTGTTTTGACCGATGGAGACATTCATGCACACAATACCTTTGAAAATCCGGATCACGTTATGGAGCAGCAGTTCCGAGGTTATGAAATTCAGGACGGAAGTATGAAGATTACCATGCCAAAGGCAAGTGTTGTAATGTTGCGTATTCAGTAAGAAAAGGGACCTCTCCTCTTTTTTTCGGAAGTATCATTTGATACAATGAAAAAAGGTGGAGAGGTTTTTAGAAAGAGGGGTTTTTATGTTTTCTTATGATAGTAAATTTTCTACCGTAATGAATAAAATTGTAGATTGTTTTTATGCCAGTTTGTTGTGGCTGTTGTTTAGTTTGCCGATTGTGACAATCGGAGCTTCTACGACTTGTTTGTTTACTGTCGTTCGTAAAGTAATCCGCAACAACGAAAGCTATGTGTGGCGGAATTTTATTAGTACCTGGAAAAAAGAATGGAAGCAGTCGACCCGTATGTGGCTGGTACAATTGGGGTTGGCGATTGTGCTGTTTTTGGACCACGTGATTATGGAACAGGCCATGATGCAAAATAAGATCTATGGCGTTCTTTATTATATGTTTTATTTTGGTATGTTATATATGCTGATTTGGGCATTGTATACCTTCGCTTATCAATCCTATTTTGCACAGGATGATAAGAGTATTTTGAAAAACAGTTTAGCTTTGACGATTGCGCATTTTCCGATTTCCTTTGTGATGTTATTGATGCTGCTTCTGTGTTTTACCATCGTGATGTATTCGCCATTTTTTGTTTTTCTACTGCCGTCAGCAACGGTGTTTGTGTTCCAATTATTCTTTGATCGTATTTTTGGAAAGTTGACTCCCAGGGAGGAACTATCCGAAGAACAGTAGGAGTATTATGGCAAAATATAAAGAGCAGTTTTTTGCATATTGCAAAGAAGCCCAATTGACAAATACAGAAAGTGGAAAGGCTTTGCAACAATTGTTACAGGAGTTGTTGCAGGGCGTTTCTGTGGAAGAAGCATATACCTGCGCGTGGGAGATTTTGTATGATCAAAATCCGGATCGTGTAAAGGCCGTTTTAACGGAGGACAATATGCTTCTTTTTATGATGCTGGAAATTACTTTGGCAGAAAAGAATCATTTGCCGGAATCCGTATACGAAAAAAAGAACTGTTGCAGTCTATATGAAGGAAGCGTAAAAGCTTTTTATTCGGTGGAGCAACGTTTGCGTTTCTTGTTTCGCAGAATTTGGTTTGGCTTTGGACAGGAAAGCAAGGAAGCTTGGCTTGCGTTTTTACAGGAAGTGAATCCTACCTTGGATTTTGTGGCAGTCATTGGAAAATATAGTGTGCGTCCGGAAGTGTTGGGAGATGTTTTTTTTCAATTAGAAAGTCTGATTGGAAAGGAAGTTCCGGAGTTGGCACAGGGCCTTGCAGCATATGGTCATTGGTTCAAAGAACAGGGAATTTATGGGGATGAGACATGCAGGTCAAATGTCCCAAAGAAAAACGAATGGCCGGTGCGCCTGCTGCATTACGGGGATGGAGCAGAAGAGGCATCAAAGCGTCAGACGAATCAAAAACTGGCTTTTTTGTTTTGCACCAATGATGAAAGCTATACGGAGGAGTGTATTTTCTATATAGAACATATGCAGTTGCCGGAGGGAGTGCAAGGGGAGATTCTGCCCATTTGGGGTGCTCCGTCTATGGCAGCCGGATATAATTATGGGATGATGCATACGGATGCAAAAATGAAAATATATATGCATCACGACACATTTTTATTGGATTGGGAATTGCCGGGGCTTGTGATGGAAATTTTTGAAAAAAATCCATCTATTGGGATGCTAGGGGTATTTGGTGCACCCAAATTAAAGGAAAGTGGCTTCTGGGCGGAGGAAAGCTTTGAAAATAGCCGGTTAAACCTTTACCAAGATGGCCTTTTGAATATTTTAAAGTCCGTTCAAAAAGGAAAGGGAGATTTACTAACGGATGGAGAGGCTTTGGATGGAGTATTTTTAGCAACATCCGTGGATTTGCCGTGGTTAGAGGACGTTTTTACCGGCTGGCATTATTACGATATCAGTCAGGTGATACAAATGCGAGAGGCGGGATATCGCACATGTCTGCTCTCGAGCGACAAAATCAGTTTATTGCACGAAAACACCATGAGAAATGAGACAAAAGACTCTTATAAGGAATGGAATAAGACATTTTTACAGTATTTCGAGGGACATAAATACCCCTAATGTCCTTGTGGGAAAAACAAATGTCTTTTTCCCCTTGACTTTTTATGCATAGTATTGTATAGTTCTAAGGTGCTTTGAAAACTTGATAAAGATGTGATTTTAGTACGAAGAGGTGCAGAGAAATAGGACTGCATTTTTTTTTGAAAAAAATTACATGGTTATACTTACTATAACTTTTGCTTTACTTAAGTAAAACGTCAAAGCGACAAAGATGATAGGAGTGAAATATTTTGCGTAAGTACATTGTAAAACGAGTACTGCTGGCGATTTTATCCATTATTATTGTCAGTGCCATTACCTTTTTCGTAATGGAATTAATTCCGGGTGGACCATTTAATAAAGAGAAAGCAACCAGTGCGGAAGCAATCGCCGTTTTGGAAGCCAGATACAACCTTGATAAGCCTGTATGGCAACAGTATCTTCTCTATATGAATAATATTCTGCACGGAGACTGGGGAGTTTCTTTGCATTCGGGAAGAGATATCTGGACCGATATGATTTCCAAGTTTGCAGTTTCTGCTAGACTTGGTGGAATGGCAGCAATTCTTGCGATTATTGTAGGAATTGTACTTGGTAGTATTGCCGCATTAACCAGAAACAAATGGCCGGATCGATTAATTGTGTTCTTTACCACACTTGGTACAGCGATGCCTTCTTTCGTGTTGGCAACTCTGTTGATGTTGGTATTTTGTTTACAGCTGAAATGGATTCCTGTATGGTCTTCCTCCAGCCACAATTACATTTTGCCGATTATAGCCCTTTCTGTTTATCCGATGGCCTACATAACACGTTTGACAAAAACAAGTATGTTGGATGCGTTAAATCAAGATTATGTACGTACCGCAAGAGCAAAGGGTGTATCCCGTGTGAAAGTTATTTTCGTACATGCTCTTCGTAATGCGTTGATTCCGGTTATTACTTATGTTGGACCGATGGTAGCCTACATTTTGACCGGATCCATGGTAGTAGAGAATATCTTTACAATCGGTGGTCTTGGAACCGCATTTGTAACCAGTATCACAAACCGTGATTACACAACCATTATGGCAACAACTTTGTTCCTTGCAATATTGATGGTTATTGCAAACCTCTTAACAGATATTGCATACAAGATTGTAGATCCAAGAATTACATTTAACTAAAGGGAGTAGAAAGGACAAGTCATGCAAAGCAACGAAAATGCAGAATTTAAAAAGAAACAGTTCTTATCTGCTCAGGTAGATTTGAGCAAGTTCAATTCTAAGAATTTTGAAAAAGCAACAGAAGAAGAAAAGAAACAGCAGGATGTTATGGGTGAGTCCACAACCTTCTTTAAAGATGGTATGAGAAGACTTCGTAAGAACCCGCTTGCTATGGGAAGTATTGTTGTATTACTTCTTATTATTGCAATTATCATTATTGCACCTCACGTATGTCCATATACCTATTCACAGATTATTTCCGTGGATGGCGTTAGAGATAAAGGTGCTGCAAACTTAGCACCATTCCAGTACTCTACTTTGGAGACACAGTATATGGAAGAAACAGGGGAAAAATTGTTCCCACATATTTTTGGTACTGACGGTCTTGGTAGAGATTACTTTATCCGTGTGGTTTATGGTACCCGAGTTAGTTTGTCCGTTGGTATTGTAGCGGCTGTTATGGTACTTATCATTGGACTTTTATATGGTTCTATTGCCGGATACTTCGGTGGAAAAGTGGATATGGTTATGATGCGTATCGTAGACATTATTTACTCTTTGCCGGATATGTTGATTATCATTTTGTTATCCGTAGTATTGAATCAGGTATTGGAAGGTGCCTTGACAGGTACTGTATTCGCGAAATTGGGAACCAATATGATTTCCATGTTCGTGGTATTCGCATTGCTTTATTGGGTAGGTATGGCTCGTTTGATTCGTGGTCAGATTCTTACCATTAAGAATAATGAATATGTACTTGCAGCAAGATGTATCGGTACAAAAGATAGCCGTATTCTTCGCCGTCATATTCTTCCAAACTGTTTATCCGTAATTATCATCACTACAGCCCTTCAGGTTCCAAGTGCAATCTTTACAGAGAGTTACTTGAGCTTCCTTGGACTTGGTGTATCTGCGCCCCTTACTTCTTTGGGAAGTTTGGCAAATGCAGCTCGTGACGGTATGCAGTCTTATCCATATCGTTTGGTTATTCCGGCAGTCATTATTTGTTTGATCGTATTAGCATTGAACTTACTTGGTGATGGTCTTCGTGATGCCTTCGATTCAAAATTAAGTTAGGAGATGGAAGAAATGAGTGAAGAGAATAAATATTTATTAGAAGTAGATAATCTTCATACCAGTTTCTTCACAGATGCTGGTGAAGTCTGTGCAGTAAACGGAATCTCCTTCAACTTAGAACCGGGAAAAACCCTTGGTATCGTAGGAGAGTCCGGTTCCGGAAAATCCGTTACCGCATACTCTATTATGAAGATTTTGGCAGAAACAGGAAAAATTACAGAAGGTGAAGTACGCTATCGCGGAAAAGACATGTCAAAATTGTCTGAAGGCGAGATGCAGAAGTTCCGTGGAGAAAAGGTTTCTATTATTTTCCAGGATCCGATGACTTCTTTGAACCCTGTTTTTACTGTTGGATATCAGTTAATGGAAGCAGTTTTGCTTCATACAGATAAGAGCAAAGAACAGGCAAGAGAACGTGCTGTTGAAATGTTGACTTTAGTTGGTGTAAATGAGCCGGAAAGTCGTATGAAGCAGTATCCACATGAGTTATCAGGTGGTATGAGACAGCGTGTAATGATCGCTATGGCACTTTGCTGTGAGCCGGATATTTTGATTGCGGATGAACCTACAACCGCTCTTGACGTTACCATTCAGGCTCAGATTTTGGAATTAATGCAGGAATTACAGAAGAAAATGGGAATGGCCATTATCATGGTTACACATGACCTTGGTGTTATTGCAAGTATGTGTGATGAAATTTTGGTTATGTACGGTGGCCGTGTCTGTGAACGCGGTACTGCGGATGCTATTTTCTACAATCCAAAGCATGAATATACAAAGGGACTTCTTCGTTCCATTCCACGTAAGGAAAACATGAACGAAAAATTGGTTCCAATCGGTGGTACACCAATCAACTTATTAAATATGCCGGAAGGATGTGCTTTCTGTCCTCGTTGCGATGCAGCGATGAAGATTTGCTTGAAAGAAAAGCCGGAAGAAATTTGGGTTGGTGAAGATCATTTGGCAAGTTGCTGGATGAATATTAAAGATATGTATGAAGCACAGGAGGAAAAGTAAAAAATGAGTGAGAAAGACGAATACTTACTTAAAGTAGAACACTTAAAACAATACTTCCCTGTGCAACAGGGATTTAAGAAGATTCCACTTAAGGCAGTAGATGATGTTTCTTTTGCAATTAAGCCGGGAGAGACATTAGGCCTTGTAGGAGAATCTGGTTGTGGTAAAACCACAGTAGGACGTACTCTTCTTCGTTTGTATCAGCCGACAGCCGGTAAGATTACCTTCGATGGAGACGTTTTATTTGACAGTGGAGAGCAATATGACGAAAATGGAAAGCAGATAGTAGGTGCAGATGGAAAGCCGATTTACGGAAAGAAAGTGGACGTAGATATGCTTCCTTATAGAAAGCAAATGCAGATGGTTTTCCAGGATCCATATTCTTCTTTGAATCCGCGTATGACTGTAGAAGACATTATTGGAGAACCTTTGGATGTTCATAAGTTGTATTCTACAAAGGCAGAACGTAGAGAAAAGATTTTGTCCTTGATGGAAACCGTAGGATTGAATGCAGAACATGCCATGCGTTATGCACATGAGTTTTCCGGTGGACAGAGACAGCGTATCGGTATTGCAAGAGCTCTTGCGGTAAATCCGAAATTCATTGTTTGTGATGAGGCAGTTTCTGCATTGGATGTTTCCATTCAGGCGCAGGTTGTAAATATGTTCGAAGAGTTGCAGGAGAAACTTGGCGTTGCATATTTGTTTATTGCCCATGATTTATTAGTTGTACATCATATTTCCGATCGTATTGCGGTTATGTACTTAGGAAAAATGATGGAAATCGCAGATGCGGACGAATTAAATGAGAATCCGATTCATCCGTATACCAATAGTTTGTTATCAGCAGTACCGATTCCTGACCCGGAAACCGCTAGAAAGAGTCAGCGAATCATCTTAGAGGGAGATGTTCCGAGCCCATTAAGAATGCCAACAGGATGTCCATTCCGTACACGTTGTAAATATGCAACAGAGCAGTGTGCAGCGGAGATGCCACAGCTTACCGACAGAGGAAACGGACACTTAGTCGCATGTTGGAATAAGTAGGTTTCAACCCAATAGGGAGAAACATATATTTTACTTTTATAGGAGGAACGATATGAAAAAGTTAGTATCAGTTTTACTAGCTGCTTCTATGACTTTAAGTCTTGTAGCGTGCGGTTCCAGCGCTACTGACTCTTCTGCATCTGCAGATAGCACAGAAGCAACAACTGTAGCAGCAACTGCTACAAATACAGACACAAATGTACTGTATATCAATTTAGCTTCAGAACCGGATTATCTTGACCCGGCTTTGAACAGTTCTGTAGACGGAGGAACATTAATTGTTAACTCTTTCGCAGGTCTTTACACTTATGATGAGAATGGAGACATTGTTCCGGATCTTGCAACAGATATGCCAACCGTATCTGAAGATGGTCTTACATATCAGATTACAATGATCGAATCTCAGTGGAGCAACGGAGAAGAACTTACAGCAAACGATTTCGTTTATAGCTGGAACCGTGTAATCGCTGACGAAACTGCAGCTGATTATGCTTATCTTTTCGATGCAATCGCTCGTAACGATGATGGAACCTTGGCTGTAACTGCAGATGATGATTATACATTAACCATCACATTAGTTAGTCCTTGCCCATACTTTACATCATTACTTGCATTCCCTACATTCTATCCTGTATATCAGGCAGATGTAGAAGCTGCTAATCCAGATGGAACCACACCTGGTGCTTGGGCTCAGGAAGCTGGATTTGTTTGCAACGGTGCATATGTACTTACTTCATGGTCACACAACGAGAGCATGGTATATACAAAGAACGAATATTATCATGACGCTGAAAATGTAACTATGGACGAATTAGATTTCATGCTTTCTGCTGATGATACAGCTACTTATGCAGCATACAACAGTGGAGACCTTGACTTCATCGATTCTGTTCCTACAGATGAAATCGCATCTGTAATTGATAGTGATGAATTCTACATCGCTGATCAGCTTGGAACATACTATGTTGCATTCAACGTAGATTCTGATTTATTCGATGGACTTACTGTAGAGCAGGCTGCTGACTTCCGTCACGCAATCAGCTTATTGATCGACAGACAGTGGATCGTAGATACTGTAGGACAGACTGGTCAGGAAGTTGCTGATTCATTCGTACCGGCTGGTATGTCAGATGGTAACGGTGGAATCTTCAAGACAGATGACATTTCTTACTATGATGCTACAACAACTGATGTTGAAACAGCGATCGAATTATTAGAAGGTTGTGGATATGAATTTACAGACAATGGAGATGGCACTTACTCTGTAAGCCCAGCAATCTCTATTCCATACATCTTAAACGAGAATACAGGACATCAGGCAGTTGCTGAGTCTATCCAGGCTGACCTTGCAGTCGTTGGTATCGAAATGACCATCGAAACTCAGGACTGGAACGTATTCTTAGAGAATCGTAAGAATGGTAACTACACCTTCGCTCGTGAAGGATGGGTTGCTGACTATGATGATCCAATCAACTTCTTAGAGCTCTTTACTACAGCTTCAGGAAACAACGATCCTCAGTTTGGTAAGTCAGATAGCTCAGCTGCTCCGGATTGGACAGAGTTCGATTCACTTATTGCAGAAATTTACACAACAACTGATTTTGCAGAACGTGCAGAACTTCTTCATGAAGCAGAAGATATCTTAATGAACACTTGGGCAGTTATCCCGATCTACTACTACAACGACATCTATATGATGAAGAGCAACGTAGATAACGTATACTGCACAGTATTCGGTATGAAGTATTTCATGTATGCTACAAAAGCATAAGAAATCTTAACTGAAATTTTTAAGGGAAAGCAAAGAAATTTGCTTTCCCTTTTTTTCTGGATTTTTGTACAATAGGAGTAGTAAGAAGGGAAGCAGGAAATGCTATGAATCAAAAGGAATACCCATATGAAGTGATAGTGGCAAATGAAGGATATCCTTTTAAAATGTTTGCCTTTGAAGGGGAAAAAGGAAATTACATAAGAGAAAAACATTGGCATCATTCCATAGAGATTTTTGCTTTATGGGAGGGGGGATTGGAATTTACCTTACAGGATCAAACCTTTCCATTAAAAGGCGGAGAGTTTGTTTTGGTAAATAGCAATGAGGTCCATAGTATTCAAGCCAAAAAGCCAAATCGAACGGTGGTGCTTCAGATTCCGCAGCAGGAGTTTGTCGGTTATTTTACAGATGAGGATTTTATCTGGTTTTCCCATAGTGATCGAGAAGACGATCAGAAAGTATTTTTGCTTTTACAGGAAATGTTTTTGATTGATGGAAAAGCGGAAAATGGCAGTCATTTTCAGGTGCTTAGCTTGTACTATGAATTACTGTACTTATTGGTGACCAAATATCGGAAGTTGCAGGTACATCCGGAAATTATACATAGCAATCGACAATTACAAAAGTTGTCGCCCATTACTGCATATCTGAAGGAACACTATGGAGACACAGTGACTTTAGAATCCTTGGCTAAGGAATTTGGGTATTCCACCGCCTATTTGTCACGTATGTTTCAAAAATATGCAGGGATTTCGTTTAAACAATATTTGCTGAGTGTTCGTATGGAGCATGCAGCCCGTGAATTGGAGGAGACCAAGCATGCAATTTTAGATATTGCAGTGGCCAATGGGTTTCCAAATGGAAAGGCATTTTCGGATGCGTTCCGAAAGCAATATGGGGTGTTGCCCAGTGAATATCGAAAACAACAAGAAAAAAACAGGTCAAAAAATTAAGGTTTTCTCGTATAATTTTTCAAGTCTTTTTTTAGGACTCTTTGTTATTCTTAACCAAAGAGGATAAAAAAAGATTTTTTTTTGGGAGGAAACGAACATGGTAAATATGCCAAATGTAAAAATAGGAATTGTTGCAGTATCAAGGGATTGTTTTCCGGAAAGTTTATCGGTAAACAGAAGAAAAGCCTTGGTAGAAGCATATAAGAAAAAATATGGAGAAGCACATATTTATGAGAGCCCGGTTTGTATCGTAGAAAGTGAAATTCATATGATGCAGGCATTGGAGGATGTGAAAAAAGCAGGCTGTAACGCGCTATGTGTTTATCTCGGAAATTTTGGACCGGAAATTTCAGAAACTTTGCTGGCAAAACATTTCGAAGGGCCAAAAATGTTTTGCGCTGCAGCAGAGGAATCCGGGGATTCCTTGTTGGATGGCAGAGGCGATGCTTATTGTGGCATGTTAAATGCCAGTTACAATTTACAACTTCGCAATGTGAAGGCGTATATTCCGGAATACCCGGTAGGCACTGCAGAAGAATGTGCAGATATGATCCATGAGTTTGAAGGGATTGCAAGAGCGATTCTTGGGCTTTCGGAATTAAAGATCATTAGCTTTGGCCCAAGACCAACCAATTTTTTGGCATGTAATGCACCGATTAAACAGCTGTATAATTTGGGCGTAGAAATAGAGGAAAATTCGGAATTGGATTTGTTTGAGGCATATCAGAAACATGCAGGAGATGCCCGTATCCCGGAAATTGTGGAAGATATGAAAAAAGAATTGGGTGAAGGAAATAAGAAACCGGAAGTTTTGGAAAAATTGGCTCAGTATGAATTGACTTTAAAGGATTGGATTAAGGAGCACAAAGGCTATCGCAAGTATGTGGCAATTGCCGGAAAATGCTGGCCTGCTTTCCAAACTCAGTTTGGATTTGTTCCTTGCTATGTAAATTCCAGACTCACCGGAGAAGGAATTCCGGTGTCTTGTGAAGTGGATATTTATGGTTGCTTGTCTGAGTTTATTGGTGCAGTGGTGTCAGAAGATGTGGTGACACTTTTGGATATTAACAATACGGTGCCAAGAGATATGTATGAAGCAGAAATTCAAAACAAGACTCCGTACAAGCTGGAGGATACCTTTATGGGCTTCCATTGTGGAAATACCAGTTCCAAGAAATTGGCGTTTTGCGAAATGCGAAATCAAAAAATCATGGCGAGATCCTTACCGGTAGAGGTGACAAATGGAACTTTAGAGGGAGATATCGCTCCGGGGGAAATCACCTTTTATCGTTTGCAGTCTACTGCGGATAATCAGCTGCGTGCTTATATTGCACAAGGGGAAGTGCTTCCTGTGGCTACACGGTCTTTTGGTTCCATTGGTGTCTTCGCAATTCCGGAAATGGGACGGTTTTATCGTCATTGGTTGATTGAAAAAGGATTTCCACATCATGGAGCCGTTGCCTTCGGACATTATGGAAAGACCTTGTATGAAGTGATGAAATACATCGGGGTAGGTGTCAATGAGATTGGTTATAATCAGCCAAAATCACAGCGTTACCCGACAGAAAACCCTTGGAATTAAGAGAATTCGGAAAGAAAAAGTATGCAGAATTTTAGGAGGAAGGATAGGAGACAGCGATGTATTATGTGGGAATTGATTTGGGAACATCAGCAGTGAAATTGCTGCTGATGACCGGAGAAGGGAAAATAGAAAAAATTGTAAGTAAAGAATATCCACTTTTGTTTCCGCAGTCCGGTTGGTCCGAACAACATCCGGAGGACTGGTGGACACAAACCATTTGTGGTTTAAAAGAACTGACACAGGACATAGATAAACAGAAGGTGGCAGGAATCAGTTTTGGCGGACAGATGCATGGGCTGGTGGTGTTGGATCAAGAGGATCAAATAATCCGACCGGCAATTTTGTGGAACGATGGAAGAACGGAAAAAGAAACCAATTACTTAAATGAGGTGGTTGGGAAAGACGTATTATCTAAGGCTACCGGAAACATTGCTTTTGCCGGATTCACAGCGCCAAAGATTTTGTGGATGCAAAATCAAGAGCCGGACAACTGGGAAAAAGTAAAGAAACTTATGTTGCCCAAAGACTATTTGATTTACAGATTCTCCGGTGCATTTGCCACGGATTATTCCGATGCTTCCGGTATGTTGCTTTTGGATGTTGCGCAGAAATGCTGGAGTAAAAAAATGTTGGAAATTTGTCATCTGGAAGAAACCATGTTGCCACGTTTGTATGAAAGTTATGAAGTGGTAGGTACTTTAAAAAAATCCTTGGCAGATGATTTGGGATTCTCGGAAGATGTGAAAATCATTGCCGGCGCAGGGGATAATGCAGCAGCTGCCATTGGAACCGGAACTGTGGGGGAAGGAACCTGCAATATATCCTTGGGAACTTCCGGAACAATTTTTATTCCTTCGCAGAAATTTTCTGTGGATGAAAAAAATGCATTACATTTCTTTTGTCATGCAGATGGTGGATACCATTTTATGGGATGCATGTTGGCTGCGGCCAGCTGCAATAAATGGTGGATGGAGGAAATCTTAAAAACGAAAGCTTATGAAAAAGAGCAGGAAAACATTCCGCATTTGGGAGAAAACCCGGTATTTTTTTTGCCGTATTTAATGGGGGAGCGTAGTCCTCATAATGACCCAAAGGCAAGGGCAATGTTTGTGGGTATGTCTATGGATACCACAAGAGAAATGATGACGCAGGCAGTCTTGGAAGGCGTGGCCTTTGGCCTTCGGGACTCATTGGAGATTGCGAGACAGGGCGGTGTAAACTTGCGTGCAAGCAAATTATGCGGCGGTGGAGCGAAAAGTGAATTGTGGCAAAAGATTCTGGCATCTGTGTTGAATATCACCTTGGAATTGCCGGAAATGGAACAAGGTCCGGGATATGGTGCAGCTATTTTAGCCGCAGTGGGATCCGGAGAATATGATTCCGTAGAATCGGCTTGTGAAAAAATTGTAAAAGTAAAATCCATCTTGGAACCGCAGCCGGAACTGGTGGAAAAATATGCTGCAAAATATGCAGAATTTCAGAGTTTATATCCTAGGATGAAAACTTTTTGGCAGTAAGGATCAGGCATCTGTAAGGCTTGTATAAGAAATATCCAAATCCTTTACTGCATAAAAAGAAGTGGTATCGCAGTCACACAGAAAAGAGCCACTTGCCACATAGAGGTTTTCTTCTGCGTAAAATCCGGTGTTCGCTGCAGTAATGTCATAGTCACCACTGGTGATTTTAATGGTGCCAAGTGAGGTTACAGCATTGCCGGCAGTAGCATCCAAAACCAGAGTTCCACATCCATTTAAAGTGATGGTACCTGTCGTATAAATGACACCGTCCGATGCGTCAGAACTTAGGGTGGAAACGGAGTCGGAAGCGGTGGTGATATAAACGGTTGTATCTGAGGTGACGGAAACAGGTGGAGAGTGAGTGCAATGGATACTTGCATTATCAAAGACCAGTTGCACACTTCCGGAATCACTGGTATTTACTATAATTTGTCCGTTACTTAAATCACCACTTAATAAATATGTGCCGCTTCTTGTGATGGTGATGGTATTGCCATCTATAGTAACATGTTCGCCGTCGGAGGTGGAGGCATCATCTTCTAAGGATACTGTCTCATAGTCGGAATAGCCGACTTCATAATCTTCGTCAACGAAATGAGAATCTTCTTCTGTATAAATAGTAGCTGTCTCTTCTTCTGCTGTATCAGTAGAAGAAGAGCAAGCTGTTAAACTTCCTAATAATAAACTGGCTAGTATAAGTGATAATATTTTTTGATTCATAATATCCCTTCTTTCTGCTTGTGTTGATACAAGAGTAAGGGATGAACCTAAAATGAACTTAAAGAAAAATTTGAATAAAATGTAAACTAGAATTGAATGGTAATACGGAAGATATTTCCATCCGGACTTTCAGCATGAATCTTTCCATTGTGTGCATAGACTATGGAGCGTGCCATAGCAAGTCCAATGCCAAAACCGGAGACGGTTTGATTGCGGGAGGAATCTTCTCGATAAAACCGATCAAATACAGCATCCATATTTCCTGCCTGCAAATGCTCGGCAGGATTTTCTGCAATAATGAGAAAATGCTTTCCGTTTTTTTGCAAGGAGAAAGAAATGGTCCCATTTTCTTTACAATATTTCAAAGCGTTGTCAGCTAAAATATCAAAGAGTTGATGCATAGAGTTGACATCTCCTTGTATATAACAGTCATTGGCCAAGGTGGTCTGGAAAAGAAGTCCTTTCTGTTCTGCCGGTGGGATAAAGGAAAATAAACTTTCTTTCATACAATCGGTGAGTGAAATTTTTTGGAATTCAGCTTTGCTTTGCGCTTCTTCCATACGTGCCAATTGGATGAGGTTTTGTGTTAGCACGGTAAGTTTTTTGGTTTGTTCCCGAATGTTATGAATCCATTTGTTTTCTGTTTCTTCTAATTCTAAAACGTCCAGACTGGAAGTGATGACTGCAAGTGGCGTTTTTAAATCGTGACCGGCATTCGTAATAAATTCTTTTTGTTTTTGGTAACTTTCTTCGATTGGCCGTAAAATTCTTTTGGAAAAAATACGAAGTAATAAGTAGATCGCAATAATTCCAACGAAGGATACGGCTAAACTATGTAATAAGAAAGTACGAACAGAGCTAATGTTGTTGCTGCAATCAATAAATACATAAAGAATCGTGTCGTTTGTTAGGGTGGCTGCATATTTGTAATCAGAATAGTAGCCACTATTTTTCCCGGAACTATAAAGAGATTGGGCGATTTCAATGGCTTCAGAAGAGTCAATGGCCGCGATTTGCCCGGTGTTTACGGTGACGATTTTGCCATCGAGGGTAAGGGTAACCGTAAAGAAACGGGTTTCGTAGGGTGTCTCTGCTGTAAAGGTTTTGTGCAAATTTCGAATCTCGTTATCCGGAAGGTCATCCGGTTCCGTAACCGGTTCCTGGAAATCCATTTTGGGGAAGGAACCGTTGTTTTCTACCAAGAAGGTAAGAATGCGACTGGATTCCGCATCCTTACTTAAATAGTTGGCAAAATTTATAACTGCCATTAAAAGCAGTAAAACGGAAATGATAGAAATCATTGCTAAGCGAATAAACTTTTTTTGAATTTGTTTAATCATGCTTTTGCCTCCAAAGAGTAACCTACACCACGGGTCGCTTTAATTTCTACGGTAGAGCCTACCGTTTGTAATTTTTTGCGTAGTCCGGAAATATTTACCCATACCACGTTGATTTCTGCGTCAGAATCCAATCCCCAGATTTTTTCAAAAAAACGATCTGCAGAAAGAATTTGACTGGGATTTGATAAAAACATTTCCATCATTTGGAATTCTTTATTGACTAATTTTAAAGTACCTGTAGGACCTTGTAATTCAAAATTGCTACGATTTAAGGATAAATCGGAGAATTGTAAGGTATCATCGGATAATTCCGGCTGACGGCGAAGCATGGAGCGGATACGGGCCAATAATTCCTTGGAAGCAAAGGGCTTTGGAAGATAATCATCAGCACCACAGTCCAAACCTTCTACACGGTCGTCTACCTCGCCTTTTGCAGAAAGTAAAAGAACCGGAAGTGACAGGCCCTCTTCACGAATTTTTTTTAATACCGTTAACCCGTCCATTTCCGGCATCATAATATCGAGAATTGCCCCGTCATAGTTTCCGTCCATTAAATAGTCGTAGGCATCCCGGCCGTTATAAACTGCATCAACAGAATAATTGCTGTGTTCCAAAATTGCGACCACAGCATCTGATAAACTTTTTTCATCCTCAGCATAAAGTAAACGCATAATATGCTCCTTTCATTTCGGCATGATACATCTTTATTTTAACGAATGGGAGGAATTCTGTCACGTGGGGAACTTGACAGACAATTTCATAGGAGTATAATGAAAGATATTTAGCACTCGATAAGTTAGAGTGCTAACAAAGGGAAAGGAGATAGGCTATGATTACAGTACCAATTTATAACATCATTGTTGTCCCGGATGTCACTTTTTATTTTTCTCAAGAGTATTTTGAGGAGAACGTCAAAGAAGTAGCCGCAGTGGGCGATGAAATCCTTTTCCTGATGTTAAAGGATGATATTGCAAGCGAAGATGTGACACCTGCAGATTTTTATCCCATTGGAGTGAAGGGTGTCGTTGAGAGTTTAGATAAAGACGGCAATTATGGTATTCAAACTGTATGTCGTGTAGATATTACCGATATTCAAGTAGAAGACGGAAACATTACCGCAGATATTGAAGAACGTCAGGATGAAGAGGATATTACAGAAGAAGAGCAGAGACAGCGTTTTCATGCGTTGCGGAATTCCATGTTGAAATTCGTTATGGGAACTCGTTGGGGAATTATGGCAAGAACCTATATTATGCAGTGGAAGAACCTGGCAGAAATGGTTTCTACCATGTCTTATCAGCTGACCAATACCAATGAGGACAAGTATCAGATTTTGGAAACAGACTCTGTGGCAGAACGCACCTCTCTTTTGGAAAAAGCCATGTATGAATACCTGGAAATTGCCAAGATTACATCGGAAGCAGAAAGTGCACAGGAAGCCAGCAATGAAAAGCTTTATCGTGAGGATGCCATTCGAAAACAAATGGAATTTTTACAAAAAGAGCTGGATGAGATGCATCCGGAAAATGTTTCTGATATACGCAAGTTCCAAAAAGCCATTGAAGAAGCAGAGATGAATGAGGAAGCGAAAACCGAAGCGGAAAAGGTTTTGAATCGCATGAAACAGGAGGGAGAAAATGGTCATGAATATGGCTCCCTCTATGATTATTTGGATTTCGTGACCGGGCTTTCTTGGAAAAAAGAAGAGGCGAAGGAAATTGATTTAAAACGTGCAGAAGAAATTTTGGACGAGGATCATTATGGACTGAAAAAGGTAAAAAATCGCATCCTTCAACAGATAGCGGTTATGAATCTGAAAAAAGAACAGTCCGGTTCTATTTTGCTTTTTGTAGGTGCACCGGGTACCGGTAAGACCAGCATTGGGCAAAGCATTGCGAAGGCCTTGGACCGCAAGTATGTCCGTGTAAGTTTGGGCGGCGTGCGTGATGAAGCAGAAATACGTGGACATCGTAGAACCTACGTAGGAGCAATGCCGGGACGTATTATGGACGGTATGAAGCGAAGCGGAGTATCCAATCCGGTTATGGTTTTAGATGAAGTGGATAAATTGAGCAAGGATTACAGCGGAGATCCGGCCAGTGCTTTACTGGAAGTGTTAGACCCGGAGCAAAATGGAACCTTTACAGACCACTATATGAATGTGCCCTATGATTTATCAAATGTCTTATTTGTATGTACAGCAAATACCACAGATACCATTCCGGAGCCATTGTTGAATCGAATGGAAGTCATTCATTTTCCGGGATATACAGCTTCGGAAAAATATCAGATTGCGAAAAAACATTTACTTCCAAAAGCCATGACAAACATGGGAATCAAAGCATCCAATTTAAAGGTGACTGAAGAAGCGATGCGAAGCATTATTGCGGATTATACCATGGAGGCAGGGGTGCGAGGCTTAAAGAAGCGGTTAGATACGTTATGTCGTGTGGCTGCAGTGAAACTGGTACGCCAAGAGCAGAAATCCATTACGGTAAGTCCGAAGAAACTGAGAGAATACTTGGACATGAAACCGATTCACCATGATAGTATTTTGGAAGAAAAGAAGCCTGGGATTGTTACAGGGCTTGCATGGACGCAAGCGGGTGGAGATATCTTGTTTATTGAAACCATGCTGACAAAGGGAAGTGGAAAAGTTGTGATTACAGGACAATTGGGAGAGGTCATGAAGGAATCCGTACAGATTGCCATTAGTCTTGTGAAATCCATGTTCCCGGATAAAGCGAAGGTATTAGAGAAAAACGATATTCATATTCATGTGCCGGAGGGTGCGGTTCCAAAGGATGGCCCATCTGCCGGTATTACGATGACCACAGCCTTAGCTTCCTTGTTGACAGGAAAACCGGTGGCGCCAAAGTTTGCTATGACAGGAGAAGTGTCTCTTCGTGGAGTGGTAATGCCGATTGGTGGCTTGCCGGAAAAATTGATGGCAGCCCAAAGAGCAGGTATTTCTACAGTGTTTATTCCGGAGGAAAATGTGGAAGACTTGGATGAAGTAGCAGATGAAGTAAAAGAAAAATTAGAAATTGTACCGGTAAAACAGGTAGAAGACGTATTAAAACGCGTAGAAGTATTGGCATAGAGGATTATTATAATGGCGAGGGAAATATCCTCGCCATTACTTTGAAAAAACAATAAATTAAATATAAATTTAAGAAAATGCGATGTTTAACATGGCTTCCACACAGGAAAGGAAACTATGGTTTTGCATCGCTTTTTTATGTCCGTTTTCAGCGATGGTTTTTCGTTCGTCTTCATGATTCAGATAATATTCGATTTTTCGCATAAGGTCATTATCGTCTTCAAAGAAAACAAAATCTCGGTCTGCCTCAAAGTGACGGAAAAGATCTGCCTGATAATTGGTGAGTAGAAATCCACCGGCGCCAAAAATATCCATACATCGAAGTGGGATGCCGGATTTGATACTACGAAGAGAAATGTTTAAGTTGATGGCACTGTTGTGGAAGATCAAAGGCATTTCAGAATAATAACTGGCGGGACCTTTGTTTACGACTCCGGGAATCTGGCTTTTGGGGTCTAGCGTAAATAGGGATACTTCGTATTTGCCAGCAACCTTTTCCAAAATATCACGACGCTCCAAAGAAGTTAATTTACGATTTAAGTAATACTCTGCATACACATAATCAAGGGTTTCGGCACCGTCCGGATAGGGCTCGTAGGGCTCTACTTGTTGCATGTCTTGTAAAATGCCGGTCGTGAGAGAATCCTGGATAAAGTTGTAGCCGGAAATTTTACGTTGAGCGTCCAAGAGACCGGAGAGGAATCCTTGGGTGAAGGGAGAAACCTTCTGGTACATGCGATCGTAAATATTATGATCTTCATCATAGAGGGCACCTACGAAAGAAATTTCACAGTCGGTTTTTTCTTTGTCATAAGGTAGAGTAAGCAGCTCTGTGATGAGTTCGCTGTTCACAGGGAGTGGCATGTAGTGTATGTTTTTAAGCCCCCCTTTTCGAAAAGTATCCACCTCGAAGGAATCAAAATGAAACACCACATTGGTGGGATAAGAAATACGGTAAGAGTATAACTTTACGAAGGGACTATCATATGTCAATGAAATATATTTTAGATTTAATTTATGACAAACTTCCGCCATTAATGGGAAGAAGTTATACGAAAAACAAAAGTCAAAGTCTTCGGATTTTGCAAAAGCCTCAGCTTCTTTTAGGAAATCATCGCTGATGCGTTCTTTGTAATCCGGATGAGAAAAAGCGGAGTAGGTATGTCCTAAATATTGAAATGTACGAAGCATTTCATCCTGACCAAAGCAGGGCCAATCTAAGTATAAGATATGCATAAAGGTTCTCCTTTGTGTTTGTTATTTGTATTATACCAAATGACTACTTTTTTCACATTCTTTTAAGAAACAGAAAACTGACATTTTCCTTGAAAAAGGATAAAATAAAAGTATCAAGTAATATCAAATAGAATACTGCAAAGGAGCTGTTGCCTATGCGAAAAAAGTATGTACTGGACACAAACATTTTGATCCAGCAGCCGAATTCCATTTTTGGTTTTGCAGACAATGAGGTCATCATCACAGGTACCACATTGCAGGAGTTGGATCATCACAAAACGGCCCCGGGTGAGACCGGATTTCATGCGAGGGAAGCCATTCGAATTCTGGATAGCTTCCGTGAAAAAGGAGATTATTTGAAAGGAATCCCCATGATGAACGGCGGTATTCTGTCAATTGAACCCAATGGGTTAAATCAAGACAATTTACCTATGGGATTTTCTTTGGAAGCACCGGACAACCGGATTATCAGTTCCGTGATTTCACTTGCGAAAAAATCAAAAGAACCGGTGATATTAATTACCAATGATGTTTCGATGCGTATTAATGCCATTGTATGTGGCGTTGAGGTGCAGGGTTATAAAAACGAGGAAATTCAGGAAGAGCATCAGACCTACACCGGTCGCAATATTGTGTTGATGGACGACGAAATCATAGAAGCACTTTATCATGATGGCAAGGTGGAACATCCCGGAAAAGATGCAGAAGGAAAAGAGTTAAAATTAATTGATAATGAATTCTTATTGCTAAAGAGCAATATCAATCCGGATCAAAAAACAGCGATTTGTTATTACAGAAAAGGGGAGTTACACATCATTCGCGATGAATCCCTTCGTGCGTTTAATGTGACTCCGCGTAACGTGGCGCAGAAGTTTGCACTATCTGCATTGTTGGCGCCGGCAGAAGAAGTTCCGTTAGTAATTTTAAAAGGACCGGCAGGTTGTGCAAAGACCTTCCTGAGTTTGGCGGCAGGATTGGAACGTACCTATGATTCCAGAAGAGAACGGACCTACAACAAGGTGATGATTACCAGAAATAATATTTTGTCAGATGCGGACTTAGGATATTTACCGGGCACTTTGGAAGAAAAGATGAGCCCCTTGATTGCACCATTTACAGATAATCTGGAGGTTTTGCTACGAGCAAAGTGCAAGGAAGAGGATCCAAGACAAATTCAAATGCAGATTGAGGATATGATGATGTCCGGCATTATTGAGATTTGTTCCATGGCCTATATGAGAGGTCGTTCCATTTCCAATTCTTATCTGATCATTGATGAGGCACAGAACGCTACGGTTGGTCAGATTTTGGAACTGGTTACCAGAGCCGGTATGGGAACGAAGATTGTAATTTGCGGAGATCCGGATCAGATTGATAATCCGAAATTGGATCGTGTAAACAACGGACTTGTATTTGCGGCAGAAAAAATGAAAAACAGTTTTCTATGTGCACAGATTACCTTTGAAAACGAAGAATCTGTAAGAAGCCCATTGGCATTGGAAGCTGCCAAACGATTAACCTTGTAGAATAAAATAGATGCGTGTATACTTGAAGCGACAGAATGGTTACATTCTGTCGCTTTATTGTTTTAGAAGAAAGGAACGGATATGAAGTATTTAAAACAATTTGGAATCATATTGTTCGTATCCCTTTTAGGAGAAATCCTGCATGCAGTGTTGCCCTTACCAATTCCTGCCAGTATTTATGGCTTGGTTTTGATGTTGGCGGCGCTTATGACCGGCGTGATTTCTCTGGAAAAGGTGGAAAATGTCAGTCTGTATTTGATTGAGATTATGCCGGTTATGTTTATACCCGCAGGAGCAGGCCTACTTACCGGATGGAGCGTATTGCAACCTATGCTGGTACCGGTGGCAGTGATTACCGTCGTTTCTACTGTTGTGGTTATGGGCATCACCGGAGTGATTACCCAGTGGTTAATCAAAAAAACAACAAAGGAGGATGGACATGAATGAGTTTGTAGTAGATTCTGTATTCTTTGGTGTGTTTTTAAGTTTGCTTGCTTATGGAATCGGTGTTGTCTTGAAAAATAAGTTGAAATTAGCGATATTTAATCCTCTTTTAATTTCTATAATTTTAACAATTGTCGTGCTGCTTATCTTTCATATCGACTATGAAGTCTATTACGAGGGAGCGAAATATTTAAGTTATTTCTTAACTCCGGCCACAGTGGCCCTTGCCATTCCGTTGTACCAACAAATGGAAGCGCTAAAAAAGAATTGGGTAGCGATTTTGCTTGGGATTTTATCCGGCGCTTTAACCAGTATGGGATGTATTTTGATTTTAGCGATTCTCTTTGGCTTGAGTCATGCAGAATATGTGACCCTTTTACCAAAATCCATTACCACCGCCATCGGTATGGGTGTCTCTGAGGAATTGGGTGGTTATGTCACCATTACGGTAGCCGTGATTATTATCACCGGAATTTTAGGAAACATGATGGCTGAATTCGTATGCAAACTGTTCCGAGTTACACATCCTGTAGCAAAAGGAATTGCCATTGGATCTGCCAGCCATGCCATTGGTACTACGAAAGCCATGGAAATGGGGGAAGTAGAAGGTGCTATGAGCAGTCTTTCCATTGCAGTTTCCGGTCTGATGACTGTGGTAGGAGCTTCTATTTTTGCCATGTTTTATTAGGACATCATCCTTAAACATAAGAGAAGAAAATTTTAAAAAAATCATTTTTGACACATAAAAAGTTCGAAATTACGAGAAGAATCGGGTTCCCCTCTTTGTGGGAAGCCGATTTTTTTGTGAATTTTTACGTGTAGACAAAATGGAAAAAAGGGAAGTATACTCGTCCTACGACGAAAAGAGGTGATGACATACATGATATGGCGCTTGTCCCTATTGCTTTTTCTTACCCTGGCAGTATGGATGGATTTCAAAAAGGGTATCATTCGAAACTGGTTAATCGTGAGTGGCATTCTCGTTGGATTGTTCTTCCAGGTTCACTTGCGAGGTTCCTACGGAATCCTTTACTTTCTTGTAAATGTTTCTGTACCGGTTGTTCTGTTTTTCTATTTATTTCACATTCGCGGCATTGGAGCCGGAGATCTGAAACTATTATCCCTAGTAGGTAGTTTTTATCGCACCCACAGTTTCTTTGACGTACTTCTGTATATTTTCTTTGCAGCATTTTTCTGTTGCTTGTATCAGCTTTACAAAAACGAAACATTAACAGATAGTATCAATCGATTTATGGAATATGTGGATGCCTCCGTAGAAGCAAAACGTATTTTGCCTTATCCGGATAGTGGTACTTTTCAGAACAAACTTCATTTTTCACTCCCCATTTTGCTTGGAGTGTTTTTAAGGGAGGTAATATTTTGAATCAAATGAAAATTGCAATTTGTGATGAAGATGAGGATTATGGATGTCGATTGATGGGGTATCTGACAGAACATAGTTCCAGTAGTACTTGTTATTACTACTATTCTAATCCGGAAATGTTTTGGGAAAGCATGAAAACGAATACTTATCACGGAGCACTTATGACCGAAAAATTTTGGGATGAAGAACAAATGCAACTGGGGGTGACCAGATTTTTGTTCTTCAGCGAAGGAGATGTTCCAAAAAAGTGGGAATGCTTTCCGGTTGTTTTTCGATATCAGGAGGCGGAAAAAATCCGCAAAGAAATTCTTGAAAACCTGGACGAATCAGATGAGGCAGAGGATTATATACAAAAAAATAAAAAAGAAATCATTGGCGTATATTCCCCTCATCAACATGAGTTACAAATGCTGTTTTCCATGACTTTGGGAGAACTATTGGGAGAACAAAAGAAAACGCTGTACTTGAATTTTATGGATTGTGCAGGAATGCTAGCTCTTCAAAATACGAATCAAGAAAGAGATCTAGGAGATTTGTTCTGCTATACATATGAGAGCGGAGCTTTCTTCTCTAGAGAATTGGAAAAAATGGTTCAAAGGAAGAATCATTTAGAGTATATTCCACCGGTCTATAATCCCATGAATTTGCATGAAGCGGAGGAAAAGGATTACCTCAATTTACTTCGTATGCTGTGTGAATATACGGAATATGAAGTGATTCTATTGGACCTAGGGGTTCTGTTTCCGGGGTTTTTATCTGTATTAAAACAGTGTAGTCGGATTTATTGTCCGGTGAAGGAAGGATTTTTTTATCAATGTCGCATTCATCAATTTGAAAATTGTATCCGTTTTTTCCATGAAGAGTCTTTGCTGGAACGCTTGCAATATGTGAATGTACAAGCGAATCTGAAGGATATTCAGACAGAAGAAAAATTACAAGAAAGCCTTTTGTGGGGAGAAATTGGAGAGTTTATACGGAGTGCAATTTTACAAAATGGAGCTGTGTATGGATAATCTAAAAAAAGAGTTGCAATACCGTATATATGTTTCTTTTGATACTTCCAAGGAACTGCAGGATGAGGAAATCCGGGAGGTTATAGAAGAATGGATTGCAAAATATGCGAAGCGACAACCCATTTCCTTAAAAGAAAGGCAACTGCTGTCCAAGGAACTCTTTGATTCTTTTCGTAAACTCGATGTGTTACAGCAATTATTGGATGATAAAACTGTGACAGAAATTATGATCAATGGTCAGAATCATATCTTTTTTGAAAAAAATGGTGCAATTCATCAATGGGATCGAACCTTTTCTTCCAAAGAAAAACTGGAGGATGTGATTCAACAAATCGTTGGAAAAAATAATCGAGTCGTAAATGAAGCCTCCCCTATAGTGGACACCCGTTTAGAAGATGGGTCCAGAGTCAATGTGGTGCTTTCTCCAATTAGCATAGATGGACCGGCATTAACGATTCGTAAGTTCCCGGAAGATCCGATTACGATGGAAAAATTGCTCTATTTTGGTTCGCTTTCTGAGGAAATAGTAGCGTTTCTACAAAAACTTGTAATAGCAAAATACAATATCTTTATTTCAGGTGGTACCGGTTCCGGAAAAACCACATTTCTAAATGCATTATCAAATTTTATTCCAGAGGATGAAAGAATTATCACGATAGAAGATTCTGCCGAGTTGCAGATAAAAAGCGTAAAAAATCTGGTACGTTTGGAAACCAGAAATGCAAACCAGCAGGATGTAATTCCAATTACAATTCGTGATTTGATTCGATCTAGTTTGCGTATGCGTCCGGATCGAATCATAGTGGGAGAATGCCGAGGAGGGGAGGCAGCGGATATGCTCGTTGCTTTTAACAGCGGTCACAGCGGAAGTATTAGTACCGGCCATGCCAATTCCTGCAAGGATATGTTGAGTCGTCTGGAGACAATGGTGCTTATGGGAATGGAGATTCCGATTTCAGCCATTCGTTCGCAAATAGCCTCCGGTGTAGAAATATTGATACATCTTGGGAGACTGCGTGATAAAAGTAGAAAGCTTTTGATGATTGCAGAGGTGCTGGGGATGGAAAACGGAGAGGTTGTGATACAACCCTTATTTCGATTTGAGGAAACGGGAATGGAATCCGGAAAGATTGCAGGAAGGTGGATTGTCGAACATGAATTGGTTCATCAAGAAAAACTCAAAGCAGCAGGATTTACCGAATTATAACCATTACGAGTGGTCTATCCAAGAAAGCGGGAGAGTCTTATTGGAAGCCACAGCTATAACTATAGTTTTTTGTCATCTTTTTTATCATGCTCCCTACGGCATGTTTTTGGAATTGTTGCTGCTTCCCTATTGGAAAAAGAAACGAGAAAATCAGTGGATCGAGAAGCGAAAAATAGAATTAGGGAATGGTTTTCGCGAGTTTTTACGAGAAGTATCCGGTGCCCTTCAAGCTGGGTATTCTATGGAGAATGCCTGGCGAGAAGGAGAACGGGGATTGGAAAAAATTTATGACGCAGATAGCGATATTATGCAGGAAATTCATGAGATGAATCAAAGAACGATGTTGAATATGCCTATTGAAGTGACATTGGAGGATTTTGCTTTACGAAGTGGAGTAGAGGATATAGAGAGTTTTAGCCAAATTTTTCAATTTGCAAAAAGAGGTGGCGGAGATATTTCTTCGGTCATACGCACGACAATAGGTCGTTTAGCGGAAAAGGGAGAAATACAAATGGAAATACAATTGGCGGTGTCCGGAAAAATGATGGAACAAAAAATCCTTTGTGTAGCACCGTTGTTTATTCTGTTTTATTTACAAGTAACGTCACCGGGATTTTTAGCTGTCTTATATGGAAATTTGTTGGGGGTTTGTGTGATGTCAGGAAATTTATTGCTTTATTTTGCTTCTGTAATTTGGAGCGAGAGGATTGTGAAAATCCATGGTTAAAAAATGGAAAAAATATGGGAAACAAGGTGGTGTGTTGTTACTCTTCCTGTTGTTGACGTTTGTATTTTATATGAAAGAAAAACAAGAGTCTGAAAATTTTTCCATAGAACGAATCCGAGAAGCAGCAGGAAATGGCGTAAGTAAAGAAACTTTGCATATGCAGGTGGAAGAATTTGGAATTGATACGGAGGTAGAGATTTCGATTCCAGAACAGATTTATGGGGAAGAGGATCGTAATCAGCTATTTCACAATGCCTATCTAGAAGTGATGGATCAAATGTTTGCCTCCGGAGATTCTGCTGATGCAGTACGAAAGGATCTGACGTTGCCCAAAAAATTACAAGATGGATTGATAGAAGCGGAATACCATTTTGATAACTATGAGGTAGTTACCATACAGGGAAAAAGAAAAGAAGAAAATATTCCACAAGAAGGGATTTTAGTGGAATTACGAATGACTTTTTCCTATGAAGATTATCAAGACATTATATATCAGCCACTATATTTTTTGCCGCAGCAGGAAACAGCACAAACTACTTTTTGGAGTCAATATGATGCGTATATGGAAAAAGAGGGAGAAGAGGAAAATACAGAAATTTTTTCACTTCCACTGGAAGCGGCCGGAACTGAAATAACATGGAGTGCTATGGAAGATCATAGATATCTTTGTTTTCCTTTTTTAGGACTCCTGTTTGTTGGACTCATGAATTGGAAGGAGAAAGAAGCGGTACGTGAAAAAAGGAAACTGCGGGAGGAAGCTCTTTTGGAAGATTACCCGGAAATTGTTTTGCAATTGTCCTTGCTTGTTGGGGCGGGTATGACTTTAAATCAAGGATTTCAACGAATTGGGCAACAGTATCAAAATCGTATAGCAAGAAAGGAAATGCCGAAGCGGCCTGCCTATGAAGAAATTTTGACTTTACTGCATGAAATGCAAGATGGGGTTCCGGAACGAAGTGCTTACGAACATATGGCAGAAAAATGCAACTTGCGTGTCTATCGTAAATTTATGTCTATTCTGGTACAAAATTTGAGGAAAGGTACAAAAGGGTTGGCAGAAATATTAGAAGGGGAAGCGGAGGATGCATTTGTGATTAGAAAAAATACAATTTTAAAGAAAAGTGAAGAGGCAGGAACAAAGTTGCTATTTCCTATGCTGCTTATGTTGGGAGTGGTTATGGTGATTGTTTTGGTGCCGGCGTTGCTTTCTTTTCAATATTAAGGAGGAAAAATGAGAGAAATTAAGCGATTTATAAAAGAAGAAGACGGTGTTGCCGTGGTGGAAATAATTTTGGTGCTGGTTGAAAAGCCTAACGCAAAACACAGGTATGTTTTATGTGGAAATTAAAGGATTCATTATGAGGGAGTAAAGATAAGTGTTTGTAATATTAGGTCTGGTTTTATGAAAGGAAGGTAAGGATGGATGTTTACAGCTAAGGATAAGGAGATGCTAGGGAATCCGTACTTTAATATAATAACGGAGAACCCCGTGATGTATGAGGTACAGTCAAAGAACACTGGTCATTATTGGGTGATAATGCCTCTTATAGACCATAAGTTTAAATATGTCAGATTGATGCATAAGTACAAGAAGGAGCATGAATACCATGAGCAGACAACAACGGCATCAGTTTTGGATGCAGTATTAGAGATTATTTGCCATGATGATTATAAGCTTCATACAAAGAATCCAATCTTTGAACAGTTCGTTCAGCAATATTCTTAAAATGGTGGTTCCGCCAAGATTCAATGTTATAATAAGTGCAGATGGATACTAAAGGCTAGATGGCAAGAGGAGTTTTGATTTGAAAAAAGAGATTGCATTTAGTCCAAGCACTCAGGGCAGTCTGAAAGTTGCTCAGTACACAGGAATAGGGGATTGTCCAAAGGCGTGGCTTATGTCTGAAGACGAAGTTGGCCTGCCAAAAGAGAAAATAGAAGAGATAAACAGGAATCAGATTGAGAAATGGGATAATAGTCGTCCTATAGGAGGAAAGTCCTCAGACATCCTATGCTTTGAATACGACTTGGCGTTTGGTGATATATCTGAAAAGATCCCAGGAGATAAAAGGTATCAGTATCTGCATGAGTCTATCAACAAAATGTACCCTGTTGATAAGCATGGAAGTCTGGCAGATGAATGGGTCAGTGATCTAAAAAAGAAGAATCAGAAGAATTTAAAAGAGCTTAAGAAAGCAATAAAGGAAGGTGCATCTCTTCGGATATGGTATAGTAGCGCACCAGATGAACTTAATTCGTTTTACTGGCTTATGAGTTTTCTTGATAAACAAAAGTACTATACCAATGTAAGCGCTGTTTATATTCCGCCTGATTATTGGCAGGGAAAATGGTTTTGCCGAGGAACCGGAATGATTGAACCGGGGAGATTCTATGAGGCACTTTCTTTAGAGAAGTCTTTATCAAAAGAACAGATAATAGCATATACAGATCGGTGGAGGCAGCTTCAAAAAGAAAATGCTCCCATGAGGCTTATGGTAAGTGGAAATCTTGTCAGTCTCCCTGAGGATTTTTTGGATAGCTTTATTTATCGTGAGATTGATAAACAGTCAGAGACATTTACTATTGCAAAGCTTGTTGGTGATACTATGGGCGAATCAGAGTTGATGGTTGGCGATAGACCCCTGTTTGAAAGAGTTATGCATATTATTGAAAAGGGAGATTTGATAGTTACTGAGGAGTGTAAGGAAAAACCAATGGCCAGTCACGTAAAAAAGAATAGATGAGTACGAGAGCCAAGGCGAATGCCCTGGCTCAAATTTTTTTTGTAAAAAGTGTTGACTCCTACGTTACGTAATAGTTTATGGTATAGTTACACGTGAAGGAGATGAGAGCCATGATGACAGTAAATGAAGTAAGTAAGCTGACAGGAGTGAGTATACGCACCTTGCAGTATTATGACAAAATAGGACTTTTAAAGCCGGCGGAGTATACGGAGTCCGGGTACAGACTGTATGACGATGCAGCTCTGGAAAAATTGCAACAGATTTTACTGTTTCGGGAGCTGGAGTTTCCGCTAAAAGATATAAAGGATATTATAACCAGATCTGATTTTGACAAAGGAAAAGCACTGGATCAGCAGATAGGGCTCTTGGAACTTAAGAAAGAGCATATCGAGAACCTGATCGACATGTGTAAAGGACTAAAACTGAGAGGAGTGAGACATTTGGATTTTACAGCATTTGATTCCAGCAAGCTTGATGAATATGCTAAAAGAGCAAAAGAGCAGTGGGGCAAGACCCCTGAGTATAAGGAATTTGAAGAAAAGAATAAGAATAGATCAAAGAGCGATGAAGAGCATATGATGGCTGATTTCATGAAGATCTTTGAGGAGTTCGGTACCATGAAGGATAAGGATCCCGACATTGTAGAGGTACAGGATCAAGTTAAGAAACTTCAAGGCTTTATAACCGAGCATTTTTATAAGTGTTCAAATGAGATTCTTGTGGGCCTTGGAAAGATGTATGCCGGAGGTGGTGAATTTACGGATAACATTGATAAGATGGGCGGCGAAGGAACTGCGGAGTTTGTTTTTGAAGCTATAAAAGTATATTGCGGAAAATAATGTAAATGAGCCAAGAGACATGTTCTCCTGGCTCATGCTTTTTTTAGAAACTATCAAGGAATGAGAGAGCCGCATCAAAGGCGGCCTCTTCTGTTTTTGTATCCTCTTTTGGAGAGGTATCTGCGTTTTGGGAAGATAGCGTAAGCTTTCCGGAAAGTCTTTCTGCTATAAGGTCTGCTAGCTTTTCAGCATCAGTGGATGCAGACTCTTCACCTATAAGGCGGCGTACCGCTTCAATTACCATGTGGCTTTCGGAGCGGTAGCCGTATTTCTTATAGTCTGTAATGGCATCGTATGCAGCAAGATCTGAAAGATTGTCTTGAAAACGAACGGTCTTCCTTTTGACGTTCATTACCTGCCTCCCATCTTGTGACGGATAAGCTCCTCATATCCTTTGGCGTTGATAGATACATCATCAAGGATAAGGGCATTTTTCTTATCTGCTTCTGAAAGGAAGTGCTTCATGATGGTTGCACCGCCTCCGATAAAGATAAACTGGGTAAGGTCAGAGTTAAAGTTTAAGGCTCTGATCTGATCCATGAGGTTTGTAGCATAGGATGTAAGACCTGTCTTTATGATATCAAGGTAGTCAGAAGGGATATCGCTTGTTCCGTAGATCATGACTTCCTTGATGGTGGTTTCATCAGCTTCCTGCCCGAGATTCTGGCGGAGAGCTTCGTTGATGTCATTCATGCAGGTGATAGTTCCAAGAGGAAGGGACTTACATCTAGTCTGATCAGGGATAAATTCTGTCAAAGGCAGGATATCCACTGTCCAGGAGCCGATATCAATGACAAGGGCTGATTTGTGGAAGTCTTTCATGAAAGAGACAATCCCTGCATATCCCTGAGGGAATACATCAACGGAAAGAAGAGTCACCGAGTACTGCACATCCTCATATTTGAAGATAAGGCGACGGTTTTTGTTGTAGTATTCCACAAAATCTTTTTTCTCTGCACCCATACGGGTAAGGGGAACGCCTACACCAAGATGTACATCTGCAACAGTGGTGCCGGTCTTTTTAAGTTCCTCAGCGATAGCTGCCATTGTAAGGACTCTCATGTTTTCATCTTCGGTCTTTGATTTCTGGACTGAGACTTTGCCGTTCCCGATGGCATAAAAGCCTTCTGTGGTTTCAATTACCCTTGTAGCAAGGGGCGGTTTCCCAGGGAGCTTCTTTACTCCTGAAGAAAAACAGTTGTGTGATGTCTTGGTATTTCCGTATCCTACATCTACTCCGATTACATATGCTGCCATAGGTTAAAATCCTCCTTGTAAATTAAAGTTTTTCAATAAGTGCAAAATCAACATCGTTTTGTTTCTCGTCCTGAAGCCTTTTAAGAGCAAAGGTAAGCTGGCTCTTTTCCATGCGCAGGCGGTCAATCTCTTCTTTTTGGAGCCTTACGGTTTCTTTAAGGGCTTCATTTAAGGTTTTATCCCTTCTGGAAGTAAGGACCTTTCCCTCCTGGGACTTTAAAGCTTTCATAAGCTCAGCGTTTACCTGCTCGTTTTTATAAAAGAATGAGCGGGATAGACCTGTTAATTTAGTTAGTTCCACGATAGAGATATGTTCGTTTGCTTTTACCATGCGACGGATTGTATCAATCGCAAGGATCTTTTTTTCTTCGCTGACTTTCCTGTTGGAAAGAAGCATGTTGTCGTAGTTGTTCATTATTCCATCCATCCTTTCTTGAATTTCTTTATCTTTTCGTTACGTGCATCAATTACCGGTTTTGTGCTTTCTGCAAGTACCTTAGGGCTCATCTGCCTGTAATATGCCACGCTGCTTATGGACTTATGCCCAAGAAGTGCTGCTATTGTGGCATCATCATTTAAGAGGTCACAGAGCTTTTTGCCATAGGTGTGCCTGAATAGGTGCGTGCTTGGAGTTAAGGGATTTCCGTTTGAATCCCGAAGATCAAGCGTGTTTATCATGGAAGAGAGCCTATAGCGAAGCGTTGTATACTTCATGGGCTTTGTAGGATCCTTATCTGATACAAAGATGTATTCGCAGGCTCCATATTTTTCAGTTGTCTCTTCAATACAGGCACGAAAGAGGGCGGCTAGTTCAGCATTTAATTTTTTGTTGTAGCCATTTCCGGTCTTTGACTGAGAGATCCTTACATAGGGGTCATCACCAAGAAAGACATCCTCTATCTTGATGGTCATGGTATCTGAGATGCGAAGCCCTAAAAGTTCATGTATCAAAAGAAGCCTTGCAGTCTGCTTATCAAGGAGCTTGTATCCAAGGTGTAGAGCCTTGATATCTTCGTCAGTGTAACTTTTATAAATGGTGCGCTTATGCTTTTGAAAGTCACTTTTTAAAAAGATTCCCCGAAGATTGTCGTATCCAAGGAGCTTTCCGATGATGTTAAGGAGACTCTTTAGGTTACTAAGCTCGCCTCGATAGTCTTTTCTTCTGTCACATTCGAGATAGAGGTAGGATAGGTATTCTTCCAGAAGAGCCCTGTTAAAGTCCTTAAGCGTTTGTATGTCCGGGTAGTTTTTATCCAAAAACTCCGATAGGTTATTTATGGCTCCAACTTCCTGTATCACTGTCCTTACGGCAAGGCGCTTTAAGTGGTAGAGAGCCCCTTCCTTAACTTCATGCTTAATCTCATCCTGCCTTATCTTTGTAAAATTAACCCTTGTGTCACAGCCGATTGGAGAAGCTCTAAGCATAAAGGGCATTGATTCTAACCTCCAGATATCCCTATCCATATCAAAGTCTTTTGGGTCATCCGGTAAAAAGTAGTCATATACTGTGCGAAGGTATAAAAGATCAGGGTGCCTTTGCGAGCCTTGAAGTCTTCGGTCACGCTTTTTCTTATTTGTAACAAGAGGCTTTCCCTGCTTTATCAGGTATTTTTTCAGCTCCTTTTCCATGTCATTAAAAGGTATGTCTGTGATGTTTTGAAGGCTTGGGTAGACATCACTTATAAAACGGGCAAAATTGTGGAAGTGAGTTGCTTCACTTCGAAGGGATGAATAGGAAAGAGAGCTTGCCCTGTCAAAGATGAATGCAGCAAAAGCCTGTCTTAGGGATTCATTTGGCATCCTGGATAAGTCAAATGATGCGTCCGGTTCGTAGCTTGGTCTTAGCATTACATCAAGTGTTAAGTTCTGATAGCAGGGAAGATCCCCAAAGTATAGCTTCATGAAAGATTGTTCTCCTTAAAATATTCGTCCTGCAAAAGGTCTATGTGACCGGGCAGGTGGTCAATATACTGCTTTGTCATGTCATCCCTTGTATGACCAAGGAAGGCTCTTGTTGTTCCGATGGCAGCTCCCGACATATGAAGGTCTGTTGCGATGGTGTGTCGATAGTCATGGGATTTAAAGTTTATATCCCGTGTTTCCTCATACAGAAGGAGCTGTTTTTGCATCTGCTTTACAAAGGTAGCTGCCTGGTAGGGCTTGTCCTTATCCTTGCAGGATGGGAAGATATAGATGGAGCCGGTTTCATCAGAAGCTATGTGCCTTTTTAAAAGCCTTGATACTTCTGAAGGAATCGGGATCTGTTTTTCTGAACGTAGCTTATACTGGTAAATGGAAAGCCAGTTGGTGCTTCCGTCAGAAAAGAGTGCATCCTTTTGTAGTGAACAGACTTCATTTATGCGAAGCCCTGTGGAATAAAGAGTTAAATACATAAGTCCAAGGGTTTCGGGGAAGTCTGAGAGCACTGTAAAGATCCTGTCTATGGTATCTTCCGGAACCGACCTGTCATGATGCAGATAAGCAGCCTTTTTGTAGAAGTAGTCAAAAGGAAAGGACGGCACAAGCAGGTTTTCTCTGACAGATAAAGCTGTAAGGAAAAAGGAGAGCATGGTAAGCGTCCTGTTATAGGTTTCCGGTCTTACTTCTTTTTGGTCCTTGTATTCAATAAAGCTTTCAATGTCTGAATAGGACAGTTCTGAAAGCGTGGAATGCCGATTTTCTATAAATCTTATGAACTCCTTTGCTCCGTAGTACTTTTCGTGTAAGGATTGCAGGGAGTATTTTGGGGATAACACAAGCAGATACTTCATGTAGTGTTGAAAAAAGGTGCGGTTATCTTCTGATACATCTCCGAAGGTAAAGCACTCGATCCCTCTTGTAGGATTCTTTCTATCAGATAAGGTGAATCTTTCTAAAAACCAACAGGTCGCAGAAAAGTCAGGCTTTTTGTCTGATAAAAACAGAAATCTCCTTGCCCGATAAAGAACCTGCGGAGCATTTTTAGAGATAGCATCCATGTTTGTATCAAGGTATTCATAGAAAGACTTCTCCTCAGCTAAAGTTATCTGCTTTAAGTCCGGGATCTGATTCTTTACGCAAAAGTCATACAGATAGTAGAGCGGAGTTATAAAGTGCTGAACCATGTAGTGATTCTTGCGGTTTTCTATTTCAGACAGGTCTGATAAAAGAATCCGAAAGACCTGCTTTTTCATAAGGATGGGTGCAGGCAGGGAAAAGTCAAAGAATAAAAATTCCTTGCGTGCTGTGTAGTAGAACCTCTTTGCAATCTTTATGTCAGGATAGTAAACAAGGTAAAATAGCTTGTTTTCATAGGCTGGCTCTCTTACAAAAGTAATCTTTTCGATTTCAGATAAGACCATTCGGTCAAGGTATTTGATGTATTCGATTACCTTTGAAGGAACAGATAATTCAAGGTATTTTTCATATGCTTTTCTTGTATCAGCAGTAATCTCAGAAAGAGAAGTGATCCCAAGGGCATAAAGAAAAGTAAGTGTCTTTCTTCCGATAGCGTTTTTGGCATAGGAAAGAGAAGAAAAAGGATGCCCTGTGCTTTTAAGGTAAGCAAAGCAGATAGTTTCAAGGTCTCCCTTGTAGGCTGAAAACTGCTTTGGCGAGAAAGCAAATTCTCGGCGTGTGTGGGATATAAATGCCTTTAGGGTATCTACAGATACTTCTGAAAGAGAAGATATTCCGCGTGAGGACAAAAAGTCGTATAGGAAATCAACCCGCTTTCCAAGAATAGAAGGCGAGAGTATGAGCTCTTCATATAGACTATTTTCACTTCTTAAGACTCTTAAAGCAGCCATACTGCCTCCTTTCCCGTAAATACGTATTTTTATCCATTTTCCTCTTAGGTGCCAAACATCCTTTTTAGGAGCCTTGTCAAGAAGCGAAGACTGCGTGCGTAAGGCTTTACAAGGCAAATAAAAAGGTTAAGATCGGCTTAGAGGAAATCTGATACATTAACGCCTGATGTGTTATTTTTCAGGTAGATGTCCTGAGCATCCTCAATTTCACGCGGTGTTACATGCAGGTAATTTTCAGTCGTAGCAATATTTTTGTGTCCTAAAGCCTTTGAGATTTCGACGATTGGCCAGTTGGCTTTGCGTCTTTCATCGGCAAAGTAGTGGCGGAGCATGTGGTTTGTGACCTTAACACCGCATTTCTTTCCGATATTTTCCAAGGTCGAATAAAAGGTGTTTGCAGTAAGGGGCTTACCCCTTGTAGCTCCATGAAGGACTATAAATAGATAGTCCGTCTTTTCAAAAAGCTCAGCATTCTCAGATAAATAGACATTTATCAGTGAAAACGTGGCATCTGATATCTTCATGAATCTTTCTTCTGCATTCTTGGCAAAGGCTCTGTTGGCGTTTGCATCACGGTATCTTACAAAGATCCTTTTCTTTTCAAAATCAATGTCTTCCGTATATTTGATTCCAAGAGCCTCACCGATTCGAAGCCCGGTTTCTTCCATGATCATGATCAGGAGCTTGTCTCTGTTGCAGGTGCAGGCAGAGAGGATTTTCTGAATGTCTTCCTTTGTAGCAATCCGGGCGTTATGTTCATTTTTCTTTAAGTACCCGTCATATGTTAGAAAAGAAGAACTAACCGCAGTTCCGACCGGTGTAACGTATGAGAAGTTTCTGTCATCAAGGACGGATAGGTATGGAAGCTCTCCATTTCTGTGAAGGAATGAATATAGCCCGAATACTGCCTGCAGGTATGAGTTTGCCGTATTATTCTTAACTTCCTTGTAGGAACCGGTGTGGGCTCCGGATTTTACATACATAAGGAACTCATAAAAGTGCTCCGACTGGTCTGCAAACTTCATGGAAGCTACAGAAGAAAGAGTTAAATCCCTATCTGATAAGAAATCCATATAAAAGGGAAGGATCCCTGCAATCCTGATCACAGTGTTTGCAGCTCTGTTTTGCATGACCTTGTGTTTTAGGTATTTGGTGCACTGGGGCTCGATCTGTCCTGTTTCGGTATTTTTTATGTAATAGTATGTTCGTCTGCCCTTTTTGACAGAGCCGGAAGTATATCTCATTGCAACTTTTCCTCCTTTCATAAGGTATGTGGGACATAAAACACGTAATCCGAAACAGGAAATACAAATTTTATGTAAAAATGTATAAGCCACAATAAAACTTAACTTAAAACACATAAAATATGTTCTATGCAATAATAAAACATACAGAACACAGTATGTCAAGAGAAAAATATGTTTTATAACAAAATAAAACTCAAATAGAACTTAAGTGGATGTGTAAACTAATGCTTATAGAACATAAAAAGCTGGAAAAACAGTGTGTTTTATGTTAGAATAAACGCTGTACTATTGTACTTATTTTTAAGAGGAATATTTGATGCGTAGAAAAGAACTGACAGATTTTCCATTTGATAAAGAAGTTTTTAAAGAAGTGATCATAAAGGCAAGGGGCGATAGGAGCCAGGCTGAGTTTTGTCAGGATACCGGGCTCTCATATGCCTACCTTAATAAGTACGCTAACGGGAAGCTTTCAGATGCTCCGACTATCGGAACCATTAAGAAGATTGCGGTAGCGACTAAGACTGTAAGCTATGAAGAGCTTCTTACTGCCGCAGGGTATGATGCTGAAAAGTATAAGGATGATAGACCTGTTGGTGCAGCCAGGAAGGATTTCTTCCATCCTGTATTTCTTGGCATGGCAAACAGCAGCTATGATTGGAAAATAGAGTCCAAGGGATATAAGGATAACGAGCCTTTTGAGATCATCATAGAAAGAAATGAAGTAAATAAGTGGTTCTTTGTGCCTGTAACAAAAGCGGATATCACAAAGGATGAGATCCAGAGCATCATCATGAACCAGCCGAAGTTCACACCCGGCAGTAAGGTAAGCTTTGTGACAGATGATGCAGGCATCTTTGAAACATTAAAGGCAATAGAGCTTCCTTTAATCTCCCTGTACATATCCGTAGTAAGGGTGCTTGGTCAGGAAATCATAGATGAAGTGAGCATAAAAACCAGCATCAGTACAGAAATGACTATAGTAAACGAAGATAAGATAAGACCACTTGAGATAGGTGAGGAGTAAGCTGCATGGCAAGTTTGTATTTTTCAGATGTTTTAAGAAAAGCTGGCATAGATCCTGCAAAGGTAAAGCTTATAAGACATAGCCTTACAGATAAAAACTTCAAAGCCTGCTATGACGCCGGAATGGTTTATGAGTACACATGCCATCAGAAGATGGGATTTAGCAAAGGCTATGAATATTGGGCTGCATTCATAAGTGGCTCCGGAACATTAGCAAAGTTTCACTCCATATATAAGGTTGGAGATTGTAAGCCTGACACTAAGGATGTTATGCCAGCAGGGCTTCCAGAGTCTGAACAGAAGAACTATTTTGGCGAATATGCAATATATGACCTTAAACAATTAGATGTGTTAGCGGATTTTGAGAATAAGCTAACTATTGAGTGGGGAAATTCCACAAGAGCATGGCATCAGAAGGGAACGACAGAAAAGCAGATCATATCAATATCACCGGATGAAAAGAAGGTATTTACCGGCTTTGAGAATCTTGTGAAAACATATGATGAGCTTAAAGAGATCGTCGAGAATCCGGAAGTTTATGAAAGCTGGCATACAGCACTTAAGTCTGTATATGCGGTATATCTGATCGTTGATACAGAGACCGGAAAGCAGTACGTAGGCTCTGCATATGGCAAAGATGGACTATTTGGCAGGTGGTCAGTATATGTTGATACTCACCATGGCGGCAACAAGGGAATGAAGGAAGTAATCTGTGATTATCCAGACAGATATCATGCATTTCAGTTCTCAATCCTACAGATCCTGCCAAAAACCGTGACAGATGAAGAGGTTATACATATAGAAAGCCTATGGAAGAGTAAGCTTTTAAGCATAAAATTTGGCATGAACGATAATTAAAGTCCATATTATGGGACAGGGTATTTGCTAATATTACAGTGGAAACATAAAACACATGTAAAAAAGTGGGGCAATGTACCGTTTTGGAGGTAGATTATGGCAAATACAATTAATGAAATCATTGGCGTTAAGGTAGCAGAGCAGATCTTTGATGTTGAGAAACTGCAGCCTGGCAGAACTTGGGTGACGGAACTTTCTGAGGAAGAGATCGTAACCTATTATACGGAGTATAAGAGTAGGAAGAAGATAAACGTAGTAAAGACAGAAGTACCAGTGCAGGATATGAGGAGCTTTTTTAAAGAGCTTTACGATTTTGCAAGAAGCGCTGAGGAATGTTGCATAACAATAGATGATTGCAGCCGTAGAGTCACATTTATATATGGACCGATGCATAAAGAGATATTTGAAGGTGAAGTCACTAAAGGCGGCAGATCGCTTACCGGAATAATTGAAGACTTTGCCCAAAAGCATAGATAAGCGGCCACTTGGAAAGGAAGCGTAGATGTATAGAAAGCCATTACAGACAACTACATATGGAATAGCAGTGTTTAATCTGTTTGCGGCTTTTATCTATAGCATTGCCATAGTAGATAAGCTGCATATTGAGGGGAAGATAAGAGTACCGGTACAGATTGCATTTATCATTGTCTTTGCTGTTTTAGAGTTTATCCCTAAGGTGGTTTTACTTCCGGCAGGAGCTGCAGGGTTTATGAACGGCTTTACCGCATGGAGCTTGCTTGCTGGTATTGGAAACCCTGTGATTAGAATGATACTTAGGATTGTAGCAATTATTGTTTTTGCATTAATAGAATTATCACTTTTTACTGATGTGACACTTGGGAATAAGGAAGATACGAGGATACCAAGCATTCAGCAGGTAAGAGCACAAGGATATAGGAAGAAAACAGTGGATGGAGTTACGAGATATACAAAGGAATGAAACCACTATGCTAAAGGAGAATAGTTATGTTTAACGAAACGAAGTCACTAATTGTGGTCTATAAGGATGAGATGCTTTTAAATGAGCTTCGAAAACTTGTAGAGACCAAAGATGATACTGCTGAAGGTGTTGTCGGTGTAAAAGATGGTTCTGTGAAGATTGTTTCATGGAATGAGAAAATGTGGCTTGGCCAGAAAAAGAATGGAACTATTAACAATAAGGTTCTGTTTATTGGTGATATTAAAAATACAGATCAGTTAATTCCTATACTTGATGTGAAGTTTGATAAGTATGGCGTGATGTACGGATGGGCTGGTAATCAGGCAGTCCTTACCTGTGATCCGAAAAAGCTTGGCTCAGCTGAATATCAGGAGTTTTTAAAAGATATAGAAAATCTTGATATACCGGAAGCCATCAAGAAGGCAAATCGAATTGAAGAGGCTGATGAGACCGAAGAAATAAAAGAGGAAGAGGAAACTGAAGAGGAATCATCAGTTGAAGCTGCAGAGAAGCAGGCAGAAGATGGAAAGAAAGTTCCAGCATTCCTTAAAAATATGAAAAAGGTAGCAGAGGTAGGAGCTGGAAAGATTGGGGAAGCTTTTGAAGTGGCTTCAAAGAATACAGAAGAGTTTAAGAGAAGTATTACCAAGGACAGGGCGGCTATGAAGAGACAGCTTCTGTTTTACGGTATTATCAATCTTTATAACAATGATTTGGAGAAATTCTTGAACTCATAAGGGGTAAATGCTTATGGATGAAAAGGAATATCTTTATAGAGGGTGGGATTTTGCAGCCAAACTAGCCGGAGCCGAATTTGCTACAGATCAGGCAGCAAGCTATGTGGCAGAAGTCGAAGCCGCTATTAAAGAACTTGAAAACGGAATAGTAAGCCTTAAGAGTAATCAGACTGATGCTTCACTCGGAGGCTTTCTCGCTGAAGAGTGGCATGCACGGACTTTCAATATTGATGCGATTGCAGACGGCTCAGCGCATAGGGCTGAAAGGCTTGGCGTTACAGGTTATGGTTCTGTGGATATAACAACGAACTTTGAAGACAATTTTAGTGGAAAATACATGGCAACCGCGGAGAAAAGCGCAACAGAGCAGTCTTTGCTTAATAGAGAAACCGGAGAACCGCTTTATGTAAGACAAAAAAGACTAGTGCCCTCAGATCAATTGGGAGATGTAAAGAGGTATGCTCATCAGCAAGCACTACGTAATTCGCAGATTAGAGAAGACGTTTCAAAAGCATATAGTGATACAGAAAATAACGCTGTTGATCGCATTAGCGATGCGGAGGGGCATGAATCGAGAGTGCTATCAAAGCAAGATGATCTTAAGATGGCAAGAGATGTAAAGAACGACAGATTTACGGCTGAGAAATATGGCGTCGATTTAGAAAGCGTAATAAAGGCTGACTACATTATTGACCATGCACTTAAAGCAGGATGTACTGCGGCAGCTATTTCTATGGCAATGCAGATAACTCCTGAGATCATAAAGGCGATTGATTACCTTGTAAAGAATGGCGAACTTGATCTTAAGCAGGTACAGAAGGTAGGAACAAAGGCTATATCTTCAGGAGCAGAAGGATTCCTTAGAGGCTCTATCGCATGTACATTGCAGATTCTTTGTGAGCAAGGAGTTCTTGGTGAAGCATTTGTTAATGCAAGTCCTACGATTGTGGGCGCTGTGGTTGCGATTGTTCTGCAAACAGCAAAAAACAGCATCCTTGTTGCTGCAGGCAAGATGAGCGCAAGGCAGATGGGAAGCTCTTTTGTTGAGAGTGTCATCGTAAGTGCAGGCTTTATTGTCGGTCTTAAAGTCGGTCAGCAGATTGGCGGAGCAATTGGACAGGCAATAGGAATAACTATTCCTGGTCTTGGGTATGCAATTGGAAGTCTTATTGGCTGCACATGTGCAGTTGTATATCAGGTAGGCAAGAAACAGCTTATATCTTTCTGCGTAGATACCGGTTTTACTTGCTTTGGTCTTGTAGAGCAGGATTATCAGTTGCCGGAGGAAGTTCTTAATGACATGGGACTTGATCTTGCAGAGATAGATTATGCACCGATAGAAAGAGCGCAGGTTGATAGAGCAGAAGTAGATAGCAATATTGGAATTGACATAGCAAACCTTGAAACCGTTGATATTACCATGATTAGACGAGGTGTGATTGGAGTTAATAAGGTTGGATATGTCGTTTAGACAACTATGATAAGGAGAGGTGATTTCTTTGAAGGAGTTTTCTGAAGCAACAAGGGTACAGATGCCAGCAATGGTTCATCTTACGAGGCTCGGCTATAAGTATTATGGAAAAATCAGCGAAGAGACGGCGGGTGTGGATTATGATCCAGACACGAATATTTTATTGAAAGTTTTTAGGGAGCAGTTTAAGAAGCTTAATCCTGAGCAAGAGGGAAAAGCAGAGGAAACTCTTAGAGATATCCGCATTGAGCTTGATAATGATGATTTGGGAAGAAGCTTTTACAAAAGGCTTACAAGCGTATCTCCTTTGAAGCTTGTTGATTTTGAGCATCCTGAGAATAATGAATTTCATTGTACTGGAGAGTTTACCTGCAAGAGAGATCAGGATGAGTTTAGACCTGACCTTACACTTTTTGTTAATGGACTTCCGCTTGCGATAATTGAAGTGAAGAAGCCAAATAACAAAGGAGGAATGGTTGCTGAGAGTGAGAGAATGAATCATCAGCGCTTCCCAAACAAGAAGTTCAGGCGTTTTATAAATGAGACTCAGCTTATGCTGTTCTCAAATAACATGGAATATGATACTTTGGGCGGAATTGTACCCGTGCAAGGAGCTTTTTATTGTACTGCGGCGAGAGAAAAGGCACCATTTAACTGTTTTAGGGAAGAAAATCCGGAGAACTTGCCTGTTGCACCTTACAATAGAGATTATCCTTATAAGCCGATTGATCCTATTGTGGAGAAGAAGATTTTGTCTGATTTTAACTGTCAGGTAATCCATACTTCACCCGAGTATCAAACAAATACAAATACAAACACGCCTACAAATAGGATTCTGACTTCCATGTGTAGTCCGGAACGACTGCTCTATATCATTAAATATGGCATTGCTTATGTAAAGATGGAGCGTGAAGTAGATGGAAAGATTGAATCTACGGATCAGAAGCATATTATGAGATATCAGCAGCTCTTTGCTGCACTTGCTGTAAGGAAAAAGCTGTCAGAAGGAAAGACTTCCGGCGTCATTTGGCATACACAAGGTTCAGGTAAAACTGCGCTTTCGTATTATATGCATAAGATTCTTACCGACTATTATGCGCATCTTGACCAGCCCAAAGTAGCAAAATTCTATTTTATTGTTGACAGATTAGACCTGCTTGAACAGGCTTCACAAGAGTTCGAAGCAAGAGGGCTTGCAGTAAGGACGGCCAATACACGTGCTGAACTTATGCAGCAGTTCAGAGAAAACCAGTCATTAGAAGGTAATGCAGGTAAGCCAGAGATTACGGTAGTTAATATTCAGCGATTCGCAGAGGATAAAGACAGAGTAGATCTTCCTGCTTATGCCACCAACCTTCAACGAATCTTTATCATTGACGAGGCGCACAGAGGATATAATCCTACAGGCTCATTCCTTGCGAATCTGTTTGATGCAGATCCCAATTCTATTAAGATTGCGCTTACAGGTACACCGTTACTTAAGGCAGAAAGAGCCTCATGGAAAATCTTTGGTGAGTATTTTCATACATATTATTATGATAAGTCTATTCAGGACGGTTATACTTTAAAAATCATCAGAGAAGACATCGAGACAAAGTATAAGGAAAAACTTACTGAAATCTATGAAAAGCTGGATAAGCTTGTTCAAAAGAAGGACATCAAGAAGTCCGACATCATTGAGCATGAGACTTATGTAAAAGAGCTTCTTAGATACATAATTACGGACATGAATCAGTTTAGAACGCTTCATGGAGATAATACGCTTGGGGGTATGATTATTTGTGAAACGTCTGAGCAAGCAAGAAAACTATTTGAGTATTTCAATGAAATACAAGATGAGTTAAATGCCTCTAGTGGTCTTAATAGCAACATGAAGGCAGGTTTGATCCTTCATGATAGTGATGATAAAGAGACAAGAAAGCAGCTAGTAAAAGATTTCAAGAAGAATATGACAATAGATATTCTTATAGTCTTCAATATGCTGCTTACTGGATTCGATGCGCCTAGACTGAAGAGATTGTATTTCGGTAGAAAACTTAAAGACCATAACCTTTTACAGGCTATTACAAGAGTAAATAGACCATACAAGGACAACCGATATGGTTATGTTATAGACTTTGCTGACATTAAGGCAAACTTTGATGAAACAAATGAAGCATACTTACAGGAGCTGAATAGATTCAACGACCCGGATGAAACAGGCGTTGAGGCAGATAAGGCTAATGTTCTTGTGCAGGTATTGGAGGATCCAAAGGAAATAGTCCAGCGTTTGCAAACTGTGAGACAGACACTTTTCAGTTATACAACTGATAACTTGGAAGAGTTTTGCTCTGAGGTTTCTACAGTTGAAGATAAAACGGAATTGTTAGAGTTGAAGAAAGCTCTTGTATCAGCAAGAGATTGTTATAACATCGTTCGTACTTTTGGTGATGAAGAACTGAAAGCAACAGTAGAGAAGATGCAGATATCAAATCTTCCGGGCTTGATTTCAGAGGTGCAGCATGCAATCGACAATATTAACCAGAAGGAGTTCTTTGAGCATGATGACGAGACCAAGCTGATGGTTAATGCTGCCATGATGGATATCAAATTCAATTTCACTAAGATAGGCGAAGAGGAAATGAAAATGATATCTGGCGGTGTTGAGCTTAAAGATAAGTATAACAAGGTTCTTCAGGAGTTCATGGACAATATGGATCAAGATGATCCGGAGTATCTTACACTTCTTGAGGCATTTAGAGCACGTATGAAGGACCACGGCTTTGTTCTGGATAATATTGAGCAATTCTATCAGAGAACAAAAGACTTGGATGAGATCCTTGATAAGCTTAAGGCTTTACAAAAGAAAAATAAGGTGCTTTTGAATAAGTATAAGGGCGATGCTAAGTTTGCAAGGGTACATAAGCGAATCCAGGAAGAAAACGCTGAGAGAAGCAAAAAGAATGAGAAGCCTATTGTATCAACACAGGATACGGAACTTCTTGATATGCTGATTTATATTAAGGATTGTGTAGATCAGAAAGTATATGATCGTAACGATATTCTTAAGAAAGATGCTTATTTCGAGAAGACTGTAATGGTTCTTGTGTCAGAGACACTTGATAAGCTCAAATTAGAAAATGAAAGACAAGACCGCATGTTTATCATGTCAAGGATTGTAAAACAGTATCTTGACCAGTATAAAGAAACTTACCCTGCGGCATAAAGGAGAAAAGACATGGATATTAAACAGAAAACCTATGACCTTATTGATTCGCTAAAGGCGGTATGCCATTCATATGGCCTTACCGGTGATGGTAATGAATACAAGATTATAACACAGATTTTCTTGTATAAATTTCTAAATGATAAGTTTGGATATGAGGTTAAAAAGATTTCTGAAAAGCTTAGAAATGCTGAAAAGTGGGAAGAAGCATATGCCGCTATGACAGAGGATGAAAGGCTTGATATTTTAGATAAGCTTTCACCTGATGTACTTCAGTTTCAACCAGAGCATTTAGTTTCGTTCTTATGGAATAATCAATCAAAAGGTGACTTTGACATAATTTTTGACAGCACAATGGTAGATATTGCAGAGAAAAATGCGGCCATCTTTTCTACACATACAACTCAGGATACTAGGGTTTTATTATTTGAGAAATTGACAAATTATGTAACTGATGACGCACAAAAGGCGGATTTTGCAAGAGCACTGGTCGATAAGTTAGTTAGCTTTTCATTTGAAGAAGCCTTCAAAGAGAAATATGATTTTTTTGCAGCTATTTTTGAATACTTGATAAAAGATTATAATGCTGCTAGCGGAGATAACGCTTATGCCGAATACTACACTCCTCATGCAATAGCTGTAATCATGGCTAGGTTGTTAGTTGGAGATGAGTCGGATTTACATAATGTAGAATGCTATGATCCGTCTGCTGGAACGGGAACGTTACTTATGGCTTTAGCACATCAAATTGGTGAGGATAGATGTACTATTTTTTCACAAGATATTTCTCAAAAGAGTAGCAAGATGCTTAAACTGAATCTTATTCTTAATGATTTGGTAGCGTCCTTAGATAATGCTGTTCAAGGTAATACTATGACTGAACCATACCATAAATCTAATGATGGCAAAGAGCTTCGCCAGTTTGATTATGTGGTGTCAAATCCGCCATTTAATATGGATTTTTCAGAGGATAAAAAGAAAATGGATGCCCAGCCAGTAAGGTTCTGGGGGGGAGTTCCTAATATAAAACCTAAAAAGCCTGAAAAGTCAGCGATATATCCTTGTTTTATACAGCATGTAGTTAATTCAATCAGAGATGGAGGAAAAGGCGCAATTGTTGTTCCAACTGGTTTTTTAACGGCAAAAAGTGGAGTTGAAAGAACGGTTTTGGAGTATCTTGTTGACAACAGAATAATATATGGTGCTATTTCAATGCCACAGAACGTTTTTGCTAATACTGGTACAAATGTCTCGGTTTTATTCTTTGACAAGTCAAAAAAAGAGGAAAAGGTTATTCTAATTAAGGCAGATGACTTGGGGGAAGAATATAAAGAGGGAAAGAATAAGAAACGCAGATTAACTAGGGATGAGATTGAACATATAATTAAGACCTTTGCTGAAAAGAAGGTAAGTGATGATTTTTCTGTATATGTGTCATATGAAGACATAAAGAATAAGAATTATTCCCTTGCGGCAGGTCAATATTTTGATATTAAGATTGAACATGTTGAGATTAGTCATGAAGAGTTTAAAAAAATGATGCAAAACCATCACGATGTTTTGAAAGAAGAGTTCAACAAATCTCAAAAATATGGAGAAGAGATTCTGAACAATATAGGGGTATTGCATTATGGAAATTAAACGTCTTAAAGAATTGTGTATTGGAAAAGGTGAATATGGCATAGCGGCTGCTGGAGAGCCTTTTTCGGAAAAAAAATATAGATACTTGAGAATAACGGATATTTCGGATTATGGAGAATTACTTCATGATGATATGAAATCCGTGTCTGCTGATGGGTGTGAAAAGTATCTATTGGAAGAAAATGACATTGTTTTTGCTAGAACTGGAAATTCCACGGGAAGAACATTTTTTTATGAAAAGAAATATGGTGATTTGGTATATGCAGGATTTTTAATTAAATTTCATATTGATAAAGAAAAGGTGAATCCGAAGTATTTAAAGTATTATACAATTTCACAGACATATAAGAATTGGATAAATAATGGACCTACGGGTAGTACAAGGGGAAATATGAGTGAAGGTGATTTTGCTGATTTGCCCATATTCTTGCCGGATAGGCCAATCCAAGATAAAATAGTGGATTTTTTGGATCCAATTTCGGAGAAAATAGAGTGTAATAATCGGATATTGGAGGAATGTTATGAAACGATTAGGACTCTATACAAGTATTGGTTTGTTCAATTTGATTTTCCAGATAAAAATGGAAAGCCTTATAAAGCATCTGGAAACCCGCTAGTTTGGAATGAGAGGATAAAAAAAGAAATACCTAAGGATTGGGTAGTAAAGTCTTTGGAGGACATATCAGATCAAGTGTATGAGATGGTTAATCCTTCAAGTGATACTGATTATTATCATTATAGTATTCCAGCATATGATGACGGGGCATTTCCTGTAATAGAAAATGGTGGACAGATTGATAGTGGCAAGTACAAAGTACCAAGCAACGGTTTTTTATTATCAAAACTTAATCCAAGATTTAAGAGACTTTGGGTTGTAAGTGAAGTAAGCGATAACAGTATTTGTTCTACAGAGTTTATACCTATAAAGGCAAAGGCATTGTATTATGATGTTTTATTTGCAATTCTGGATAGCAATCCGTTCTATACATATATGGTGAATAGTTCTAGTAGTTCTACAGGGAGCAGAAAGCGTATGGATCCAGAGCTGTGCAAGAAGTATTATTTTGCCATGCCGCAAGAACAGGAATTAGTGCAGTGTTTTTCTGAAAATACTCATTACCTGATTAAGACGATTGTTGCCATGAATAAAGAAAACGGAGACTTGAAAAGATTAAGAAATGATTTTTTGCCACTAGCAATTAATGAAAAGATAATTTTTAAAAACATGACGTCAAAGTGACGTCGTTAGAGATTAAGGGTGACGCCGAAGTGACGTCACTCTTTCTTTTTGCCTATTTTTCTGTACGCCGGGGTCGTAGGGCGCTCCCTATTCCGGATGCCATAGGCAGACGGTCTGCGTAAAGTTAGCCTGCAACTTTAGGCGTATCCTGTTATTCTTTTTTCTTGTTTTTCATAATTTCTGTCCGGGGGCGTACTTGCCCTATTTTCAGGGTTTCAAGGTGGTACGGCACCGTAATTTCCCCAAATTCATTTTTACAATTTTATAAGACCTGTTTTTAATGGCTGTACGGACGCGTACAACCCAGTATTTGTGCGGCTTTGAGCCTATTACGGGTGCGTATTTTATGCCGTTTTAAAGCAGGGAGATTATACGGGTGCGTAGTACGGGAGCGTACAGATTTTTATAAGGATTGTTTCGGATTTGCTTTCAGTATGTCCCACATATAGGTAGAAAGCACGAAAGGAGGTTTTTGGATGGATTACGCAGTGCTTAAAAAAATAGCAGAGTACTCAGATGTTTATGAAGTGGCGGCTCTTGGGATTAGCTCTGTAGAAGAAATGAAAGCAGCCTTAAAAAAGAAAGGGGCTACTGGTGGAACCTTTCAGAGAAGAACGGAGTACCTGACAGGGCAGCCTGCTTATATCTCTATAAACGGAGATGAGCTGTCATATGACTACCAGACTTTGGCAGAGGATCTTCAAACATTGACAGAAAATCTTATTCCAAAGGGCTATGGGCAGGATTCTGAACAGGAACTGGAAGAAGAGATTGAGATGCTAAAAAGGCAGATTACTGATCTGACATCTGAGCTGCAGGAGTACTCACAAAAGATTACGCAGCAGGAAGATTATATTAGCAAGCTTAAGGCAGAGCTTTCAAAGAGGGCTGGGGGATTCTTAAAGACAGAACTGGAAAGGAAAGTACTTGTGGCAAGCAGCATATCTGTGGGTCCAAAGGTGCATCCATCAGACGAATGTTTCCTTGTGGATCCTGACGAGTTATTGGATGTAGATGCTTGTGTTGCAAGGTATGGCGGAGAGCTCGATTCTTTCTATGAAGAGATACCGACAGATACCGAAGATGCAGGATTTGAGCCGGGGCATGAGCTGACAGAGAAAAATCATGCACTTAGAACAATGAAGACTGTGGGAACAAAGAGGTTCTTTTCAAAGAGAGTCAGGGATAATGCTGAGGTCAAGAAGGTGGAATCAAGAGTAGGGCAGTTATTCCCGGCGCATGGGGATGGTAAGAGTGAGCGTCAGAAAGAGAGGGATAAGATTCTCCGCAACAGATTCATTTCCTTAAATAACATTATCAAGTCTGACAGGCTTACCAATCAGGAAAAGCTCATGATGTATGCCATGAACTCTGAGTATCATAACACGCATGTAGAGAGGCTTTTGACATATGCCGGGGCTCATTGTATCAATGCAGATTTTCTCATTTATATATTGGAAGATCCGGATACCTGCTCAACATATGAAAATACAGTGGCATTCTTAAGCCAGTTCGCAGATGCAAGTGAGTATAGGATGAAGCTCAATCTGGCTCGTGAACTTATCGAGGGAAAGTGGTATATCACAGCAGACTATAACGGACGAAAGACAAAGTTTCAGCTTGTACCCATTGATGAGATCAATGAACTCCGTAAAGCAGTAGGTCTTCCTATAAGTAAGTATTCTTATAAGGAAGAAGAGGAAGATGATCCTTTCCCTGACGATGTAGAAGAGGAAGTACCTAAGAAGCCGGATTTTGTTGAAGATATTGCTCCCGGTTCTTATGGCGATATTGATATTCCCGATGATGGATTTGAGATGCCGCCAATGGACAATGAGGAATTACCTTTTTAAGGGAGGGACATTATGAGGCTTTTTATGAGTTTGACGGAAGCGGAAGTAAAACAGTTTGATAAAGCATGTGACAAAGCAGGCATGACAAGATCCCAGTATCTTAAGTGCCTGCTTAATGGCAGGCGTGATATCAGACCGCCAGTATTACAGTACAGAGAAATGATACATGCACTTGAAAGCATAGAAAGAGATCTAAAGGTTATTGCAATGAAAGATGATCTTTCTGATACAGACAGGCTTCTTATCATGCAAAAACTTTCGGATTTAAAAGAGATGTTTTCAGGGAGATTTCATAAGGAGGTTTCGGATGGAAATAGAGGATAAAGAATATACGATGGATGATGTCGTTGAGCTTGTAAATGCTCAGGAGAAAGACTTCATTATTAATATCAAGCTGGAGGTGGATGATGGCGACAGTGAAGGAAGTGTATAAGAACCAGCTTGATATGGCATCAGTAAGGTTGGTTAAAGATAAACCTCTTATGAGTAAAACACCGATTCGTTCCCCGGAGGATGCGGTTAAAGCATTGGGAGAGTATTTGTGTCAGATGGATAGAGAGGTTATCTGCGTAATTAACCTTAGAACGGACGGGATTCCTATTAACTGTAGTGTTTGTAGCATGGGTGCAATAGATCAGGCAATAGCTCACCCAAGGGAAATCATGAAAACAGCGATTCTCTCAAACGCGGTAAATATTGTAATGATGCATAACCATCCAAGTTCTAATCTTAATCCAAGTAAGGAAGATACAATGCTCACAGACAGGATGGTCACAGTTTGTGAGATCTTAGGGATTCCACTTGTAGATCATATTATTGTGGGAGGCGATAACAGTGAATATTTCAGCTTTAGAGAGAAGGGAATCCTTCCCATGAAAGCGATAAAACTTGAAAGTGATTATAACAAACTGGATATGAACACACCGAGTGTTGCAGAAGAGCATGTGACCATGAGGCCAAGACGGCATAGGTGATATTTTCCCTGGCAGAGATGTCAGGGATTTTTATATTTGTGTTTCGGATTAGGGCTATGCATGTCCCACTAACCTTATGAGAACAATCAAAGGCGCTTAAGAAGGGAGGTATTTAATGTACAAGTTTGAAAAGAAGATCAAAGCGGCAGAAGAAAATGGTATCAGGTTCTCAGAAGGGCAAAAGACATACATAAGATGTGCTCGCATCAATGGGATAGACTTGCTTGACCATCTTTATGACAGGTATTCAAGAGATTATCTAAGTCATCCACATGATGAGAAGAGTGGCGAGTATCTTGCGGTTATCAGCGTGATCCTATCTGTTTCTGAGTACTTTGATGAAAACCTATGCGAGCTTGTTGACCAAATGATTGAGCAAAACAAGGTTTATCCGGTAAGGAAGTGATCATATGGCAGAAAGACAAACCCGTGAAGAGAAGATGAGTGCTATCCAAAAGAAATTAGAGGATGGCGTCAGGGCAATCTTTACTTCTGAAATGTATCAGGAATATATCTCGGCCATGTCAAAGTTTCCGAGGTATTCCATCAATAACTGCATACTTATTGCAAGCCAGTTACCGGAAGCAAGCCTTGTTTGCGGTTTCAGAAAATGGCAGACCGAATTTAACAGGACAGTCAATAAAGGAGAGCACGGGATTATGATATTGGCTCCCATCAAAGGTAAGACCGAGGTTGTAGAAGAGATCTTCGATGAGAATAACAAGGCTGTTGTTGATGAAAACGGAAATCAGAAGACAGAGAAGGTAACAAGAGAGTATCAGACTTTCAGGCCGGTGTATGTTTTTGACGTTTCACAGACAAGCGGAGATCCGCTGCCTACTCTTGCATCGGAACTAAATGAAACTGTTGATTCTTTTGAGGAGATGAAAAGTGTTCTTATAAGTATCAGCCCGGTTCCGGTGTCATTTGAAACAATAAACGGCGGTGCCAACGGATATTATTCTCCGACTGCAGGAAAGATTGTGATTGATGAACGTCTGCCACAGCTTCAGATGCTAAAGACGATGGTTCATGAGATTGCGCATGCAACCCTTGGACACGGCAGCAAAGAGGATAAGTGGGACAGGCAAACCAAAGAGGTTCAGGCGGAATCAGTTGCATATTGGGTAACACAGATGATTGGGCTTGATACTTCTGACTATTCCTTTGGGTATATATCCGGTTGGAGTAAGGATAAGGAAGTTTCTGAGCTTAAGGAAAGCCTGGATGTAATCAAACAGACAGCGGATAAGCTCTCTTCTTCTATAGAAGAAAAGATAAGGGAACTTAAGAAAGAAAGGGAATCTCTTCCTATGGTATCAGAGGAAAAAGAGCCATATATACCGACACCACACAAAAAAAGATAAAAATATTTGTTTTGCATTTCGGATTAGGAAGATACATGTCCCACAAATAGGATGAAAGGAAAAAATCCAGCACACAAAGATAAGGAGGTAGCGATATGGATTATTCTTTTGGAAATGCTCATGTGGAGGTAGAAAAGAACTTCACAAAAAACGAGCAGGTAAAGGCGACTGTAAAGGCAGTTGAAGAAAAAATCAAGGAGAAGGAGGAAAAGGACAATGCTTGATTTCGAGTCATTTCAGCAGTATGTGAAGGACAACATCAAAGATTTTCTGCCTTCCGAGTTTGCGGATGCAGAGGTAAACTTGCAGACCGTAAACAAGAATAACGGAAAGCAGCTCCACGGCATCACGATTCGCACAGGCGAAAACCCTGTATGCCCTAATATCTACCTGGATCAGTTCTATGAGAACTATAAGGAACAGGGCATGGATATTGATGTAGTCATGGAAAGGGTAGCGCAGCTTGAGCTTGAGCACATGAACCCTTCCGAAGACTTTAGCAGCATTGCTGAGAAGTTTAAGGATGTAGAGTTTATTAAGTCTCATGTTGTAGTTGCAATCGTAAATGCCGAGAAAAATGCCGAGATGCTCCAGAACACACCTCATAAGCTGACAGAGGATCTGGCCATCATTTATAAGGTATATCTTGGTGGCGGCTCAGATGGGATCGGAACTATTACCATCAAGGATGAACATATGAAGCAGTGGGATATTTCGCTGGATGAACTCCATGCATGTGCAATGGAGAACAGTAAAACTATCATGCCTGCTAAAGTTCAGGACATGGGAAGTGTGCTTGCCGAGATGATGGGTGGTATGCCGGAAGACATGATGCCTATGGTTGCGGAAGATAAGATGATGTATGTCATTAGTAACGAGCAGAAGGTAAACGGTGCTGCAAGTATTATCTACTCAGATGCACTTGAAAAGCTTTCTGAAAAGCTTGGTACAGATTTGTACATCTTACCTTCATCGATCCATGAGACAATCGCCATTTCTGCAAACTTCGGTACACCCGAGGAACTTGCACAGATGGTAAGAGAAGTAAACGCGACTCAGGTTTCTCAGGAAGAGCAGCTTTCTGATCACGTTTATAAGTACGATGCTAAGACAAAGACTCTGTCTTTAGCAGACGTAGAGGGCTTAAGCCAAGATATCTCAAAGGTTTCTGAAGACAAGCAGACCTATGATGCAGTAAACACAGAGGTTTCGAGACCTCGCCACCACAGATAAGGAGTAAGGGTATGGAGATTACAGATATCAGAATGAACCTGCTTGATAATGCAGGCGGTGTAAAAGCCATCGGAAGCTTTTCGCTTGATAATGCATTTGCTGTCCGTGGTATGAGAGTCATGGAGGATAAGAAGGGCAGAAACTTTGTTGCCTTTCCCTCCAGAGAACGTGCAAACGGTGAGTATGAAGACATTGCTTTCCCTCTTAGCAAAGAGTTCTATCATGAGATCACCGATGCCATCATGAAAGAGTTTCATCGTAAGCAGGAGGAAGTTGCCCAGGAGGCTCAGGACAAAAGCCACAATCAGGATGAGTCCAAAGGTCAGGAGCAGACTCAGGCGGAAGATGCAGCTAAGCCCCATAAGGGACGTGGACGATAAGGAGGATCCTTGTTATGCAGATTTCCGAAGTGAGGCTTAAAAAGAGGGATGGTGATGATAAGTTCCTTGCAAGTGGTTCCATCACCTTTGAAGGGATGTTTGTTGTATCCGGTATCAAGGTTATGAGAGCAAAAAGCGGAGACCTTTTTGTGGCATATCCTTCATGGAAGAACTCAGATGGGGAGTACAAGGATGTATGTTTTCCTATGACAAAGGCTCTTCGAGAGGATATCAACATGCAGGTGCTTTCCAAGTACGAGGAACTTTAAGATGTAAGCGGGGCTGCCATAATAGGCGGCCCTGTTTTTTTGGAGGTATTTATGGCAAAAGGTATTGTTGCAAAAATCTGGAATATAAAGGATGGCTCAAAGGGAAGAGGTGCAGGAGCTCAGATTTCAGATTCCATTGACTACATAACAAATAGCGAAAAATGTGATGAAACTTTGGGAGGAAGCCAGGCTCAGATAGGAAGGGAGCTTACCTATGTCACAAATGATGTAAAGACATTGGAGGGGCTTTATGTCGGATGCCGCAATATCTCAGACATTAAGAATGCAACAAATGAAATGATGCAGGTAAAGGAGTTTCATGGAAAGCTTGGGGGCAGGGTAGCACTCCACGGCGTTATATCTCTTGATGCAGCAGAGTCAGATAAGAAGAATGCCGGGAAACTCATGATGCTACTAAATGACCTACTAGAGGAGATATTTCCAAATAATCAGGCGGTATATGCAGTGCATACCAATACAGAAAACCTTCATATCCATTTCATATTAAATACCGTAGGGCTTGGTGGTAAGAAGATCCATATGGATAAGTCTTTTATGAGTAAGGTGTTTGATCCGGCTCTTAACAGGCTTGCTGAGAAGTATGGTTTTACGCCAAATGAAGCTTGGGTAAAGGAAAAGCAGGAGGATAAGGTTTCTTTCGGAGAGAGAGTAGTTAAGCTAAGGCAGGCTGTTGATGAGGCAGTAGAGCGGTCTGAGGATTTCGAGGAGTTTTTAAAAGACTTAAAAAAACAGGGAATCGTGGTTAATTGTGGAAAATATCTAAGTCTTAAGGCAGAGGGGATGACAAGAGGTATTAGAAGCTATCGGCTTGGCTCCTTGTATACGGTTGAGGCAATCAGAGACAGAATCCTTAATAAGCGAGAGGAATTGATACGTAGTGAAGTTGGAGAGCATGTAGGAAGAAAGAAGGACCCTGCATCAGTCTTTGTAAAGACATCTCCGCTAAAGAAGTTTAAGGATATGTCAGAGGATGAAAAAAAGGAATGCATTAAGGCTTTAAAACTTGGCAGGAATCCTTGGAGAGAAAGGCAGGAGTCAAACTGGCAGCTTCAAAGGCTTTCTGATGAGTTTAGGCGCACGGCGGGTGTATATGAGCTTATAAGGGTATATGCGCCAAATACCGGTAATGCTCAGGATGCCTTGGATAATATTGTAGCCAGGCAGAAGGAAATAGCAGCAGAAAAGAAGGCTGTCAGGGAAAACCTAAAGACCTATCAGCCAATTATAAGGCTCTACAAGGAGATAAAAAAGTATGCAAGAAAAGCGTACCTATATGAGTTTGCTGCCTGTGATGAGTATTTATCTTCCTACATGGAATATAAAAAGCTCTGTGAAAGATTAGAAAACGGATATGGAAAGAGCGTTCTTGAAGTATCTGCCTATATTGAAGATCAGGAGAATCAGATACTGTATGCCACGGCACAGTCAAAGGAGCTTTCTGATGAATATAAAACTATTTTGAGATTCAAGGAAAATGAGCTCAAACAGGGTATTTCAGAGTATACATCTCTTTATGATGCAATAGGCTTTTCCAAAGCAAGGACAAGAGCTATGCAGATGGGTGTATTTGAAAGCAGTATAAGGTTCATAGATGCGGATGGAGCTGATGGGGCATACATAAGAGTTGTTATCACACCAGACATTATTGAAGGGAAACGTACAGAAAAGGCTGTTGTTACTGTCTTTGATAGGTCAGGGAAACAGTTATCTGAGATTTCTTCAAAAGACATGTCTATAAAAGACTTTAACCGTAGCATCTCAGAACTAAAGGCAGAGTACGGATTATATAAATGCCATTCATTTGATAAGAGGGAGGATGCAGAGAGCTTTGTAGAAAAGCAGCAGGAAGAAAAAGCGAAAAAAGTAAGACGCCAGGTTTCGGATTAGACCAAGGTGTGTCCCACATAAAGGGTAGAAAGGAGGATTTTATGAGCGAGCTTAGGTATGAACCTAAATCGAAGGCTCCGCTCAAACTTGAATCTGATTTCTACCCTGTTTTTTCGCTCTTTTCTGATAAGGAACTGAATGCGAAGTTCATGCAGCTAAAGGCAAATATCTGTGATCTTAACCCTGCGCTTGTAACAAAGTGCATCACGGGAACGGAGCAGGATTTCATCATGCTCATGGACAGAGCAAAGGACTTTATTAGGGAGCGTCTTAGGGGGATTTCCGAGGAAGAGGAAAGGAAGCTCTTAGAAATGTTCCGGCAGTGTGTGTTTGGGTACTATGTCCTAACTCCGCTTGTAGAAGCAAAGGAAGTATCTGATATCAAGGTACTTGATTATGACCACATCGTAGTAAAGGCAAATGGAAGAAGATATGTGGCAAAGTGCCAGTTCTTTGACCAGACAGATTATAAAGATTGGTTTTCGAGGATCCTTCGTATTCACAGACTTGGAAAGAGTGAGGAATATGCTCTTTCACACTGCACGGACAGAAAAGGGGTAAAGGATTTCTATCTTCGTATTGATGTACAGCTATCCTGTATCACTTCCACAGAGAAGAACAATATTCATATCCGAAAGATGCCAAAGACAAAGCTTTCCTGGGAGTACCTGATTGAGAACGGAATGCTTGATGAAGAAATGATTGCGTATTTGAAGGACAGAATATGTGCAGGCTACGGATTTTTGATATCAGGCAGAGGCGGATCCGGTAAATCCACACTCCTTAACAACATGATTGACTGCATTCCATTTGGGGAGTCAGTGCTTGTATCGCAGGAGTCGGATGAGCTGTATTCCAATGTACATCCTCAGATTCAGTTTGAGCATACGATGACGGTTCGGAAAAAAGACACAGTAACAGATTTTTCATTGGAGGACGAGCTTCGGCTTGGTCTATTGCAGGACATTGATAATTTCATCATCGGAGAGATCAAAGGCGGTGAGGCATTATATGTATTCACCACAGCCATGAGCACAGGCGCAAGGTTTTTTGGAACGATTCATGCCAATGATGCAGCGAGCAGTGTGATAAGGCTGGCTCAGTGTGCAAGGTATATTTCGGATTATCCTATGGAGACGCTTTGTGAGATGCTTACCTGCACGCCCTTTGTGCTTATCCATATGAGCCATTTTTCGATAGATGAAATCCTTGAAGTAAGCGGCTTTGATGAAAAGACAAAGAGACTACAGTTTAACGAGATCTTCAGGAAGGAGGGCGCATGACTTACTTTTCACTTGCACTTGCAACCATTCCCGTTCTCGTATTCCTGGCAGCCCAGGATTTGAAGGAACGGATGATTTACAGCTTCCCGGTGCTTTTTTTATCAGGAGCATGGGCGGCTCATTCAGTAATTCTCTATAAGGATAATCCTATATTTGTGATAACGGCATGGAGTGCGACTATTGCGCTATTTATGGCCTACAAAATCAGTGGCATGTGGGGAGATGGAGACAGTGACATGTGGCTCCTTTTTACGGGCGTCATTTTAAGCACCTTTGAACTAAAGAACATGCTGCAGTTTGGCTTTGTTGTCTGCATATTACTTGTGGGGGTTCAGGGGATTGCTCTTATAGCGGGGCTTATAGAGGCAGCCATCAAAAAGAGAAAGCTTGACAGGCACTCTGATATAGCTGTTGTTCCAGGGTTCGCAATGATTCTTATTATGGTCATTTTATATGGAATCAGTAGGGAGGTGAGCATTATATGAATGATGAGATAGAAATCATAAAAAAGCAGCTCCCTGATATGGCTGGGATTCTAAATGCTATCCCTGGCGAAAGATTTGAGATTAAAGGAGCCCAGACACTTCTTATTGTTCAGAGGCGTATGGAAGATACAGAGCTTCAAAGGGAGCTGTCCGTGTATACGCACCTATTTTCAAAGGAGGGCTCGCCGGGCGTAACAGAACTTTCAAACGCAGCAGTTTCTTTTGTAAAGATCAAGACTCTTTGTGAAGCAGGAAAGACTGATTTTGATCAGGTATCAATAAGAGAGCTTATAAAGGAATTTCATGCTCAGAAGACCAAGGTTGTAAACATCATCCATTTGTCAAAAGTAAATGCCCTTACAGCAGAGGATTATCAGAAAGAGGTGATCCAAAAGACGCTTGATAAGTCAGAGAAGTATCTGAAAGCTTTTGAGGATGAGATAAAACGGGCAGAAAAGAAGATCGAAAAAGAGCCTGAGAGTCTGATAAAGGCAAAAGAAGAGGTTATTCCTTCTGTGGAAGAAGAGGTAAAACCTCTTAAGCCAAAGAGACATGGCTTTTTAGAAATAGTCGAGAAACTGGCAAGCTTCTTTGAAAATATCCGGCATAAAAGGGAAGTCAAATCCTTCTTAAAAGAGGAAGAGGGAAAACTGGCAGATTCAAGATGTGAAGAGATTCCTTTTTATGATGGAGCTCTTAAGTATACAGAGAGCCATGTATGTAAGGATATCCCGGAGTTTTCTGTATTTCTTCGTAAAGGAAATGTTTATTTCGGGTATACGAGGAATGCTACAGCAGGGGTGTATGACAACAGGGATCAGAGCCTTTTAGAACTGATGAATGTAAGTAAGGACTTTATCCAGTTTCTAACAACAGACCTTCTTTCTGGGGAATATATCCTAAAGCCATTTGAAGACAGTGAGAAAAAGGCGATGCAACTCTACTTCAACTATATCTGCGTGTGCTTTGAAAAGCATATAGGTAAGAGTCTTTCTGTACAGGAATATCTGCATTTTAAGGATTACTATAACAGGCTAGTGCTTATGATGTTTGACCTTGAAGAGAAGGAAAGAAGCGATTACTACAGAGCTCTTGCTATTGCAGATAGCTATGTTGGTTACATGAAAGGCTATGACCTTACTGTATCAGATGATAAGGAAGACATTATAAGAAACATAATAGCAGGGAAAAGCCTTAACTATGTCGGAGATCTGGAGCTGATTCTTGAAAACCATGTTGTATGTGATGAGGCAAGAGAGAAGCTTTTGGAGCTTTCAGAAAGCATTCGATACTTTCATGGCATGGTTGAGACAGTTGAAGTAGAGACTTCTATTCCAGAGAATCCCGTTGATTTTAAGGGAGCAAAGATAGTGATTGAAGTCTTGGATGAAGCTGGAAGACTTTCCGATGAAGCCTTGTTTTCATCGGACAATCTTGAAATTGCAGTCACTGATTACCTCGGAAAAGATGTGCCACTTAAGAGAATTGGCATCGAAAAGGAAGGGGTAAGAACCTATTTCTTTACAGGAAAGACAGGAGCTATGTCAATTTCAGCTATTACAAACGATGTCAGGAATGCCTGGACAGGGGAAGAAATAACTTATTTTGAAGCGATAGAACAGAAACTAAATCAAACAATGATACGAATTGGAGGATATGCGATATGAAGATAGATTCCGGAATTATAAAGATGCTTATTGTAGTGTTTGCAGTCACGATTATAGCAGCACTGATCTTAAGGCATGTGATGGAAAAGAAGGGACTTTATGAATCTTCCCAAAAGGTAGAAACATCAGTAGAAGAAACTTCCGAGGAAACGGTGGATGATGAGGAAACCAAGGAAGATGATAATGAAAGCAAGGCAGTAAGTGCGGGTAACGGCTATGAGAAGATTTCAGCAGATAAGGCAGTTAGTGAAAACACTTGTGTTCAGGTTGAAAAAATTTTAACGGAGGTTGTAGACGATGGGAAAGGGAACCAGGAGCTTAAATATACCAGTTACTATATGTCAGATGTAAATCTCTCGGCACTTTCCGATTCAACGGCAGATTATACGCAGTGCATTACAGAAGACGGGTTTGATGATTCTAAGATAGAAAAGGTTAGTTTTGCAGATGCCTTTGGTTTTAGCTATCAAGGATGTACTGATATGGCAGAGTTTTTTGAACTTGCAAGGAAATCATCGGGCTTTGACTATGACATGACAGATGCTTCCTATGACGAAGAAAAGTATGAGCTCATGAAAGAGGAAAGTTATGAATTTAATGGAGATTGCAGCATTCTCTATTCCATGCTTGGTGACATGGATTATGACAGATTGATTCAATCCACATGCTATTATAGCCTTTCTGAGCTGGGGGATGGCACCAAGTACCCTACGATGTTCACTGCTATTGTGCAGTACGTAAAAGGGGACATTACTTACACAAAGACCGCTTATCTTGGATTCTCATATTACAAGGAAGGTGAGACCGGAGGATGTGGTTGCGGATCTGATTCCGGTTGTGGCTCTTGTGAAGAAGAAAACTGCGAGGGTACAGATGGATGTTGTGGTGATACTGATAGCGCTTGTCCTTCATGTGGAGGTGTAGGTGGCTGTACAGAGGATTGCACGGGAAATTGCTGCAAGTAAGGGAGGAGCTTATGAAGATTATAAGGAAGGCATTGGCAGGGCTTAGCATACTGCTGACGTTTGTTCTTTTTCCTGCCATGCCTGTATTTGCAGGAAGCTGTCATAACGCTGATTGTGGATGCAGGGATTATGGTATCAATAGCTGCTATGTCGGCATGACATGTTGGTATAACGATGGCGATGGATGTTCCGGTCATAGTTGGTATCTTTATGAATCAACATCGGCTACGTGTACGTCAGGGGGAAGAGTTGTTTATAAATGCTCTATCTGCCCGGGAGAGAGAATCTTTACAACGCCTCCACTCGGACATGATTGGGGGCCTTGGATCTGCGTAAATTCAAGGCAGCACATGAGAACGTGCAGAAGATGTGGTCTTACCCAGTATGAAAATCATTCTATGTCGAGCTGGCATTCTCATGGGGATGGAAACTATAGCAGGAACTGTCCGATATGTGGTTATTCACAGTCGAAGGGGTTGTTCTTGTCAGTATCTACAACCGACTGGACTGCAGGAAATGTAACTGTAAATGTAAGCGGCTATGATGAAGGAGAAGGAAATTCAAGTATCACGCTATACAGGGTAAATTGCATTACCGGAGCAACAACTACCGTGGGTAGTTACGGTCATGGCGGTGCTCATGGATGGACAAATGATAGTTTCACTCAGACAGATGAAGGAATTTACTACTTCTATGCTATATCTACGGATACACAGGGCCATTCTATTCAGGCAAGCACAGGCAGAGTTCATCTTGATCACTCTAATCCTGTGATTATAGGTGCTGAGAATACGGAAACAGATTGGACGAACATTGCGCCTGTGATATCAGTAAGGTCAACCGACTATTTGTATGGAACCAGTACAGTAGGATCAGGAGTAAGGAGTCTAACGATTTATGATGATACCGGGCATGCAGTCAGAAGCGGTGGAAGCTCTACAGCCTATACGCTTGAAGAAAAGTATGAAGGCGAGCATATCTGGAAGATTGAGGCTGTTGATAATGTGGGGCATGTGACAGATGTTTATGTTACGACAAGATATGACATCACGCCTCCGGGGATTGACGGAACGGAGATTACCTTTGTGACAAAAGAAGGAAAAGTTATTTCCGGTTACTGCCAGGATAATATCATTGATCAGCATATAGATGATGAGATCATAAGAAGTGAACATGGTGCAAACATGAGTAGCGGTATAAAGAGCGTCATCCTGTATAAGGTAACAGGCACGGATGAAGAGGTCATCTATTCTGATAAGACTTATCACAGATTTGATTATCCAGACACGCATTCATATTTTGATGTGTACTATGACATTAATCTTACGGATGATATGGTGGATTATTATATTCTGATCACAGAGGATTTTGCGGGGAACAGGACAAAGAAAAAGCTGACAAGTCAAAGGACTCTGCTTACACTCTTTCATACCTCAATAGATAGAGGAGCATATTAAAGACAAGGCTTCGGGAGAAATCCCGGAGCTTTTATGCTGTAAGACCGTAAATATCAATGAGCTTCCAGAAATAGGAGCCGCTTCTTTTTTCTTCTTCCACACTGACATTATGGCGGTTTCTCATCTGGTATTCATCATGTCCCACAATATAAAGAACAACATCATAAAGAGAGCCGATGCAAGTTTGATAGTGATAAGGGTCGCTTAGCTCATGTTTGTGCATGATGGTATAGCAGTCTTTTTCATATATTAGATTCCAACAATGGCCTGTATTATTTGACATGATTTCAATGTTTTTCCCGGCGCAGGAGAGGATAGTAAAGTATTCTTTTTCAGGGAAATAGACTATCTTTCCACGGATTTTGTTGGTTGGACTAAAAGGGGCAAAGCCAGTGAGCTCCATTGATTTTAAATCATCAAAAGTAAACATAATGATTCCTTTCGTAGATGTGATTTTATTTATAGTTGTTAATTGGAAGATGTAGTTATTACGAGCGTAATAACTGCGCCAGGAACTGACGCAATGAAAAATATATCAGAGAGAATCTTGTATGTAAAGATGAAAAGATGAAAAAATAAGCTTGTTTCGGAAATTAATTGCAGGATATATGCGGCTTGAAGTAAAATTGTTTCTGAAGGTATGCAGATAATTTAACTTCCAGGATAATGAATTACAGGGATATCAATAAATATAATGGCAGAGATTATTTTTTCAGATTTCTATAGAACAATTTTGTTATGCATATTATCTGTTTGCATCGCATTTTTGACGCGAAATGCTACTAAAAGAAAAAAAGTATTAGCATTGTTAGGGTATGAGGCTATTATGCTTATGCCTTTCCTTTGGATATTAGTTTTAAACATAGTTTTTACATACTATGGAGATGGCTCATGGATGTCTCTGGTTCCATGGGAATTGAAATGGATTCTATATTTTACAGCTATTACGATATTACAGTTTCTTGCATATCAATTATTGTGGAAAAAAAGTAAAGCTTTTAAGGCGTTGACATTGTTGATAAGCATTATTGTTGTTGTGGCTCTATTGTATATATTTGGTTTGCAAAAGATGATGTATTATGTGTAATTGAAATACCTATAGTCAGTTTAACCGGAAAATAATTGCTCGATGCCGAGGAAAAAAGATGCTTTTATATCATTATTTTGATAAGAAAACAGGTCCGTTTCGGAATCTGTCAGAGTTAAGCGAAGAAGAAGCAAATAAGGTGCTTCTGACAATAAAAGCTGAAAAACCTGAAACCATGTGCGCCAAAAGACAGGAAAGTTACGTTGCTGACAGAAGGCGATTCGAGGAAATACTAAGAACCGAGTTTCGTAAAAAGGGTGGGAAGATTGAGCGCGAAGTTCCTCACTATCTAGTGGTTGGTGAATGCCCGTGGTTACAGAGCTGGTTCGAAGACTGCGATCATATAGTGTTAGATACAGCAGATCTGGATATGAGCACAGTTTCTTTTACCTATGGAGATTCCCATCCAACATTCAGTGACCGGATCAATGATGGAAAAGAGTACAGAAAGAAACTTTACACATATGACGAGATAATAAACGTGATTAAAAAGTATGGCCTTCCTCAAGACTGGAATCCGGATGGTGAATACGGTCCAGAGAGGTATGTCGAAGCACATGTGTGGAGCGATAGAGGAATAATAAATTATCGGAAGATAATGTGAATAACCTTTGAGGGAATACACCTCGAATCATGAGAAATCATGGTTCGGGGTATTTTTTTGCAAATTTTTATCTTTCCGTTTCGGATTAGGGCTCTCGGTGTCCCACATAACTTACGAAGGGCAAGGAAGTCCTACCAAACGAAAGGAGAAAACGGATATGAGAAAGGTAGTTTCAAAGCTTGATGAGATGCTGATCGGTATGAAGGTGAGACTTGCGCAGAAGAAGCCCGCTGTAGACCAGATCATTATTATGTTCATCATCATCGCAGTAGCAGCCGGAATTGCTGGTCTTTTGTACATCTTCGGGACAAAGACTCTGCTTCCGAATTTCCAGAACAAGATCACAACCCTGATCAATCAGTGGTTTGATGGAAAGTAAGGAGGAGCTATGACAAAGAAAAAGGAACGGGTGGAGAGAAGCAGGGAGGAAAGAAAGGCTGAAAAAGAGAGAAAGCGCCTGATCAAAGAAGCAAACAGGATGCTTATCTCCGCACCGAAAAAATCTGCAAATAGCATGGGATTCCTTAGTTTTGATCCGTCCGGTGCCTTTTGCTTTGACGGCGGCAGATGGGTCAAAGTTTTTGAAGTGACAGGAAGCATAAAGGGAGCTGTAAAAGCGGCACTAAAAGTAAAATCCAGAATCCGTATCACAGAAAGGATTGCCCCAGCAAAAGGAGAATCACACACAGCGAGGGCATTTGTCTCACTTGTTGCAGAGGGTGATATCTATGAGCCGGTACGGGAACAGTTTGAAGCAGATGAAGTGATATTACAGGAAATGATAGGGGTACGGTCCTTAACTGTAGACGAAGCGATAAAGGTAATCCTTATGCAGCTTGGTGGAGAAAAGAGGTCATTTTCCTATGCATCATTCGTCCGTGCAAAGCGGGATTTACTAAAGGAGATATCTCCGGAGATTGTGGAAGAAAGAGATCATTTCCAGATTGAAGGGTCTTTCGGGATGAGCATGTTTTTCATGGAATACCCGGATGAGGTTTCCGGAGATACCCTGTCACTCTTAAAAGAACTTGGATGCCCGGTATTTGTGACATTTGATCTTGTCGGGATAAGTGACCTCGACAAGGAAGATTATGTAAGAACACTTGAAAAAAGATACTCACTGACTCTGAACCGTGACTCGGTACAGGAGTTTTTAAATGTATCAGGGCAGCTTACGTTTCTCTGTGATTCAAAGGATGCAATGGAGATCATAAAAAAGACGGTAGATACCATCTTTGCAAGAGCAGGTTTTCTGATTTCTCCGGTATTTGGAGGACAGAAAGATAGCTTCTTATCACAGATCTCTCTTGGACTTATAGATTACAAGAACCTAAGAAATGTAAGCGTAGAAACAATGAATGAGATTTTCAGGAGGGAATATGGCGGTAATCAAAACGAAGTACGAACAGACGAAGATGTATGACACTCCTGTTTGTGCAGAAGTAAATAGCGTTCAGGATATCTTCTCTGTAGAGGCTATTGAAGAGAGCGGCATATTTACCCTGCCTGGAGGAAAGTATTCAAAGACATACATGCTAAGTGATATCAACTTTGCAGGTGTGACTGATGAGGAGCAGAAATCTATCATCGTCAGTTTTTCAAAGGTATTAAAGGGTATTCCCTGCAGGTTTTCATATAGCATCGCAAACGAACATGTGGACGAGAAGAGTTTTCACGAAAAGGTTCTTTATAAAAAGCGTGGGGATGCGGATGACAGACTTAGGGATTCCTACAATCAGGTAATCAGAGAAAAGTTATCTGATGCCAAGCAGGGACTATATCAGACCATCTACCTGACGCTTACCATATCAGCGGATGGAATGAAGGATGCCAAGGCAACTTTTATGTCTATAGAAGGTGCGATAAGGTCAGCGTTTATAGGACTTGGGCTTAACGGTATGCAGGGATCATCTATGAAGTCCCTTTCCATAGATGAAAGAATGCAGCTTATCTATAACTTCATGCATACAGGACTTGAAAGCGGATATAGGTTCTCCTTTCAGAAAGCGGTATCTATGGGGCAGGATTTTATCAATATCCTGTCTCCGGCCGCAATCGAGTTTGATAATGAGAGCTTTGTATTAAATGGAAGTTACGGAAAAGTGATGTATATCGAGGATTACCCAAAGGCTTTGGAATCTGACATCATAACTTCTCTTTCCAAGATTAACTGTACCAGCTATGTAACAGTCAATAATGAACTTCTTGATATATCAGGCTTTAAGCAGGAGATTTCAAGAAAGTACATGGCAGTCGGTATGAAGATTGAGGGGGAGAAGCAAAGAAACCGTAACAATAATGACTATCTTGCTGATGCATCGCAGAAGCTTTTAAACGAGAAAGAAAAGCTTGATCAGTTTATGAAGGAATTGGATAGCTTAGATGACCACTACTTCAATACAACAATTCTTGTGTTGTTTTTAGCTGATTCAAAAGAAGAACTGGTGCAGATCGAGGATAAGCTTAAGAATATTGCTTCGCTTAAAAGTCTTACGCTTAAGAGCTGCTTTGCAATGCAAAAGGAGGCACTTAACTCTGCGCTTATATATGGAATACAGGAGTTTAAGAGAGTAGTGAATCTGTCATCAAGCTGCCTTGCGATGTTCATGCCGTTTAAGACTCAGGAGCTTAATGATGAGAACGGCGTATATTACGGCATCAACCAGCTTTCACAGAATGCGATCTTTGCGGACAAGAAGAAGCTGAAAAACCATAATGGCATGATACTTGGTCAGTCCGGCTCTGGTAAGAGCGTATTTTCCAAGAGCGAGATGATATCGATGTATCTTAACAATCCCACAGACCAGATCTTAATTGTGGATCCACAATCGGAATACGGACCTGTTGTTATGAGGATGCATGGTACAGTTATCTGCTTTGACTCAAAGAAGGAGTTTTACCTTAACCCGATGGATGTGGATTTCGATGGTGTGGATTATGCCGGTCTTCGGGAAATCATTTCAGAAAAGGCAGACTTTATTTTAACGCTGATATCCTCACTTCTTAAAAGAGATATGGAAGCAGAGGAGCAGGGCGTTGTTGATAGAGTCATTGATAAGGTCTACTCGGCAAATTATAGCATGAGAAAGCGCCTTAACGGGGAGACAGAAAAAGCAGCCGAATATGAAGTGCCGGAGTTTATGAAGGAAGAGATCACACAGGTAAGGCTTTCAGAGGATTTATCCAAGGAAGAGCAGGTAAGAGCATATTCTCCGACACTGCAGGATGTATATCAGGGACTTTTGGATGAAGGAACAGACCTTGCAGACCATTTGGCGGCAGCTATGGAGATTTTTGTAAACGGGTCGCTGAATCTGTTTAACCACAGGACAAATGTTGATCTTAGTAACAGGCTGATTGCATTTGATATAGCCGGGCTCAAGGACAATCTTCGTATCACCAGCATGCTTATCATGATGGAAACCTTAAGGGGCAAGATCAAGGTAAATGCCAAGGTCGGCAGGTGGACACATCTTTATATTGATGAGTTTCATGAGCTTTTGGCAGTTGACCAGGTAGCAAACTTTATTTTGAAGCTCTGGAAAGAGATTCGAAAGATGAGCGGTATCTTAAATGGCATAACTCAGAATATGTCTGATCTTTTGAATGACGAGAATGCCGGAAAGCTTTCAGCGATTCTTTCAAATACGGAGTATTTTGCACTTTTATCCCAGTCATCTGTGGATAAGAAAAAGCTTATGGAGTTCTTGCCGAGTATATCTCCTGCCATGTTCAACTTTGTTGACAATGCAGAGAGCGGAACAGGGCTTCTTAAGATGGGAAGCGTAACAGTTCCATTTGATATGAGGATGAGCAAGGAATCAGAAATTTATGAAATCGTAAACACAGACGGAGGTGGCTATGGGGTTTAAAGAGGAAGGAGCACGGTTTACAAGTGATGTGAAATTCAAAGACTATGCCCTTAACTTTGCCGCAGGTGAAGCCTCCAGGTTTTCTAAAGGAGATGGGGAGGATGCATCTGCAAAAGTGGATCTTACACTAAGCGGAGTAGCCTCCCTTTCTGCAAATAAGCATAAAGCAAAAGCCAAGGAAATGAAGAAGTTCCTTAAATTGAAGCAGAAGGAGGCTTTTATAGATGAGAAGAAAGCGAAAGGAACGGATGTTAAGAGGAAAGAAGCCAAAGTTGAGAGCCCGTCCCAAAAGACTATCGGGGCAGAGGCATCAGCACAGACTCCTTCGAAGCCAGATAAGGGTACAGAAAAAGCAGATGCAGGAAAGTCTGTATCAAAAGATGTTTCAAAGAAGTCAGTATCCAAGGAGAAAAGAGCGGCAGCCAATAAAACAGCCGTAGCCAAGATGCTTAGGGCAAAAGGCATGATAGGAAATGACCTTGGCTCTGATAAAGCAACAGGGGATGCACTTAAGGACGGAAATACCGGGGCAGTCAGAGTAGTGACAGAGATTCTTAATCCGGCTACGTACTTAAAGGGTTTTTTTGCCAAGATAGCAGCCCTTATTGCACCGCATGTAATGGTTGTTTTGATGTTTCTTATCGTATTTATGATTCTTGTATCTTTGGTGGTTGGCATGTTTACTTCCATAAACAGCGTAAGTACCACTGTTACAGGATTTGTATCAAGGTTTTCAGGGCGAGGAAGGATTCTTTCAGAAGAAAGCCTTACAGATGAGGAAATAGACGCGATTGTGGATGATTCAGGAGCTACAGGGAGACAAGAGGAAGTTATCAGGTTTGCTCTTTCAAGAGTGGGATATCCGTATTCTCAGGCAAACAGAGCAAGCGGCTATGCATATGACTGTTCATCACTTGCTTACTATAGCTGGCAGGCGGGCGGCGTGGACATAAGTTATGGAGGCGGATATCCTCCGACTGCTGCGGCTGAGGCAAGTAAGCTCTACAGCAAAGGAGAGGTCGTAAATTCCACAAGGCTCGATGTAAGAGATATGGAGCCGGGAGATTTAATCTTTTACGGCGGACATGATAACGGAAGGTTTCTTGGCATATACCATGTGGCAGTTTATGTAGGAAACGGCGAAGTGGTGGAAGCCCTAAATGAAGACCACGGCGTTGTATATCAGACACTTAGAACAAAAAACGTGATTTTAGTATTAAGACCATAAGGAGGAATGTGAAATGGCAGATGAAATTGCTCAGGTTGTAGATCTTGAATATAAGGGGATTTATTACCTTTTGAAAGGAACAAAGGCGATGATTGCAGCTATGGTAAGTGGCGTTAAGTCCTTGCATGAGTGGAATCACCAGAAATGGCTTAATAAGCCCGGAAGCTGCTCCTGGCAGAAGATTCAGGAAGCAAGTGAAGGGATGGCTCCTATTTTGGAGTTTCCCAAGGAAATGTTCGAGCCAACAATCAATATTACAAATGATCCCGATGTAAAGGGGGAAGGCTTTATAAGTCCTTTTGAATATTATTGTCAGAAGAATAATCTCAGATACTGTATCATGCCGGATCTTAATCCAAACGATGATTACGTTCCTGTTGCTGTGCTTGCACAGGACTTCGGAATCCATGATGAACAGATTAAGTCCTACATGAGAAAGCGTGTTGCAAGTGAGGAAGCACAGGATAAGTCATATGATGAGAAAATCGCTGATGCGAAGGAAAGACTTGCAAATGCTGAGACCCAGGAAGAAAAGGATGAGATTCAGAAAGAGATTGAAGCACTTGAACAGGGTAAATCGCAGAACAGTGAACTTTTGGCAGAGTCCAAGGAAAAGATGGATAGAAACAATGTCCTTGATTTTGCGGAATATCTTAAGCAGGCGGAAGGTACAGAATTTTTGGATAATCCTGAACTTGCAATGTTGCAGGCTCAGACATGTGGAGTTGTAAGAGAGTTCATGCCCGAAGATTGCATGTATCCTATCCGTGATTCAGGGCTTGTTCCAGAGTCGAAAGAGCTTTATTACAGCCAAAAGACCGGGGATGACACACTTCTTACAGTAAAGAGGAGCTTTGAAGTGGATGATAAGGGCATGGTTTTTTCCGTCTATGAAGTCTCAGATCCTGTAACGGGAGCAAAGTTTGAACCTGTATCTGATAGAGGCCTTACGATGGAGGCATGGAATGAAAAACTTCCTGAAATCCTTAAAAATGCAGGAATGATGAAAGATCAGCCTATGACGGTTATGAGAAGTGAAGAAAACCTTCATGACTATATTCTTGGGTTTGATACAAATTTTACCAGTGCCCAGGAAGGTGGGCATGAAATTTCAGGCGAAGCACAGATCATGATCGACCAGGCAAGAAATGATGCGGCTCAGCGTGAGGCATATGCAAGAAGCTTTTATTCTACTGTCACGGTTCCATCGGAATCTATCATGCCAAGTGAAAACAGGATTTTGTCTTTAGAGCTGGATGATGGTCTTGTGGAAGGAGTGTCTCTTGTAGGCATCGATTCTGATAGTGCAAAGATTTCCATCCGCTCTGACGAGAAGTATTCCTTTATCGGCGCTGATGGAAAGGAAAAGACTCTCACTGGAGATGAAATCCTTAAAGCACTTGAAGGAAAAGCAAAGTCAGAAAGCGCTGCAAAGGCTATTACCAAGCCTGCTGCAAGATAAGGAGGGGGTTATGATCACATTAAGTATCTTAGGATTTCTTCTTATAGCGAGTGCCATGAATCAGGCTTACGAATAGGAGGCAGGTTTATGAGCGATTTGTTTGTAAGAGAAAGACCGGTAAAAAAGCATACAAGGAGCGTTAAAGAGACGCTTATTATATATGCGATTGGTGTTTTTGTTTGTGTATATCTTGGCTTTCTTTTGGGAGCTGTGTGGATGGACGGGAATAATCTGAATGAGTTCATGAACAACTTCCAGTCCTTTATCATAGAGCAGCATCATTTTATAGTAGGAGTTACACCGGCGACACCGAAGTTTGTATTAACCTTTGTGATCGGATGGTCTATGGCATTTATCATAATCTTTACAAAGATAGAGCATCCTTTCGCCGGAGAAGAATTTGGTAAAGCCAAGTGGGGAGATGCCAAGGAATTTACAAAGCTCTTTGCAAACCATGATGAGAAAAACGTTGTTGATGTTGTTACGGGGGATGTTCATCTTGATCATCCCCTTCGTGTAAACACTGCAAATTACTGGATTGCAGAGGGGGTATATCTCTCAATTCATAATGAGAGAACTTCAAACTTAAATATGCTAGTTGTAGGACCGCCAGGCTCCGGTAAATCATTCAGGCTTGCCCGTCCTATGTTATCCCAGCTTTGTGGAAACTTCCTTGTGACAGACCCCAAAGGGGAGCTCTATAAACAGACAGGACAATATTTTGAGGATAACGGCTATGAAGTCATGGTCATGAACGTGGAATCTGAAGATGGTATGCCTATGAGTATCCATTTTAACCCGTTTGAATATATCAGAAACGAGTCGGATATCATGAGCATTGCCGGAATCCTTATGAAAGCAACAACTCCTGCAGAGGAAAGTGGAGGGAATGACCAGTTCTTTGAGCAATCAGCAGAAGTTCTGCTTACGAGTATCATTTATCTGATTCACTATTATTATCCGAAGGAAGATCAGAACTGGAAGACCTTTGTAAAGCTTCTTGATGCGACCTGTGTATATACAAATAAAGATGGCTCCATTGATAACAGGGAAGGAGGCATTCTTGATATCGCAAAGAAAGCACAGAGCAACTGGAAAGAAGAGCGGCATATGGAGTCGGACTTTCCCGGGTATGTTGCAATCGAAAAGTATTATAACGGAGCAGCGGAGACAACAAGCTCCATTGTGGCATCTCTGGATGCGCATTGCAGATATATGAAGCTGGAGTGCGTTATAGACCTGTTATCTGAGGATGAGATACAGATTGCAAAGAGCTTTGGGTATTCAAAGCCATGCAAGGAAGCATCTACAGGAAAGAGAATACTCTTTATCGTAACAAGTGAAGATAAGAGGTATTATGACTGGATCCCTTCAATGGTATATTCGTTATTTTTTGATGAACTTTATCATCTGACTGCCATTGATCCAAGCCTTCATGAAACGTTGCCGCAGCATTTGACCTTCCTTATGGATGAGTTTGCAAATGTCACATTGCCGGATTCCTTTGTAGAAAAGCTTTCCACCATGCGTAGCCGTAACATGAGTGCGGTCATTATTGTGCAGAACCTGATTCAGCTTAAGAGGAAGTTCCCAAAGTTTGATATGGATAAAGACCTTATCGGTAACTGTTCCATCATAGATATACTTGGAGCTCCTGATATGGATTCTTGCGAATACCTGTCAAAACACTTTGGAACGCAGACTATTCATAAGGCAAGTGAGTCCGATGCCAAGGATTACAAGGGGCAGAGCTCCAGATCAGAGGATGTCATGCAAAAGAGTCTTTTATCGGCAGAAGATATCTTTGCCATGAAGAAAGACGGGGAGTGCGCCATTGTAGTAAAGGGTGCAGATCCTTTATATCAGACTAAGTGCCGAATGGAGAGGACGGATTTTGTAAAGCTTTTATGCAGAAAGCATAATCCGTATGATCCTAAGAAGCGTCAGGAGATACGTAAGGAAAAGCGGGCAGACTTGTCGCCGGTATTCTTTTCCGGGGAAAGAGCAAAAGCAGAGGCTAAAAAGCTACTGGCTCAGGGAGAAGAGATTGTTCACATTACAGTAGATGAGGCAATTGCGTATCATGAGGCGGTTAAGATGCAGGTAAAGCCTGAAAACATTGTTCTTTCTGTAAATGAGAGGAAGATGCTTCAAAAGAATGCTGAAAAATACCATGAGAAACATGCCATGATGAAAAAAATCACCTTGGATGAGTTTCGGAAAAACGCTGATGGAAGTGATTGTGAAGAGTCCGTATATCGTGAACGCTGCAGAGTGGTTAGAAGTCTTATCAATGATGGCTTTTCTAATATCCACGTTAGGTTTTTAAAGCCCTTAGTCATAGCAGGCTATAGCTTTGAAGAGATTAAAGAGCTATTCAACCAACACTCGGATACAGAGGAAATAAGAGATTTCATTAAACAAATGGGGATTGCGTAGGCAGTCCCCATTTTGCAAGTAGATGTTTATGGCGATTAAGTTGTGGCATTATCTGGTTTATGAGAGTCGTCGATTTCTACTGGAAAATTATTTGAATCTACATTTTCAGGATAATTCGCATAAGTATGGGGTTCTAAAGATATGTCTGAGTTGGTGCCGGAAACTTTTAGTTTATAACCATATCTACCCAATACCACAAGTACTATACCGATAATACCTGCATAAGCCGGACCATTTTCTCCCTTGAATACATCAGTTACATTAGTGAGTATTTCCTTAAATTTCTCCATTACAGAGACCTCCTTCTTTGATTACATTATTAATAAAGTCTTTTCCATAAGAACCTATGATGATACCTGAAAGTAATGCCAGAGTATATTTGCCGAAGGTCAAAAGACCTGATTTTAGCTTGCTTTCTTCGGGTTCTTTAATGTATTTTATGACCTCAACTTTTTCAACAATAGGTTCATTACGTAAGTCTTTATAGCCTGGCTTAAGCATTCCAGAATTTGCTATATAGCAAGTCTCAATCTTGTACCCTTTACAGGATGCCTGATGGTTAATTTCGTTAGCATCACGGCTCAACATTCTGTCATTTGTGATAAAGAGAATTTTTGAATCTGTTTTATCCAAAATCAAATTGCTCAATAATACCTGGTCAGCGAAACACATATCCATTTCGTCTTGGAAAAAACGCTCATCTTCTATCTCGAAAATATTTCGGTGGGCAGAAATAAGACTTATAGCATTCTCTGACCGTTCAACTTTTTCTTTATCTCGGGAGTTGTACGCACGGACAAGCTCCATCCATACGACTTTAGGAACAAATATCTTCTTACCGGCCATGATAAGTAAGTTTTCAGAGTCAGTAATGAATTTTTTTAATGCCCAGTAGTGCATTGCAGCAGAGGTATCTATTATTATCTTGTCATAGTCTTTAAGCGAGTCACATCCGATGTAATTCATATACGTAACCGTCCTTTCTTTTTTGATGAGTTGTTCTTGACATGGTTAATTCTAAATGGTAATTTTAAGAAAATCAATGTGTTAGAAGCTATCACGAACATATATTAGAAGAACGAAAAAGAGGTATATGATATGTCAGAACACATCATAAAGGAACAAGGTGATATCTGGAATACAAGAGTTGAACAAAAAATGAAAGAGCTTGGACTATCACAGCGTAAGTTTATAGAAAAGTATAAAAAAGAATACAGAACTGGAAGTCAGGCTGATGTTAGTAAGTGGATTCATATAGGGGAAAAGGATGGCAGAAGTGGAAAACCGCGTAACTTTCCGGATTTTGTCACTATGAAAAAAATCGCTAATATTCTAGGAGTATCGGTTGGATACCTGATTGGAGAGACTGACTATGAGACGTTTGAGTTGGAAAGAACGTGTAAATATACTAGATTAGATCCTGCGGCTATAGAGGCAATTTGTAACATAACTTCAGGAAAAGCTATACCACCGTTTCACAAGTATCCGGATTCTCAGATTACTGGGGCTTTAAATATATTATTGTCTTCACCGATACTTGTTGATTATTTGAAGAAAATATGTGAGCTTGCACAATGCATTGAGAACGAAAGAAACCCCAAGGAATACTTTGAGGAGGCTGTGGAAAAAATACCTGAGCATTTAAGGGATGATATAGTGGCTCTTTGGGCAGACGCGGAAGATGCAATTGAGAATAAGGGCATTGAAGGATCAAAAGAAAACTGGTTCTATGTTGATAAACTTGAAACAGCAGCAGTTAGGGATATGGAGCAACCGGATTTATCAGAAAGAGATATAAATGCAAGCAAGTATGCCCTATCAGAGGTGCACATAAAACTGATAGATGATATAGTTAACTCAGATACAGATAAACGTCTATTGCCGCATTATGCTACTAGAGAAGAACTAGAAGAGTTGTTAGGGATAAATAGAGGTAAATCTGGTACTGCGAATCAAACGGAGAAAAAGGATGATTAGAGCACCACAATGTTTAGAAGAAGAGAGTAATCGATTAGTGGCAGAATTTTTCTCGCAATATGATTCCGAGGAAATGAAGCGTGAAATGAGTGATGAAGAAATGGCTTCATGGGAAAAAGAATTGCATGGTTGGTTGGATCAGCATGCTTCTAAAGAACTCAAGCTATTTTGGGAATACATGAAATGGCATGGCGATGAAGGTCAACTATGTGATGGTCATGGAAAGCCGCTATTAACAGATCCAGATGACTCTTTTAGCTGGATTCAGGAATGGGGAGTTAATACGGATGGATACTGCGTTTATGAGGGGACAGATACTCTTATATTAAACACAGATGGAACGCCTATTAATAATCCAGTACTGGCACCAGAAGTGGAAGCTCTGTATGAGGAAGAATAGTCTGAACACATAATTATTGTATAAAGTCAAAGGTGACTGCTTATGACGTATGAAGAAATGATGAAGGACATTGAAAAGTATAAGGGGCTAAAAGATGCCTATAAACGTGGTGAAATTGACGATGGTATGACTGATGAAGATCGAAAAGCTTGGATAGAAAGGTGTAATTCGCAGTTTACTAAAGATGATCTATCGCGTGCTTTGGCTCAGAGTATCGGAAAGAAAATAGATATTCGTTGTAGCGATGGAGAAGAATACGCTGGATATATATTTGAGTATTCACTTGCGGAGGATTCAGATATAGGTGAAGAAAGTATAACATTAGCCCCGATTGGGAAGGATTTTCAAGTGGAGATACCTGTTAAGGATATTGTTAACTTTTCTGAGGATCAAGATTATAGATCATTTGAATGAATTTCAAAGAAGACTCTATATATTGCTGTCTTAATGATGCCAAACGTGAAGGTTTCAATCCAAAGATTCCTGTTTAAATCAATCCATCCCCGGGAGTCGGGCAGGGGCTGGGGTCGGAATGGTATCATAATAAAAAAACTAAAAAAGCCGCTATCAAAAGGCTTCATACAAAAAAACTATAAACCTCGAATCGTGAAAAATCACGGTTCGGGGTATTTTTTTGCAAATTTTTAAAATCCTGTTTCGGATTAGCTTAGCTCATGTCCCACATAACTTACGAAGGGCGAAGGATGTCCTACCAAAACGAAAGGAGAAAACGGATATGGGCTATACACATGCAATCGACTCACTTAAAGGAGTCCTCATCACACTGGGTACCTCAATCGGCGCAGTTATGCTGGTTTACGGCGGCATCAAGTTTGCAATGGCTTTTCGTCAGATGGATCAGCAGGGCGAGCACCAGGCAGTTTACTCGGTGGTAGCAGGCGGCGTGCTTCTTGGACTTGGAGCACTCGTGGCAGTTTTAACTTAAAAAGGGAGGTTTGTGATGGAAACAGTTGTAAAAGCACTCTATAACGCTTCCTTCACTATCTGGAACACCCTGATGGGTCTTGCCATGACGCTATTTTCCACAAGTCCGACGAGTGCGGCAGGTGGCTCACCTTACGGAACGGTGCATTCGCTTTATAACAGCATCTCAGCGGCTACCATTCCCATAGCCACCTGCTTTTTCGTTATAGCGATCTATAAATCGGTGGTAACTTCTCCGCCGGAACAGCAGGCGCAGCGGTTTTTAATGGATGCGGTCAGATACTGCATCATCCTGTTTGTTGCAGCGCATCTGTGGGAAATCCTTGGCTACATCATAGAGTTTTCAGATGGTATTACATCAAGTCTTGGAACGGCAAGCGGCTACACCCTTTCGATGGGAGGAGATTTGGAGAGGATAATCCATGACTCATTAGAGCTTCCGGAGTTTGAACTTTCGGGAGAGTGGATAGGAAAACTCTTTGAAGCGCTTGGCTGCGCAGCACTTCTTTTAATCGGCGGAGTAGTCCTTGTACTTGTGATGGTTGCCAGTTGCCTTTCCATTATCAGTTCTGCATTTCAGAGAATCTTAAAGCCGCTTATCATCATGCCTTTTGCAGGAATAGCGGTAGCGATGGGAGCAGGCGGTCATGAGATTGGAAGATCAATGCTTCAGTTTTTAAAGACCTTCTTTGGCTTTTGCATCTCTGGAGCAATGATGGTGGTCATCATAAAGACAGGCTGCACCTTATGTACGGACCTTGTAAGTGCAGGGCTTTCCGGTGGAAGTGATATTGAAAACTGCATCATGATGACGGTTCAAGCATCTATCACACCGATTGTGATCGCAGGCCTTGTAAGAGGAACAGATTCGATCATAGCAAGGATGCTGTAGGAGGTTTAGTTATGGCACAGATGGAAAGAAACGTAAATTTAGAGGAAATAGACTCAGATGCGCTCTTTGGGATTGATGCATTAAAAGGCCAGAGCATCTTGCAAAAGATCATCTTCTTTACCTGTCTTGGAGCAGGGATTGTAGCAAATGTGTGTATGCCGATGTTTCTTGGAACGCCAAGAGCGGTATGTATATTCATATTTCTTGGGCTTATCCTTATCGGCATTGCCTTTGGATGTAACTATACCCAGGACATGACATACGGAAAGTACATGTACTGCTACTTTTTTAAGCCGGTAAAGACCTTAAGGTATGAATCCACAGAAGATATCGGGCGCATCAAGAAAAAGGCAGAAGAGCTTAAAAAGGAAGAGGAGCTGCTTCTTAGAAAGGAAAGGGAGGCAGATCCGAAAGCACAAAGAAAGCTCCTTATTAAGCTTCTTGCATTTGTTCTTGTCCTGGTAATAGCAGTCGTATCAGCACTTATCTATGTAAAGGCTGTGCGTCCTGTAAGTTACCACCATGAAGTAATAGAGGAAACGGAGGTAGAAAGTGAACAGGGAAACTGAACTTAGAACCCTTGCCCTAACACTTGTAGAAGAGTTCTACGAGAACCAGGGGCAGGGAGTCTTAAACAACTTAAACAAAAGAACATACGGAAACCTGTCATCTGATAAGGATAAGGTTTTACAGAGCATAAGGGAGAGCCTTTCTGATTTTCAGGATGAGAACGGAAATGAGATGACAGAGGAAGATAAAGATATGGTGCTTTCCTTTGTAAATAAGGAGATATGGGGATACGGGCTTATTGATGAGCTTATCCATGATAAGACCATCTCTGATATCAAGATCCATGATGCTAACCATATCAGAATTAAGCGTGAAGGAAAAAGAGAAAGCAGCACCATAACTTTTCCGTCAGAGGAGAGCTATGAGAGGTTCGTAACAAGGCTTTTAGAGCGAAACAAGGTAAATCTTGGTACGGCAAATGCTATCCAGACCTTTACCGATGCAGATCAGGATGACTTTATCCTGCGTCTTGCAGTCATAAGCGGCCTTTTGATTGTAGGCGGAAGTCCCTGCGTAGTCATCAGAAAGATTCCGAAGGATAAGTACTCTCTTAAGGAACTTGATGAGATGGGAATGTTTTCAGATCAGGTGGCAAAGAGTATGTCGGAGGAAGAGATTACAGACTTTTATATTTCAGAAGAAAAGTCTGAGTTTGATATCCTCTTACACCGCATGATCAGGGGCAGAGGCATTCTTTTTACAGGAAAAGGAGCATCCGGAAAGACGACACTTATGAATGCCTGCCTTGAAAAAATCCCTGAAACAGATTCTGTCATGATCTGTCAGGAGAATGCAGAGCTTTTTGACCTTAATCACCCGGACCTTATCGCAGCACATGTCATGGTAAATGGCGGAGATAGTAAGGTCAGCTATAACCTTGGAGACCTTACAAGAGTAGCACTTCTTGTAGACCTTGACAGGGTAATCGTTGGAGAGGTTAAGGAAGGATCGGAAGCTGCGGGACTTTCCAAGGCTTCTATGACGGGGCATAAGTGCTGGACATCGGTACACGGTGAAAGCTGTGAGATGGCAGTAGAAAAGATGGCAGATTATATCTCTCAGGCAACAGGCTATGGAAACAGGGAAGCCTTAAAGCAGCTCCTTGGCTTTGAATATGTGGTGCATCTTAGGAATTTCCGTGTGGACGAGATCGTAAGGATTATGGACTTTGACCATGAAAAAGGAAAGCTCGTACTTGAAAAGGTTTATCCCTTTACGAAGGAGAAGGAGGCAGTATGAAAAACATTGTAGCGGCAGTACTTGCAAGCGTGCTTGCTCTTTCCTTAACGGGCTGCAGCGTGTTTCAGACTTTAGAGGGACAGACAGAGGATAAGCCAAATGAGTACTCAAATGTCTATGAGCTTTCGAGCGGCAAAGCTTATGTCTGGGAGCATGAGGGAGAAACAGATATCAGAAATGATTTATCTCAGGACAGGGTAGGAGATCCGGTATTCTTTGCCTGTCCCTTAGGGGATATCAACTTTAAGGGAGATGAACTGTCAGACATTGACCAGTATCCAAGAAGTATCTGGATCCCGTCAGATATAGATGATCAGATTCCAACAGTAACCAGTAAGAATGCACTTATTTATATCTCAGATACTACAGTTCCGGAGGAAATCATCTTTGAAAGGTTTGCTGATTTCGGGTATTCCATCGGGGTATCAAACATGGAAGCTGATGGAGGCGGTCACTTCTTCATAACTTATGCAGAGACGGATGAAGATGATTACAAATACTATGTGGATATGAAATCAGAGGCGGCTCAGGTAACAGAGTTTGATACTATAGCTCGTCTTTACCTTGATAAGGTGGGCGGCATGGAAGTAAATGAGGATACCGTATCAGATGGCGGCACTGTGATGAATCTTGAAAAGGATAAATCCTATATCTGTGAGTTTTACACAGGCACCTTTTATCAAGACTTTAAGTTAAAAGCCAATATCCATAGCTTTGGAAAGCTTGAGCGGTTTGTCTGCCATGATTATGAGTTCTTACATGCCAACTGTATAAAGATTGAGATCCCGGAGTGGTTTAAGTCAGGGTATTACTTCGTACAGGGCGTAGGGCTCTTTCGATATGTGACGGATGAAGACCTTTTAGCCTATAACGGGAAGGCGTATGACCCGGGCATTAACTGGAACGATCCTATAAAGCAGTATGACGAGTACGGTGTCTGCATCTTTGATCCAAGCCTTGACATTGATTATGAAGATATAGAAGAAAATTCCGATCCGGGGCTTGATGAGTCAGAGATTGTGATAGGGGAGGGTCCTGAAGAAGAGGAAGAAACAGAAGGGAGTGAGATAGATGAATCCAGTGAGGGTAGCACTTTGGATAGTGATAGCAATTAGCGTATTTATCGTAAGCCTCATTATCCATAAGGAGTTTTTAAAGCGCAGCATCTTTCAGGAAATCTACGGAAAGTATAAAGGAAACCTTGAAAAGAAGGTAAAGGAAGAGAACTGGTTTGTATCAAAGTATGGAGTGATCGAAAACAGGAGCTTTCTATATAAGATCGACAGGCTGATCACCATGAGCGGTTTAAAAAAGACATTCCCGCATCTGTCGGGAGAGGTCTTTATAGGGATATTGTTTATAAGCCTTATTACTACAGCGATTTTGGTATCTAACCTTGCAGGTAACGTGTTCCTTGGACTTTTCATAGCACTTGCAGTAGTAACGGCAGAGTTTTTGGTGGTGATCTTTTTATCGGGAAGAACCTATAACCAGATTGAAGAGGATACGAGTCTTTTTATTTCAATCCTAAGTAACCATGCAAAGGGAAGCTCAGATATCGTAACCATTATGACAAGGACTCTTCCAAGTATGGACGGTCCCATAAGAGAGCTAATAAAAAAGTTTTTACTTGATGCAGAAAAGACCGGAGATATCGACATTGCATTTGATGTGATGAAGGAATCTGTAGATAACAGGACATTTCAGACCATCATTGTGAATCTTAAGAACTGTATGCACTATCAGGCAAATTATGAAGAGGTATTGCAGCAGATGATGAATCAGGTAGCGGAAGCCATGAGTGCAAGGGAAGAGAGGAAGAACATCCTCTTTTCCATGAAGATCACCCTCGTATCCATATCCATTATGAGTGTCATTATTGTAGCTTTAATCGGAAAGGGTATCGGAGTAGATGTAAAGGCAATACTTACGGGAAATATGGCAGGTCAGTTCATTTTGTTTATCACAGGTCTTTTGTATCTGTTTGTAACCACGAAGCTCTTCGGAGTGGATAAGTAAGGAGGAGAAGATGATAGTAGGACTTTTATTATTTTTGATCTTTGCACTTGTCTTTACTACGATACAGACCCTTCTTCTTAGAAAAGAGGAATCAGATAGTAAGACCTATGCAAAGGAGCAGCTTGATAATCTCAAAAAAGGCAGGCATTTTCAGGAATTTGTTCTCAGAAAACAGATAAAACTTAAAAAGTACGGGGCAGATATTTTTGTAAGAGACGGAATCCTAGTGTCCCAGTGGTATCTGTATAAAGCGCTTTTTGCTTCTGTAGCGGGAGTGATCACCTTTGTACTATCTGTAAAGGTCTTTCATGTAGATGCAGGGTACATTATCACAGCGGCAGTTACGGCTTTTGCCTGGGTCTTTCTTGATCTGTATCTGTCTTTGGAAAACAAGCAGAGTAACGAAGCCATGATGCCGGATATCTGCGAGATGAGTAGATCCGTTCTTTACGGAAAGCGTGGTGGTCAGTACATCATTGATGCCATAAAAGATGCCTGCATAGTTGTTGAGAACAAGCGCCTTAAGATGGGAATGATCAAGCTTCGAAGTAACCTCGATGCAGGGCGTAGCTTAGAGGAATCCTTAAACGAGTTTGAGATGAGCTTTACAACACCTGAGATTGCAAGCTTTTGTACGGTGATTAAGTCTCTGCAGACAACAGGGCATGTGGAGGAAGCTCTTAAGACTCTGGAAAATAACATCGAGCGTGGTCAGGCTGGCGTAAATAAACGAAAGTGCATCGTTCTTGAAAATAAAACGATGGTGTATGTGCTACTTATAGCATTTGATCTTCTGATCATGATTTTATACTGCATCATCATGAAGCTACTTGATATGCAGATCGCATTTTAGGAAGGGAGGCTCTATGAGAAATCTTTTATTAAAGAAGAAAAAGGCATCGGTTATTGAAAACGTGCTTGTAAGTCTTATCAGTATCGTTATGGTCTGTGCCTTTCTTGTGATCGTTTTTGGAGCCTTTTCTTCTATTAATGATAAGTGGTCTATGAGACAGGCCGCAAGAGAGACGCTTCTTATCATGGAAACGGAAGGATATTTAAAGCCGGAGGATGAACAGGCTCTCATACATGAGCTTGAAGGTTATGGGCTATACAATATTAGCCTTTCCGGCACCACAACTACGGAAGTTGACTATGGAGAGAGGATATACCTTAAAATCACGGGAACCTATGATGACAACATTCTCGCTTTTGCAGGCGGTATCTCGAAGGTGGCTCATCACCCGACAACCATAACGATCCATAGGCAGACTACGGCAAAGCAGTAAGGAGGGCGTATGAAAAAGAAGAAAGCAACCGGTGCAATCGGATATGTGATGCTTTTTACTATGGCGATCATCATGGTCATCATAACGCTCTTTATGCTGGCAAGCAGCAAGTTACAGACCATACAGCACGATGTGGATGATGCACTGGCAGACTCTGTTTTAGCAGCCCTTGTTGCAGATGATATCTACTATTTTGAGACCTGGGAAGGAACGGGTACGGCGGTAGTAAGATTCAGGGATCTTGATGAAAGCTATAGGCTTTATAGGGACTGCATGAAGGATGCCATTGAGTCAAAGAATGACTTTTATGGAAATATCCGTTATCCCATATTTATCTGCTATGAAGTGGAAGACGGGGAAGTTACCATCACAACCTTTAATGAGTCAGGCGGAAGGAGCCAGACGGTAGGGAAACTTGGAGATGTAAAAACCCCGACAGGCGAAACAGTAAAAGAAACAAGCGCCTATGGGAAGGTCACATTTGACTTACAGAGCCTTATCGGAGGCGAGCCCATAGGAAAGAGCAGAGATCTGTATTGTACTTTGGAAATTAACAGTGAAGAAAGTTACGAGGAGGCAAAATAATGTTTGAGAAAAAGGTTAATGTAAAGGAAGCCCCTAAGCAGGCGAAAAAAGAAAAGAAAGAAAAAAGGCAGGTAAAAGCACCAGGTATTGTAAAGATCGTACTTGTGCCGCTCCTTATTACAGTAGTACTTGTGGCAGCCATCTATCTTGTGATGGATAAGATGACAGAGCGTGAGACCCTTCTTAAGAATGTGGTTGTAGCAAGTCAGGATATCAGGGTAAATGCTTATATCACACCGGATGAAGTTGACCAGTATTTTGATGTGATCCAGGTAGATGGGAATGCAGTGGCAGAGAATGCCTATACATCCTTAAAGGACTTAAAAGAAAAGGGCTTTTATACCAATATCCCTATCGGAAACGGTCAGATTCTTTATTCCGGTAACATCAAGCCTACAGATGCAAGGCTTGATAAATATAAGTCTGGGTATGAGATCACAAGTATCGCAGTATCAAACTTCGATAAGGGCGTAAATGGAAAGCTAAGAGAGGGCGCAATCATTGATGTATATGCAGTTGATCCCGCAACAGATGAGCTCACCTTATATGTGGAAGATGTATACGTGGCAGGAGCATATGATTCATCCGGCAACGAGCTTACCACAGAGGAAGGGGTAGCCCAGAGCTTTACCATCTATGTAAAGGCTGCCGAGATTGAGAACATGAACCGTGCAATCAACTATGGCGAGATCCATATTTATCAGAAATAACCTATGCAAAAGGGCTCCGGAAACGGGGCTCTTTTAATGTTAAATAGGGTAACGTTTGTTATAATAAAGGGTAGAAAAAATGTCGATATATAATTATTGGGATTTATGCAGTTGGATTGAGTTTTTCGGACAAAAATGTGTTTAAGTCCGTTTTATAGTACAGGAAATATGGCATATTGAATATGGGAGGTTGTATCTATGGAAATCTTTCATATGGATAATGATAATACACACTTGTTTTTTCGCTTTGGATACAAGGTTTCACCAGAGGATGAATTCTCTCAGATAAGGGAGTTCCTTATAGGGAGAGGCGTTGAAATAGGTAAGGCCGAAATGATGCCTTATTGCGATGTATATAAGTGCAAAGTGAATGAGTTGGAATTTAATCTAATCACGGATTTGAATTATGGGTGCTCTATTTGTGCGGATGAAGGCTGCATAAAAGATCTGGAGGAGATGTTACAAGATGGAGATAGCTACAAGCAATGATTACATCACTTTTGATGAATTTATAAGCAGATTATTTGAACTTAGAGCAGAGTGTAATCATGAGCATTACTTATGTGAAATATTTATTCCATTTTTAAAGTCTTGCAGCATAGATGGAGTAAAGATAGTCCCAGTTTTTGATGACCGAGCAACAGGACCCAAGACAGAGGCTACGACACCAACAAAAGAGCGTATGGCAACGATATGCGCAAAGAAGGATGATGGGAACTATGTTGTTCCGGACTATATTTATGTTCCATTGGAATATAGTTTTAATAATCCTATGAATCCTTATCTTATGGTAGAAACGAAGAAGCCGGCTATCTTAGATGATGGAATCCATTATCGGGATCTAAGTGACTATATTAGTGAAAATGAGAGCGAGATTCGAGCCGAGATAAACGCATTTAACAGAGGATATGTTTTATTTACAGATGGGCTGACCTGGATGTTTTTGACAATAGTTGATGATCAGATTGTAGAAAGCCCAAAGTATGAGACAATTCGACTGATAGATAAATATGAAAAATACCATAAGACAAACAGAGTAAAAGCGAAGCACCAAGATAAGCATGTTGATCTCAGTTATATAGGACTTGGTAGATTTGACGTAGAAATAGAGCCGAATGAATGGGATAGGTTGAAGGAACAAATTAGAAAAATGCTTACAGAGCTTAAGGGAGAATGATGAATATGCCTATAGATAAGTTTTGGATAGCATATGAATATGACCGTGAGAAAATGACTGCAGAGCGTGTTTATAGGTATGATCATGGGCTTATGGAGCGAAAGAAAATTGATGGAACATGGTTTGAAGAAAGGGAAGCACTCTGTATCTTTTGTGGTGAAGATTGGGATTACGAGGATATTACTGAAGAAGAGGCAAATAAGATAACCGTCAAGTTTTAAAGGTATTTGTTATGGCAAAAATGAAAGCAGGGGATACAGCCTTTATTGTGGAATCGAATAGAATTGTACGAGAGGTAGAGATAAAAAGCTTTGCCGGTGGTATGTATCTCATAAGGTTTAAGGATTCCGGAGGCGGAATAAAAGTTAAGGAACATCGCTTGTTTGTAACAAGGGAGGATGCAGAGTCATCTATACAAACAAAGCAAAAAGTAAGGACAAAATCACCATATGATTATATGTAGATAAAACAAAAAAGAGAGGGTATTTTCAAATTGGGTAAGGTTATGAAGAGGTACGCAAATTTTAAGGAGTACATTTACGAGAACTACTATAACGAGATATGGGAGGCGTTGAATCCATATATCATACGGCATAAAACCAGCTTTGAGAGCGATCAGATATATGACATTAACTATGCGGAGCTATCGGATTTTAAGGTTTCGGGGGTTACATTTAAAGATCTGGGAGATGATAAGCTTGAAATACGTACATCTATAGATTCAGTTGTGGAGGTAAGAGGGAAGACCCGTTATGGTTATGAGTCGGATTCTGCCAATAGGACTTATAATGTTTTCTTTGAAGCTATACTCAGGGACGGCCTTCATGATGTGTCAATTACAAAGGTTGACGATTATGAAGAAAGCAGATTTGAGAAGGATAAGAGCTTAAGCCAGAGTCTTGTACCCTATATGTACGAGGATGATGTGGATAAGCATGCAGAGGATTTCCTTCGGAGAAATTATGGAAAAGCGTTGCTGCAACCGATGAGAGTAGATCCTTTCGAGGTTGTCAAAGCAATGAACATGAAAATGTACTACGCGCCTCTTGGAGATAAGATTTTTGGTAAGACTTATTTCGGAGAGGAAACTGTCACTGTTTATGATGATATTGTTCACAAGAACGAGATTCAGATAGTTGCTACTCCAGGAACGATGTTAATAAATCCCGATGTTTTCTTTATGAGAAACATTGGAACCGCATTCAATACGATTATTCATGAGTGCGTCCACTGGGACAGACATAGGAGAGCCTTTGAGCTTCAAAGCATTCTTGAAGGTGGGGCAAACCATATTTCCTGTGAAATGGTTGAAGGAAGTTATAACGGAATCGGACCCGAAGAGTCTGCGCTAAAATGGATGGAATGGCAGGCAAACCAGCTCGCACCGAGAATCCTTATGCCTGAAAAGACTACAAGATGGATCTTTAATAAGTGCTTACAGGACATTCACACTACTTACCCCAATAAACGCTATGCGGAAGTTTTGCAGGAAACCGTTGGGAAAGTTGCCAATTATTTTTCGGTATCGCTGCTATCAGCAAAGTTGCGCCTCTTTGAACTTGGATTTGAAGAAGTAGAAGGTACTTTTGTATATTGCGATGGGATGCTACTTCCGCCGTATGCTTTCAGAAAAGGAATCTTGGACAGACAGCACAGCTTCGTGGTTGACGAACAGAACCTGCTGATGAGTATAGCCACCAATGAGAAATTATTGGAGTTATATATTAAGGGGGTTATTGTTTATGCAAATTGTACGCTTGCTTGGAATGATCCCAAATATGTTGAATTGAACGAAAACGGAAATTACATATTGACGGACTACGCCCTTGAGCATGTTGATGAGTGCTGCTTCCTGTTTAGAAGAGACTATAATGCCGGTGATCAATTCAAAGACACATTTTACCGTAGATGTTTCCTTTGCAGGGAAGTAGATGCTGATGAATTTGTTCCTGTAAAATATGATCCAGACCATAAGATCAACCAATCCAAAGAGGAAATGCAGGATGAGATTGATAAGATAATGAATATGATTAACTGCGAGATGGTCAATATTCGCGATAATATGAAGGGCGGTTTTGCAGGCGCATTAAATTATTATATAGATAAAAAGAATCTTACAGCGGAAGAAATTCAGGGAAGATGCGGGGTGAGTACCGTTACTATAAGTGGCTATCGAAATGGTGTAGATCCTTCTGGTGAAAAAGGAACGGTATTAGCCTTGTGTAAGGCGTTGTATCTTCAGGAGTATGAGGCAATACATCTTTTAAGTCTTGCCGGATTTAATATTGAAACTATGGCGGTTTCAAATATATTTGTAAGACATCTTATAGCAAAACATATGGATGATACATGGGAAGAGTGGGTAGAAAAGCTTATCATGGCAAAAGTTACTAAAGATTGGCTTCCAAGCTCGAATCCAGTTGTAAAGGAAGTAAAGGAAAGAATGGGAAAAAATAAAAAAATTTCATGAAAAACATTAAGTGGGACTTAATGCTTAAAATAAACTGTTTATGAGCCTTCGCGGTTTTTCTGTTTAACAGAGAGCTGGGAAGGCTCTTTTTTTGTGCCTTCAACATTAAATGCCACTTAATGTTAAAGAGCTTTTTGGGCGATTATACTGAGCGTAGCTCAGCAAGAAAAAGGCTGAGAAATACCATTTCAAAGTGACGTCACGAAAGGGTATGGACATAAATCTCAAAAGTCAGAATGAAGAATTTTGACTGCAAGAGATGGTTCATAACCGTAGATTCGTGCGTCGCTTTTTTTATGCATGTCTTAGGAACCACATGTCCATATCCTTTCGGACACATCGAAAGGAGCAGAACATGAAGCAAAAAAAGCAAAGTTCCCAGTTTACCTCAGAAAAGTTTTTCCGGAGTTCCGGATTAGGGCAAATCGTGCCCCACGACCAAGTAGGAGGTAAATAATATGAGAAAACAGTTTATTTTCGATCCACAGAAGGAGACTGCCACAGCTTATCTTACAAGGATGTCTCCAATCTTAGGCGCTTTAAGAAATGATAGCGCTTCTATTGCAAATCCGCAGTTGATTTCATCCGTAGGACTAGAAGAAAAGGTAGAAATCGAGAACGAAGTGTGCAAGGCTTTTGAAAAAACCATTAGCACAGAAACGAGACGTGTTATTAAGATGACACCAGGTAAGCTTGACGATTATGAGGACGATTATAAGAATGAGCTTAGACTTGCAATTCTTAAGGATATCCATAAGTTCAATAATCCTGCTTATTTGAAGGGAAGTCAGACATTCTCGATAGATGCCTTTGTAAGAGCGCGTGTGCCTGGTGTAACCAAGAAGATTATCGGTATGAAGCGTGGCCGCAAGGAATATGAGATGAAGCGTGAGAGTCATGTTAAAAAGGTTATGGCAGCTCTTCTTGCCGCAAAGGGTTCGGCTGTGATAACAGTGGACGATATTTGGAAGAATCAGCACTTGGCTAATGATTCCATGTCACTTTCAAAAGACCAGATTTGGGATGTCATGGCAGCGATGGAGGATGCGTCATATCTTGAAGATTTAACAGAGTATGAAGCAGATTACAAAGAATCTAAGTATTCATCAGTGGAACAGCAAGGGATAATTGATGATTTCATGAAGGATATGTCTATTTATCCTGAATATGAGATGTATATTTACTTGCAGTCGCTCCGCCTTAGATTGGATGAAACAACTAACAAAGAGATAGCCTGTGATAAAAGGCTTATCGACTTATGTAAGGCATCACCGGAAGCAAGGGACAAGGTAATCTACGAAAGAATTGTCATCGAAAGACCTAAGAGCGGCATTGCACCAAATTCTGAGTTCGATGAATATGTTTCTACCACTTATATAGAAACCACCTACAGGAGAATCGACAGAAATGTGAAAGCTTCTTTTATAAAGAAGAATCTCGAAGAGACAGAGATGTTGGCGATTCTTAATCACTTAATCAATATGTAATGGTACAGGAAGCCTCGACTTAAACGGTCGGGGCTTTTTGACGCCAAAACGACGTCACAATGATAAGAAACCTGACGTCAGATTGACGCTTTGGCCCTATTTTAAGGACTGTAAACACACTGTGGATGCCGTCAAAGGCATTGATATTACTGGCTTTAAGTCCCCTCGCCATAAATGTTGGTTGTGCTGATCTCGTTGGTATTAATTTTTAAAGAGCAATTAACAGACTTGGTAGAAACAATCTTTTCGACAATCCAGGAGGAGGCTGGTTCTGTGTGAGAAAAAAAGAATTGTCCGGTGAATTAACGGTTTTTGTAGCTATGATTTTGATGATGGTGGCATCGGTGTTGTTCACTATGCTGGAAGGTGCAAGGTATAAATGTTTACAAAGCATAGCAGCGATGGACAGTTTGTTGGAAACGGAATCCATGTTGGCGGAATATAATCGTCCCTTGTTGGAGGAATATGGATTATTTTTTTTGGATGATTCTTATGGAAGCGGACAGGAAGATATGGAGAAGGTGCGAGAACGAATATTGAATTTGGCATCGGAAAATCAAACACCGGATGTGGTAAGTGGAGGAGAATCCTTACTGACGGTGGCATTAAAAGAAGTGGATTTTGCGGAAGTAGATTTGGCGACTGACGGAGAAGGAAGTATTTTTCGGCAGCAGGTTGTAGATTATGTGAAGCGAAATGCGGTGTTAGAAGGATGGCAAGAATTGGAAGGTATTATTACCGGCATGAGTAGTGGCGAAGATACGACGAACTATAACGCAGGAACAGTTAGTGATGCAAAGGAAGCGGTGGTAGAGGCTCATGTAGAAGCACAGAATAATGAAGATGAAACAGGAACGCAACAAGTACCGGATATTGAATTTGAAAATCCCATTGAATTTTTTGAAATGTTAAATGGAGGGTTAGCTGTGCACATGGCAATACCGCAGGGACAGACCGTTTCCGGTACAACCGTAGATTTGACAGCAACGACCATGAACGAAATTCGGTATGAAGGTACGGGAAATTCGTATAGTTCACCGGGTGCAACGGAAAAAGCCATTTATTTGTGGTATTTACACAATTATTTTGGAAATTTTGTGAATCCAAAAGAAGGTACTACTTTGCAATATGAGTTGGAATTTATATATGGAGGAAAGAATAGTGACGTTGAAAATTTGCAACTCGTGGTGGCAAGACTCATGGAAATTCGAGGAGCTTCGAATTTGTTGTATTTACATACAGATGTAGAAAAGCAAAGTCTGGCTACGGAAATTGCGACGGCGTTGGCCGGAGCTTCTTTCAATCCGGCACTCATATTTGCTGTACGGGAAGGCATACTTTTTATTTGGGCATATGCAGAAAGCATCGCGGATGTAAGAACGCTTCTCGCAGGGGGAAAAGTACCTGTAGTAAAGTCTGCCACAACTTGGACGACGGATTTAACACATTTATTGTCCGGGTACAATCAAAACCAGCAAGCTACGCAATCAGAATCCGGATTTACCTACGAACAGTATTTGCTGTTTTTATTATATTTGCAGGATCCAACGGTGCAGAATTATCGCACAATGACGGCAATGGAATTAAATATTCGTGCCATGGAACATTATGAGAATTTTCGTATGGATACCATGATACAGAGCGGAATTTTGGATTACACCTATGAAGCAACTCCTATATTTTTGTCTTTGGTTACATTGGGGGATCTTGGAGAATTGGAATACGTGTATCGGGAAGAACGAAAATATACCTATTTATCTACATAATAAAAGTGATATTGAAAAAAGAAAGGCAGGTGAAAAAAGGTGCTCCGTATAAAAAAAGAAAGAATGACAGGAACAAACAACAAAAAAATACATAAGAAAACTTATCTCTCTCTCAACAACTCTTTTAGTTCTCGTTATGAATCTATAAACAAACCTCAAAAAATAAAAAACGGAGCATCTATTTTTGCCTGCCTGAGCAAGAAGGAATTAGGCGGCGTATATGTGCTGCAAGGAGTCATTGTGATTCCTGCGTTTGCCTGTTTTTTGGTTTCGATTTTGTTCTTTTTTCGGGTACTCACAATACAGGAAAGTCTTGAACAATCTATAAATTATACAGCAAGAAGGTTGGCAGCGGCGTCGTTTGCTCAACAATATGAGATTGCTGAGAATGTGGGAATATCTGAGGTGACGGCTGTTTCTGCTAATTTATTGATGCATTACGAATACAGTCAATTGATGGGAGAAGAACCGTATAAGGATATCCTTCTTGGACAACTTGGGTTTGTGACATTAGAGTCAAATTTTTCTGAGAATTATGTGGATTTGCAGGTGGAATATGGTTTAGAGAGTCCGGTGGAATTTTTTGGCTTTCAAGGGCTGCTTCTTGGACAACGTGCAAAAGCAAGAAAATGGACCGGTTATGATATTACGGAGGGGGAAGATGAGACGGATCCCTACGTATATATTACGGATCAAGGTGAAGTTTATCATTTATCGGCGAGTTGTACTTATTTGGAACATACGGTAGAAGCGGTTTCGGAGACACAATTGGAAACACTGCGAAACGGAGATGGGGAAACCTATAGTATTTGCAGTGTTTGCCGTGATGAGGGTGCGGGAACCGGTATCTATTATGTTACAAAATATGGGAATCGGTATCATAGTAGTGCGACTTGCAGCGAGATTTATCATGAAGTGAAAAGAGTGCATTTGTCTCAGGTGGAAGGACGTAGAGCATGTACAAAATGTGGAGGTTAAATGGAGTATTTGTCATTGGGAATGTTGGCAATTTTTAGTTGGCAGGATTTAAACCGAAAGAAAATACAAGTCTGGGTGGCTGTTTTGTTTATAGGAGTTGTTATAGGTTTGGGTTACGTTATGGGAGATGATACCTTTTTTCTGCGTGCATTGAAAGGTAGCATACCCGGAATTGTGATTTTGTTTTTAGGAGTTTTGAAAGTCCCATTTTTAGGGGAAGGAGATGGGTTGGCATTGATTCCCATTGGAATGTTATTGGGATTAGAGAAAACAATACTTTTGTTTTTACTTAGTTTATGGTTTGCGGGAGTGATTGGATGTTGTTTGTTGTTTGTAAAAAAGAAGAAAAAAGGGGAAACGATTCCGTTCCTTCCTTTTTTATTTTTTGTGGAAGGCATTTTGTATCTTTTGCAAAATATGTATTAAAGAAAGAAGTGGCAGGTTTTCTGACGGTGGAAGCCAGTTTTATGATCCCGATTGTGCTACTTACGATGACACTGGGCATTCGTATTGGAATTAGTAATTATGAAAAATTAAGGGAACGTGCAGAAAATACGACGTTGACAGAAGACTATCAGGCTTTTGATGATGTGACACTTATTCAAAGTCTTGGGAAATTGGTGAAGAATTAATATGGAAATACAATATAAAAGAAATTTGAATAAAAGCTTTATGGTTGTGAGTATAGAGGGGCGAGGAAATTACTTTGAAGAGGAAATGCTGAAACATACGCATATACAGGAATTGCTCCCCATGCAAATGATCTTAAGTGATAACAAAAGAAATTATTGGTATGAAGTAACCGGATGCGAATCCTTGGATTCCTTGGTGGAGAAGAAGGTAATTGGAGAAAAAACACTACAAAGTTTTTTCTCAGGTTTTTTCTTTGCAGCGGGAAAAATTTCGGAGTATTTACTACGGGAGGACGGAATCTTGCTGCGACCGGACATGGTGTATTATTGTCATAGCAATGGAGAATTTCGGTTTGTTTATATTCCGGGGTGTCAAGAATCGATACAAAAGGCGTATCACCAATTGTTTGAATTCTTATTGCCTTATTTGGACCATCAAGATTATGGTGCAGTGGGCATGGGCTATTATGCTTATGAACATAGCGGAGGAGAGTCATATAGTATTGAAGATTTGGGCAGAGAAATAAGAAACGGAGTATGGAAAAAGGAAGAATATGCAAAAAACTACGGGACTGAATTGGGAACAGGAAGTGTTTCTCCTGGTGGAGACCGGGGCGAAACGAAGGAAATATCTTCCAAAATGGAAAAAAGAAAAAGAGGGTTCTTCCATCGATTATTTAAAGGAAAAGAAAAGGTAGCAGTAGCAGAAAAAGAGGAGAAAACGAATACCTCTTTTCCGACGGAGTATATTGGAGAAAAAGGAAAGACGGGAAAGGGAATTCTAAAATATATGGGGTGTGACGGAGAACAGGATTTTGAAATAGAAGAGTTTCCATTTGTACTTGGAACACAACAAGATTATGTGAATGGGGTCATTCATGCGGGTTCTGTTAGCCGGATACACGCGAAAATTGTGATGGAAAACGCGGTTTACTATGTGGAAGATTTGAATTCCACCAATGGAACGTTTGTAAATGAAAAAGAAGTGAATTATAAAGCCCCGGAGCCCTTGTTTCCTAAGGACCACTTGTGGATTGCAGATCAGGAATGGGTGTTTTATTGAGTTGCAAAGTCCGGATTTGTTTTGTAAGATTGTAGGACAAGTTTTGTAAAAAGAGTTGTAGTAGATTTAGAAATAGAAGTGATAGGAATGAAAGAAGAAAGATGCAACTTATGTCCTAGAAATTGCAAAGGGAATCGGGCGCAGGGAGACAAAGGATATTGCGGCCAAAGCAGTCAGCTGAAGGTGGCAAGGGCAGCTTTACATATGTGGGAAGAACCTTGTATTTCCGGTAGAGAAGGCTCCGGCACGGTGTTTTTCTCCGGCTGTGCGCTGCACTGTGTTTTTTGCCAAAACCAAAAAATTGCCAACGGAGAAGTGGGAAAAGGAATTTCTGTGGAACGCCTGGCTGAGATTTTTTTGGAATTGCAGGAAAAGAAGGCCAATAATATCAACCTGGTGACACCGGGACAGTTTGCACCTCAAATTGCAGAGGCTCTTCGTATGGCAAAAAACCAAGGACTGAAGATTTCGGTGCTTTATAACAGTAGTGCCTATGAGTCCTTGGAAGCACTCCGCGAAATGGAAGGGCTGGTGGATATTTATTTGCCGGATTTAAAATATGTGGATTCGGCCTTGAGCAAACGTTATTCTCATGCAGAGGATTACTTTGAAACGGCAAAGGTAGCAATTGCAGAAATGGTGCGACAGGTGGGAATGCCGCAGTTTCAAGATTTACAAGGAAATCCCATGCGTGCAGAGGAATACAATGAGTTAGAGGATCCGCGGGATGGGCGATTGGTGAAGGGTGTGATTGTGCGTCATTTGTTGATGCCCGGATTGCTAGAGGATTCGAAGCGGGTACTGGATTATTTATTGACGACTTACGGGACTGGGATTTATTGCAGCATTATGAATCAATTCACGCCACTACCTATGCTGCAGCAGTATCCGGAAATCAACCGTCGTGTGACAGAGGAAGAATATGAAAGTCTCTTGGACTACGCCATTGCGCGAGGCATAGAGAACGCCTTTATACAGGAAGGGGAAACGGCAGAAGAAAGCTTTATTCCCGATTTTTCCTGTGAGGGTGTGTAAGGGAAACTGGAGAGGTACAAAAGAAGGTGCCTCTTCAGTTTTTTTTAGAAAAAAATTAAGATTTATTTAATGCATCGAAAAGGTCAAATGCTTGAATAATTATTGGGGAATTTATATACTATTACATAGAGGGCTAGGCTTATTTTTCGGGATAGTTTTCGAGAAGAGAGAGAATGAGGAAGAGACATGAAAGTAAACATCTATTACGGTGGGAGGGGAATGCTAGATGATCCCACATTATACGTGTTACAGAAAATGGAAGATGTTTTAAAAGAATTGAGAGTAACGGTGGAGAGATACAATATTTTCGAGATGAAAAATAGTATTTCGACCTTGCCTCAGACCATGAAGGATGCGGACGGTATTATTTTGGCGACTACAGTGGAATGGCTGGGAATTGGCGGCTTTATGCAGCAGTTCTTGGATGCCTGCTGGTTATATGGAGATAAGGAAAAAATCTCTATGACGTATATGCAGCCGATTGTTATGTCCACGACCTATGGTGAGCGTGAAGGAGAACTGACTCTGAAAAATGCATGGGAAATCTTAGGCGGATTGCCATGTAGCGGTATTTGCGGATATGTAGAGGATTTGGTGGCCTTTGAGATGAATCAGGATTACAATCTGATGATTGAAAAGACAGCAGAGAATTTATATCGTACCATTTCTCAGAAGATTCGCAGCCTTCCATCCAGCAATCAGGCTGTCAAACAGACAGTGCTTCGTACCAGACAGATGGAATTGACCCCACAGGAGAGCGAACAGCTTTCAAAATATGTGGCAGATGACACCTATGTGAAGACGCAAAAAGAAGACATTGAAGAATTGACCTCTATGTTCAAGGACATGTTGGGCAAGACAGAAAAGAAAGAGGAATCTGCTTACGTATTGGAATTGCAGTCCCATTTTGTTCCGCAGGATGATTTTTCGGCTTCTTATTTGTTGATGATTGAAGGACGGAAAAAACCATTATTGATTGAAATCAATAATGATGAGTTGAGTGTAGAATACAATCAAAAAGAGGATGTGGAGGTTTATGCCAAGACCACACCGCAGATTATGGATGACATTACAGAGGGTAGGATGACGTTCCAAAGAGCCTTTATGACCGGCGAAATGTCTGCAAAAGGCAATTTCAAGACCCTTCGTATGTTAGACCAGGTTTTTGTTTTCTAGGTAGCAAGCATATTAAATAAAAAAGAGGAGAATCAGGATGAAGGACAACAGATGTATTTTTTGCAAACTGGCAAATGGAGAGATGCCGGCATACACCATATATGAAGATGACATATATCGTGTAATTTTAGATGCGAATCCTGCCACCAAAGGACATGCATTGATTTTACCAAAGGAGCATTTCGAGGATATCTATTCTTTGGATGATGAGTTTGGAATGATGATGATTCCGCTCGCCAGAAGAATGGCTACCATTATGACAGATGCGCTTGGTTGTGATGGATTCAACTTGGTGCAGAACAATGGAGAAGAAGCAGGACAGACGGTAAATCATTTTCATTTGCATTTGATTCCTCGTTATAAAAATGGACCAAAGATGTTGGAGTGGTCCCATCTTTCGTTAGCACCGGAAGAAATGGAAGAACTTTGCAGCAAATTAAAGCGCTGAGTTTTATAGATACAGGGAGTGGGAAGAGTTTTGAAATTTTGCGAGTATGATTAAAAGGAGAACAAACATGGAGCAAAAGAAAAAAACCAAAAGATCCCTAAAAATGAGAATTACATTGGCCGGATTTTTGGGAATGTTGGCAGTGGCAGTAATTATTTTAGGCATCATTGTGCCAAACATTACAGAAGTGATTCGGGATGCAAACAAGAATTATTTGTTTGACCAGGTAAAGGCCTATGGTAAACAGTTGAATTATGAGGTTATGAGTGCAGACGATCCACAGGATGTTTTAGGAAATGTGGATTTGCTTGCAGCAGCATTGGAAGAAGCCGGTATGGATGGTTTGGAAACAAGCTATGCTTTTGTAGTGGATGCAGATGGTATTATGCTGTATCATCCGACTGCAGACCGTATTGGTACTTCTACCACCAATGAAATGGTAATTGAAGCATTGGATGAAATGAACAGTGGCACAATTCCGGAACCGGCGCTTGTTTCTTCTTATGTAGACAGAACCAATAAATATTTGGCATACTATGCCTTTGAAGATGGAAGCGGAATGCTTTGCATTGTTGCCAATGAAGATGAATTTATGGAAGAAGCACATCACTTGGTAAACATCGCAGTGATTGCAGGCGTAGTGGGATTGTTACTCTTTAGTGTGGTAGGTTACTTCACAGCAATGAAATTAACCAACCCGGTTGTAGTTGTTACTGAGCGTATGCGTAAGATGGGCAAGTTAGACTTTACAGATGACGGCACCTTGGAACCACTTGTACACAATGTAGACGAGACAGCAGATATGGCGAGAGCCTTAATTAATTTGAATGACGAATTGGTAGATACCATTAAGACCATTCAAGATCAAAGTAAAGTGCTTTATGACTCCTCCGCAGAACTTCAAAACGGCACCAACGAGACCACACAGACCTTTGGAAATATCGAGTCCGCAGTCAATGATATCGCACAGGGGGCAACCAGCCAGGCCAATGAGACACAGGCAGCAACAGACAACGTGGTTGTTATTGGCGATATGATTGAAGCGACAAAAGAACAGGTAGATATTTTAAATACTACCGCACAGGAAATTTCAGAATCCAATGCAAAGGCTTCGGATGCTTTGGAACAGTTGACGCAGATTAACAAACAGACCATTGAATCCATTGCGGAGATTGAGCAGCAGACCAGAACCACCAACGAGTCTGCAGCAAAGATTAAAGACGCAGCATTGTTGATTGCGAATATTGCAGAAGAAACCAACCTTCTTTCCTTGAATGCTTCCATCGAGGCAGCGAGAGCAGGAGAGGCAGGTCGTGGATTTGCCGTTGTTGCTTCTCAGATTCAGAAGTTGGCAGAACAGTCCAACCAGTCTGCACAGCAGATTGATGAAGTGGTTCGTACGTTGATTGCGGATTCTGATAAGTCTGTAGAGACGATGCAGGAAGTTACTCAGATTGTACAGAAACAGAGCGAGTACTTAGAGTCTACTGAGGAAATGTTTGAAAATGTACGTGATGGTATTAAAGATTCCGTTACCGGTATCAAGAATATTGCAACAAAGACAGTGGAATTAAACGAAGCTCGTAGTAATATCATCGATACTGTACAGAGCTTGACTGCAATTGCGGAAGAGAATGCAGCAGGTACGGAAGAAACTTCTGCAAGTGTAACGCAGGTAGATGCAATTATGAAGGATATTGCAGAAAATGCAATTACCTTAAAGAACATTGCACAGACCTTGGAAGAGAATGTAGAGAAGTTTATTATCTAATCTTTTCTCTAGGACGGTGTGAAATATATCGTATATATTAGGTAGGAAAATTTCAATTTGAGAAAAAAGAACGTCGGTTTATTGCCGACGTTCTTTTTCAATTAAGTTTGTAATTGTTCTGACTGCATCAAAGGCATCGCTTGTTTCCATGGCGGAAATAAAGGTGTCTTTTTTTGCTTTTAATTCTTGCACTGCCTTTAAAAGACTTTCTTCTGTAAGGTCTTCTTCTTGCAGAACCAAACTGTATCCCTGTTTTTCAAAGGATTTTGCATTTAAAATCTGGTCGCCTCTGCTGGCATCGGCGGAAAGTGGAATTAAAATATTGGGTTTGCGTAAAGATAACAGTTCGCAAATAGCATTGGCGCCGGCTCTGGAAATGACAAAGTCAGCCAAAGCAAATAGGTCCGGAAGCTCTTTGGAAATGTATTCATATTGTACGTAACCTTCGGTGCCTTCTAAGTTAGCATCCAAATTCCCTTTTCCGCAAAGATGAACTACCTGGAATTCTTTTAATAAAGAAGGAAGAATCTTGCGTACGTGTTCGTTGACAATGCGAGATCCCAAACTTCCACCAATGATTAATAAGGTGGGTTTTTCACCGGAGAGTCCTGTAAAGGAAAGTCCATTTTCACGAGAGCCTTCTAATAATTCTGGTCGAATGGGACATCCGGATAAAACTGCTTTTCCGGAAGGCAGATACTGTACGGTTTCCGGAAAATTGCAGCAGACCTTCGTGGCCTTTGGAATAGCCAAACGGTTTGCAAGCCCCGGTGTCATATCAGATTCGTGGATGATAACCGGGATTCCTTTTCTCTTTGCTGCGAAAACTACAGGAACAGTGACAAAACCTCCTTTGGAAAAGACAATGTCGGGTTTCAATTTGCGCATCAGACCAAGCGCCTGAAAATAACCCTTTATGACTTTAAATGGGTCACTGAAATTTTTTAAGTCAAAATATCTTCTGAGTTTTCCGGAAGCAATACCATAATAAGGAATTCCTTCGGCTTCAATTAAGGCTTTTTCCATACCTGCGTAGCTGCCAATATAAGAAACCTCATATCCGGCTTCTTCCAAGGATGGAATTAAAGCAATATTTGGTGTAACATGTCCGGCGGTACCGCCGCCTGTAAGAATAATTTTTTTCATAATAATCATATTGATACGTTCTATTCTAAAAGTCAAGGTCACCGCGGCTCCATGCAACATTTTTACCTGTTTTCCTAACAAAAAACCATTGTATTCCAAAGGTATATCTGCTAAAATATGCGTGATTTACGAAAATTATCTAAAGAAAAGGAGTGTATCTATGAGTAAAGTAACCTTTGATTATTCAAAAGCAGCTCCATTCATTTCAAATGAAGAAGTTACTTACATGAGCAAGCTTGTTGCAGATGCAAAGGAAAGCCTTGTTTCAAAAACGGGAGCAGGTAATGATTTCCTTGGTTGGATTGACTTACCGGTAGATTATGATAAAGAAGAGTTCGAAAGAATCAAAAAGGCAGCTGAGAAGATTCAGAATGATTCAGAAGTATTGGTTGTGATCGGAATCGGGGGTTCCTATTTAGGAGCAAGAGCAGCCATTGAATTCTTAAGACATGGATTTTACAACAATATTTCAAAGGACCAGAGAAAAACTCCTGAAATTTATTATTGCGGAAATAGCATCAGCAGTACCTACTTACAGGGATTGTTAGATGTAGTTGGAGACAGAGATTTCTCCGTAAATATTATTTCTAAGTCCGGAACTACGACAGAACCGGCTATCGCATTCCGTATTTTCAAAGAAAAATTGGAAAAGAAATACGGTAAGGAAGAAGCTGCAAAGAGAATTTATGCTACCACAGATAAGGCCAAGGGAGCATTGAAGAACCTTGCTACAGAAGAAGGCTACGAGACATTCGTAGTACCGGATGATGTAGGTGGACGTTTCTCTGTACTCACTGCAGTAGGTCTTCTTCCAATCGCTGTCAGCGGCGCAGATTTAGACAAGTTGATGGAAGGTGCAGCAGCAGGACGTAAAGCAGCTCACGAACTTCCATTTGAAGAAAATGATGCATTACAGTATGCAGCAATTCGTAATATCTTACTTCGCAAGGGTAAATCCGTAGAAGTTCTTGCAAACTATGAACCGGCACTTCACTATGTAGCTGAGTGGTGGAAACAGTTATATGGCGAGAGCGAAGGAAAAGACCAGAAGGGATTGTTCCCGGCATCTGTAGACCTTACTACAGACCTTCATTCTATGGGACAGTACATTCAGGATGGCGCTCGAATCTTATTCGAAACCGTATTGAATGTTGAGACACCTAGAAGCGAAATCACCATCAACGAAGAACCGGTTGACTTGGATGGCTTAAATTATTTAGCCGGAAAGTCTATGGACTTTGTAAATAAGAGTGCTATGAACGGAACTGTTCTTGCGCATACAGACGGAAATGTACCAAACTTAATGGTTAAAATTCCGGAAATGAATGAATACTATTTAGGCCAGTTGTTCTACTTCTTTGAATTTGCATGCGGTGTAAGTGGATATCTCCTTGGAGTAAATCCATTCAATCAGCCGGGTGTTGAAAGTTACAAGAAGAACATGTTTGCATTACTTGGCAAGCCTGGATATGAAACACAAAGAGAAGAATTACTGAAAAGATTATAAAAGCTTTCTAAAACCGCAGGATTTCCTGCGGTTTTTCTTTTTCTTTAAGAATTTTGAAAAATAGAAAGTGTTATAGTAAAGTTAAAGAAAAAGGCGACGGAGTGGACAAACATGAGTAAGAAAAAAAAGAAAAAAACCAAACATCGTGGTTTTCGTATTTTCTTTTGGACTCAGTTTGTTTTTTTATTGCTGATTTTGGGAGGCTTAGCTTATTACTTTTTTGGAGGCTATGCGGAACAGGTACAAGCATTGCAAATAGAGGCAAAGAAAATCGCAAAGGCATCCACAGAGGCGGATTTTGTCTCAGATCAGACCAGCATTGTATATGATGCAAATGGTGGTCGTATTTCTGTGCTCAAAGGGGAAAAGGATTCTTATTACTTGACCTATGATGAGATTCCTTACAATGTAAAGGCTGCGATTGTTTCCATTGAAGACAAGCGTTTTTACGAACACAATGGGATTGATTATAAGGCGATTGTGCGTGCGGCTATAGCCATGTTTCGAAATGGAGAAATTACCCAAGGGGGAAGTACCATTACCCAACAGTTAGCCAGAAATATTTATTTGACACAGGATAAAACCTGGGAACGTAAAATGGAAGAAATCTTTTTGGCACAATATTTGGAACAAAAGTATTCCAAAGAACAAATTTTAGAATTTTACTTAAATAATATATATTTTGCCAATGGATATTATGGAATCGAAGCAGCCAGTCGCGGTTATTTTTCCAAAACGGTAAGTCAGCTGTCCTTGTCTGAGCAGGCGTTTTTATTGGCAATTCCCAATAACCCCAGTTACTACAATCCCATTACGGAAAAAGAACATACCTTAGCCAGAAGAGATCGTATTTTAAAAAACATGTTGGAAGATGATGTGATTACCAACATTACGTATGAGGTGGCAATCTCAGAAGAGATTACTTTAAATCAAACGGTGGATCAAAAACGTAATTACGTGGAAACCTATGCTTATTACTGTGCAACAAGGGCTTTGATGGAGGTCAATGGGTTTGTGTTTGAATCGACTCGTTTGATGTCGGATGAAAGAAAAGAAGTGTATGAAGAAGCTTACGAAGATATGTATCGTATCTGTCAGCGAGAACTGTATACCGGAGGATATCGTATTTATACCTCTTTGGATTTAAGCGTGCAGGAACTTCTACAGAGTTCCATTGATGAGGAATTGGCTTCTTTTGAGGATGTAAATGAGGAGGGCGTATATGCCATGCAGGGATCCGGCGTTTGTATCAATAATACCACGGGATATGTGGTGGCTATTGTAGGTGGGCGTAGTCAGGAACTTGAAGGATATACCTTGAATCGTGCCTATCAAAGTTTCCGTCAGCCGGGAAGCTCCATCAAACCGTTGATTGTGTATACACCGGCGCTGGAAGCAGGCTACACACCGGATAGTATTGTGGTAGATGAGGAAATAGAAGATGGCCCGGAAAACGCAGGAGATGTATATTCTGGAGAAATGACTTTGCGAGAAGCAGTGGCTAGATCGAAAAATACCATTGCGTGGAAACTGTTTGAGGAAATTACACCGGCAAAGGGACTGTCTTACTTGGATAGTATGATGTTTACCCATGTGACTAAGGCAGATGAGCGTATGGCCTCTGCTTTGGGAGGATTTTCTACAGGATGTTCCTCCCTGGAAATGGCCTCTGCCTATGCTACTTTGGAGAATGATGGAAACTATCGTTCGCCAAGTTGCATTATGAAGATTACGGATGCAGATGGAAATGTGATTTACCAAAATGAACGGGAAGAAGTGGCAGTATATAAAACCAACGCGGCTCGTATGATGACCAGTATGTTACAGACGGTTATGGAAAGTGGAACCGGCGCCAAGATGTCTTTGGGAGAAATGCCGGCAGCCGGAAAAACCGGTACTACCAATGACAATAAGGATGGTTGGTTTGTGGGGTATACTAATTATTACACTACAGCGATTTGGGTAGGATATGATATGCCAAAAACCGTGGAAGGGTTATCCGGAAATAGTTACCCCGGTTATATTTGGCAGAATTTTATGTTACAAATTCATGAGGGACTCACACCAGTGGATTTTCGTCCTTATGTGGAATATCCGGACTTGCAGAAGAGCACAGAAAGTACGGAAGAAACCATGGATCAGGAGAGTCAACAGGAAGAGGAAGAAGAGGAAGAGGCGGCAGAGGAAGAAGCAGTAGAGGAGGAAGTAGAGTTTTTGGAGAATGCACAATAGGAAAGTACTTTGCAATTTAGAAAAAATTAATGGATACGATAGGCTTTTTCATTGATTTCAATAGGAAGAATTCGTAGGATGAAAATAAGGGATAGTGGAATGATTTTGAAAGATAAATAGAAATACACTTGCATTTTTGGAAGGAGGATTTCATATGAAATTCAAGCGGATTAGTACTAGAATGTTGGCTGTGATTGTTCCGATATTGATTTTGTCTATGACGATTATGACAATGATCAGTGTGGTAAACAGCAGTAATTCCATTAACGAACAGATTTCTTATCGTATGGATGCAGAATTGGAGGCAGCGGATTATAAGATTACCTCTTACTTAGAAGAGGTTACCGCTATGGCAGAGACCTTATCCAGAACGGTGGGAAATACCTATCAGACTGCGGATATGGATACCTATGAAGCCCTGCTTAGTGAAGCGATTCAGGATAATGACATGGTGCTTGGTAGTGGTATCTGGTTTGAACCCTACGTATATGATGAGGAAAATGAATATGTGGGTCCTTATGTGTATAAAGACGGAGATTCCGTGGTTATGACATGGGATTACAGCAATGCAGAGTACGACTATTTTTCTCAAGAATATTACACCTATGCTATGGCATCGGATGGCGCGGTGATTACAGATCCGTATTTTGACAGCACCACCAGCACAGTCATGGCATCTTGCTCTATGCCGATTTTTGATAACGGTACTTATATTGGTTGTGTTACAGTAGATATTGAACTTTCTTCTATTCAGGAAGTGATTGATTCCATTCAGGTTGGAGAACATGGAAGCGCAATTCTTTTGGATAGTGTAGGTACCTATTTAGCTGGTGTTACAGATGATTTATTAAGCTCAGCAACAAATATTACAGCGGACTCCGTAGCATCCCTGGCTACGGCTGGTTCAGAGATTCTGGCAAATACCAGCGGTACCACGACTTATACCGATCCGGATTACGGCGGAATGAATCTTTACTACAATACCATCGATTTAACCGGATGGCATATTATGATTCGTATGCCGCAGGAAGAAATCAGCGAACCAAGTCAGCGGTTGGCTACAATCTTAATTATTGTGGCAGTAATTGCAATCCTTATAGAAGCAGCGGTAGTTGTATTCATGATTTCAGCCATGTCTAAGGGAATTGGACGAGTAAATGTTTTTGCCGGCAACTTGGCAGATGGAGACTTTACCATTGATCCGATTCAAGTAAAGACGGTGGACGAAGTAGGTACCATGAGTCGCTCTTTGAATGATATGTATAAGAGCAATAAGGACGTGATACAGGGCATCTCCGAATACGCAGTGGAGTTGGATGAATCCAGCAAAAAGCTAAATGAAGCTTCCAAAGAGTTGTCTTCTCGTTTCGAAGAAATTCAAAAGTTTATGTCTAATGTCAACGAAGACATGCTGAACACCAGTGCTGCAACCCAGCAGGTAAATGCTTCTTCCGAAGAAGTTTTGTCTAATGTAAATCTTTTGACAGGTCAGACCGAAGAAAATATGCAGATGTCCAAGGATATTAAAGTCCGTGCTGCAGATGTGGAAAAATCCAGCAAAGAGGCCTATGAATCTGCAACGAACCTGACAGTCCAGTTTGAAGACCGTTTGAACCGTAGTATTGAAAATGCGAAGGTTGTAGAAACCATTAGCGTGATGGCAGACAGCATCAGTGGAATTGCAGAAGAAATTAATCTTTTGTCTTTGAATGCATCCATTGAGGCAGCGAGAGCCGGAGAAGCAGGTCGTGGTTTTGCTGTTGTTGCAACAGAAATTGGAAACTTAGCGGGTTCTACATCAACGACCGTTAGCCAGATTCAAAGCACGATTGCTGAGGTACAGACTGCATTTGAAGATTTGACAGAAGCAGCAAAGGGCATGTTGGATTTCGTAGAAAACACGGTTACACCGGATTACAACAAGTTTGTGGATGTGGCTGGACAGTATGGACAGGATGCGGATGCCTTTGAAGAAAGCTCCAGTCAGATTTCAGATATGGCTACCAATATTCGTAGTATTATGGGCGAGGTTTCCAGTGCCATTCAAAATATTGCGGAAGCTACCCAAGAAACTACAGATATCAGTGGACAGATTATGGATTCCATTGTTGTGGCAAATGATCATGTAGGTAATGTTGCAAGCATGTCGGCAAAACAGGAAGCCATTGCAGATGATTTGACAGAAACCGTAGGACACTTTAAATTAGATGATAAAAAAGTGGAAATTGAAGACGCCCCAATTGCACCGCCTAAGCCTGCAAAAGTACAGGAAACGCAGGTGACAAAAACTGCAGAACCGGAAGTGGTAGATGACATGGCACCGGACTGGGCAGTAGAAGAAACGGAAAAAAATGCAGATTGGTGGTAAAAAGCCATAGACAAAATGTAATTTCTATGCTAGAATAGGTAACTGTGTGAAAGCACAGTTGCCTATTTTTTTTACGGCGCGTGGCTCAGCTTGGTAGAGCGCTGCGTTCGGGACGCAGAGGTCGCAGGTTCGAATCCTGTCGCGCCGACTTTCAATGTTGCTGAAAGGCGACATTATTTTTTATAACAACACTTTTGCGAATTAACGCGTGTTAGTGAAAGGGTATTTAGTATGGAAATGCAAATGGAATTTATTCGTTGTCTTCCTACACCGGAGGAATTAAAAAAACAGTTTCCTTTACCGGAAGGCATTCAGAAATTAAAAGAAGACAGAGATCAGGAAATAAAGCGTATTTTTGATGGAGAAGATGATAGATTTCTTTTAATCATTGGACCGTGTTCTGCGGACAATGAGGACGCGGTTTTGGAATATATGAATCGTTTGAAAAAAGTGCAGGATCAGGTAAAAGATAAGATTTTTATGATCCCTCGTGTTTACACAAATAAACCACGTACAAAAGGAACCGGATATAAGGGCATGTTGCATCAGCCGGATCCGGAGAAAGCAGAGGATATGCTTTCCGGTATCATCGCAATTCGCGAGATGCACACCAGAGTGGTGAAAGAGACCGGTTTTACCTGTGCAGAGGAAATGCTTTATCCGGAAAATCATAGATACTTGTCTGATTTGTTGGCATATGTTGCTGTGGGAGCGCGTTCCGTGGAAAATCAGCAGCATCGTTTGGTTGCAAGTGGAATTGGCATCCCGGCAGGTATGAAGAATCCTACTGGTGGGGATATTTCTGTCATGATGAATTCTATCATTGCAGCAAGAAATCCACAGAGATTTTTATATCGTGGTTGGGAAGTGCAGACTACAGGAAATCCTATGACACATGCAATTTTACGCGGATACGTAGATAAATTCGGCCGTAGTCTTCCGAATTATCATTATGAAGATTTGCAGAATGTGCTGGATGCTTACCATGAATTGGAAATCGAAAATCCAACGGTAATTGTGGATACCAATCATTCGAACTCCGGCAAACAGTACATGGAGCAGATTCGTATTGCGAAGGATATTATTCACAGTCGTAGCTTAGATGTAGATATTGCAAAAATGGTGAAGGGCTTAATGGTAGAAAGCTATTTGGAAGATGGCGCGCAAAAAATCGGAGACGGCGTATTTGGTAAGTCTATTACGGATCCTTGCCTTGGCTGGGAGAAGACGGAGCGCTTGATTTATGAGCTGGCAGATTTATTGTAAAAGAAAATAGAGAAATTGATTCTGTTTCGCGGTATAATGTTCATAAGAAAATTTTTTTATGGATGAAGGATGAGATGATAGCAGAATTGATTGGATTTGGAATTGACCCGGAAGTAAGGAAATATCTGGACAGGACCAATATGCAAGTGGCAAAGTATTGTTCCCTTGTTTTTATTGCTGTTCGATTTTTTGGATTTACTTCTGGGCTTTTTACTATAGAATGTTGGATTCCGTTATTGGTGACAGCAGGACTCTTTCTTTTTTCCTGCATCTATTTCAAAAAGAAAGAGCGTATAGGACAAAAATGGATAGGTACGATCATGTCCCTTTATGCAGTGGCGGAGGTGGGATATGCGCTTTTCTATACCCTGGCGCATTATCCGGGAGATGGTACCGTAGCGCCTTTTTTCGTTGTGGTAGTTATGCTATGCGGGTTGTTTGTGTTCCCGGTATTTTTTATGATTCCATTGGTGACAGGAGCCTATGCTATTTTGATGGTGGTGGTAGCATCACGGATAGACCTTCCCACAGAATTTTATTGGCAATTGGGGGGTGGGTATTTATGCCTGCTTCTTTTGATTTTTGTACGTCATTTTGAAAAAATGTATATTGCGAAAAAAGTGGTAGAGGTGAATCGTATTTCTTATATTGACACCACCACAGGGTTGAAAAATAGACGCGCTGCAGAGGCAGATGCGAAAGAATATGTGAACCATTTTCTATATATGGTGAATGTGCGCTTGGCCGAATACGACTTTTTCCAAAGGGTGTATGGCAATTATCATCTGGATGAGATTTTGCGTCAAATAGGAAGCACGTTGGCTAAGGTTAGTGATGTGGAATATCGTTATTATATGGAAAACGGCGTGTTTACGCTTGTGTATCAGGAATCTTCCATTCCGGCAATGAAGGATGTGATTGCATATATCCGGCAAAACGCCAGAAAAGTTCATGTAGACGGAGAGGAATTCTTCGTGACACTTCAGATCCAATGCGCATATGGTTCTATCTTGAAAAAAGCGGATTTGTGGGACATGGAACGTGTATTGGAAGCACGCATGGTGATGACGGAATCCGTGGAAAAAGAAGATGAACTGTTTTTTGATTATGATCAACGAGAGGATGGAGAAATTCCGGAAATTGATTTGGAAAAGCAGGTACATTTATTGGATTCTTTGACTGGATTGGCAGGTCTTAGCTTGTTCCGTTACCGTGCGGTGCAATTACTGAGCATAGATACGGAATCCGATTATTATGTGCTCTATTTTGATATTGCAAATTTCAAGTCTTACAACGAGAAATTTGGATTTCAAAGTGGGGATCGTTTCTTAAAACAGGTGGCGGAAATCCTATCAGAGGAATTTGCAGGACAGCTGATTTCTCGTTTTTCGGCGGATCAGTTTGTTATCTTAACGGAGTTGCCGGATTTTTTGCAACGTATTTTGAAAGCATGCTTATTGGTGCGCAATATTCGAAACGATGCGGTGATGGATTTAAAAGTAGGTATCTATCGGGTACGCGGAGAAGAGTTGGATATCAGTATTTGCTGTGATCGCGCGAAACTGGCTTGTAACTCCATTAAAAATACAGCTAACCAGTATTATCGATTTTTTGATGAGGATTTTTACAAAGAAGTACGAGATCAAAGATATATAGTGGAACATTTGGATGAAGCAATCCGAGAGGGATATCTTAAGGTATACTATCAGCCGGTAATGAGAACCATTACCAACCATGTATGCGGATATGAGGCTCTGGCTCGTTGGGAAGACCCCAACTATGGCATGATTTTCCCGGGACAGTTTATTCCGGTGTTGGAAGACCGCCGCTTGATTTATCGTTTGGATTCTTACATCATTCAGAAAGTATGTGAAGACTTGCATCATTTTCTACAGGATCATGGAAATAGTGTTCCGGTATCTGTGAACTTATCTCGGTTGGATTTCCAGCTTTGCGATGTGCCGGATGTGGTGGAAAAGAATGTGTTGAAGTATGGCATTGATAGAAATAAGCTCCATATAGAAGTGACGGAAAGTGCCTTAATGGATAATCCGGAATTTTTGGATGGAGAATTGAATAAACTCCGCAAATTAGGCTATCAAATCTGGATGGATGATTTTGGAAGTGGTTATTCTTCCTTAAATATTTTGAAGGATTATCAGTTTGATACGTTAAAAACCGATATGGAATTTTTGCGTCACTACGAAGAGAACCCAAGGGCCAAGGAAGTTTTGATGAGCGTAGTGGATATGACGAAACGACTGGGCATTGAAGTTTTGGCGGAAGGCGTGGAGACCAAAGAACAATTAGACTTTTTAACCGATATTGGTGTGGAAAAAGTGCAAGGATTTTACTTTGACTGTGCAAAATCCTACGGAGAAGTAGTCAATGCACTGGTGCAAGGAAATGTGCAGTTCGAAACGCCAAGAGAACGGGAAAGCATGGAAAAAATAGGCGCATTGAATTTCTTGAGTCCGGATCCGTTGTATTTGGATGCGGAGGAGAGCGATTCTGAACTTGTGACGAAAATCCCGATTGCTATTTTGAAATACAGCGGTGGAAATTACGAATATATGATGATGAGCGCTGCATATTTAGAGGTGATTAAAAGCGTAGGCTTAGATCCGTGGGTGCCTGGAAGTGGACCTCATAATTTGCAGAACAATGCAATTCGTAGACAGTATGATGAATTTTTACGACATGCCATGGAGACAGGCAAGGAAGAAAAGTTAGACTACATTGAAAATGGGAATTTGTGTACATCTCATGTACGTTATATTACCGATTTGGATACGCAACATGTATTTGCGGTAACGCTTACCAATAATGTGAAGCAGGGAGATGGAGAAGACCGCTTTAATCGTTTGATCCAGTCGATGGTTGGGGTATACGGTATTTTTGAACGTATCGATTATTTTAATCAGGAAAGGGGCCTGTTTCAAAATTTATATCAATCAAAGATTGATAGAGATGAGGAATTGGATTATGGTAAAATAACGGATGCAGGTGTACAACGGTTTGCAGAAAAATATATAGTGTCGGAAGAACAACAGGATTTCTGTGAGTTTTATAATCGAGACCGTTTGAAAAAAGCATTTTGCGAAGATAAAATTCACATGAGTCATCACACCTTCCATTTCCAAGATGGATATGAGAGAGGATATTATCTAGTGCCGATGTCTAATGAAAACGACGCGGAGTATGTTAGCTTTTTGCGAAAAATAGAGGAAAATTAGGGGAGACTATGGGTAAGTTATATTTTTACTATGGTGCCATGGGTTGTTCGAAAACAGCCAATGCACTGATGACACATTTCAATTATGAGGAAGTAGGGCAAAGGGCTTTGCTTTGTAAGCCTGCGGTAGATACCAGAGAAGGAGAACGTATTATCCGCTCTCGGATTGGCTTGGAAAAGGAATGCATTTTACTGGAAGAATTGGAAACCATGGATGAGGAAGATATCCGTTCCTATGATTGTATTATCGTGGATGAAGTACAATTTGCTACAGAAAAACAAATTGATTTTCTGACGGACATTGTGGATTTTATGGATGTTCCGGTGGTATGTTATGGGTTACGGGCGGATTTTCAAAATCATTTATTCCCTGGTAGTGAACGTATTATGGCAGTGGCAGATGTGATCCAAGAAATGAAGGCCGTTTGCTGGTGTGGACGGAAAGCAACGTGTAATGCCCGCTATAATGAAAAAGGAATAGTAAGAGATGGGGAGCAGGTAATGTTGGGAGCCAATGATGACTATATGGCTTTATGCAGAAAACATTTTAAATTAGGAATGTTGGGGCCGGTGAAACAAAAAGATACGAGAGGAAAAGAGGAAGTTTAAAATGCCGGAACAGGTCGTATATGTTTTAATGGGAATCATCATTTTTTTGATTGTGTTTATTACCATTCGATTCATTTTGCAAATGGTATTATTAAAGGATTGTCCACATTGCGGAAGACAGGTTTCTTTGGCGCAAGGCAGAGAATGTAAAAAATGCGGTTATGTATTTTTGAAATCCCGTTATACGAAATTAAATTGGATTACTTTTTTCTTAACAGTATTTGTTTTAGGAATGGGATATTTGGATTATCGGATTTTTACCAATAAAACAGATGCATTTATATCAGAGAATAGCTATTTACAAGAAATGATAGCGGATACAGAAAGCGAGACAGAAAGCGTGCCGACAGAATCTGCCGGCACGGAAGCAATTTAAACAAATTGATTTAAGTCCGGATCGTAAGTATAATCAATGGATTTTAAAGTATCCACCAATTTGCCTTCGTCGATTTGATGCGCCTTGCAAAAACGACGGAGGTTTGGAAAACGATCGCGTAATTCCGTATTTACTACACTAAGCAGTAATACCGGATCCTTTGGTAAATCTAACATAGCTTGTCCTTTCTATTGGGAATCATCATCATCGGCAAAAAGTTCGTCTTCGTCCATGGTAAAGGACAGATTTTCGCTGTTGATGCTATCGATTCGTTCTTGAGAAGTTCTTTGATCTGCGTATTTATCGTAGACAAGGAACACCAAAATCAAGAGAATCAGAGAAAATCCTGCCAATAACACAATCGGAAGAGGAACTGCTTGCTTCTTAGGTTCTGCCGGGAAGTTTACCTTTTCCAGAATTTGCTTCCAAACGACATTGGCGGAAGCAGAAATTACAGAATTATCCGGGATATTGGGACTTACCGGTTTCAACTGATCACTAAAGGCAATACCGGTCCATAGTTCCAAAAAGTATGGCAACAATTGGTCAAACCAAGGGAATACGGCGGTATCATCTTTTAAATCAGAGATGTGAAGCAGGACGAAGGGATAGAAATCGGATAAGAAATCATTTCTTCGTACTTGATCTTCCATATAATGAGCAGCCCAAAGATAGCTATATTGAAAGGTTTTGTTGAAGAAGATCAAAAAACCTTCTTTGGAACCGCATCGCATTTTTTCAATTGCTTGTATGAATTGTTTATCTGTTTTCATAAGTTCAAGTATATCATTTTTGTAGTTTGGATAAAAGGAGTGTATATGAAGAAAAAAGAAGTAGACGGACAAATGGACCTGTTTGCTATGGAGGCACCGAAAAAGAAAAAAGAGGTTGTGCAGGAAGAAAAAAACGAAAAAAAACCAATAGAAAAGGTTGAAAAAATAAAAAGAAAACGAGAAGTGGTAAAAGAATACCATGTGGCGATGCAGAGAAGTTTTCTTCTCTTTGGGGAAAAGATTGCAACAGTAGCCTATATTGATTACAATATGGTTTATGTAAAGCCTTTTGATGGAAAAGAGACTTTGACTTTGTATGCAGATGCCAAACAGGCAGTGGATGCCTATGCTGCTACCTTGGAACAACTGCAGCAGGAAACCGGTGCAAAAGCGGCGAAGGAACATCCGGCGTTAGTGCCGTTAATACCACAGGATTGCGAGGAGAATTAAATGGAATATTGGGATATTTATGATGAAAACAAACAACTGACCGGTAGAACCATGAAGCGAAACGATTGGTGCTTAAAGGATAATGAATACCATTTAACGGTACTTGGGGTATTGATGAGACCGGATGGTAAATTTTTGATTACCAAACGTGCTGAGGATAAGGCTTGGGCTCCCGGCTGGTGGGAAGTGTCCGGCGGCGGTGTTATGGCCGGAGAGACATCAGAAGAAGCCGTAAAACGTGAAGTTTTTGAAGAAACCGGCATTGATGTAACCGGTGCAAAAGGCGGTTACATGTTTTCCTACAAGAGAGAAAATCCGGGGGAAGGCGACAATTATTTTGTAGATATTTACCGTTTTGAATTACCTTTTGAGGAACAGGATTTATCATTGCAACAAAGAGAAACCACAGGGTATCGCTTGGCTACTTCAGAAGAAATTCAAGCGTTGGCGGAAGAAGGCATTTTTCTTCACTATGACAGCATAAAAAAAGTTTTTGAGAAAAAAAGAAGTTGACACTTCTTTTTTTTTGTGCATAATTAAGTTTGAATTTCGAAAAGTTAGTATATCAAACCATTCGAAATTCAAATTAAATGCCAATGGCAGAAAAGGAGAACATTATGTTAGATAAGTTAAAGGAAATGATTGCAGATCAGTTGGGTTGTGATGTGGATAAAATCACAGAGACAGCAGATTTCAAAGAGGATTTGGAAGCAGATTCTTTGGATTTGTTTGAACTTGTTATGTCTTTGGAAGATGAATTTGGTGTACAGATGCCGACAGAGGATTTGGAATCCATTCATACAGTCGGAGATATCATGAAGTATTTAAAAGAAAAAGGTGTAGCAGCATAAAATGAAAACAAAAATCACAGAACTTCTTGAAATTGAATATCCCATTATACAGGGAGGTATGGCCTGGGTTGCAGAGCCACACTTGGCAGCAGCGGTTTCAGAAGCAGGAGGGCTTGGACTACTTGGCGCAGCCAGTGCACCACCGGAAGTGGTGCGTGAAATGATTCAACAAACCAAAAAACTTACTCAAAAACCCTTTGGCGTGAACGTCATGTTGTTGAATCCTAATGCGGAAGAAGTCGCTCACATCGTTGTGGAAGAAGGAGTGCCTGTAGTTACGACAGGTGCAGGTAGCCCGGCTGCTTTTATGCCTCTTTGGAAAGAACACGGAGTGAAAGTTATTCCTGTTGTTGCTAGTACAGCAATGGCAAGATTGATGGAGCGTAGTGGTGCAGATGCAGTGGTAGCGGAAGGAATGGAAAGCGGTGGACATATTGGTGCTGCCACGACCATGACATTGGTTCCACAGGTTGTGGATAGTGTAAAGATTCCGGTGATTGCTGCAGGCGGAATTGCAGATGGACGAGGCTTTGCAGCAGCAAGAATGCTTGGGGCAGAGGGTGTACAAATGGGTACCCGTTTTGTGGCATCTGTAGAATCCATTGCCCATGATAATTACAAAAAGAAAATTGTAAAAGCAAAAGATATAGACTCAGAAGTAACGGGAATGAGTACAGGACATCCGATTCGTGTACTGAGAAATCAAATGACCCGAGAATATTTGCGACTGGAAAAAGAAGGAGCCACCTTTGAGGAGTTAGAACAGTTGACATTAGGGTCACTGCGTAAGGCGGTCATGGATGGTGACGACGTAAATGGTAGTTTGATGGCTGGTCAGATTGCCGGCATGATTCGGGATGTGAAAACCTGTAAAGAGATTATAGAAGATGTGATGAAGGAAGCAGAAGCACTGCTTCAGAAATAGAGGTTAAAATGGCGAAAACAATGGTGATGTTTCCCGGACAGGGCTCACAGTATATTGGTATGTGCCGAGACTTTTATGAAAATATGGAAGAAGCCAGGGAAGTAATTGACTTGGCTTCTTCTGTTACAGGCATAAATATGACGGAGCTTTTGTTTGAGGAAAACGACAAAATTCATATTACAGAATATACACAGATTGCAATTCTTTCTATGGAATTAGCAATTTTACGAGTATTGAAAAAGAAGGGCTTTACTTATGATGTGGCCGCAGGCTTGTCCCTTGGGGAGTACGGAGCCTTGGTTGCAGCAGGTGTATTGACCGAAGAGACTGCATTCCGCGTTGTAAAAGAACGTGGCCGTTTGATGCAGGAAGCATATCCGGAAGGAGGCGCTATGAGCGCAGTCCTTGGTATGGATGGAGAAAAAATCGCAGAGATTTGCAAAGCGGTGGACGGTATTGTGACTGTTGCAAATTATAATTGCCCAGGACAAATTGTGATTTCCGGAGAAAAAACAGCAGTAGAAAAGGCTGGAGAGGCCTTAAAAGAAGCCGGTGCAAAAAGAGTGATCCCGTTAAAGGTGAGTGGTCCATTCCATTCTTTGTTGTTGGCAGAGGCCGGAAGCAAATTGAAAAAGGTTTTGGATGAAGTGGAGGTGTCTTCTCCGAAGAAACCTTATTTTGCCAACGTTACCGGAGATTATGTGACAGAAAATAATCGAGGAGAGGAGATTCGAATTTTATTGGAAAGCCAGGTTTCTTCCTCTGTTTGCTGGCAGCAAACTATGGAAAAAGCATTGGCAGATGGTGTGGATACCTTCGTAGAAGTAGGACCGGGACATACCTTAACCGGATTTTTGAAAAAAATGAACCCGGAAGTGACCATGTTGAACATTGAAAAATGGGAGGATTTGGGAAAAGTATGCTAGAAGGAAAAAACGCCTTGGTAACCGGAGCCGGTCGCGGAATTGGAAAGGCCATTGCCCTTCGCTTGGCAAAAGAAGGAGCGTTTGTCATTGTGAATTACAGTCGCTCCAAAGAGCAGGCAGAAGAAGTCGTAAAGGAATTAGAACTGCAGGGTGGTGCCGGAGTTGCTGTGTGTTGTGATGTATCAAATTTTGAAGCATGTGGAGAAATGGTACAGAACTTAATCAAGGAATATCAGCATATAGATATTTTGGTAAATAATGCCGGCATTACCAGAGATAACTTATTGATGAAAATGTCTGAAGAAGAATTTGATGCAGTTATGAACACCAACCTAAAGGGTTGTTTTCATACCATTAGACACTTGTCTCGTTATTTCTTAAAGCAGAAAAGCGGAAAAGTCATTAATATTTCTTCCGTGTCCGGAATATTAGGAAATCCGGGACAGTGTAATTACAGTGCCAGCAAGGCCGGAGTGATTGGATTGACCAAGAGTGCAGCCAGAGAATTGGCATCTCGACACATTTGTGTGAATGCTGTAGCTCCCGGTTTTGTAGATACAGAAATGACTTCGGTATTAAGCGAATCGGTAAAAGAGGAATTAATGAAACAGATTCCATTTGGCAGGACGGCAAAACCGGAGGAAATCGCATCGGTTGTGGCATTTTTGGCAGGGCCGGATTCAGATTATATGACAGGCCAGGTGCTTTCCGTAGATGGCGGAATGGCAATGTAAAACGGAGGAAGAAATGAAGAGAAGAGTAGTTGTGACCGGACTTGGTGCCATTACACCCATTGGTTTGTCCGTGGAAGAATTTTGGAACAATGTAAAACAGGGAAATACGGGGTTTGCGCCTATTACTCATTTTGATACGACAGATTATAAGGTACATGTGGCAGCAGAAGTAAAGGGCTTTGAAGGAAAGAACTATATGGACTTTAAGGCAGCCAAAAGAATGGAGCTTTTTAGTCAATATGCAGTAGCGGCAACCGCAGAAGCGTTACAGGATGCAGGGATAAATATGGAAGAGGAAGATCCTTATAAAGTGGGTATTTCTGTGGGATCCGGAATTGGAAGTTTACAAGCAATTGAAAGAGAGTACGACAAATTAAAGGATAGAGGGCCATCCCGTGTAAATCCTTTGTTTGTACCAATGATGATTTCGAATATGGCAGCAGGAAATATTTCCATTCAGTTTGGTTTAAAAGGCAAAAGTATGAATGTGGTAACTGCGTGTGCAACGGGTACCAATTCCGTTGGAGAGGCCTTCCGTACCATTCAGTATGGGGATGCAGATGTTATGGTGGCAGGTGGCACAGAAAGCTGCGTATCACCGGTAGGAATTGCAGGATTTACCAGTTTGACAGCCTTATCGGAAGAGGAGGATGTGACACGTTGCTCAATTCCATTTGACAAAGACAGAAGTGGCTTTGTAATGGGAGAGGGTGCCGGAATCTTGATTTTGGAAGAATTGGAGCATGCAAAAAAGAGAGGTGCCAAGATTTATGGTGAAGTTTTGGGCTATGGTTGTTCTTCGGATGCCTTCCATATTACATCTCCGGCAGAGGACGGAGCCGGTGCAGCAAAGGCCATGGAAAATGCATGCGCTGACGCAGGAGTAAAACCGGAGCAGGTGACCTATATCAATGCCCATGGTACAGCAACGCATTTAAATGATTTGTTTGAAACCAGAGCTATTAAATTAGCATTTGGAGATCATGCGAAAAATTTAAAAATTAATTCTACAAAATCCATGATTGGACATTTACTTGGCGCGGCCGGTGCGGTGGAGGCCATTACCTGCATCAAAGAATTGGAAGATGGATTTATTCATAAAACCGTAGGATTGCAGAAATCCGAAGAAGAATTGGATTTAAATTATTGCAAGGAATCCTATCAAGAAGATGTGCCGTATGCTTTGAGTAATTCCTTAGGCTTTGGCGGTCATAATGCATCTATTTTATTTGGAAAATATCAGGAGTCATAGTATGGATATCAAAGAGATTATGGAGATTTTACCCCATAGAGCTCCTTTTTTGTTAATTGATCGCATTGAAGAACTGGAAGAAGGAAAACGCGTCGTAGCAATAAAAAATGTAAGCTACAATGAGCCATATTTTATGGGACATTTTCCGCAGGAACCGGTGATGCCTGGCGTGCTGATTATAGAGGCTATGGCGCAAGCGGGAGCTGTAGCGGTGCTGAAAAAGCAGGAGAATAGAGGAAAAATCGCTTATTTTGCTGGAATTAAAAGTGCACGGTTCAAACGTAAGGTGGTGCCGGGAGACGTGCTTCGTTTGGAAGTGGAGATTATCAAGGAAAAGGGTCCTATTGGCGTAGGATTAGGAAAGGCCTATGTAGGAGATGCCTTGGCCGCCCAGGCGGAAATTACATTTTCCATAGGATAAAGGAGAATTATGGAATTCATAGATAAATTAAAGGAAAGAATGGCAAAAAGTGAGCCGGAAAAAATCGAATGCCCTTCTTGTAAAAAAAGTATATTAAAGGACAAGGCAAGAAAGAATAAGTATGTTTGTTATGAATGTGGATATTATTTTCGAGTTCGTACCAAAAATCGTATTCGTATGGTGGCTGATGCCGGGAGTTTTGAACCCTGGTTTGAGGATGTTTTAGGAAACGATCCGTTGCAATTTCCGGATTACATGGAAAAATTAGAAAATGTCCGTGAAAAAACAGGATTAACCGAAGGCGTGACGGTTGGAAAATGTACCATTTATGGACAACCAACGGTACTAGGTGTATGTGATTCCCGTTTTTTGATGGGAAGTATGGGACATGCAGTTGGAGAACGTATTACTGCGGCGGTAGAGAGAGCGACAGAGGAAAAATTACCGGTGATTCTGTTTTGCTGTTCCGGTGGAGCCAGAATGCAAGAGGGTATGATTTCTCTTATGCAGATGGCGAAAACCTCCGCTGCGATAAAAAAACATTCGGAAGCAGGACTATTATATATTCCGGTATTGACGGACCCGACGACTGGTGGTGTAACAGCAAGTTTTGCCATGTTGGGGGATATTATTTTGGCGGAACCTCATGCCTTAATTGGATTTGCCGGCGCCAGAGTTATAGAACAGACCATTGGACAAAAATTGCCGGAAGGATTCCAAAGAGCAGAGTTTCAGCTACAACATGGTTTTGTAGACAGCATTGTAGAACGCAAATATTTGAAAAAGACGTTGTTTGAACTGTTACGTTTGCACACCTTAGAGGGTGGAATTGCAGATTTTAACGTGGAGGATGGATATCGTGGACCTACGGAAGTTATGAAGGAACGGGATCAAAAGGTAATTCCCTTGGAAGCCTGGGAAAAAGTTAAAATGTCCAGAAAAACAGAGCGTTTATCCAGTGAGGACTATATCGGAGAGATTTTTTCTCATGTGATTGAACTGCATGGAGATAGACAGTTTCGTGATGATCCGGCGATTTTTGGCGGCATTGGATATATTGATGGTGTACCGATTACAGTGATTGGAGTAAACAAAGGAAAGAATTTAAAGGATTGCATGAAACATAATTATGGAATGCCTTCTCCGGAAGGATACCGAAAGGCAATTCGTTTGATGCAGCAGGCAGAAAAGTTTCATCGTCCCATTGTGACCTTTGTGAATACCTCCGGAGCATTTTGTGGAATGGAAGCAGAGGAGCGAGGACAGGGGGAAGCCATCGCAAGAAATCTATATGAAATGTCAGGTCTTACAGTGCCTGTGTTGACTTTAATGATTGGCGAAGGCGGTAGCGGTGGAGCCTTGGCTCTATCTGTGGGAAATGAAGTGTGGATGATGGAAAATGCCACATATTCGGTGCTTTCCCCTGAGGGATTTGCTTCTATTTTGTGGAAAAATGGAAAGCGTGCGCCGGAAGCAGCAGGCGTGATGAAAATTACCGCGGAAGATTTAAAGGAATTGGGATTGATTGAAAAGATTATACCGGAATATGGCGGCGCAGATGAAGCAGCACTTAGTAGTATTGCGGGATATTTAAAGAGTGAAATCCGTCAATTTTTGGACAGAGAAAAGGGATTGTCCGGGGAAGAATTGCGTGAACAAAGATATCAGCGTTTCCGCGCATTTTAAAAGGAGAAAACATGAAAACAGTAATTACAGGAACCGGAAGTTCGATACCGAAGTTTCGTGCAACAAATTCCATGTTGAGTGAAATTGTGGATACTTCCGATGAATGGATTCGGGAGCGAACCGGAATTGAAGCAAGACATTTGGCAATGGAAGAAACAACTGCCGGAATGGCGACAAAAGCGGCAGAAGCAGCTATGGAAATGGCGGGAATCCGTCCGGAAGAATTGGATTTGATTATTGCAGGTTCTGTGACCCAGGACAATGTTGTTCCAGGGCTGGCATGCGAAGTGCAAGCAGCACTGGGCGCTGAAAAAGCAGTGGCCTTTGATTTAGGTGCGGCTTGTTCCGGATTTTTATTTTCCTTGTCCACGGCGGATATGTATTTAAAACAGGGCAGTTATAAAAAAGCGCTGGTAATTGGTGCAGAAGTATTGTCCAGAATTATTGACTGGAAAGATCGAAGTACCTGTGTTTTATTTGGTGATGGTGCCGGCGCTGTGGTTTTGGAAGCAAGAGAAGAAGAGGAAAATCGTGGCCTTTGTACCCATGTGATGGGTTCGGATGGGGCGAAGGGAAGCGCGCTTCTCTGCGAGAACCGCGTGACGAATCATCCCTATCACAAAGAGGAACCTTTTTATTCTTATGTAAAGATGGATGGGCAGGCAGTATATCGTTTTGCTGTACGTACTGTGCCTGAGGCAATTCAACAAGCATTGGACCGGTGCGGATGGCAACCGGAGGATGTGGATTACTACATTTTGCATCAAGCAAATGCACGGATTATTGAATCTGTGTCAAAAAGATTAAAGCAACCAATAAGCAAATTTCCTATGAATATGCAGGAATGCGGGAACATTTCATCGGCAAGTGTGCCAATTTTGTTGGATGAGGTTTGCCGTTGTCAAACACTGCAGAAAGGTGCTAAAATAGTTTTAGCAGGATTTGGCGCCGGACTGACCTGGGGCGTCACAACACTAATTTGGTAACCTGAGGAAATGGATAAAAGCAATGGCCAAAAATAAGGAAGAGACATTAAATGAATTGATTTTATGGTTAATGAGAGATATTCGTAATATGGAGCGCGTATGGCTCAACACAGAAGAATTCTCAGATTTGACCAGAAATGAAATGCGTATCATTTTTCGAGTAGGGGAAGGCGATCCAAAGAAGATGTCCGAGTTAGCGGATGCCATGGGTGTGTCTAAGGCTACCATGACTTGTTCGATGAATCTTTTAGCAAGAAAAGGGTATGTTTATACAGAACGTACCAAAGAGGATAAGCGAGTGGTGATTGCTAAACTTACTGAGGCAGGAGAAGCAGCATTTGAAACGGTAAAAGGATTTTACCGAGATATGATTGCCTATATGACAAAGAACATGAAAACCGACGAAGTAGAAGTGTTAATCAACACTTTGGCGAAGTTGCGTGATCATTACAATATTCATTCAAAACTTGATAAAGTGGTAGATCATATGCTTTTAGAGGAGTAGTTTTCTACTCCTTTTTAAGTAGAAAATGTAAAAATATAAACAAAAAGTGTCCCAAATTTATGGCTTTAATAATGTATTTCGCTAAAGTGCATAAAATTTGGGATTTTTTGTTGCAACGGAAGAAAAAAAAGAATAAAATACATTTGTCGGTGTCAGAAAGACAGTTGATGAGAAGTGATTCTCGTGAAAATAAAAATTAAAGGAGTGTAAGGAAGAAATGGGTTACGTTGATGAAGTACTCGCAAGAGTAAGAGAAAAAAATGCATCTGAGCCAGAATTTTTACAGGCAGCAGAGGAAGTATTAGAATCATTAAGACCGGTTGTTGATGCAAATGAAGCTTTATATAGAAAGGAAGCTTTATTAGAAAGATTGGTTGAGCCGGATCGTCAGATTAAATTCCGCGTACCGTGGGTAGATGATAAGGGACAGGTTCAGGTAAATACCGGATATCGTGTACAGTTTAACAATTCCATTGGACCATACAAGGGAGGACTTCGCTTACATCCTTCAGTAAATATCGGAATTATTAAATTCTTAGGTTTTGAACAGATTTTCAAGAATTCCTTAACAGGTCTTCCAATCGGAGGCGGTAAAGGTGGTTCTGATTTCGATCCTAAGGGAAAATCAGATAGAGAAGTTATGGCATTCTGCCAGAGCTTTATCAATGAATTATACAAATATATCGGAGCTGATGAGGACGTTCCTGCTGGTGATATCGGAACAGGTGCTCGTGAAATCGGATATATGTATGGACAGTACAAGAAATTAACAGGACGTTATGAAGGCGTTCTTACCGGAAAGGGATTAAGCTACGGCGGATCTTTAGCTCGTACAGAAGCTACCGGATATGGTCTTGTATATATCACAGAAGAATTATTAAAGAACCACGGCATGGATATGAAGGATAAGACAGTTGTTGTTTCCGGTGCAGGAAACGTAGCTATCTACGCAATCCAGAAAGCACAGCAGCTTGGCGCAAAGGTTGTTACTTGCTCTGATTCTACAGGTTGGATTTATGATCCGGAAGGAATCGATGTAGAACTTTTGAAGGAAGTAAAAGAAGTAAAACGTGCTCGTTTAACAGAGTATGCTGCAGCCAGAAAGAGCGCTGAATATCACGAAGGACGTGGAGTATGGCAGATTAAGTGTGATATCGCTTTACCATGCGCTACACAGAATGAATTATTAATTGACGATGCAAAGCAGCTTGTTGCTAACGGCGTTACAGCTGTATGCGAAGGTGCAAATATGCCTACTACTTTGGATGCTACTAAGTATCTTCAGGACAATGGAGTACTCTTCATCTGTGGTAAAGCTTCTAATGCAGGTGGTGTTGCTACATCCGCTCTTGAAATGTCTCAGAATAGCGAAAGATTAAGCTGGACATTTGAAGAAGTTGATTCTAAATTACAGCAGATCATGGTTAACATCTATCACAACATTGATGATGCAGCTAAGAGATACGGTATGGAAGGTAACTATGTTGCCGGAGCAAATATTGCCGGATTCGAAAAGGTTGCAAATGCAATGATCGCACAGGGTGTTTGCTAATTTATACTCGTTTTACAATGTTTATGGGAGACCTCGTAAGTTATCTTACGAGGTCTTTTTTGTATAACAGGAATCTTTTCTGCGTTTGTCCTATGATTACACCATTTTTGGTTCTCTTATGGAAAAACAGGTATGCTAGCATATTTGTGGAGAGTTTTAAATAAAAGAATCAAAGGAGAAGATTATGAAAAAGAAATGGATGCGAGGATTCATTATCGCAACAGCAACAATTTCCTTAGTGGGGTGTGGAACCTTATCACAACAAGGCACGGTGGAATCCACGGAAGTGGTGGAAGAAAGTGTTTCAGAAGGAAATGAATACTATGCTGTGGCACAAAGTGTTTCTATTACAGGACAGGATATGGTCACAGTACTTTTAGACGCAAAAGAAGGTTGGATGTGGAACATTACAGATGGCCTAGATGTAACATCCTGGATGGTGCGTGAAGATTTGGAACCGGCTTTTGCAGAAGAATCAGGGGTGGCTATTTCAAAATTGATTTATGGAACTGCAGAAGGAGAGGAACAGGAAGCTCCTGTGCAACTGCAGATTACCATTGATATGTCAAAAGTAAGTGGCTTTACAGAAAATGGATCTTACGATTTATACGTATATCCAACCGGAAAAGAAGTGTTATGGGTAACAGGCGAAAATCACGGACAATACATAGATAGTGCAGAAAAGATTGGAGAAATCAATCGTCCGGAAGTAAGTGCAGACGGAATAATCGAAGGAGAGTCTACTGTGGATGGACTATCAATTACATCAGATCAAGTGGATTTGGTTCTCACCATGGAAGGTATTGAGGACGAAAAAATCGATAGCAGTCAGGCACAGGTTACTTTGCTGGAAGGTGATGGTTATAAAACTTATGAATATGAATTTGACTTAGGAAATGTAGAGGATACCTGGTCTCAGGGAATTGGAACGTATACTTTTGGAAGTGTAGATGGTACCTTTTCTCCACAGGGTGGCGATGGAAATGGACATTATAATTTCCGTATTGCCATAGATGGATTGACTTATAATGGACTGCCTTTGTCACAGGTGATTGTACATACGGATATTTATGCTTATGGTAGAACGTTCAGCGTAGATGGAGGCTCTCTTATTTTAGGAACAGAGCCGCTTTGGTCATCAGAAGAGGATTTGCCGGTACTTTGTGATGCATATCCGGATATGTTTTCTATTCAGTGGCCGGTGGATGTAGATGCATCGCAGCTTACAGCAGAGGATGTATCAGTGGCTATGGTAAGTGAATATGGGGATCGTTTAGAATTAGAAGCAGGTACCGATTATTCTGTACAGGCAGAAACCGCCAATACTACCCTTATATTAAACTATATTTATTGGGCATATGCACCGGTTTACAGTCAGCTGGAAGTGACCGTAAATACAGATAATACGAGTTGGAATGAAGAGATGTATGCACCATCAGATACTTATACACATACTTATGATATTGCCTCTGTATATGTATATTCTGTTATGTCCGGTGGCCCAACAGGTACACAAGAATGGACATATTTTGGATTTAGCAATTTGACAGATGTTTCTCAAGTATTCCGGGATGCTACTTATTACCTCAGTTATACGGATGAAGAAGGAAATACTTGGTATTATGGGGAAGATGAAAATCAAAATGGAGTATTGGTATCAGATGCATCAGAAGGTGTTGCTTTTGTATGCAATGATGAGGTAGATTTACATTTAGAAAATGACACTGTAAAATATACCCGTCTATTTGATCAGACAGAAGAAAAAACCGTAGACGGAACAGGTATTTTGTTTACAAAAGAATATGTGAACTGTGAAGTATTACAGTTGCCGGTTTCTGAATTATCAGATATGGAATGCTTGCCGGGATACACGTTAGGAAATAGTTTTGAAGATCATTTGAAATATTCTTGGCAGAGCTTTATTGGTACCGGATATCAGGGCGGCACAAAATAACAGATTGCTTTCAGTGACATGAGATGAGACTTTTTTAAGAACGTCTCCCTTGTAATTTTTCTCTATTTGCGATAAAAATAAGAGAGAATTACGAGGGAGATTTTTTATGCGGGTAGCAATTATTGAGGATCAGGAACGGGATGCCAAAGACTTGGAAAGGGCCATGGAACGATATGGATCAGAACAGGGAATAGAAGTGGTGGTGGATACTTTTTTAAAACCCATTTCTTTTGTGGATCACTATAAAGAAAAGTACGATGTGATTTTTTTGGATATTGAAATGCCGGCCATGGATGGGGTGGAAGCCGCGATGCGTATTCGCATGCTGGATGAATCTGTGCCCTTGATATTTGTCACAAATATGGTACATCGGGCTGTAGACGGCTATCGCGTACAGGCCTTTGATTTTGTGGTAAAGCCGGTGGTTTATGAACGTTTGGAAACTACCATGAATCTTTTGGCGCAAAGACGTCAGAAGCATCTGTCTGGCAGAGTTCCCGTAAAGACCGAGGATGGTTTGTATTACGTAGATGAAAAAGATATTTTGTACATCGAGGTACGAAGTCATAAATTGCTCTTTCATTTACAGAATGGAAATACCATGGAAACCTGGGGTAGCCTTAATGAGCTGGAAAAACGTCTTTCGCAAGAACATTTTGGAAGATGCAATGCTTGCTATCTAGTGAATTTAGCTTTCGTAAAAGGTGTGGAGAAGGATCAGGTAGTGCTTCCCAAAATTTTATTGAAAATGTCTAGAGGGAAAAAACAGGAGTTTTTAAACAAATTAATGAGTTATATGGAGTAGGGCATGGTTTTTTTTTATTTTGTGTCGCTTTTTTTGGCAATGCTGATTTTTTCAGATTGGAAAAGCAGAAGAAAAGGATATTGGTGGATGTTTACAGGGCTTGTGCTGGCAGAAGTTCTTTTTTGGTGGTTGGATCAAACGGGATTTTTTGCAAACTGGGCATATTTTCCCAATGATATGGTGGTTTATTCTATAGCGGCACTTGCTTTGGGTATTTTTTTGATGTTGGCATATGAAGAGTCCATACAAAGAAAATTGTTATTTTTTATATTAGCCCACTATATTCGTATAACGGGTAGAAGTCTTATGCATATTTGTGAGCCAACGATTTCTTTGTGGTGGGAAATGATTTTATTGCTTTGCATTTACGTTCCCATTTATTTCTTGTCTGGTAGACATATTGCGAAGGATAAAGCTTATCAGCCTGGGCCCGTGCGTCTTGCTTTTTTATATGGAATTGGAATTTTACTTTTTCACGGGGCCTATATGGAGACCTATTTACAGAGGGGTTATGAATACTGGTATTTTTACTTTTCTGTACTGGAAGGCGCAATCTGTCTGTTTGTTGTATGGGGAGAGTACGCGGATTATCGTAGAAATCGACAGTTGTGGAAGACACAAACGGAGATGGAATTGCAGAAGGAACGCGTGCAGCAGTATGCCATAGCAAGGGAATTGATGGAAGAAATGAATACCAAAAGTCATAATTTGAAACATCAAGTGAGGGACTTGACGGCGGAAGGAAGATTGGATGTACAGGTTGCAGAAAGTTTGCAATCTACCATTGAGGAATATGAGGCCTTTGTGCAAACCGGCAATGAAATGTTGGACACGATCTTAACGCAAAAAAGCATTGCTTGTAAAAACAAAGGAATTGCCTTTACCTGTATTTTGGATGGCCAGGTCTTTCAAAAATTTTCTTCAGAGGAATTGCAGGTGCTGTTTGGAAATCTTTTTGACAATGCCTTTGAAGCAATGGAAGAATTGCCACAGGAAAAAAGATACCTCAAGATTCGTGGTGTTTCACAGGGAAGTATGTGTAAAGTGACAATCCGGAATCCTTATGAAGGAACGCGGGTCTTTGAACAGAAAGGACTACCGGTTTCCGGAAAAAAGGATGGGACAAAACTACATGGCTATGGGACAAAGAGTATCAAAAGAATCATAGAACGCCAGGGGGGGAAGGTTTCCTTTTCTGCCAGTGCGGGTATATTTTCAGTGGAACTGTTTTTGTTTTAATTATGCGGATGATAGACTGTGGCTGTGAGAAGGGCCGCGAGTATCCATAGGATCTTGAATGGGGAAAAGGATGCAAGTTAGGAAGGATAACATGCAAATTACGCAAAAACGCTAGAGGCCCGAAAAAAAATAAGGTTTAGTAATAGTCGAGGGAAACCTCGGCTATTTTTTATTTTTGGGAGGAAAAATCATGAAAAAGAAAATTTTGGCACTTGTGGGTCTGGTAAGCCTTATGGGTATGTGTGCTTGCCAAGGGGCAGAAAGTACTGGGGAAGCAGCGGCAGAGAATGTATACACCATAGAGGTGCATTACACGGATGAGAACAAGGATGAAATTCCGGAAGATGTGATAAATAGTGTGATGTTTTTATATGCGGAAACTGTAGATGCTACGTTTACAACGACATTAACCTTGGATGAGGAAAATGGAACCTATGTATTAACCAAGATGGTGGATGCCGGAGAGCAGGAAGAAAATGGGGAAACTATTCATCCCTTTGTGGGAGAATGGGAGTTTACCGGTACATATGAAGGTGATGGAGAGACAATTGTACTAGCTGCTCCGGAGGAAGGACGTACCAATATTCAATATCCGACGGTGTTGAATTATGGAAGTTTGGAACCACAGACACAGGATTGGGTGGATTCTACGGAAAGACCGGAACTTTTACTTCGTTTCAATCAGTGGTATCCGGTGGTGAATGAGGATGTTACGGATCAGACAATTACGTTATCATCCGATGGAACTATGACGTTTGAGGATTAGACATGGAGTAGGGAATGGAAATGAAGAAACAGAAAATGTGTTATAAAAAACTGAAATGTGTTTTAATTCCGGTTATGTGCCTTTGCACAGGGATAGGTGTAATCGGAACACCCATTGCCAATTACTTTGCTGCATCTTTGGATAACTATTTGGGACGTGGAGAGTTGGTGTATGATGGAGATTTAGGATACACGGAAGAGGATTTGGATTATTACAATCAAACCTATGAAACCAGCCTGGATGGAAAAATAGATGCCAGCTATGCAGCAGCAGAGGTAGCAGAAGACATCAGTGACGAAGGGGAGGTTTTGTTGAAAAATGACGGAACGCTTCCGTTGAGTCAGGGAGATAAGGTGACTCCTTTTGGTTATCGTTATACGGACCCCATTATGACAGGAACCGGTTCCGGTGCAGCCACATTGATTCAGGACTTTGTGGTGACGGCCAGTGACGCATTAAATACCTATTTTGATGTGAACGAAACGGTAGAAGAAAAGTTGTTCTCGGCAGATGTCATTTATGCAACAGCAGAGGGCTATAAGGGAAAAGCGGATGAAAATGGAACTTTTAGTGGAGCCACTGCTTCCGTCGGAGAATTTTCTTCAGATATTTATGATGCTTCCGATATTGGAGATTATAATACAGCCATTATTTTTATCGGACGTCAGGGCGGTGAAGGAAATGACTTGCAAACCACGGCCTATTACGATGATGAAGGCAATGAGATTGCCGCTCATCAATTACAGTTAATGCCTAATGAAAAGGAAATGATTGCTTTTGCGGAGGAAAACTGTGAAAAGGTGGTTGTGATTGTAAATTCTCCAAATCCTATGGAACTTGGAGAATTGCAGGAGGATGAGGAAATCAATGCTATTCTTTGGGTAGGTACTACAGGATGCCGTGGATTTGAATCCATGGCGAAGATCCTGACAGGAGAAGTAAATCCCTCCGGCTGTCTGGTGGATACTTACTATCGTGATTTTACGGCAGATCCGACTTATGCAAATGTGGGAGAGTTTTACTATACCAACTATACAGAGGAACAATTCATAGAATACGAAGAAGGGATTTATGTTGGCTATAAGTATTATGAGACCAAGTACGGTGGTGATGAAGAGACTTATTGGCAACAAGTGGTATACCCCTTTGGATATGGATTGCATTACGAGGATGACCTAGTAACACAAGAATTGACCTCTGTGGAAGTGGCAGAGGATGGTACGGTTACTGTAACCGGTGTTGTCAAAAACGATTCTTCTTATGATACGAAGGAAGTTGTACAGATTTATTATGGAGCTCCCTACTATGGGGAAGAGGGACAAAGTCAGATTGAAAAGGTATCGAAAAACCTGATTGTGTTTGACAAGGTGTCTGTGGATGCGAATGCGACCAAAACCTTTACCCTAACCTTTACGTTAGAGGATATGGCTTCCTATGATTATGAAGGATATTATACAGAAGGAAACGGCTCTTATTGCTTAGAAAGTGGAGCATATACGATATATTTAGGAGAAAATGCGCATACCAGTTGGGGACAACAGGATATCGAAGTGCCGGAGACCATTGTATATTATCCGGAAGAAAATCTGACGACACTGTTGGAAAATTGTATTTATGTGGGAAAAAGAGATTCGGATGAAACCCTGGCGACTAATTTATATAATGATATGAATGATTATATGGATGGTGAAGGGGATTTTGGTGCAGAAGGTGCGACAGATCAGTTAACAAGAGCAAATGGCCTTACCACACTTACTACATCGCCTACCCAGAAGGCAGCAGCGGAAAGTGTTTTGGAACAAATCGAAGCCTCTAATCAGGGTACCATAGATTATAGTGACGAAATTCTGGCTTTGTATGGGGAAGAAGCTCCTACTACAGATGCGGACAATGGATTGACATTGTCTGAATTGCGTGGATTGGATTATGATGATCCCCTTTGGGACCAGTTGTTGGATCAGATTTCCTATTCTTCGGAAGGAATCGTAGAAATCAATAAATTGATTGGAAATGGTTCCTTTAATACCAGTACCATTTCATCCATTGGAAAAGGAACTACCAGTGAATCCGATGGACCACAGGCAATCGGAAAAACCGGCGTTTCTGATGGTACCGGAGCAGCTTGTGCTTATCCGGCAGAAGTGGTGATCGCTTCTACCTGGAACAAGGAATTGGCGCAGGCAATGGGGGCATCTATTGGTGAAGAAGCTTTAGCTCAGGGCTCTAACGGTTGGTACGCACCGGCTTGCAACATACATAGAAGTCCTTTCCAGGGAAGAATTTATGAGTATTATAGTGAAGATGCAGTGTTATCCGGTTATATGGCTATGTATACCATCCAGGGTGCAGCGTCCAAGGGATATACTGCTTATATGAAGCATTTTGCAGTAAATGAGCAGGAACTGGGACGCTGGTCTATGGTAACCTGGTTAAATGAACAGGCGCTTCGTGAAATCTATTTAAAGCCTTTTGAGATTGCAGTGAAGAATGCAGTTACTACAGAGACTTATTTAGAAGAGCAGGAGGATGGCACTTATGAGAGTGCCAGCAGAGAAATGCAGGCAGCTACAGCTATTATGACCTCCATGAATCGTTTGGGTGGAACCTGGACTTCTTTGGATTATTCTTTGTGCACTACTATTTTAAGAAATGAATGGGGATTTGAAGGTGCTGTCATTACAGATTCAGCTACGCCAATCAACAATCAGATGAATGTAGCGATTTCAGCCGGAAATGATTTCTTCTTGTCTTTTATGAACAGTGACTTACAAGATACAGAATCAGCAGCGGCTAGATGGAGCATTCGTCAGGCTATCCATGATATTTGCTATGCAGTGGTGAATAGCAACGCGATGGAAGGGGTAGGACCTCATATGACTTATCATTATGCCATGTCTCCCTGGAGATATGCTTTAATTGCCATTGATGTGGCTCTGGCAGCGATTGTCATTTTGTGTTTCTTTGTATTGCGAAAAAGAAAAAGAATGGAACAGATCGTGGTAGAGTAGAGATTAGAACTTACGAATCAAATTGGTTCGTAAGTTCTTTTTGTATAATTATTATAAAATAATAATTATTACTATTTTTGTTGACAAAAAAAAGAATTATGATATATTAATAGTAATGATTCTTGTTTTTACAAAGGCGGGTGAGATGATGAATTACAGTAGACAGAGAGAATCTATTCAAAAATATCTGATGTCCACTAAGGAGCATCCGACGGCTGAGGTGATTTTTCATCATGTCCAGTTGGAATATCCCAAGATTAGTCTTGGTACCGTTTATCGGAATCTGACACAGTTAGTGGAAAATGGCGATGTACGCAAGATTTCCACAGGAGATGGTATAGAACATTATGATGCAGATACATCTGCACATAGTCATTATTTTTGCCGTTGCTGTCATCGTGTCATGGACTTGGAAGTGACTCCTACAGTAGAACAGATTTTAGCAGCGTCTACAGCAGGAATTGGTACTATAGAACATGCCAATTTGTTGTTTACCGGCCTTTGCAGAGAATGCGAAGGAGAATAAAACAGGAATCTTACCTTGTAAAGGAACTTACAATAAGAAAATGATTTTTTTAAGGTGAAAGGAGAAGGATTATGGCAAAGTACGTATGTCCAGTATGTGGTTACATTCATGAAGGAGACAATCCACCGGAGGAATGTCCGGTCTGTCATGTAAGTGGTGACAAGTTTAAGGAGGTAGAAGGTGAACTGACTTTGGCAGCAGAGCATGAATTTGGTGTTTATGCTACCACAGTAAAGAACAATCCTGAGATTTCCGAGGAAGACAAAAAGTTTATATACGAACAGCTAAAAGCAAACTTTGAAGGAGAATGTTCTGAAGTTGGTATGTATCTCTGCATGGCTAGAGTTGCCCATCGTGAAGGCTATCCGGAAGTAGGACTATATTGGGAAAAGGCTGCTTATGAGGAAGCAGAGCATGCAGCTAAATTTGCTGAGATGCTTGGCTCTGAGTTAGAAAGCAATATGACAGATTCTACCAAGAAGAACCTAGCTTGGAGAGTGGACTGTGAATTTGGTGCCACTGCAGGAAAGGTTGACTTGGCAAAATGTGCAAAGAAGAACAATTTAGATGCAATCCATGATACTGTTCATGAAATGGCTCGTGATGAGGCAAGACATGGAAAGGCATTAAAGGGTCTTTTAGAAAGATATTTTGGTTAATTGAAGAAATAAAAAAGAATGTCATCGTGATATGTGTCCAGCAAAGAGGGGCATCACGTTGACATTCTTTTTTGTATAGAAAATATAGTTTTATCTGAAATTTCTAGACATCGAATTCTTTATATTTTGCTTCCAATTCAGCATCACTGATCATAGTGATACGTCCATTTTCATATTCTTCGCTAACCCAAGCATAAATGTTTTGAATCAAAGGATGATCTTTTGCTAATTCGTCCAAACCTGCTTTTTTACGATAGTTATTTACCCAGAAAGCAACGCCGGCAACACCGGAAGTATTGGTGATGGAAACCTTAGGTGGTCTGTTTAAAATTGCATCTGTATCGAAGATATTGTAAATTTCTGGATTCTTTAACATACCATCTGCGTGAATGCCGGCTCTGGTCAAGTTAAAGTTTGCTCCTACGAAAGGCGTCATTGGCGGTATATCGTAGTGCGTTTCATTTTGAATGTATTCTGCAATTTCGGTAATGGCAGTTGTGTCCATGCCATTTAAATGACCGCGCAGAGAAGCGTACTCAAATACCATGGCCTCTACAGGAACATTTCCGGTACGTTCTCCGATTCCTAACAGGGAACAGTTTACAGCACTGGCGCCATACATCCAAGCAGTGGTTGCATTTACAACCCCTTTATAGAAATCGTTGTGACCATGCCATTCCAACATTTCAGAAGGAACATTGGCATGATGTTGCAAACCATAAATAATTCCGGAAACACTGCGAGGTAATGCTGCGCCTGGGTAGGGGACACCATATCCCATGGTGTCACAGGCGCGTATCTTTATTGGTACTCCACTTTCTTGAGAGAGTTCTGTCAATTTGGTAGCGAAAGGAACCACAAAGCCGTAAAAATCCGCACGGGTAATATCCTCAAAGTGGCAACGTGGGCGAAGTCCTGCTTCAATACAATCAGAAACAATACCTAAATATTTATCCAGCGCTTGTTGTCTGGTAAGCCCCATTTTATGGAAAATATGATAGTCTGAGCAACTTACTAAGATACCGGTTTCTTTGATCCCAATGGATTTTACCAATTCAAAATCTTTCTTATTGGCACGAATCCAGGTGGTAATTTCCGGAAACTGGTAGCCAAGTTCCATACATTTTTCTAAGGCGTCCCGATCTTTTTTGGAATAAACAAAAAACTCTGTTTGACGAATCATTCCATTTGGTCCACCTAATTTATGAAGCAGTTCATAAATATGCACCATCTGCTCGGTGGTGTAAGGGGCACGGGATTGCTGTCCGTCACGGAAGGAAGTATCAGTAATAAAAATATCCTCCGGCATATTTTCCGGTACCTTTCGATAATTGAAGGCAATCTTTGGAGTTTCTACATATGGAAACATTTCACGGAATAATTCCGGTTCTGCTACATCCTGTAATTGATAGAGATACGGGTCTTGCTCTAATTTAAATGTTTTATTACTTAATACAATATCCTGCATGTTTATTCATCCTTTCCTATTTGCAATTAGTATAAATGGAGGTATACTATTTGTAAAATAGATAAAAATAATTACAATAATTCGATTTTTCGATAATGGAGGAAAAATGGATTTTGAAGGATTAAAAACATTTCTGGTTTTGGCTGAAACAAAAAACTACACAAGGACGGCAAATCAGTTATTTGTAGCCCAATCTACGGTAACCAATCGGATTCGGGAGATGGAAAAAGAATTGCAGTTTCCTTTGTTTGAACGTACGAACCGCCGCGTGGAATTAACCAAGGAGGGGGAAAAATTCGTTGCTTATGCAGAGAAGGTTTTGGATTTGACGGAGCAGTCTTTGGCGGAAATTACTTCCGTAGAAAAGTTTCAGGATTATCTTCGGGTGGGATGTGCGGATTCCATTTATGAAAGTCATTTGGCTCCACTGATTCTGCAACATCAGACCACACATCCGGATCATTCTTTGAAAATTTCGATTGGTTTGACAAATCATTTGTTGGAACAGTTGCAGAATGATTTTTTAGATGTGGTTTTCACGTATTTGCCTTTGAAAAAGGCGAAGTATCACTGTGAACTTTATAAACAGGATTCCCTTGTATTGGTGACGGATATTCGAAATGAAAAATATAAAAGTGGGATTACGCAAAGGCAATTGTTGGAAGAAAATTATTTAATGTGTAATTTTGCATTGCAGGATGTCGGGCAATACATTCGAAAATTGTTTCCAAAATATCACCAGTTTCAGTTGGAGATTGATGATTGTATTAAAATCATTCCCTATTTGGCGGGACAGGAGAATTATACGTTTTTGCCCAAGGATATGGCGGAAACCTATATTCACATGGAAAAATTACGGGAAGTGCCTTTGCTGGATTTTCAAACACCCAAGATCAACAGTTACATTATTTATAGAAAAGAAAAGGAACAGTTATGCAAAGAAATTTTCTTTTAAAGACAGGGTGGGAAAACCTTTGGTCGTGGTATAATGAAACGGTGTGAGGAGAATGAGAAGTATGAAACGAAAAAACGTTGAAGAATTACGGGAACAAGTATTTAAAATGGTATCCGTAGGATATATTGGAGACAATTGGAGTATTGGTTATGACATCCTTGGTACATTGGCTCTGTTTTTAAACTTACTGGTGGCTTTTTTAAGTACCTTTGATTCCTTCGATGCAGCTTGGGGAAAACAATTTGATTTCATAGAAATGGTTACGGTGGCCTTTTTTGCTCTGGATTATGTGCTTCGTCTGTTTTCTTCTAAGTCGCTTTATCCGGGGAAAAGCACAGGAAAAGCAGCGGCCATGTATATCTTTTCTGCAGTGGGCATTATAGATTTACTTTGCTTTTTGCCTTATTATTTACCCTTCTTTTTTCCGGGAGGAGCCACAGCCTTTCGTCTGTTCCGCGTAGCAAGGATTTTTCGCCTGTTTCGGATCAATGCCTACTACGATTCCTTAAACGTCATTACAGAGGTTATTAAGGGCAAGAGACAGCAATTATTATCTTCCTTTTTTATTATTATTGTTTTGATGTTGGCTTCCAGCTTATGCATGTATAGTTTGGAGCATGAAGCGCAGCCGGATGTATTTCAAAATGCTTTTTCCGGAATTTGGTGGTCGGCGTCGACGCTGCTTACAGTTGGATATGGAGATATTTATCCTGTAACCTTTTTGGGAAAGATTATGGGTATTTTCCTGACGTTCTTGGGTGTAGGTATGGTTGCAATCCCCACCGGTATTATTTCCGCCGGATTCGTGGAACAATACACGAGATTAAAACGTTTGGGTGATTATACAAAAGAATCCGATATTCATTTTATTAAAGTGCAGCTGGCACCTAAGGATGATTGGGTTGGGAAAAAGATAAAGGATTTAAAATTGCCTCATGGCACCTTAATTGCAATGGTGGAACGAAATCATGAAAATGTGATTCCTTATGGGGATATGGAGCTGATGGTAAAGGATAAGGTGGTAATTGGTGCAGAAGCTTTGAAGAATGATGTACCAATTCATTTAAAGGAAATGACATTGGCAAAAACCCATCCGTGGTGTGGAAAGTATATCCGAGATTTAGAATTTTCCAGACAGACAATTATGATCCGCGTACGGCGCCATGGCAGAGATTTGATTCCAAAAGGTAGTTTGATGTTGCATGAAGGGGACACGATTTTGATGTGTGGAAAAATATTAGATCCGGATGCAGAAAGTATAGAGGTGTAACATGAAAAACATTTATTTCGCAGGATCTATCCGCGGAGGTAGAGCGGATGCAGATTTTTATCAAAAAATGATTTCCTATATGAAGGAAAAAGGACATAAGGTTTTGACGGAACATGTAGGAGACTTGAGCTTGAATTTATTGGAACAGGGAAAAGAGGGGGATCAGGCTATTTATTTGCAGGATACCGGTTGGCTAAAACAGTCTGAACTACTCATCGGCGAATGTACCACACCATCCTTGGGCGTGGGATATGAACTTGCGTATGCAGAAAAATTGGAAATTCCTTGTTTCTTGTTTTATAATCGACAAAAAACAGAACTTTCCGCCATGCTTACGGGAAATTCTTATTTTAAAATTTATCCCTATGAGAAAGAAGAGGAGGTCTTCCGGATTTTAGATGAGATTCTTTAATTCGTAGGACGAAAGGAGTACGTATGTTAAAAAAGAATACTTGGGCATTTTTGATTGTGCTTTTAATCGGAGTGGTATTAGGTGGTTTGATTGGAGAATTGTGTGCAAATGTAGCAGGACTTTCTTGGTTGAACTATGGACAGACCTTTGGGTTGACAAGTCCTTTGGTACTGGATCTTGGCATCTTGTCTTTGACCTTTGGATTTACAGTAAAGTTAACCATCGCAGGAATTATTGGTGTTTTAATTTCTGTTTTAGTGTTCCGTAAGATTGCTTAAATAAGAAGTAAAAGAAGGCTGTAGGAAATTCCTACAGCCTTCTTTTTTAGCACCGCGTGGTGCGTGTCTTTATGAATTTTCAGAAGAGATTACTCAGCTTCTTCATCTGTAGTAGAACTACTACTATCTGAACTACTTTCTGTTTCTGTTGATTTGGATTCTGTGGACTCTGTTTCCGTAGTTCCTTCTGTCTCAGTTTCTAATTCAGGTTCTTCCCAAGTCAGAGAATTTGAAGCACGGAATACGGTGTTACTTGAACCCATTTGCTGTACAACGATTTCATCGCCGTCTTGCAAATCAATATTGGAAAGTTTTACTTGCAACAAGTTGCTTGAAACAAACTGGGTAGATACTTTTTCACCATTGATATAAACCCTTGACCATGCGGTGAAGTTGCTTCCACGCAAGCACAGGTATTCGTCATCAACGGAAATCCATAAGCGGTCTAAGGTAACATCTTCGACACCCATTTCAATTTCTGTTGCAGGATATGGATCCTCGCCGTCATAAGCATACTGGCTACCATATAACAAGTCATACTGCAATAACTGTAAACCACTTAAGTAGTCAATGCTATCCATCTGACTTTGTGTATAGGTCATAATGGTTCCTTCATGGATTCCAAGCTGATCTAAAATGGTAGGCATTAATTCGTATGCAGTTAAGTCTGCATCTTCTTTTGCCAATCCAAAGTTGTTATAAGTTACATATTTGGTCTGGAATAAATCACCTGTAGCCATGTCTTCTTCTTCCAAATTCATGGTTGGAAGATGATCTCCAAAGAAAACAATAATGGTGTCTTCATCACGTTCATTTACCATATCAATCAAGTCTCCGATGAAGTTGTCTACTTCATGAATCATATTGATGTAGTATTCCCATTGATAGTTTTCTTCTTCTGTATCGGCACCACTTACCTGGATGGTTGGGTTATCAAGTACCTGATATTCCGGATAAGCACCGTGACCCTGAACGGTAATGGTGTAAACAAAGTCTGATTGATCCTCTGTAGAATCTAAAGCTTTTTCTGTTTCACTTACTAAGATGTGATCCGTTGGCCAGTTACGAAGTGGTGTATATTCCTGAATGTTCATCATTTCTTTACTGGTAAAGGTATCAAATCCCATCAAAGAAAAGGCATTGGCACGGCTATAAAAATTACCACCGTTGTTGTGTACGGCATGGGTACCGTATCCTAAAGTGGAAAGAACGGATGCCACACTTTCAACACTGTCGATTTCTTTGTAAACGGTTTTATAAGGATATTCACCGGTTCCGAAATATTGCATATTCATACCGGTTAATACTTCAAATTCTGTATTTGCTGTACCTGCACCTACGACCGGAACTGTTAAATGACCGGAGGTGTAATTGTCATACAAATAATGGAAGTTTGGAATCGGATCCTCGGATAATTCCAAGAAGTTTACTTCGTAAGGATCGATAAAGGATTCCAAAAGTACGACGATGATGTTTGGAGCGTTTTCAGTATCTAAAGTAGTTTCTTCTACTTCTACTTTGGATAAAACGTCGTCGATTACGGCTTCTGAGTATCCGTTCGGCGTGCTCATACCAACACCTACCACACTGGATGAGAAACCATAAATAAATCCATAATCAGAATAACCTTCTGCAATGTTTCCGAAATATGCAGCAATGATATTGGACTCTTGCGCTGCTTTCGTGGTAACCGGAAGTAATGCAAATAAGACTGCGATTAATACCGGCGCAAGGAAAAAGTGAATTTTTCCTTGATATTTTGGTCCCTTAATAAAGAAGTAAATCAAAAATGCCAAGAAGACCAAAAGGGAAACCACGATAATGGTGGATTCTGTTGCAGATAAATAACTACTGGTTTGCATGGAAAGCAAATCGTTAATTAATTTCAAATCGGTGTAACCAAAAGGAGTAACACGGTTAGAAAGAATGACTCCATTGGTGGTGCCGAGCAATAACCAAAAGGCACTGATAAAAATTCGGAAGAAGGATCTTCTTTTGAAAATAAATACCAAGGACAAAGATGCAAATACAATAAATGCATTATAAATAAATGCCATGGTATGTTCGTCTAAAAATCCGATAGCGGATGTAAAGGAACGACGACTGACCCATTCTACGATAAACACGATTACACATGCTAAAATGACATGCATGAGCATCGCGAATTTGTTGCAAAATTGAATGATCTTCTGAGCTCTCTCGCTTCGGAAAGGAATCAACATTTTCTCTGCCAAGTTCTTTCTTTTTTGGTTCAGAGAAGAGAAGATTGCTTTCAGTTTCTTCAAAGTTCTCATATATTTCCTCCATTTCTCACGACTTATAAATATAAACGTTATTTTCTAAAAATACAATATAAATGTTGGATAAAAAAATGTGAACAAATGAGAACTTTGTGGGCAATTATGTATATATTATGTAGAAAATATCTATTTAATGAATTTATTAATCGCGGTGCGAAGTTCTTCTAAAATCGCGTCGTCTCCGGATTCTACTGCATCGGTAACACAGTGCTGTATGTGTTCTTCCAGAATTAACTTACCGATATTATTAATGGCAGAACGAACTGCCGCAATTTGAATCAGGACTTCGCTGCAATCGCGGTCGTCTTCTACCATGCTTTTAATGGATTCCATATGGCCGATGGCACGATTCATGCGATTGATGATGGCTTTGGTACTGGCCGGATCATGATGGTGCGGATGCGTCCCGTGACTATGGTTTTCAGAATGAGGTTCGTGGCTGTGATAATGCACGCCATCATGTGTATGTAAAGTTGGTTCTGCTGTGTTCTTTTTTGACATAAATGATCTCCCTCTTATAAATATGAAAACATTACCTTTCATCTGGTATCATGGTATCATAGAATTAGAAAAAAGAAAAACGGAGAATGCCTATGAAACGAGCAATTGTACTTGCCGGAGGCGGCACGAAGGGTGCCTATGAATGTGGCTTTTGGAGAGCACTTCGGGAATTAAATTATGATTATTCTATAGTGACAGGTACGTCCATTGGCTCCATCAACGGAGCAATGATGACGGCACATGCATATGAGCAGTGTGTGGAAATGTGGGATTCCCTAGTGATGGAAGACATGATGGAAGATGGCATCAATCTTTCGAATAAGATGGAGGATTTCTATAACCAAAATAAAGCACTGGGCCCGTTTTTGAAAAAGTATGTAAAGAATAAAGGCGCAGATATTTCTCCTTTCTCAGATTGGATAGAACGAAATATTTCGGAAGAAGAGGTGCGGAAGTCAAAGGTAAACTATGGTTTGGTTACCGTGCAGTTTCCGGGATTAAAACCTTATATGTTGCAAAAGAAGGATATACCGGAGGGAATGTTAAAGGATTATATTATGGCATCTTCTGCAATTTTTCCGGTATTTCCGATGCATAAAATTGGGGAAGAAACCTATTTGGATGGTTGCTATTATGATAACTTGCCCATTGATTTAGCCATTGAAATGGGGGCGACGGATATTATTGCTGTGGATTTACATAACACGCCTCAGCATCCCAATTATGCCAGTCGGCCTTATATCACCTATGTGACACCAAATCGGGATTTAGGTGGTATTCTGGATTTTGACCATGAACGCATTCGTAAAAATATGGAAATGGGATATCAGGATGGACTTCGTACGTTTGGAAAATTAAAGGGATTTCGTTATTATTTTACTTTGAGTGGGTTCCGCAGTATGCGAAAACCGATAGAACGACTTTGCCAATCCATTGCCATAGGAGAATCTTTGATTATGCGCAATTCAGTGAATCGTGTGGCAAAGGCAGGAGATATTTATCGTATGTTTCATGAGTTGGAGGACCATACCGGAAATCATACATTAAATAAGGAAGATTATTTTATTCGAGCAGCAGAAATCTGTGGAGAGATTTTTGAAGTGCCTTGGGAAAAAATCTATGATATTAGGGACTTTGCAAAGGAGTTAAAGAACCGTTTAAATACGGCGGAGGCTTATCCGGATGCTGCTATTTTTACAAAAAAAGCGAGCCGTGGCATTTATAAAAAATTAGCGGAATTGAAACTTCACAACAATGGTGTATACTTAACAGGATGTCTTTATTATGCAATGAAGAATGAACAGATTGATTTTGAGAATCAGTTAGGGGTACTTTCTTATTTACCTCATGAACTGGCAGCGGCACTATTTTTGCTAGCAATTGATTAAACAGAAAGGGATTACCGTGAAAAAAGCGATTATTAAATTTGGAATTCTTGTAGCTGTATTTTTTGTATCTTTATTCGGCTTTGGAATTTTTATGAATAAAACAAATATTGAATTAACAAGGGATATGGCGGATGCGAGTTTGCCGTTGATTACTATTGTAGATGGAGAAATGGAGATTAATGAACTTCATGGTTACACCACGGAGATGAATGAAATTTACGTAAGGGACAGCATTACTCCGGTCTCTTCTGAAAATACCATTTCTCTTCATATTGCAACGGATGCAAAAGTTATTGAATCTATTCGATATGAAATTCGTTCTTTGGATACAGAGACTTTGTATGTAGAACAGGAGATTACCGATTTTACTCAGGAAAAGGGAGCTATCTATACGGATCTTCCGATTCAAAGCATTATTGATGAAGGCGTAGAATATAATTTGGCTATTATTTTATCGGACGGAACGGATGAATATTATTATTATACACGTTTGATTAAGCCGGTAAATTGTTATGTAGAAGAGACATTAGAATTTGCTATGAATTTCCATGATACGGCTTTGAACCCGGATACGTATTCCACTTTATCAACTTACGTAGAACCGAATTCATCTGCAGACAATAGCACCTTGGCATATGTGGATATTCACTCTACGTTGAAACAGATTGGATATGCTTCCCTGGAACCGGAAGAACTGGTAAAACCAACACCAAAGGTAGTGGAAATTACAAGCAGTTATAACGTAATTGTTTTAGATTATGTTTTGACCACACAAAAAGAAGATGGAACCTTAGAGTATTACAATGTGGAAGAATATTTCCGTATTCGTCATACGTCCACGCGAGATTATTTGTTGGATTATGAAAGAACCATGAGCCAAATTGTAAGAGGAGATAATATTACCATCTCCGGAACAGAAATTGATCTCGGTATTTGCGATGAAGATATTAATTATATTGCGAATGAGTCCGGGACCGTAGTGGCATTTGTACAGGAAGGCGAACTTTGGAGTTATAATGTTTCTTCCAACAGTTTGTATCAGGTGTTTAGTTTCCAAAGCAATGAAGGGATTGAATCGCGAGAAAATTATAATCAGCATGATATTAAAATAGCCACAATTGACGAGGCTGGAAATATGACCTTTGTGGTATTTGGATATATGAATCGTGGAGACCATGAAGGCATGGTTGGTGTAGGCGTTTATTATTTTGACGCAACCGCGAATACGATTGAGGAACAGGCTTTTATTCCAACGGATATTTCTTATCAGGTTTTACAGGCAGACGTAGGGGATCTTTTATATGAAAGCACGGAGGGTGTTTTCTATATTATGATGGAAAACGTGGTTTACGCCATTGATTTGGAAACAAAGGAAGTCACAGAATTGGTTTCTGATTTGGAAGAGGGTTCTTATGCAGTTTCTTCCTCTAATCGCTATTTCGCATATATATCTGCGGGGGAAGAAAATGCTTCCACAGAAATTACACTATGGGATTTGGAAGAAGGAACTACCCAGGTGATTTCTGCAACGGATGGCACCTATGTAAAACCTTTGGCTTTCATAGAAGAAGATTTTATTTATGGAATTGCAAATAGCAGTGATGTACTTACAGATGCAGCAGGGGTAGTTACCTTTGCTATGAAAAAGGTATTGATCGTATCGGCAGATACTTTGGAAACACAAAAAGAATATGAAAAGAGTGGATATTTCGTAGAGAGTGTAACGGTTGAAAATTACACGATCTATTTAAATCGTATTCAGTATAATGGCAGTGCATACGTGACAGCGGACCAGGATACGATTATGAACCGTGAAGGGGATGCATTAGAAGTAGTTTCTATTGAAACATCTACGGATGATACCAAGGAACGAGTGGTATCCATTGAACTTGGTTCGGAAGTTTCAGATTCTACGACACGCTTGTTGACACCAAAGGAAATAGAAAATGAAGAGAGCAATGTGGTAGAAATTGATTTGGTAGATGTTTCCGGAAAATATTACGCATACTCTGCAGGAAAAGTAGTAGGGGCGTCCTATAATTTAGCAGACGCGATTGGAGCTGCGAATGAGACCATGGGAGTTGTCATTGGAGATGATGGAGGATATTTGTGGAAGCGAGCAAGAAGTACTTCTGTTTCTGCAATTTCGTTAGATACGTCTGTGATGACAGATAGCAGTACCATTGTGAATGCGGTATCAGCGCTTTTGGCGACGAAGGATATCAGCTTGGATGTTTCCTCTTTGATTGCCAACGGATCTACACCGAAAGAGATTATGGAAGGCGCTTTGAAGGATGTGCAGTTCATGGATTTAACCGGATGTGATGTAGAAGAAATCTTGTATTACATTAGTTGTGGAGTCCCTGTTTTTGCTATGTCCGGAAACGATACGGCTGTAGTCATTGTAGGTTATGATTCTACAAACTTAATTATTTATGATACTGCTTTACAAATGACTTATACTCAGACACAGGAAGAAGCACAAACTACATTTGAAAATTATGGAAGTGTATTCTTTACATATTTGGAGTAAGAAGTTTGAAAAAAAATATATGAGAAACTATTTGTAGAAAAATTTGTCTAAAATAGAGAAAAAGATCTACTTTTTTGCTGTAAAGGGTTGAAAAAAAAGGGCATAAAGAATATATTTAAAAGGTAAACTAATCGGAGGGCACAAGGAGTAATGAGTAAGAAAGAAATTATAGTAACAAATGTAACGCAAAAACATGATAACCCTATTGCGGAGCTAGTACAGGTTGCCTGCCAATTTCGGAGCGAAATCATTATCGAAAGCAACAACCGTCGTATCAACGCGAAAAGCATAATGGGGATTATGGCGTTCAACCCATCTGATGGGATGACGGTAAACATTGAGACAGATGGTTCAGACGAGGCTGAAGCATTGGATGCAATGGAGAAATTTTTAGTTTGTGAATAATGATTCATAGGAGGAGAAAGAAAGTTATGGCAACAACAAAAGAAACCACAGCAAAGGTTGCAGCAGCAGTAAACGGAAAGGTAACTGAAGTAAAGGCTGCAGAAAAGGAAGTAGCTACAAAGGCTACAGAAACTGTAAAGAAAACAGCGGATACTGCTAAGAAGACTGCATCAGAAAAGACAGCTACAGCAAAGAAAACAATTACTAAGAAAGCAACTGAAACAGCAGCAAAGGCAAAAACTACTGCACTTGATTTAAATACAGAAGTGTATGTACAGTTTGCTAATCAGGAATGCATCGTTAAGGATGTTGTGGCAAGAGCAAAAGCACAGTATGTAGAAGAGGGACACAAACTTGCTTCTGTAAAATCTATTCAGGTTTATATTAAGCCAGAAGATAATTCTGCTTATTATGTAATTAATAAAAAAGCAGCTGGAAGAATTGATTTATTCTAAGAATTGCTCATAAGGTGTTCTCAGATTTTTCGATTGGGATTGTCACAGTGTGATGAATCTAAATTAGGAAATGCTTCATTTCCTACATATGTTCAAGCGTTAAAAAAGCTACCGCATTGCGGTAGCTTTTTTTACTTACTTACTTACTAACATAGCCAACTAATATTATTCTTCTGTGCTCACAAGTTCTGCTTGATACTTATCCAAAATCAGCTGTTGTATTTTAGAACGGGTATCGGAATTAATTGGATGAGCAATGTCGCGATATTCTCCATCGGAAGCTTTTCTGCTCGGCATTGCAATGAATAATCCCTTTTCGCCTTCGATGACTTTGATGTCATGAACAACGAATTCTTCGTCGATGGTAATAGAAACCACCGCCTTCATTTTTCCTTCCTTTTCAACTTTTCTGATTCGAACATCTGTAATTTGCATACTTTCATGTCCCCCTTTTCGGTCTGTGTTATAGTACGTACCTTTCGTTGTTTTCCACCACTATTTTAATACCGTCTCCGCCGCTGTAATAAGTGTTGGTCTTTAATGTGCCACGACTTTCTACAATGCAGTTTTCGATATGGGTGTTGTCACCTATGTAAACATCATTCAAAATGATGGAATTTTTAATGACGCAATTTTTGCCAACAAATACATCTTTAAATAATACGGAATTCTCCACCATTCCGTTGATGATACATCCACTGGCTACTGTACTGTTTCGCACTTCAGCACCGGTGTTGTATTTAGCAGGAGCCAAATCTTCAATCTTAGAATAAATCTTTGGTTCCTGTTTAAAGAAGTAGTTGCGGACATCTTGATTTAAGAAATCCATATTAGCTTTGTAATATGCATCTACTGTAGAGATGTTTGCCCAATAATCTTTAATCTTATATCCGTAGATACGCTTCAAGTTTTTGTAGCGGATTAAAATATCGGTAACGAAGTCATATCGACCTTCTTCTTCGCATTGCTCCAACATTTCAATCAACTGTCTGCGTCTTAATACATAGGTTCCTGTTGAGATGGTATGAGATTGTGCAGCCATTGGTTTTTCATCGTAATCAACGACACGCGCATCTTCATTCATCTGAAGAACACCATATCTGCTAACATCTTCTTTTGGATCTACATCTTTGCAAACAATGGTAATATCTGCTTTTTTCTCAATGTGATAATCCAAAAGTTTGTTGTAATCCATTTTGTAAATACAGTCCCCACTGGTAATAATTACATATGGTTCATGGGATCGTTTTAAAAATGTAAGGTTCTGATACATGGCATCTGCTGTTCCGCGATACCACCAGCTGTTTTCTGCTGTAAGGGTCGGAGTTAAAATATAGAGACCGCCCTGTTTTCTACCGAAATCCCACCACTTAGATGAATTCAAGTGCTCGTTCAAGGATCTGGCATTGTATTGTGTTAAAACAGCAACTTTCTGAATGTGAGAGTTGCTCATATTGCTTAATGTAAAATCGATGCAACGGAAGTTTCCACATACCGGCATTGCTGCAATGGCACGTCTACTGGAAAGCTCCTGCATTTTTTTGTTGTTACCGCCTGCTAATATAATTCCTAATGCTTTCATGCCTCTTCACCTGCCTTTACAATGTATTCCCCGCTTTCCAAGCGATTGTTTGGATAGTCAGCGGCGACTGTTGCACCGTTGATTACGGTGTTCTTTCCAATTGTAATGCCGGCAGGAATTACGGAATTTTCTCCGATGGTTGCCAGGTCAAAAGCATAGATTTTTTCATTTAACTTACTGGGGGCTGATTCCCCAACACCGATTTGGCAATTGTCACCAATTACGGTTTTTTCAGCGATGATGGCGTGGTCAATGACGACATTGTCTCCAATGACACAATCCTTCATGATAATGGAATCCTGAATCTTAGTATTCTTTCCAATGGTAACACCGGTACTGATAACGGAATGAGATACACTTCCGTAAATCTCTGTGCCTTCACCGATGATGCTGCGATCTACGCTAGCTTCAGCAGATAAATACTGCGGCTCGATGTTGTTACTCTTGGTGTAGATTTTCCAATATTCTTCATACAAATTGAATTCCGGAATTAAATCTACGAGTTCCATATTGGCTTCCCAATAAGAACCCAAGGTTCCTACGTCCTTCCAATATCCATTGAATTCGTAAGCGAACAAACGCTGTTCCTTTTCGTGACAATATGGAATAATGTGCTTTCCGAAGTCACAATCCGGCTGATCCTGTAAGCTGAGTAAAGCATCTCTAAGAATCGGCCAACTGAAGATGTAGATACCCATAGAAGCTAAGTTGCTTCTTGGATGTTCCGGTTTTTCCTCGAATTCGGAAATCCGTTTTTCTTCATCTGCTATTACGACACCAAAACGACTTGCTTCTTCAAGCGGAACTGGCATAACTGCAATTGTTACATCAGCGTTGTTGTTCTTGTGATAGTCTAGCATTGCTTCGTAGTCCATTTTGTAAATATGATCCCCGGATAAAATCAAAACATACTCCGGATTATAGGATTCAATATAACGAATGTTCTGGAAGATGGCATTTGCCGTTCCTGTATACCAATCGTTATTGTCTGTACTTTCATAAGGCGGAAGTACAGTAACGCCTCCGTTGTTACGGTCTAAATCCCAAGGCATTCCGATGCCGATATGGGTATTCAGGCGTAATGGTTGGTACTGTGTAAGTACACCGACTGTATCAATGCCTGAGTTGATACAGTTACTGAGTGGAAAATCGATGATACGATATTTTCCACCAAATGAAACCGCCGGTTTCGCCACGTCTGCTGTTAAAACACCCAGTCTACTCCCCTGGCCGCCAGCAAGAAGCATGGCAATCATTTCTTTTTTTACCATGTCATTCACCTCTCGTCTAGTTTTGGCTGTCAAGGAAATTATATCATATATTAAAGTTTGTGTATATCATATTGTATAGTAAAAAGCGACAATTTTTTTTATTTTTTCGCATATTGCACAAATTTGAAAAAGGGTGATTTTTTAGGCCTTGCGGATGTGTTTTTTGAATATTTTTGAAAAAGAAAAAGGCGCAAATTTGCTCTTTTAAGAGGATATTTGATTGGAAAATGAGCGGAAAAGTTCAGGCTGGCGTCGGGAGGGTGGAACTTTTATATTATGAGGCTGTGTACGAATCTCTCATGCAGCCATGCTGCATGTAGAATCTGTATGAGCAGGAGGACGGACAAGCTAGCTTGTCCACCTTCCTGTACATACAGATTGCTTCTGGGACATTGTCCCAGAGCAGATTCGTATCCAGCCTTATGTACTTAGACACGATTCCTTGATAGGCTCATAGGAAGCATATGTAATACAAATCTATTCATGCTTTATCACACAAAACCAAACCTGTTTTTTCCTATTATAAATACCTTTACGATACGATTATTTTTAAACAAATTTGCAAAAAAATATGAGGTGCGTATAATAGAGGAAGACATAAAATGTATGTTATGAAATTATCATTAGTGAATAGGACAAAAGAAATGTATCAAATTAATTTTAAACAGCCAATACATGTGCACTTTATTGGTATCGGTGGTATCAGTATGAGCGGTTTGGCAGAAATATTATTAAAAGAAGGATTCCGCGTATCCGGATCAGATAGTAAAGAGTCTGATTTGACTAGACAGATTGAAGCAAAGGGAGCAACTGTTTTTTATCCGCAACAGGAATCTAATATTATAGAAGGAATTGATTGTGTTGTTTATACAGCGGCTATCAAAGAAGATAATCCGGAATGGGTAGCAGCTAAGAAGAAAGGACTTCCTATGTTGACCAGAGCGGAGCTTTTAGGTCAGATTATGGACAACTACAAAAATTCAGTGGCAGTGGCAGGTACACATGGAAAGACTACAACCACTTCCATGATTACGCAGGTGCTGTTGGAAGAAGAAGCAGATCCAACAATTTCTGTAGGTGGTATTTTATCTTCTATTCATGGAAATATTCGTGTGGGATCTTCGGATGTATTTGTAACAGAAGCTTGTGAATATACCAATAGCTTTTTTGAATTCCGCCCACGTTATAGCATTATTACAACGGTAGAAGCAGAGCATTTGGATTTCTTTAAAGATATAGAAGATATTCGTCATTCCTTCCATCACTTTGCCGGAAATACAGCAGCAGATGGTGCCATCATTATCAATGGCGAAATTGAAAAGCAGGAAGACATTGTAAAAGGATTGCCGGCAAAAGTGGTTACCTACGGTTTGAAAGGAGATTTCGACTTTACTGCAAAGGAAATCACTTATGATGAAAAAGCCTGTGCGACTTATCAGGCCTTTGCTCATGGAAAAGCATTAGGTATGGTACATTTAGGTGTTCCGGGAGAACATAATGTTTATAATTCTTTGGCAGTATTGGCTCTTTGTGAAGAAATGGGTATTTCTTTTGAGGTATTCTGCAAAGGTGTAGATTGCTTTACCGGTGCAGATCGTCGTTTCCAGTACAAGGGAACGGTTGGAGGAATCACCGTTGTAGATGATTACGCACATCATCCAACAGAAATTCAAGCTACCATTCATGCGGCAAAGAATTATCCGCATGAACGACTTGTGATTGCGTTCCAGCCACATACATATTCCAGAACTAAGGCATTTCTTGGAGATTTTGCAAAGGTACTTTCACAGGCAGATGTTGTGGTTTTGACAGATATCTATGCTGCACGCGAAAAAAATACCATTGGTATTTCTTCAAAAGATTTGCTTCATGAAATCCAAAAATATGGTACAGAAAGTTATTACTGTGCCTCATTGGAAGAGACTAAAAAATTTTTATTAAAAAAATGTATGAACAATGATTTGTTGATAACTATGGGTGCCGGAGATATATATAAAGTCGGCGAAAACATCTTAGGAAAATAACTTATCCACATTATCCACAGAAAAAAGGTGAGTAATCCACTTTTTTCCTGTGGATTTTTTTTGAACATATCCACAGAAAATGTGGATGAGAAAAAAGAAAGTGGAAGTATGGAAAATACTGGGATTTTATGAAAATTTTATATTCTTAGGTCGAAAATTATCCACATTATCCACAAGGCGCAAACCCTTGATTTTACTGGGTTTTCGACACTTCGAAACGCTTTAATTATTTCCACTTCCGTGCTATAATCCATCTTGTTGAAGAGAGGGAGTTTATATGGCACAAGTTTTGTTAGGTAGTGATACTGCAAATATGAATACAGCAGTACCCAATTATTTTATTGATGAGTATATGGCAGACGCCAACGGGGAGTACGTAAAAGTATATCTTTATCTACTGCGGTGCATGAATTCCGCAGAAGAATCAATTTCCATTTCAAAAATGGCAGATAAATTTGACCACACAGAAAAGGATATCAGACGCGCGCTTAATTATTGGGAAAAGGTCAACTTACTGCGTTTGGAATTTGATGAAGAAGATCGCTTAATTGGCATTTACTTTGTGGATACACAGAGATTGAATTATACACATCGTCAGAAATCTGATGCCATTTCTTTACATAAAGAAACTATGCACAAAGAAAAAAGAGAAGTGCTTAGTCAGGACACCAAGAAATACTACAACCGCGACGAGGTGGATCAATTCAAAACAGATGGAGACGTGAAAGAATTGTTGTTTGTGGCTTCCCAGTATGTGGGACATCCATTAAGCAATACAGAAGTGAGTACCGTTATGTATTGGTATGAGAATCTTCATTTCTCTATTGATTTAATTGAATATTTAATTGAATATTGTTCAGAAAATGACCATACCAGTCTTCGCTACATGGATAAAGTGGCTATGTCTTGGAAAGACAGTGGAATTACTACTGCAGAGGAAGCTAGAGAAAATATCCATGCGCATAGCAAAATGCATTATCAGGTGATGAAAGCGTTTGGAATTTCCGGACGTCGTTTGGCAGAAAGCGAAACAGAGTTCCTGGATAAGTGGACCAGTCAATACAGATATGAGGAAGACATGATTGTAGAAGCTTGCAATCGTACTATCCAGGCGATTCACCATCCAAGTTTTGAATATGCAGATTCTATACTGACCAATTGGTTTAAAAGCAACGCAGCAAGTCTTGAAGATGTAGCAGTTTTGGATCAGGAATACCAGAAGAGCAAAGCATCGAAAAAGACAACAACTACAAAAACAACAAATAAATTCAACAATTTTGCACAGCGTACTTATAACTATGAGCAGTTAGAACGACAATTTGAAGAACAGATGCTTGGCACACCTATGAGAAAATAACAGAGGTTGGATTGAAAGAAACATATCTATAGAAAGGTATCAGCGGAGGGGGAGAAAATATGGCATTGAGTAATGCACAGTACGATGAGATTATTCGCGAGTATGACGCGCGAAGAATTTATAATCAGCACATTGTGGAACAACGTAGGTCAGAACTTTATAAAGAAGAGCCTAGACTGGCGGAGATAGACGATACCATTGCTTCTTACTCCGTATCACAAGCTTTAAAGATATTAGAAGGAGATACTAACGCTCTTTCTGAATTAAAAGATGAATTAAAAAACTTGCAAAAATCCAAAGCCGATATTATGCGGACTTTGGGATATGATGAAAACTATTTTACACCACCATACCGGTGTCCGGATTGCCGGGACACGGGTTATATCGGAAATAAAAGATGCCATTGCTTTGAACAGGCAGCCATTGACTTGGTTTATACACAATCTCATTTAAAAGAAGTATTGCAAAAGGAAAATTTCAAAACCTTTACTTTGGATTATTATTCGAAAGATTATATTGATGAGAGCACAGGGATTTCTGCTTACGACAGAGCAAAAATGGCATTGCAAATTGCTTACAACTTTATTGAACATTTTGAAACAGAAAATCAAAATTTGTTCTTTTACGGCAATGCAGGTGTAGGCAAAACCTTCCTTTCAAATTGTATAGCAAAAGAACTGTTGGACCGTGGACATTCTGTAATTTACTTTACAGCGGCACAGCTTTTTGATATATTTGAAAAGGACGTTTTTAAGAAAGACACAAATTCAGGAGAAGCAAGACAGAATATATACAATTGTGACTTGCTTATAATAGATGATTTGGGGACAGAAGTTGCAAATTCATTTACAGCTTCGCAATTATATTTATGCGTAAATGAACGCATGTTAAGGAAACGGTCAACGATAATTTCTACGAATTTGAATATGAGACAGATTTCGGATCATTATTCAGAACGTACATTTTCTAGAATTTCTAGTAATTATACGACGGTTCGTTTCTTCGGGGAAGATATTAGACTGGTGAAAAAATTACAAAATTGTAGATAAAGAGAATAGTCTCATTATCATATAGTTAGAAAAATGGAGGACCCCAGTAATGTCGGATGACAAGCGTAATTTAGAAACGATTCCGGTTGGTTCCTTGGGCTTAATACCCCTAGACAGTTGTAAAGAACTTGGCTCCAAGGTTGACCAGTATCTCGTAAAATGGAGAACGGAGAGAGGACAGGAACACGAAGGAAATATTGCCTTTAAAGGTTATACGAGAGATTCGTATATTGTTCCAGCCTTTACCCCACGCTTCGGAAGTGGTGAAGCGAAAGGCTTAATTAAAAAATCCGTTCGTGGTGATGATTTATATTTGATGGTAGATGTGACCAACTACAACATGACTTATTCATTGTGTGGTCATACAAATCATTATTCACCAGATGATCATTATCAAGATTTGAAACGTATTATTGCGGCTGTAGAAGGAAAAGCAAGACGTATTACAGTAATTATGCCGTTCCTTTATGAAGGCCGTCAGCACAGACGCAGTTCCAGAGAATCTTTGGATTGTGCACTTGCATTGCAGGAATTAATTGCCATGGGTGTGGATAATATTATCACATTTGATGCACATGATCCTCGTGTGCAGAATGCGATTCCGCTTCATGGATTTGAAACTGTACGTCCGACATACCAGTTCATTAAAGGTATCTTTAAAAATGTAAAAGATTTGACCATCGATGCAGAGCATATGATGGTAATCAGCCCGGATGAGGGTGGTACAAATAGAGCTGTATATTTGGCAAACGTCCTTGGATTAGATATGGGTATGTTCTACAAGCGTAGAGATTACAGTAAAATCGTTGATGGACGTAATCCAATCGTAGCACACGAATTCCTTGGATCTTCCGTAGAAGGAAAAGACGTGTTAATTATCGATGATATGATCTCTTCCGGAGAAAGTATGATTGATGTAGCAACAGAATTAAAGAAGAGAAAAGCAAACCGTATCTTCGTAATTGCTACTTTTGGCTTGTTCACAAATGGACTTGCAAAATTTGATGAAGCAGTGGAAAAGGGTATTATTCATAAAGTGGTTACTACCAATTTGACATACCAGACCCCGGAGCTTCTTTCTAGAGACTATTATATTAGTTGCGATATGAGTAAGTATATTGCTTACTTGGTTGATACTTTGAATCATGATACATCCATTAGTGATTTGTTGGATCCATTGGATCGTATTCAGAAACTTGTTGCAAAGTACAAAGCAGGAGAATACTAAAATATGGGAGCTGCCCTTTGGGGCAGCTCTGTTTGTATGACAATGAACCAAGTATATTGTGTTTTCTTCGATTGGGATAATGCAATACTTGTGTTATATGGTATATACAGAACAACAGACAATATCAAAAAAGTTAGGAATAAAAGATGTATATTATAGCAGGACTTGGAAATCCGGGAAGTAAATATGAACATACAAGACACAATGTGGGATTTGATGCATTGGATGTGCTTGCGGCAAAACACGGTATTTCCATGAATGAAAAGAAATATAAGGGTATTTTGGGAAGTGGTTATATCGAAGGACAAAAAGTTCTTTTGGTAAAACCTCAGACTTTTATGAATTTAAGTGGAGATTGTTTGCAGCAGGTGCTTGCTTTTTATAAAGTGGATCCGGAAGATGAACTAATTGTCCTTAGCGATGATATCAGCCTAGAACCGGGTCGGATTCGTATTCGTAAAAAAGGAAGTGCCGGAGGCCACAATGGCTTAAAGGATATTATTGCAAAATGTGGTACCTCAGATTTTAAGAGAATTAAAATCGGCGTAGGAGAAAAACCGGAAGGCTGGGATTTGGCGGATCATGTTCTTGGACATTTTTCAAAAGAAGATTGGGAAGAAGTCCAAGATTCTTTTCGACAGACGGTAGAGGCCATTGAACTGATTTTGCAGGGACGTATAGATGACGCTATGAACCAATTTAACGCGAAGAAAGCGAAAAAAGAGAAGAGCGAATAATGGATGTATTTCAATTACCTTTATTAGAACTACATGAAATTGAAAAACTAAGAGAAGAAGAGAAAAAAGAGCAGGGGATTTATCAATTATCCGGCTGTATGGACACCAATAAAGCCCATTTGATTCATGGGATTACGGAAGCCCAAAAGAATATTTTGGTGGTGACCTTCTCAGAGCAACGTGCCAAGGAACTACGTGAAGAATTACGGTTGTTTCGAAAGGAAGTGGTGGAATATCCGGCGAAGGACATTTTGTTTTATCAGTCTGATATTCATGGTAGTGCATTGACGAAGGAACGTGTACAGGCTTTGCAAAGTATTTGCGAGGAAGATGCCACTGTTCTTGTGACTACCTTTGATGCACTGATGAATAAATTGCCCGGAAAATCTGCGTTTACAAAGGGCATTCAGAAATTAAAAATCGGAGAAACACTACAGATAACCAATTGGGAAAAGCAATTGGTTTCTTTGGGTTATACACGTAATTATCAAGTGGAAAATCCCGGTGAATTTGCGGGGCGAGGAGGTATTATTGATATCTTCCCGTTTACGGAAGAAAATCCGATTCGAATCGAATTGTGGGGCGATGAAATTGATTCTCTTCGCAGTTTTGATTTGGAAACACAGCGCTCGATTCAAAATTTAGAGGAAATTGAAATATACCCTGCAGGTGAGTTTGTGCTTTCAGAGGAAAGCAAACAAAAAGGATTGCAGAAAATAAGAAAAGATGCAGAAAAGCAAAGGGAAGTATTCCGGAAGAATATGCAAACAGAGGAAGCCCATCATATAAAAACCAGTGTGGAGATGATGCTGGAAGAAGTGGAAGAGCTTGGAATGTCTGCAAATTTGGATTTTTATCTTCCTTATTTTATAGAAGAAGTGGTATCTTTGCTGGACTATTTTGATCCGAAAAATACCATTGTCTTTTTGGATGAGTTGGCAAGAGTGGCAGAAAAAGGCCGGACAGTGGAATTGGAATTCACGGAAAGCATGAAGCAACGACTGGAAAAAGGGTATTTACTGCCGGCACAATTAAAACTTTTATACAGAGAAAAAGAGATTTTTGCAAAGTTGCAAAAGTATTTTTGCGTTGCCTTAAGCACATTGGATTTAAAGGTCAAAGGGGTAGAACCTAAGGCACATTTGCAGATTCAAAGTCGTGGAATTAATGTGTATAACAATAGTTTTGAAACGTTGTTAAAGGATTTGAACCGCTATAAAAAACAGAAATACAGAGTAGTTTTATTGTCTGCATCTCGAACCAAGGCCAAACATTTGGCGGAGGATTTGCAGCGGGAAGGATTGAATGCCTTTTACACAGAGGATGAAACCCATGAATTAAAACCATCGGAAATTATGATTATGTATGGCAAATCCAAGGGAGGATTTGAGTACCCACAGATTAAATTCGTCGTGATGACAGAAAGTGATATTTTCGGTGGAGAAAAAAAGAAAAAGAAGCGGAAACGCCTGTATGAAGGAGAGAAAATCCGAGATTTTACGGATTTATCTGTAGGGGATTATGTGGTTCACGAAAGTCATGGTTTGGGTATTTATCGTGGTATTGAGAAAGTGGAAGTGGATCATAACGTACGAGATTACATGAAGGTGGAATATGCCGGAGGTGGGAATCTTTATGTGCTTGCAACCCAGTTGGATAAAATTCAAAAATATACAGGGGCAGATGCCAGAAAGCCGAAGTTAAATAAACTGGGCGGTCAGGAATGGAATAAAACAAAGAGCCGTGTACATAAGGCAGTGCGAGAAGTGGCTGCTGAGTTAGTGCAATTGTATGCAGTACGACAGGAAAAGCAAGGCTATGTATATGGCCCGGATACGGTATGGCAAAGAGAATTTGAAGAGCTGTTTCCTTATGAAGAAACGGAAGATCAAGAACTTGCCATTGCTGCCACAAAACAAGATATGGAAAGTACTAAAATCATGGATCGTTTGATTTGTGGAGACGTAGGCTTTGGAAAAACAGAAGTGGCGATTCGTGCAGCATTTAAGGCTGTTCAGGATAGTAAGCAGGTGGCTTTTTTAGTACCTACTACAATTTTGGCACAGCAGCATTACAACAACTTTGTACAACGTATGAAGGATTTCCCGATTCGTGTAGAATTGCTTAGTAGATTTCGCTCGCCGGCGGAGCAGAAAAAAGCGATTGCAGATTTAAAAAAAGGAACCGTAGATATTTTGATAGGGACCCATCGATTACTATCAAAAGATGTGGTATTCAAGGATTTGGGCCTTTTGATTATCGATGAAGAGCAGCGTTTTGGTGTCACGCATAAAGAAAAAATCAAACAGATGAAGAACAATGTGGATGTGCTGACGCTTACGGCGACGCCGATTCCAAGAACGTTACATATGAGTCTGATTGGAATCCGCGACATGAGTTTGCTGGAAGAAGCCCCCAATGATCGACAACCGATTCAAACCTATGTGATGGAATACAATGAAGAAATGGTGCGAGAAGCGATTTCCAGAGAATTGTCTCGAAATGGGCAGGTCTTTTATGTATTCAATCGTGTGAAACAGATCGCGGAAATGACGGCGTATATACAAGGTTTGGTTCCGGAAGCTACCGTGGAATTTGCCCATGGTCAAATGAAGGAGCGCGAACTGGAAGACATTATGTACCGATTTATCAACGGGGAAATCGATGTGTTGGTTTCTACTACGATTATCGAAACCGGAATGGATATTGCCAATGTGAATACTATGATTATTCATGATGCAGATAATATGGGACTTTCTCAGTTGTATCAGTTGCGTGGGCGTGTTGGACGTTCTAATCGAACCGCTTATGCCTTCTTTTTGTATCGCAGGGACAAGTTGTTAAAGGAAGTGGCAGAAAAACGATTGGCAGCGATTAAAGAATATACGGAATTGGGCAGTGGATTTCGTATAGCGATGCGTGATTTGGAAATTCGCGGTGCCGGTAATCTGTTGGGAGAAGAACAGCATGGTCATATGGCTGCCGTGGGTTACGACTTATATTGTAAGATGCTAAATGAAGCGGTGAAAGAAGAAAAGGGATTGAAGACAGAAGAATCCTTTGATACTACGTTTGATATGATTGTGGATGCATATATTCCGGAATCCTATATTTTAAATGAATATCAGAAAATGGATATTTATAAGAGAATTGCAGCGATTGAGTCGGAAGAAGATGCGGAAGAAATGATAGAGGAATTAATCGATCGTTTCGGAGAACCGGGACAGTCTGTTTTGAATTTGATTCGGATTGCGAAATTGCGAGCAAAAGCACACAGCGCTTATTTTACGGATGTTGTGCAAACCGGTGGGGAAATGAAGTTTGTCTTTTTTGAAAGGGCAAAGATAGATGCCGCCAAGTTGCCGGAATTTATAAAAGGCTATGAGGGGGCTTTGACCTTCCGACCGGAAAAAAGTGCGCCGACTTTTTATTACGCATTGTCCTATAATACGCGAACGAAAAAGCAGGATCTATTAACCTTTGTAGAGGAATTTATCAATCGTGTACAGCAGGAATTGGTAGAAAAATCGTCTTGATAGAGTGGAAAAATTGCTCTATAATGGAGCAGATGATGACGTTTAATGGAGGAATCGTAAGAATGAAGAGATTTGCGACCGGATTGCTTGCCGGAGCAATGGCAATGTCCATTGTGGTAAGCGGATGTGGAACGAAAAAATATAATGCTACAGATATTGTAGCTACTTTAGATGGTCAAGAAATTGAAGTGGGACTTGTGAATTTTATGGCACAAATTACGGCAGTTTCCTATGACAGCTATTTGGGATCGTATTACGGATCTGATATGTGGGATTCAAATTTTGGGGAAGATGGAACTACATTAGCAGAATCTGTTCGTACTTCTACCTTGGAACAGGTGAAGGAAGCATATATTTTAGAGCAGCATATGGAAGATTATGGTGTGGAAATCACAGAAGAGGATGAGGAAGCGATTGATACTTATGTTGAAGAATTCCTTTCCGAAAACAGTGAAGAAGCTTTAGAACAGTTGGGTGCAACAGAAGAGTATGTTCGCGAAATGATGCGCCTTACATTGATTCAAGCAAAGATGGAAACCGCCATTGAAGCAGATGTAGATACAGAAGTGAGTGATGAAGAATCTGCGCAGAGTACCATCAGCTATTATGTAGTATCTTCTACAGATGAAGATTCTACAGAAAGCGAAGATGCGACTGAGGAAGTAGAAGAACTTACTACTGAGGAAGAAGCGGCTGCATTAGAAGCATTAGCAGAAGCAGTAGCAGCATCTGCGGCAACTGACTTTGATGCGGTTGCAGATACCTATGGATATACCGTAAGTACTTATTCTTACGGAGAAGACGAAGATACCTTGGATGCCAATGCATTAGAGGCGGCCAGAGCACTTGCAGATGGTGAAATCAGTGGAGCAGTTTTAAGTGAAGACGGTACTTCTTATTATATTATACGTATGGATGCTACTTACGATGAAGAAGCTACTGCTACAAAGGTAGAAGAAATCATCGAGGAAAGAAAGTCTGATTTATACGATGAAGTATATAGCGGATATGAAGAGGAAGTGACTTGGGAACAGGATGACGATGTTTTAGCCACCATCTCTTTCGAAGATATGTATAGCATTGTATATGATGAGGAATCTACAGAGGATACTACAGAAAGCGCTGTAGAGGAAACAACGGAAACTGTTACAGAAGATACCACAGAAGCAGTTGTGGAAGAAGCAACGGAAGCCGCTACAGAATAAGAATGATACAGAACCCTATTTCAGGTGGAAGTCTCTGAAATAGGGTTTTTTTGAAAGGAAAATAGACATGAAGAATATAGTATTAATTGGTATGCCGGGAGTTGGAAAAAGTACGATTGGAGTCATTTTAGCAAAGGAATTGGGCTACCAGTTTTTGGATGCAGACTTGGAGATTCAAAAGCAAGAAGGAAAATTGTTAAAGGATATTATTGCAGAAAAAGGAACCGATGGATTTATTGAAGTGGAAAACCGTGTGAATGCCGGATTACAGGTGGAAAATACCGTAATTGCAACCGGCGGAAGTGTGGTATACGGAGAAGAAGCCATGAAACATTTAAAAGAAATTGCTACAGTCATCTATTTGCAGGTGTCTTTGCCAATTTTGGAAAAAAGACTTTCGGATATTCATTCCAGAGGGGTAGTACTTCGTGAAGGGCAGACTTTGGCAGACTTGTTCGAAGAAAGAAAGCCTTTGTACGAAAAATATGCGGATATTGTTGTATTGGAAGAGGAATTGGGAGTAGAAGAAACCTTAGAAAAAATCGTAGAAGTTTTAGGAAAATAATATGGGGATTGAGAGTCGTTTATTGAAAATAGGAAAAAGAAAATTATTGGCGCTTGTCATGGGCGTATTTTTACTTCTTTTGTTGATTTATGCAGGAAGTAGAATGATTTGTCTTGGGCAGGATTATACTGTCGTTGTTTTGACTTCCGGGGAAGAGTTTGCTTTTGCTGATCATATTTCTTTTGAAAAAACAATACAAGAGGTGCGTAAATCGTATTACGAAGAAGAGGGTACCTTGGTTTTTCAAAATTTGGAATATACCGAAAAGAAAGAACGTGTGCTTGGAAAAAAACTATTGAGCGAAAAGGAACTGAAGGAAAGTATTCAAGCAGCAATTGAAGAAAAAGCGCAGGATGTAACGTTAGCTTACGGTGTGTCTGTGGGTGAGTTTTCAGCTATTTTGGAAAGCGAAGAAGATTTACAGACTTTTTTGACGGATGTTAAGGCAGACTATGATGAAGACAATCGTTTTTCGCCGGCAATTGTTGCATCAGGGGATAAAGAGAGCGATAGCTATCAAGCGATTTTATTGGATAGTAGCTATACTGCAGAGGCTACGGATTTGACATCTATAGGAGCAGGCGTGGTACGTGTGCTTGGCACGGAACTTTCGGATGTGTTGGATAATCCGGAGGATAATCATTATCAGACAGGACTGATTGGAGTACAATATGCAGACGAGGTCCATGTTTATCGTGTGTTGGCACATACGGAGGATGTGATATCTTCGGAAGAAGCAGTAGCTACTGCAACAAAACAAGAAGAAACAAATAAAATATATACCGTAAAATCCGGAGACAGTCTTTCTGAGATTGCAGATACTTATGGACTTACGACTGCGCGGTTATGTGAAATCAATGGATTTTCCACAAGCCAAACCATTTATATCGATCAGGAAATCATTGTTTCTGTTCCGGAACCGGATTTGGGAATTACGACCAAGGAAGGAATTGTTTACGAAGAAGATTATGAAGCGGATCCTACAATCATTGAAAATGATGATTGGTATACGACAGAGAGCGTGACCTTAGAAGAAGGTACTGTAGGACATCGTGAAGTAAATGCAGTGGTTACTTATGAAAATGGAATAGCAACCAGCCAAAATATGATACATACCACAGTTATGGTGGAATCTACGCCGGCGGTGGTAGAACAGGGAACCATTATTCCGCCGACCTATATCAAACCAATAAGTGGAGGTACCTATTCTTCCGGTTTTGGAAAACGCTGGGGTCGTATGCATAAAGGTGTGGACTGGGCAGTTCCTACAGGAACCACGGTTTTTGCATCCAGTGCAGGCGTGGTAGAATATGCAGGATGGTCTAGCGGATATGGTTACAATGTGTTGATTAGTCATCCGGACGGTAGAAAAACCAGATATGCACACTTGAGCAAGGTATTGGTTTCGGTTGGACAAAGCGTGGAACAGGGCGAAACGATAGCAAAGAGTGGAAGTACCGGAAGATCTACCGGACCGCATTTACATTTTGAAATCTTAATTAACGGGACACAGGTGAATCCGTTGAATTATATTTCATAATTAGCTATAATTGTACTAGAAGTTGTAGTTTTCGTTGTCGTACCGCATGATATAGTAGAATGGGGAGCTTTGTGGGAAAAAGGCTGAGTCTCATGGACTTGACAAAGGGCTGTATTCCTTACTATAATGTGTGGTGTTTGTGAAAAATTGTGAGGTGCACAATGGAACAGTATATTATGAAGGGCGGAACGCCATTAGTCGGTGAAGTCGAAATTAGTGGAGCAAAAAATGCAGCTTTGGCAATTCTTGCAGCCGCTACTATGACAGATGAGACCGTAACAATTGAAAATTTACCAAATGTTCGAGATATCAACGTGCTTCTTCAGGCAATTCAGGAGATTGGCGCCAAGGTAGATCGCATTGATGATCATACAGTAAAAATCAACGGATCTTTTATCCGTAGTTATAGTGTAGATAACGAGTTTATTCGTAAAATTAGAGCATCCTATTATTTAATTGGAGCGTTACTTGGAAAATATAAGCATGCAGAAGTTGCTTTACCGGGTGGATGCGATATCGGAAGTCGTCCAATCGATTTGCATATGAAGGGCTTTAAAGCCTTAGGTGCAAAGGTAGAGATTTCTCATGGACTTATTATTGCAGATTCCGAGAATTTAGTGGGTACACATATCTACTTAGATAAGGTTTCTGTCGGGGCTACTATCAATATTATGATGGCTGCAGCCATGGCAGAAGGAAAGACCATTATCGAAAATGCAGCAAAGGAGCCGCATGTAGTAGATGTTGCCAACTTCTTAAACAGCATGGGCGCAAACATTCGCGGAGCAGGTACAGATGTAATTCGTATCGTTGGTGTAGAAAAGCTTCATGCTACTGAATATGCAGTTATTCCGGATCAAATTGAAGCCGGAACCTTTATGTTTGCAGCAGCTGCTACACAGGGTGATATTTTAGTAAAGAACGTGATCCCGAAGCACTTGGAAGCAACCAGTGCAAAATTGATTGATATTGGATGTACCGTAAAGGAATACGATGATGCGGTACGTGTGATTGCAAATGGAAAATTGCAGCATACCCAGGTTACAACGTTGCCATATCCGGGATTTCCTACAGATATGCAGCCGCAGATGACGATTTTGCTTGGCATGGCAGAAGGTACCAGTACCGTGATGGAAAGTATCTTTGAAAATCGTTTTAAATACGTGGATGAGTTGACCCGTATGGGTGGAAATATCAAAGTAGAAGGAAACATCGCAATTATTAGTGGTGTGGATCGTTATACAGGAGCAAGGGTGAGCGCACCGGATTTACGTGCGGGAGCAGCTCTTGTAATTGCAGGACTTGCAGCAGATGGCATTACAGTTGTAGATGACATCCGTTACATCGAAAGAGGATATGAATCCTTCGAAGAAAAACTTCGCGGTGTAGGTGCAAAGATTGAAAAGGTAGCTTCAGAAAAAGAAGCGCAGAAATTTACTTTAAAAGTTTCATAAACAACAAGAATGGAAGACCGGTCAAGTGACCGGTCTTTTTTGTATCATAGGAAATTCCATTCCTATGATATAAAAAAGCGCTCCGCTATGGAAGCGCACGCGCGCGAGATGTAAATGTTGCATAAATGCAACCGCGCTTGGCGCGAGAATGTCGCATGCGACATTCTTTCTTGCATGCAGAATTTAAAAACAGATATTGTAAAAAGCCATCAGATGGTATAGAATCATATTAATTAAAAGGATTAATCAATGAGATTCTGAGGAGTCATGGGATGAAATATAGTGGGATGAATTTTGAAAACGTAAAAAATAATAATCGCTCAGCGATTCTTCATGTATTAAATAGTGAAGGTCCGTTGTCCAGAAAAGATATAGCGAAGAAGACCGGATTGACGGCGGCCAGCGTGACACAGATTTGTACGGAATTTATGGAAGAAGGTGTCCTGGTTGAACTTGGAGAAGCGGTAGAGGAAAAGCGAGCCGGAAGAAAAAAGATTCTGGTGGATATTTGTGGAACCTATAAATATTTGCTTTGCATTAGTATTGAATCAGATGTGACCTATATTTCGGTGACTGATTGCAAAGGAAATATTTTAGAAAATCGAGAAATTCCCACGGATAAAGAGGAAAAAGAAGAGGCTTTTCTGGAAAAGGTTGCATCCGTTAGTACAGAACTCCTATGGAAACAGAATATTGCTAAGAAAGATATTTTAGGAGCGGCTGTGTCAGTTCCGGGTATCGTGGACCGTGAGAAAGGCGTGAGTTTAAATACAATCAGTATTTGGAAACATCCTGTCGCTGTAGCAGAAATCTTGGAGAACAAGTTGGAGATTCCTGTGGTTGTAGAAAACAACCTTAAGACCTCAGCAGAAAGCGAGATTTTATTTGGAAAAGGAAAAACGGATGGAAATTTGATTTTGGTAAAGTGGGGCCCCGGTGTGGGATCTTCTATGATTATTGATCGAAAGATTTATCATGGGGAGAATGACATGGCAGCGGAACTTGGACATGTAACCCTAGGGAAGAATGGAAAGGTATGCAATTGTGGCAGAAAAGGGTGCTTGGAGACGGAAATTTCCACACATGCGTTTATAGAAGATATTCAGCGTATTTATCAAGAGGGAAAAACGGAAGATATGCCACAATTAACTGCGTGGTTGAAGGATAATACCATGACTTATCGGAATGCGTCCCAATGGATGGCACTGAAAGATACGGCGATTCAGGATTTGATAGAGGATAAATTAGATAAGTTGGCGTTTTGCTTACGGAATTACATGGCTTTGTTTGATGCAAAATATATTATTTTGACCGGTTATATTTTTGAACAAGAAGGTATGGTGGATCGTTTTATTCAAGCATATCGCGGATATGATGAACAGATTTCAGAAGAACTATTTCAAATTTCGGATTTTCCGGAACGCGTACATCATATTGAGCCGTTGGCAGTGGCATTAAATGAATGGTTTTATTAAAACAAAAAGCAGATTTGTACGTAAAATCTGCTTTTTCTATCACATAATTGATTAAAAGGATTAATCAAAAGAGGAGGAAGTATGAAAGAAAAGGGGACAATTCGAAATCTTCTCATAGGACCTGGGTTATTCTTGCTTATGGCAATAGGTCTTGGAAAAACGGGAATGATGGAAGAAACAACAGCGCAGGGAATAGGTACCTGCTTGTGGATGATTTGGTGGTGGGTGACCAGACCTGTGGATATTACAGTGACGGCATTGCTGCCGGTAGGAGTGAATGCACTGTTTCATATGGTGCCTATGGAAAACGTGATTTCGCAGTACGCATCCAGCAGTATTATTTTAATATTTGGTTCGTGTTTATTAACAGCACCTTGGGCGGAAATTGGATTGGATAAACGTATTTCGTTAAAGGTTTTGTCATTAATTGGGCCATCCATAAAATCGCAAATTACGGTTTGGCTGCTGGCGGCAGTGGTGCTTTCGAATATGATGCCAAATGTAGTGGTGGTTGCGATATTTACACCAATTGCGGTGTCAATGCTACATGCTGCAGGGTATGAGGATATAAAAAAATGCGAAGTAGCAACTCCGATTTTGTGTGCCATAGCATGGGGATCCCAGGTGGGAGGTGCAGGAACGCCATTGGGCGGAGTTATGAATATTACGGCTATTTCTTTTATTGAAGAGTATACGGGAAATGAGTTTATGTATGTGGATTGGATTACCAGAATGTTGCCGTATACCATATTGGCCACCGTGTTTGTGCTGGTAGTGATGCTCTTGAATCCAATGGAAACAAAGACCTTGTCCGGTACCAAGGAATATTTTGAAACTTGCTATCAGGAACTTGGCCCGATGAAAAAAGACGAAAAGATTAGTTTGGTACTGTTTGTTTTGGCAATGGTTGGTTCCTTTCTAAGACCTTTGTATGCAGACTTACTTCCGGGACTAGTACCGGCATATTTATTTTTGATTTTGGGATTTTTAAATTTCGTCATTGTATCAGCGGAAAAAAGAGAATTCTTGTTGACGTGGGAAAAGGCCCAAAAAGAAGTGATGTGGGGAATGCTTCTGTTATTTGCCGGAGGTTTAGCCTTGGGACAGATTCTAACAGGATCCGGAGCAAATGATTGGATTGCAAATGTGATTTCCGAAGCAAACTTGACCGGAGGATTTGGAACAATTTTTGTTTTTGGCATTTTTGCAAGTATTATTTCGGAAATGACAAATAGTACAGTATCGGCGGCAGTCACCATTCCGATAGTGATTGGAGTGGCAGAAAAAATGGGACTCAATCCAATTCCATATATTTTCACCACAGCCATGGCCATGAACTTTGAATCCCTTTTGCCGGTAAGCGTGCGCGCAATATCGGTGTCTTATGGGTTGCAGCCGGAAAAACTGTTAAAGAATGGCATGGTGGTTGCGTTGGTACGCATGTTGGTGGCAATTTTAGTAGGATATCTAACGATGCAACTCTGGGGTGGCTTTGGCACGTTAAAGTGACCATTGGCGTAGTTGCATAAAAAAGTTAAAAAACAAAATAAATATTTTAATATTCAAAAAACGCAAAAAAGACGTTGACTATGTGGAAACTAATGTTAAAATTTAAATTAAATAAAATAGTTAATTAAATGAGTTAATTAAATGGAGGGGTAGAAATGAAATTCTTTTTAGACAGTGCAAAATTAGATGAAATCCAGTTGGCTTACAACACATTTGGAATCGATGGGGTGACAACAAATCCAAGACACATTATGGCAAGTGGAAAGCCATTTATGACAGCAATTACAGATATTGCGAATTGGATCAAAGAAGAAGGATTAGAAGGAGTAGATAAGTTCCCGGTATCGGTAGAAATCAATCCTCATTTTGATAAAGTAGAAGACATGGTGGAGATGGCTCGTGAAGTTGTAAAAATAAGTCCCAACTTTGTTATCAAAATTCCGGCGATTGAGGGAGGAATTACAGCTGCCAGAATTTTGGAAAAAGAAGGAATTCGTACAAATGTTACTTTGATTTTTTCCACTTCACAGGCAATTTTACCGGCAAAGAACGGTTCTTTATTTGTTTCTCCGTTTATCGGATGGAAAGAGGCAAATGGAGAGGATTGCAAGGAATATATTAAGAACATCGTAGAAATATATAAAAATTATGGCTACTACAAGAAAACAGAAATCATTTGCGCAGCAATTCGTACACCGAAGCAGATTGCAGATTGTGCAGTTGCCGGAGCAGATATTGTGACATGTGGCTTGGCAGTATATCAGGATTGCATGAAACATGCATACACCAATCAGGGACTGGCAACATTCTGTGATGCTTGGGATCACACAGCACAGTAATTAGAAGAGGAGGAACGAAAAGATGAAAATCGGATTTATTGGTCTTGGAATCATGGGAGAGTCCATGTGTGAGAATATTGTAAAAAAACATGATGATACCGTTTATGCATTCGATTTTATTCGGGAAAAAGTGGAACTGTTGGCATCCAAGGGGGCGGTTGCTTGTAAGGACTCTGTAGAACTTGCAAAACAATCGGATGTCATTATTTCCATGGTGCCGAAGAGCGAGCATTCCAGAGCAGTTTATGAAGGCATTTTAGATGTGCTGGATGAGACAAAAACTTGTATTGATATGAGCACCATTGATCCAAGCGTTTCCGTGGAAATTTCAAACATGGTTAAGGCAAAAGGAGCAGCATTTATTGATGCACCTGTAGTAAAGAGTAAACCGGCAGCTATTGATGGTACTTTGGGTATTTATGTTGGCGGAGATGAAAAAACCTATAATGAAATGTTACCAATTCTGAAATACATGGGCTGCAACGTGATTCGTATGGGAGATAACGGAAAAGGATTGGTAATGAAGATTTGCCATAATGCTTTAGTATCTCAGATTCAAAATGGTGTCAACGAGACCATTACTTTAGCAAAGGCAAATGGAATTACGATTTCCGATTACGCGACGGCTGTTTCTTATGGCGGAGCATCCAACTGGTATTTGGATGGTCAGGCAAAGAAATTAGAAGCAGAGGATTATACAACTGCTTTTTCAATTGAAAACATGGCAAAAGACGTAACGATTTGCTGCAATTTAGCAAAAGAGTGTGGCGTTAAGATGCCGGGAGAAGAAAATGCAAAGGATGTATATGAAACAGCTTTGGCAAAGGGTATGGCAAAGGAAGATTTCCGAGCTACGATTAAAGTAGTTAGAGATCGTTAGGTGCCGGATATGTTGGAGAGATTAAATCGGGTAAACGATGTGCCGGTTTATGCAGTGACGGATCCTTTTTTTCAGTCCTATGGAAGAGTGATTTCAAATTATGATTTTTCTTCTTTGATTGCCTATATGGAAGAGCATACGGATATTCCGGCAGAAGGAAATATATATGTGGCATCTGTGCCGGAAATGGAAGCGTTTCCGGAAGTGGAACAGATACAGAAATTCTTGTTTGGAGATATGCCGATTCAGGTAGGATACTGCAATGGAAGAAATAGTACCTACAATGGATTTGAATATCACAAAGGCAGCGAAATTAATGTGGCGGTTACGGATTTTATGTTGATTTTAGGCCATGTATGGGAAATTACAAAAGAGAACACTTACCATGTGGAAGATGCAAAGGTCTTTTTTGTGCCAAAGGGAACGGCAATTGAAATGTATCAAACCACATTGCATTTGTCTCCGGCGAAAGTCACTGCGCAGGGATTTAAAGGGATTGTAATTTTACCAAGAGGGACCAATACTCCTCTGGAGGAAAAGACAAAATCCACAACCGGAGAGGAACGTTTATTATTGCAAAGAAATAAATGGGTGATTGCTCATCCTGAGCGAGAACCCTTGATTAAACAGGGAGCATTTCCTGGTTTGTTGGGAGAAAATAAAGAACTTTATTTTTAAGGGGTAAATTATGGATATGGAAATAGTATATGTTCCGATTGGGGTTGGAACTTATGAAATGGAAACAGCGAAAAAACAGTTTCAAGCAAGCGTGGCATTGTTAAAGGATATTTATAAGGACGTAGTGGTGCCGGAAGAAATATTGCTTACCGTGGATGCTGTAAAGGAATATTTGGAGGGAAAAAATCCGAGCCTGGTGATTTTATCCAATATTACTTTTGCCAATGGAGCGTATGCCAGCGAAGTATTAAAACGCTTCGCATGTCCGCTTTTACTTTGGACACTTCGAGAGCCGGTGATTGATGGAGGGCGTCTGCGAAGCAACTCCTTAACCGGTGCATATTCTGCGGGAAATGCGATTGCAGCGTTTCGCGGAGAAAATGAGATGGAATTTGTTTTTGGCGGTCCTTCTGAAGAAAAAGTGAAAAAAGAAATTCGTGCGGTAGTACAGGCTCTTTGTGTGAAAGAATCTTTGAAAAAAATGAAATTGTTGGCGGTAGGTCATACCCCACAGGGCTTTGGGTTTGGAAGAGCTTTAGATGCGGAAATCATGCAACAATTTGGCGTGACTTTAGAGGTGATAGAAGCAAGAGAATTGATTCAAGTGGCAAAGAGCTACACAGAACAGGAGTGTGATAGCTTTTTACAAGACGCAGAAGAGAAGGTTGTGGGACTGGCAGCAATGCCGGAACAAAACAAGAAGGATTTTGCACGGTTGTATAAAGCCTATAAGACCTATGTGGAAGAACATGAGATACAGGCGCTTGCATCACGGTGCTGGCCGGACTTTTTCACAGAATTTGGAACGCCGGTATGTATGGTATTGTCTCTTTTAAATGCACTACAGATTCCGGCCAGTTGTGAAGCGGATGTATATGGGGCTTTGTCTATGTATATAGGCAGTGCTTTGACTGGGCAGTCCACTTTCTTTGGGGATCCGGTTTCTATGGATGAGGAAGAAAATAGCATTACCTTTTGGCATTGTGGAATGGCTGCCTGCGATTTGGCTCGTTGCGATACCGGTGCTCAGGTTGGGGTACACCCAAACCGTAAAATTGGACCGGTTATGGATTTTGGGTGTAAAGCTGCCGAGGAAGCAACCATTTTCCGCGTAGGCCGCACAAGTGATGGAAAATTCCGTTTCTTTGTGGCAGAGGGAGAAGTGCTGGATAAACCCAAACAGTTCCAAGGTACCTCCATTGTGGTAAAAACGAAAGAATCTGCAGAAAAGATTGTGGAAACTACGATTAAGACAGGCTGGGAGCCGCATTACGTAGTTATATATAAGAATGTGGCAAGAGAATTGGAATTGTTGGGACATATGTTGCATTTGGATGTACTTAGATTTTAATTTAGTCGGGGCTAAGCTGCGACGAAGTGAACTGTTCCATGAGGATGTTATATGCCTAAAATTTCTCAAAAAATACAATTTTCCGTATCTGTATATAAGCGTATTGACAATTCTTATAGCGCGGTGTAATTTTAACTCAGATGTAAAAATTCAATATTGTTAACTTCTCTTATTCAGAGTGATGGAGATACATAGGATCGATGAAGTCACGGCAACCCCAATGTGGAAGGTGCCTACCTGAGCGAGTTTTTCGAACAATAAGAGGATTGTTATATCTAAAAAATGTACAGTCCGCTTTATGCGGACTTTTTTTTACCGAAAACAACAAAAAAGGAGAAAGAAATGGAAAAAAGATTATTTACTTCTGAGTCAGTAACAGAAGGACATCCGGACAAAGTGTGTGATGCGGTTTCAGATGCTATCTTAGATGCTTGCATGGAACAGGATCCTATGAGCCGTGTTGCTTGCGAGGCAGCTGCTTGTACAGGATTTGTACTCGTAACAGGAGAAATTACCACAAAGGCAAACTTAGATATTCCGGCAATTGTACGTAAAACTGTGAATGAAATTGGATACAACGATGCAAAGACCGGTTTTGATGGAAATACTTGTGCAGTTATGGTTGCGTTGGATCAGCAGTCTGCAGATATCGCTATGGGTGTTGACAAAGCGTTAGAAGCAAAAAATGGAGAATTGAAGGACGAGTTGGATACCGGTGCCGGAGATCAGGGTATGATGTTTGGTTATGCAACAAACGAAACAGAAGATTATATGCCATATCCGATTTCCTTGGCACACAAATTAGCTTTACAGCTTACCAAGGTTCGTAAAGATGGTACGCTTTCATATTTACGTCCGGACGGAAAAACACAGGTTTCTGTTGAATACGATGAAAATGAAAAGCCGGTTCGTTTAGAAGCAGTTGTATTATCTACACAACATGATGATGACGTTACACAGGAACAGATTCACGAAGATATTAAAAAATATGTATTTGATCCGATTTTGCCACAGGAACTTGTGGATGATAAAACAAAGTTCTTTATCAACCCAACCGGACGTTTTGTAATTGGTGGACCTCACGGAGATGCAGGTCTTACCGGACGTAAGATTATTGTTGATACTTATGGTGGAATGGCTCGTCACGGTGGCGGTGCTTTCTCAGGAAAGGATTGTACCAAGGTAGACCGTTCTGCAGCTTATGCAGCTCGTTATGTTGCAAAGAACATTGTTGCAGCAGGATTGGCAGATAAAGCTGAAATTCAGCTTTCTTATGCAATTGGTGTTGCGCAGCCGACATCTATCATGATTGATACGTTTGGCACCGGAAAACTTTCTGACGAACAATTGGTAAACATTATTCGTGAGAATTTTGACCTTCGTCCGGCCGGTATTATCAAGATGCTTGATCTTCGTAGACCAATCTATCGTGAAACAGCAGCATATGGTCATTTTGGACGCAATGATTTAAATCTTCCGTGGGAAGCTCTTAACAAAGTAGAAGATTTAAAAAAATACCTTTAACATTTGAAAAAATCCTGTTAAGTTTAGAAAAAATTTAGAAATTAAAAATGTTGAAACGCTTAATAAAGGGTGCAAATATGGTACAATAGGACTAGTATAAAGCTAGTCCTATTTTGCTTTTCAGAAAGATTTTTGGATTTTCTGCGAAGGGAATAGTGTTGGCGCTAGGATGCAGAAAGTGGCATTCTATTATGATACTTGATCCAAAAAGACGGAGAGACCCTATATGAAAATAAAGACCAAATTATTAGTCTCCTTCTGTGTGGTGATATTTGTGCCATTGATTTCAATTGGCGTTTTTATTCTACTACTGAATCACGTACGTATTACAGAGATACAGCGTTTATACAACGTGGAAGACGAGGCTTTTGATTACATTACAAACAATTTTCAATTTCTATATAACCTGACTAGTGATGAGTACAAGGCTCTTACCGTGCTTTCGACAGAAGAATTGATTTCAGATGAATACTTGGATCCCTTAAATGCGGAGTTACAGTTGAAACATTCTTATATATTGATTCGTGCGGAAGAAGACTTGATTTATGACGGCTCAGATGGGGAAGAAACACCTCGGGTGCTGCCGGCGTATGATAGTTCAGGGGAACAGTCTAATTTGGGGACTTATATCGAAGATGAAACCAATTTTTTTGTTAAACAATATGATTTTGTGACTTCCGATGGTACACGGTGTAGTGCATTTCTTGTTACAGTGGCTATAGAAGCTCTTCCGGAGTGGAAAGAATTGATTTTTGATTTGGCATTATGCGTTGGCTTGATTGTGCTACTTACCTCTATATTGCTTGGTATTTGGATTTACCAAGGAATCGTAAATCCTATTACCAGATTGCAAATTGCCATTCAAAATATTCGTGATGGAAATTTGGATTTTTCCTTAGATTCAGAAGCTTCCGATGAAATTGGCGATTTGAGTCGAAGCTTCGAGGAAATGAGAGAGCAGTTAAAACATTCCTCTGAGGAAAAACTGATTAGTGAAAAAGAAAATAAAGAGTTGATTCGAAATATTTCGCATGACCTTAAGACCCCAATTACGGCGATTAAAGGTTATGCAGAAGGTATTTTGGATGGAGTAGCCGATACTCCCGAAAAACGTGACAGATATTTGAAAACCATTTATAATAAGGCAAACGAGATGACGACGTTGATTAACGAATTGACGTTATATTCTCAGATCGATGCCAATCGTATTCCCTACAATTTTACAAAAATTAATGTGGCGGATTACTTTAATGACTGCGTAGAAGAAATAGGCATGGATTTAGAGACAAAAAATATCGGACTTGCTTATTTTAACTATGTAGACGAAGATACACAGATTGTAGCAGATGCGGAGCAATTGACCCGCGTTGTTCACAATATTATTAGCAATTCAGTAAAATACCTGGACAAGCCAAAGGGGTTTATTAATGTCCGCATCAAAGATGTGGGGGACTATGTGCAGGTTGAGATTGAGGACAATGGAAAGGGAATTCATGCAAAGGATTTACCTTACATATTTGACCGATTCTATCGGACGGATGAATCGCGTAATTCAGCCACCGGTGGTAGCGGAATCGGATTATCCATTGTTCACAAAATCATAGAGGATCACGGTGGAAAGATTTGGGCAACAAGTAAGCTTGAAACCGGAACCACAATGTATTTCGTATTGAGAAAATATGAGGAGGTACTAGATGAGTAGACTATTAATCGTTGAGGATGAGGTTTCTATTGCGGAACTGGAAAAGGATTACTTGGAATTAAGTGGATTCGAAGTAGATTTAGAAAATGAAGGAAATGCGGGATTGGCAAGAGCCTTAGAAGGCAATTACGACATGTTTATTTTGGATTTGATGTTGCCTGGCATGGATGGATTTGAAATTTGTAAGCGTATCCGTGAAACAAAAAATACACCGATTTTGATGGTATCAGCAAAGAAGGACGATATCGATAAAATACGTGGCTTGGGATTAGGTGCAGATGATTATATCACCAAACCGTTTTCACCAAGTGAATTGGTAGCTAGAGTAAAAGCACATTTGGCTAGATATGAGAGCTTAATTGGTAGCAATACACCGAAAAATGATATCATTGAGATTCGTGGTGTGAAAATTGATAAGACAGCACGTCGAGTTTGGATTAACGGTGAAGAGAAACAGTTCACCACCAAGGAATTTGATTTATTGACATTTCTTGCAGAAAACCCAAATCACGTATTTACCAAAGAAGAATTATTCCGAGAAATCTGGGATATGGATTCTATTGGAGATATTGCTACTGTTACAGTACATATCAAGAAAATTCGTGAAAAGATTGAATTTGACACCGCAAAACCACAGTATGTGGAAACTATTTGGGGCGTTGGATACCGATTCAAACTATAAAACAAAAAAAGAGAGAAAGAGGGAAGGCTGTTCTTTTAAGAACAGCCTTTTTGTAGGATGAAAGAGATAGAAGTAATTTTTGAGGATAAGGATTTATTGGTCTGTAGGAAGGATGCCGGAATTCCGGTACAGACAGCTAATTTTCGACAAACAGATTTGGAGCACATGTTAAAAAATTACCGCGTGAAAAAGGGCGAATCTCCTTATATTGGAGTGGTACATCGTTTGGACCAACCGGTAGAAGGACTGTTGGTATTTGCAAAAAACAAGCAAACAGCAGCAGCTCTTTCCAAGGAGATGCAAGGCTTTGGATTTCAGAAAGAATACGTAGCGGTAGTGGAAGGAATGTTAGAAGAAGGCGAACAGGAATGTCGTCATTTTTTGGAGAAAGACGGAAAAACGAATACCTCTTATGTTGTAGAACAAGGAAAGGGAAAAGAGGCAATTTTACGATATCAGCGATTAGCACAGGGAGAGAATTGTAGTTTGGTACGAGTGCATTTACAAACCGGAAGACATCATCAAATTCGCGTGCAAATGGCGGCTATTGGACATCCGATTTTAGGAGACAGTAAATATGGGCATGCAGAGGCAAAGGGAAGTAGCCTGGCATTATGTGCACAGTATTTGACTTTTACACATCCGGCGAACAAAGAAAAAATGAGATTTAGTGTTACACCAAAAGGAGTACATTTTCAGCAATTTCAGGAGGCAATTTTATTATGAGATACGGAAAATACTTGGCAGAAAAGGGAACAATTGGTTTTTTGGCACCTTCTTTTGGATGCAATATAGAACCTTATTACAGTGCGTTTCAAAATGCACAGAAAACTTTTCAGAACATGGGTTTTCAAACAGAATTGGGACCGAATTGCTACAAGGGGGACGGCATTGGAATCAGTACCACGCCGGAAGCTTGTGGACAGGAAATTAATGAGTCTTTATTAAATGAAACCAGTGATGTGCTGATTTCTTGTGGTGGTGGTGAACTTATGTGTGAGGATTTGCCGTTTGTGGACTTTGAAAAAATCAAAGAAGCACCGGCAAAGTGGTTTATGGGATTTTCCGACAATACAAATTTGACTTTTTTATTGCCGACTTTATGTGATACAGCAGCTATTTATGGACCATGTGCTCCTGCTTTTGGCATGGAACCTTGGCATGAATCCTTGCATATGGCCATGGACTTGTTACAGGGGCGTAATCATACTGTGTATGGATTTCCGATGTGGGAAAAAGAGTCGAAAAAGGATGAGGAGCATCCTTTGGAACCTTATGCATTAACAGAAAATAGGGTTAGTTATTTGTGGGAGAATGATAAAACTGGTCTGCAGACAGAGGGGGAAACTCATATGGAAGGCAGACTTTTAGGCGGATGTATGGATGTGCTCAGTACTTTGGTGGGAACGCCTTATGATCAGGTACAGGAATTTCAAAAGAAATATGCAAAAGATGGCATTCTGTGGTTTTTGGAGGCATGTGATTTAAATGTAATGTCTATACGACGCACCCTATGGCAGATGGATCAGGCAGGATGGTTTCAGGGGGCGAAGGGATTTTTGATTGGACGTCCGATGCATTTTGATGAACCATTTTTGGGACTAGACCAATACCAGGCAGTTACGGGTATTTTGGGCAAATATCAGGTGCCGATTATTTTCGATGTGGACTTGGGACACCTTTCTCCGATGATGCCACTTGTGGTTGGTTCTTATGGGAAAATCGACTTGAAAAAACAAGATATTACCATTATGATGGATAACGTGTAATAAAAAGCAGAGTAGGAAGGAGAATGTGAAATATGAAAAAGAGACTACTTGCAATCTTACTTGCAGGACTTACAGCTACTCAATTGCTTGCTTGTACAAAAACAGAAGAAACAGCAGAAGTACAAGAGGAACAGAATGACGGAGATACTGCGGAAGCAGAGACAGAGGAACTTCAGACAGAAGCACCCGGAACACTTCGCACGGAATCGACTACAAACCAGTTAATGGATACCACAGGAACGGTGGCATTATATGAAGTAACAGCAGATCAATTGTATATTGATGGAGAAAATGTAGAGGCATTACAGTCCGCATTTGACACCTATTTGAACCAAACGTTTGATGAGGCTAATTACACAGAGGTTCTTGCACAGGCGCAAAGTGATTATGAAACATTTGAAGCGGAACAAAGCACAGCGGAATCTGTAGAGGAAGAATCGACAGAAACAGAAGAGGCAACTTTCCCGACTTATCAGGATATTACGACAATTGAAGAAACCAGATTCGATAGCGTAGTGACCAGTGTAACAAGTACGCAGTATGTGTACCTTGGGGGAGCTCATGGCAGCTCCTATGTAACAGGTTACAATTTTGATTCTCAAACAGGAGAATTGCTGGAATTAGAAGACGTTGTAACTGACGAAGAAAGTTTTATTACCTATGCGCAGGATTTTATCCTGGACTATTTGGTTGATGTATATGGGGAAGACGGCTTAGTAGAGGACTATGAAGAATTGGTAACGGCTGCAATGGAAGATCCAAATTGGATTTTCACAGATTATGGGATGACGTTTATATTCGGGGAATCCGAATTGTCTGCTTATGCAGCAGGAACCATTGAAGTACGTATTCCTTATGAAAAATTAGAGGACTATTTGGTAGAGAAGTATGAATCCTATGCAGAACAGTATTTGCTCCATTTTGCGCAGGATGAAGTACTTTATGTTGGCGGCAAAACAGCATCTGTAGCGGTGGAATCCAACGAAGATACCGGCGCAGAAGAGTTGATTTTCCATTATGGAAATGGCGAATTCGTAATTTCAGAAGGTGGAAGCTATTGTACAGGCGCTCATTTGCTCTACTATGATGATAACCATACCTTTGTTCTGGTGGACATTGGGTTTGATGGCGGAGATATGGCTTCTTGTTTGGTATGGATTCAGGATGGAAGTGCGACCATAGCAGATATGATTTCAGCTCGTGCATTTTCAAATGATGATATTACTTTAGATGGATTTACTTTGTATGAATGTGTCGATGTGCTTGGAAGCTATTATGGATCTCGTTATTATACTTTGGAAAGCGGTAAATTCGTAACAGAGGACACAGATTATACGTTCTATTCTGCAGATGGTGTGGAACCTACCGGGTTGTTAACCATTGCAGATATTACGGTATATGTAGATGAGGAAGAAAAGACTTTGCCAATCGGAACCACAATTTATGGTACCGGATGTAATTTTGATGAACAGAAATTCTATTTTGAAACAGAATACGGTACAACCGGCTATTTGCTGTTTGAAGGAGAGAAAAACTCCGGAGAATATACCATTGATGGCGTAGATCAATATCAGGTGTTTGAGACTCTGCCTTATGCAGGCTAGAGCCATCCACCTTCAATGCCGATGATTTGACCGGTGACATAAGAAGTGGCTGTTACGATGCTATAAATCGTTTCGGCCACTTCTTTTGTTGTGCCAAATCGTCCGGCTGGAATTTCCTCTTCTAATTCTTGGCGTTCTTCCGGAGAAAAACAAGCATTCATATCGGTATCGATGCAACCGCAAGCTACGGCATTCACGCTGATATGGCTAGGGGCTAATTCTTTTGCCAAAGCTTTTGTAAACGCATGAACACCACCTTTGGTGGCGGAATATGCGACTTCACAGGAAGCACCGCTAAGTCCCCAAACAGAGGAAACGTTTAGAATGGCACCTGCCTGGCGATGCACCATATCCGGAATTACCTGTTTGCTGCAGTAAAATACAGAGGAAAGATTGGTCTGGATGATACGATTCCATTCCTCTGGGCTCATATCGGATAAAAGGCCGATGTGGGCGACGCCGGCATTGTTGATTAAAACATCGACACTGATATTTTTGGATTTTAAATCTTTGAATAGTTGAGTTACAAACTCGTAATCACCAATGTCTCCTGCGTATATATGGCAAGGAATTTGGTAGGTATCCATAATTTCTTGCTGTAAATTTTGTAAAAGTTGCTGATTTGTGTGACAGGTAAGAACCAGTTCATATCCTTCTTGTGCAAATTTAAGCGCACAGGCCTTTCCGATACCCCTGGAAGCCCCTGTAATCATAGCTGTTTTCATGGAAAATCCCCTTTGTGTGTGGTTATAATTTTCTCATTTATTGTAGCAGAATTTCTTTTATTCATCCATTGGGATGTGGTATAATACATACATGATAGTAAAGTCATATCAAATACATGTGTAAAGGGGTTGGACATCATGCGTATAACAATTACAGGAAGAAACATTGATTTGACAGAGGGCCTGAAAGCGGCTGTGGAGGACAAGCTTTCAAAATTAGAGAAGTATTTTACAAAAGACACGGAGGTTCATGTTACATTAAGCGTTGAAAAAGAACGCCAAAAGATTGAAGTTACGATTCCGATGAAGGGTACCATCATTCGTTCCGAGCAGGTTAGCAATGATATGTATGTATCCATTGATTTAGTAGAGGAGATTATTGAAAGACAGTTAAAGAAATACAGACAGAAATTAGTAGCACAGCATCAGAGTGGAGAATTTTTCCAGAAAGAATTTATGGAAAAAGATGTGGATGATGAAGAAGAGATTCAGATTACTCGTATGAAGAGATTCGGCGTAAAGCCAATGTATCCGGAAGATGCATGCGTACAAATGGAACTTTTAGGACATGATTTCTTTGTATTCCGTAATGCTGAGACAGAGGAAGTAAACGTTGTTTATAAGCGTAAAGGAAATACCTATGGACTCATTGAGCCGGAGTTCTAAATAGAATTTCATAGCGATGATAGAAAGAGACCTTTTTGAAGGTCTCTTTTTTTCTGCGACTTGTACAAATGGAAAAAAAAGCGTAATATTATAGCGTTGTAAATATGGATAATGAAATGGAATAGATTGGAGAAATTCATGAACATAGTAGTTTTAGCAGGAGGACTTAGCACAGAAAGAGATGTATCTTTTGTTACAGGAACAAATGTAGCAAAGGCATTACGCAACAAGGGACATCAAGTATTATTGCTGGATGTATTTATGGGACTCTTTGAGGAGGAACAGGAGCTTAATGATGCTTTTGAACGTGCAGAGGAATTAAGTCTTCATGTTGATAAAATTCCGGAAGTTGCTCCGGATTTGGAAACGGTAAAGGCACAGAGAAAGGATCAGAGTCCAAGATTCTTTGGCCCGAATGTCTTGCAGCTTTGCCAGAAGGCAGATATTGTTTTCTTAGCACTTCACGGTGAAAACGGAGAAAATGGTAAAGTACAGGCGGTTTTTGATTTGTTTGGAATCCGTTATACCGGAACCGGCTATTTGGGAAGTGCTTTATCTATGGATAAAGGACTGACGAAGTTGGTGGTAAGCAATGCAGGGGTACCGGTACCAAATGGTGTGGTAATTAGCAAAGGACAGTCCGTAAGCCCAAAATATCCTTGTGTAGTAAAACCGTTATGCGGAGGCTCTAGTGTGGGCGTTAGCATAGTAGAAAAAGAAGAAGAATTGGCGGCAGCATTAGATACGGCGTTTGCATGCGAAGACGAAGTTGTTATTGAGGATTACGTAAAAGGAAGAGAATTCTCAGTCGGTGTTATTTCCGGAAAAGCTTTGCCAATTATTGAGATTGCTCCAATTGAAGGATTCTATGATTATGTAAATAAATATAAAGCAGGAAGTGCAGTAGAAACTTGTCCGGCACTTATTTCAGAGGAAAAAACCAAAGAGATGCAACACTATGCAGAAATGGCAGCAGAAGCGTTGGGATTAAATACCTATTCCAGAATTGACTTTTTAATGAATGAACAGGAAGATATTTTTTGCTTAGAGGCAAATACTTTGCCTGGTATGACACCTACCAGTTTGCTACCACAAGAAGCAAGAGAAATTGGTTGGTCTTTTGAGGAACTTTGCGAGAAACTGATTCAGATTTCATGTGAGAAATAAAATGAAAAATTTAACTTTAGAGAATATAGCCAAGGCATGTAAGGGTACATACTATGGCGCAGAAACAGATAAAACAAAAGAAATTGAGCATGTGGTGATCGACAGTCGTCAAGTGCAACCGGGAGACTTGTTTGTGGCCATTCCGGGAGAAAGAGTGGATGGTCATAAATTTGTGAAAACGGTCTTGGAACAGGGCGCTTATGCGGCCATGGTAGAGAAAATGCCGGAGGAAGGCTTGGATACTTATGAAGGAGCATTGATTCTTGTAAATTCCACAGCGCAGGCATTGAAGGACTTGGCAGAATACTATTTGGCCGGCTTAGACGTGAAAGTAGTGGGAATCACTGGTAGCGTTGGAAAAACAAGTACCAAAGAAGCCATTGCGTCCGTTTTGTCACAAAAATATCAGGTTCTAAAGACCGCAGGCAATTTCAATAACGAAATTGGATTGCCTTTGACGGTGTTCCGTATTCGGGAAGAACATGAAGTGGCTGTTTTAGAAATGGGTATTTCTGAATTTGGGGAAATGGAACGCTTAGCGAAGATTGCAAAGCCGGATATTGCGGTCATCACGAATATCGGTATTTGTCATTTGGAAAATTTAAAGACAAGAGATGGCATATTGCAAGAAAAGTCTACGATGATGCAGTTCTTGAAGCCGGGCGGTTGCGCAATCTTAAATGGGGATGACGATAAATTACAAACATTAAAAGGACAAGTAAGTTATCCGATTCGCTATTTTGGACGAAAAGAAGAGGAATCTTTTACTGCATATGCTACCGAGGTTAAGAATTTAGGCTTGGACGGCGTGGCTATGCAGATTCACTGCTCTCAGGGAAGTTTCGATGCCAGAATTGGTATTCCGGGAGAACATAATGTATATAATGCCTTGGCAGCCACTTGTGTGGGATTGGAACTTGGCTTAAGTACCGAAGAAATCCAAAAGGGCTTGAAAGAGGCGAAGACGATTTCCGGAAGAATAAACTTGATTCATCATAAAGATATGATTTTTATCGACGATTGCTACAATGCAAATCCGGTATCCATGAAAGAGGCCTTAAAGGTGTTAGATACCGCAACCGGCAGAAAAATTGCTGTGTTGGGTGACATGGGTGAACTTGGCGTCGAGGAAAAAGAATTGCATGCAGATGTCGGTGCTTTTTTTGCGGAAAGTCAAATCGACGTTGCCTTTGTAGCAGGTAGCTTGATGGAAAACTTTGCGACTTGTGCAAAAGAAAAGAATCCCCAAAAAGAAATCTATGTATTTTCGGATCGCGAAAGCTTAACAAAGGCTTTGCTTCCTTATGTAAAAAAAGGAGATGCCATTTTGGTAAAGGCATCTCACTTTATGGAGTTTCCAAAAATTTTGGAAGCATTGCAACAATTATAAATAGGATTGATTTTTTTGAAGCATCTTCATTACAGCTTCCTTGGAAAGCTGTGGAAGGTGCTTTAATTCTTCCTTGGATAAGCCTTCGGTCTCAATAGGCTTTCCGAATTGCACAACAATGCGAGTTTTATATAATTTTGGAAAATGATCTTCAAAAACAGGTTTATCGTAGGTGATGGCAACAGGGACTACCGGTGCCTTTGTTTTTTCTGCAGGTTTGAAACTACCGGCTTTGAAATCCAACAAAGGGTCTGTAGTTTTGTTTCTGGTTCCTTCCGGATAAATAAAAATGCTGACACCGCTTTTTAATTCTTCTATGGAGGTGAGAATGACTTTTAAACTTTGTTTCATGTCATCGCGATCCATGAAGAGGCAATACAAACGTTTCATCCAAGTGGAAATGACAGGTACCTTTTCCATGGAAGATTTTGAAATAAAACCGGTTAAAGTCGGAAGTAATGGATAGGTGCACACAATATCAAAAATACTGCGATGATTTCCTACAAACAAGACTGGACGATCTGTAGGTATGTTTTCTGTATGTAGGGCAGTGATTCTTGTGCCACTAAAAAACTGGACACACTTAAATGCCCATTGCACAAATTTTAAATTGAAATAATCACCGGCTTTGGGATTGCATTTTTTTACAATGAAGCCAAGTGGTAGCATAACAATACTGATAATATAGAAGAAAATCATATATATTACAGTGAATATTAGTCGAATCATAAAGTTCCTCTTTTCCTTTTTTTCCTCGATACTTATATCATAATTATAAAAAATACACAAGTAAAAGACAATTGAGAAAAAGTGGTCACTAGATATTGTATTAAAAGTTTATAAACTTCTAAAATATAGTGTATTTTATTGACAATCTCAATTTAGTGTGTTAAAGTAATATCAGTAATTGTGAAATTACTAACGGGTGGCTCCCGTTATAGTTATGAAAAATTTAATCGTCATAAACGTGACATAATTTGGTTAAGGGAGGACTAAATGATGGAGCAAAACGAACTTGAAAAGATCAAAGCATCTATTTTACAGCAGTGTGGTAGCAAGGTAATGATTCAGCTGGATCGCGGTCGCAATAAGATCGATATTCAGTCTGGTGTGATACAGGAGGCATATCCTTGTGTATTTACTATTTTAGTAGATGACAAGAATGAAAATAATCCGCCGCAGTTATTATCTTTTAGTTATCAAGATGTTGTTACAAAAGACATACGTATGAAATTGTGTTAATTAGGATGAAAGGCTTTCTGCTTTACGCTATGTAGGGTGGAAGGCTTTTTTTGTATATAAGAGCTTCTTTTGAATTTCCCAGTATGCAAATAAAGCTTCGTTATGGATGCCTTTGTTCTTTTGTTTATACGAGGAATCTGCTAAGATAAATAGAGGAAAGGAATAAGGGGAAAGCATGAAAAAAAGAAATCAGAAACACAAAAAAATCATGGGTATCAAAGTCGCAATGGCTGGCTTCTTAACCGTTGTTTTTTCCATGTCTACGGTGCTAAATGTATATGCTACCAGCACATCCTCTTCAAAACAAAAGATTCAGGATGCACAGGAAGAAATTGAGGAAGCGGAATCTAATTTGAGTTCCGTGACCAGTGAAATAGAAAGTATAAAGGAACAGCAAAGTGAATTGCAAAGCGAAATGAACGCTTTGGATGAGGAACTATCTGAACTATTAGTAAATATAGCAGTTTTGGAAGATGAAATAGCCACTACCCAAGAAGAGTTGACTACTTTGTCTGTGGAATTGGAAGAAGCCGAAGAAAAGGCAGATGAAGAATATGAAAGCATGAAACTTCGTATTCAATATATGTACGAAAATGGAAATTCGTCTTTGATGCAAGCGTTGTTGGAAGCAGATGGCCTATCCGATTTCTTAAATCGTATAGAATATGTAGAATCTGTTTATTCCTATGATCGTGATTTGTTGACCGAATATCAGGAAACAGTTGCGGAAGTAGAAGAATTGAAGACGGAAAAGGAAAGTCAGGAAGCAGAATTAGAAGAAATCCAGACGGAATACGAGTCCCAGCAGGCGAGCTTGGAAAGTACCATTGCTACTAAATCTGCGGAAATGTCAAATTTTTCCACGGCATTAGCATCTGCGCAAGCGTTAGCAGAAGAATATGCAGAAACAATTGCAGCACAGAATAAAATTATAAAACAGGAACAAGCAAAATTGGCAGCAGCTAGTAGCTCCAGCAGTTCCAGCAGTAGTTCCAGTAGTTCAAGTAGCAGCTCCAGTAGCTCAAGTAGTAGTTCCAGCAGTTCCAGCAGCTCTAGCAGTTCTACTACGACTTCTACCGGAAGTACAGGACTTAATCCGTCCCAAACCACAAGTGTCAGTGGGAGCGCTGTGGCATCATACGCATGCCAGTTTGTTGGAAATCCTTATGTGGCAGGTGGAACCAGTTTGACAAATGGATGCGATTGTTCCGGATTTACCCAAAGTGTATTTGCTTATTTTGGTATTTCTTTGCCACGTTATTCCGGAGACCAGGCAAAAACAGGGTCGGAAGTATCCTTTGATTGTATTCAACCGGGTGATTTGGTTTGCTATACAGGACATGTAGCAATTTACATTGGAAATGGACAAATTGTACATGCAAGCAGTGCCAAAACCGGTATTAAGATTTCATCAGTAACATATCGAAGCATTCTTACGATTCGACGGGTGATATAGTTTATGAAAAAAAGATTCTTTCTCATTATGGGGATTATATTTGTGTTAATGGTAATTTTTCTTATTTACCATGAAATTACCACCGTGCCCTTGACATACGCAGAAGAAGTGGATAAAGTGGTTGTCGTATTGGACGGAGAAGAATTAACACTGAGGGATTTAGCCTTTTATATTGCCTATGAGGAACAAATTGTAAATGAACAAGCGTTGATTTATGATCCGGAAAATCCAAATAATTATTGGAATCTTCATACGAATGGTGCGTTTATACGTACCGCAGCCAGAGAAAATGCCATTGATATGATGGTTCATGATTTTATTTATGAAAAATACGCAGAAGAGGCCGGCATTACTTGGACAGAAGAAGATGAGACATTATTACAAAGTAAAAAAGAAGATTTTTTGATGGATTTACCGGATGGTGCGTTGGAAAACCTTGGAGTTACGGAAGAAGAGTTGGAAGATACCATGCACCGTATCGGGTTGGTTGAAAAATACTTGTTACAGTTGGCAGAGGAAAACGAAAAGAACTATGCTGTATATGATGTGGGCGGCGCTTTTTATTATCGAGAAAGAGACACTCATTCTATTACATACATGAATCGTGTAATTACACGAATTCCCATTGGACAGATTACTTTATCATATTAGGAGGAAACATGAAGATAGGAAGAAATGATCCTTGCTGGTGTGGAAGCGGGAGAAAATATAAAACGTGCCATGCTGCATTTGATGAAAAATTAGAAAGTTTTCGAGCAAAGGGATGTAGGGTACCGGATCGAAAATTGATTAAAACCCCGGAACAGATTGAAAAGATAAAAGAGAGCGCAAAAATCAACATTGCAGTGTTAGATTATGTGGCTGAGAATATTAAAGTGGGCATGTCCACAGAAGAAATTGATAAGATGGTGTATGAAAAAACCACAGAAATGGGTGGGATTCCGGCACCATTAAATTATCAGGGATTTCCGAAGAGTGTGTGCACATCTGTAAATGATCAGGTTTGCCATGGCATTCCTTCTGAGGACGTAATCTTACAGGATGGAGATATTATCAATGTAGATGTATCTACGATTTTGAATGGATATTATTCTGACTCTTCCAGAATGTTTATGCTGGGAAATGTCAGTGAAGAGAAACGTCGTTTGGTTCAGGTGACAAAAGAGTGTATTGAACTGGGATTCCAGGCAGTAAAGCCTTGGGGATTTTTGGGCGATATGGGACAAGCGGTACATGATCACGCTTATGAAAATGGTTATACCATTGTTCGAGAAATTGGAGGACATGGAGTAGGATTAGAATTCCATGAAGATCCATGGGTGGGTTATCATACCAAAAAAGGAACGGATATGCTTTTGGTTCCGGGTATGATGTTTACGATTGAACCTATGGTCAACATGGGTGGCGTAGAGATTTTTATTGATGCAGAAAATGATTGGACTGCCTATACAGAGGATGGTTCTCCATCTGCACAATGGGAGATTCAGGTACTTGTAACTGAGGATGGAGCTGAGATTATTTCTTATTAGTGGTCACTTTTTTTTCACAAAGTTGCCATAAATTAAACATAGTCAGTTGGTATCTTATATATATCACATGGTGATGTGATACTTTTAATCATATTTTCATAAACTCTCTCCCCGAAAAGAGCTATCGCGCAGCGATAGCTCTTTTCCTTTTGTCAATTTATTTGGAAAACTGATTGATTTTAACTGAATAAAGTCATATTTGCTATTCAAACGTGTGGAAAAATCAGATATAATAATAGCGATTATTGCAGAATAATGATGGGAAGAGTTTGTTTTATGAGAAAGAAATTTATGGCGGCGTGCTTAGCTGCAATCCTTACCTTTGGAACTACAATCGGAAGTTCCCCTATAAAAATTACAGGAACAGAAACGGAGAATGCGACAGAAGTAATTTCCACAGAAGTGGATCCTGTGGCAGAGAAAGTATCTGCAGAAGAGGAAATTGCACTAGAGGAAGTGCCGGCAGAAGAGGGCGTGTCTGTAGAAGAGGAAGTTGCGACAGAGGAAATATCTACAGAAGAGGTGACGACAGAAGAGGTTGCTACAGAGTTAGAAATAGATACGGCAGCCTTAGAATGTATGCCGGAGATATATCCACCGATGCCGTATGAAATTCCGGTGATCCAAATGGTAGATACTTCGCAATTGCAGTATGCATATGCAGAACGGGACACAATTCAAGCGGTATTGGAAGAACAGTTTCCCGGTGAGTATACCTGTGAATTGGAAGTGTATGGTCTTAATTTTTGGGGTGGTTTTATCTATACGGATTTGGTGATCCAAAAGACCTATCGTATTGGAGAAAACAGTTCGAAAGAACAGGCACAGCAGGATTTGGATGCTGTATATGAGGCACTTGCAGATTACGTTTTACTTTGGGACGAAGAAGAACCAACCGTAAAATATAATTATTATTATGAAGAGCATTTGGCTTATTTGTATGACATAGATTTCTTGACTTATCGTATTAATTATACAGTCGATTTACAGCTGCTTTTTGATGTTGTGGCAGGGATACAGATTCAAGATTTGGCAGAAAATGGAATCGATTTGTTCTTGGAAGATGAGCAAATCATTGTAAAAGTAGATCATGATAAGGTATCAGAAAAAACAGTTACGTCCTTGTTCGGATTTGATTGTGCATGTGTGGATCCTTCGATTTATCCCAGCGCTTTATATGGAGTTTTAGAAGTTAATGGGTATTCTTTTGGAAATAAAGAAGGTACACTGTATGATTATGTTCGCCAGGTTAGCGCGGAAAGTGTGATTTCCGAATTTGAAGTTGGTGACAGTATTGAAGTGCAATTTTGGGGAGAACCCATAGTTGTTACGATTTTAGAAGCAGAAGATGAGGCAGCAGAGGAAGAAGAGGAAGATGACGCTAGTATAGCAACAGATAGTACGACTTCGACACAATCTGCTTCAACCACCACGACCACACAATCTAGTCTTTCCACGACGACAGAGGGAACAACGCAGATTACAGACGTACAAGAGACGACGAATGTGATAGAGGCTGTAGTTGCATTGATACAAGCTTCAGAGGAAGAAACGACCTTGATCACAGAGGAAGAAGTCCCATTATCTTCTTTCAATAAAGTTTCCTTTACCTTTACGGAAGAAACAAACTGGTCTAGCTTAGCAACCTATTTTTCATTGTTGGATAATCCGACAGAAACTTTGGAAGTATCTGTAGAATTAAATGGCAACAATGTGATTCCGGAGGATTTACTTTCAGAAATCGCCGGTAAAAATGTATTACTCAATTTGTCTGTAGCAGAAAATGTATATTGGTCTATTTATGGAAAAAATGTACCGGATTCGGGATTGCATGAGGTGGATTTGGGTGTTGAACTTTCCACAGATGTCATTCCACAGAGTTTGATTACGGATATTGCCGGTGATGATGCGGTTATGACCGTTTCTTTGGATTATGATGGACCCTTTGGTTTTGAAGCCACCCTTCATTTGCAAACAGATCAGGCGAATACCGGATTATACGCAAATTTATTTTACTTTAACCCGGATTTAGAAGAATTGGAATTCCAAAAATCAGCATTGATTGATGAAGACGGCGGATTTGGCTTGATGTTTAATCATGCGTCTGATTATGTGGTTGTGATGCATGTGGTATCTATGGATGAGCAAGAGGAACAACAGACCATGGTTTCTTCGAATGCAAATCAGGAAGAGGATGACAATCATTATATGAGTACGACTACGGTGATGACCAGCAAAGCAAAATTTTATGTATGGTTAATGTTGCCGGTAGCAGGAATTTTGTTTGCTTGCTTTTATATATTTTTTATTTATAAGGGTAAGGAACGTGCTAGAAATAAAAAAATAAATGAGGATATGGAAGAATGAAAATAATTGCGCATATCCGCACAGATTTCCCTGAAAAGTTTGGCATCCCGCGACAAAGCGGGTTGGTGCCATCTCTTCAGGGAAAAATTGTTTTTGAACCGGAATATCGAAATAGTGAAGCGGTTCGCGGATTGGAAAAGTTTAATTATATATGGTTGTTGTGGGAATTTCAGAACCCGAAACGGGAACACTGGACAGCAACGGTGAAACCCCCAAGATTAGGAGGAAAGAAACGGATGGGGGTTTTTGCAACCCGTTCTCCTTTTCGCCCAAACTCTATAGGACTTTCTTCTGTAAAATTAGAACGAATAGAAGAGACGGAAACAGAGGGAACGGTGTTGTGGGTTTCAGGAATTGATTTAAAGGATCAGACACCGATTTACGATATTAAACCTTACCTTCCATACGCAGATTGTCATCCGGACGCAACGGATGGGTTCGCCGGAGAAGTATACGAATATGGACTGGAAGTGGTTTTTCCGGAATCTTTACTGGAAAAACTTCCGGAGAATAAAAGAGAGGCTGCGATTGCGGTTTTAGAACAAGATCCAAGACCGGCGGTACAAAGAGAGTCGGATAAAATATTTGGTGTATTTTTTGCAGAAAAAAACATCCGTTTTTCTGTGAAAGATGGGGTTTTGACAGTTTTGGATGTTGTAAATGAGAGCGGAAGCCGTTAAGATATTAATAGGAGGACCGCTATGAGACTGGAAGAGATTAAAGAAGGAACGAAGGTTATGTTATCGGTATCTCATCAGGATAACGTATATCAGATTCCGACACAGATAGCATTAAATAAAGGAAAATTGTATTTGCATCCTTTTTCCTATAAAGGATCAATTATTAATTTTGAAGAATTCTCAAATCGACATGACTTGAGCTTTGATTTGTATGCCAATGACGAGAATACGCAGGTTCGTTATGTATGGAAAAATGTGTTTGTACAAGTATCTAAAGTAAAAAATAAATTTTATTATGAAATAACGACAAATGCATTTAATCGAATTGGTCAGGTTTCTGAACGACGAGAGGAAACCAGAATTCGTATTTGGCCTAGAGGAACCGCCTATGCAAAATCAATTAATCGTTATTTGCAGATTCAAACGTATGATATTAGTAATAGCGGCATAGCTTTTTTGTGTAGAGAGAAACTAAATTTAGTAGGTGAAACGTTACAAGTGGCATTTGAAGATCAGATTAATGATCATGCATTTCGATTGGATGTTCGTTGCACTTGTATTCGCATTGTGGATCAGGGTGGCACTTATTTATATGGATGTCAGATGCAGAATCCCAACAAAGAAATATTGGCGTACGTGTGCTTAAAGGGTATCTCCCTAGCGGCAGGCAAAGAAAATATTTCTTAAATAGAGACTTGTTAATTAAGGAAATGCATATTATAATGTGAAAAGCGCATTGGAAAGACCTGTTAGTTCAGCAGGTCTTTTCTTGTATGATGGAAATGAATTCATTGCGATATCAGTAGTCTGCCAGAGAGCGTAAAAGGTATTCGTGTCTGGCAGAGAGCAAGAAGAGATAGGAGGAATTTATGCAGAAGGAGACAGTCATCGTTATTGATTTTGGTGGTCAATACAATCAGTTGGTGGCAAGACGTGTGCGTGAAAATAATGTGTACTGTGAAATTTATTCATATCGCACGCCATTAGAAGAAATTAAGGCAAAAAATCCTAAGGGTATTATTTTAACCGGCGGACCTGCCAGCTGTTACGAACCGGGAGCAGCGACTTGTGATCCGGCATTATTTGAAATGGGAGTGCCTGTTTTAGGATTGTGCTATGGTGCACAGTTGATGATGCATGTACTTGGAGGAAAGGTTGAAAAGGCTCCGGTACGCGAGTATGGTAAAACAGAACTTTTTGTAGAAACTGATTCTGCATTATTCCAGGAAGTTCCGGCAGAAACAACATGCTGGATGAGCCATTTTGATTATATTTCTAAGGTTGCTGATGGATTCCGTACAATCGCACATACGGATAATTGTCCATATGCAGCAGTTGAAAATACAGAAAAGAATTTGTATGGAATGCAGTACCATCCGGAGGTTTTACATACACCGGAGGGTTCAAAGATGTTACGCAATTTTGTATACAATGTATGCGGATGTAGTGGTGACTGGAAGATGGATTCTTTTGTTCAGGAACAGATCACAGCGATTCGTGAAAAAGTAGGCGACGGCAAGGTGCTGTTGGCTCTTTCCGGTGGTGTGGATTCCTCTGTTTTAGCAGCCCTTTTAGCAAAAGCGATTGGCAAACAGTTGACCTGTGTATTTGTGGATCATGGTTTACTTCGCAAAAATGAAGGTGATGAAGTAGAAGGTGTATTTGGAACAAAGGGAGCATTTGACATTAATTTTGTTCGTGTAAATGCAGCAGAAAGATATTATGCAAAACTTGCAGGTGTATCTGAACCGGAACAAAAGAGAAAAATTATTGGTGAAGAATTTATCCGTGTCTTCGAAGAAGAGGCAAAGAAGATTGGAAAGGTGGATTTCCTTGCACAGGGAACCATTTATCCGGATGTAGTGGAATCCGGATTGGGCGGAGAATCTGCAGTGATTAAGTCTCATCACAATGTTGGTGGCCTTCCGGATTATGTAGATTTTAAGGAAATTATTGAACCTCTTCGTAACTTATTTAAGGATGAGGTTCGTGCTGTTGGATTGGAACTTGGATTGCCTGAATATTTGGTATTCCGTCAGCCATTCCCGGGACCTGGACTTGGAATTCGAATCATTGGTGAAGTAACTGCAGAAAAGGTACGCATGGTACAGGATGCAGATTACATTTATCGTGAAGAAGTAGATAAAGCTGCTTGTGAATATAAGGAAGCTCATGGGGAAGAAGCTCCATGGATGCCAAACCAGTATTTTGCAGCACTTACCAATATGCGTTCGGTTGGTGTTATGGGTGATGAGAGAACCTATGACTATGCAGTTGCAGTTCGTGCAGTTCGTACCATCGACTTTATGACTGCAGAGGCAGCAGAGATTCCATTCGAAGTGTTACAGACAGTAATGAGCAGAATCATAAACGAGGTCCGTGGAGTAAACCGCGTAATGTATGACCTCACCAGCAAACCACCTGGAACGATTGAGATGGA